>CBHTSG010000003.1:0-297193 GCA_966095315.1 uncultured Cyclobacteriaceae bacterium
CTGCAGCGGTTACTATCTCCAGTGCCGTGAAGACTTCTTACAATGGTACTGACCTTACTTGTGCTACTTCAACCAATGGAGAGATCACCGTGACGGCTAGCGGTGGAAGTGGTACTTACACCTATTCAAAAGACAACGGTGCCAATTATCAGGCCAGCAATGTGTTCAGCAACCTGCCTGCCGGTACTTACCAGATCATGGTGAAAGATGCTAATAACTGTACCACAGCAGCAGCAACTTCGGTGACCATCACTGCGCCTGCAGCGGTTACTATCTCCAGTGCCGTGAAGACTTCTTACAATGGTACTGACCTTACTTGTGCTACTTCAACCAATGGAGAGATCACCGTGACGGCTAGCGGTGGAAGTGGTACTTACACCTATTCAAAAGACAACGGTGCCAATTATCAGGCCAGCAATGTGTTCAGCAACCTGCCTGCCGGTACTTACCAGATCATGGTGAAAGATGCCAATAACTGTACTGCAGCAGCAGCAACTTCGGTGACCATCACTGCGCCTGCAGCGGTTGCAGCCTCTTTAACCAGTCAAGTGAATGACTGCTCGATAACCAATTCTGGATCCGTAACGGTTGTTGGATCTGGCGGAACAGGATCTTATACCTATGCTAAAGATGGCGTAACCTTTGGTGTTAGTGGAACTTTCTCCGGGCTTGCTCCGGGGTCTTACACGATCACCGTAAAAGATGCTAACAACTGTACTGCAACTCAGAATGTCACCATCACACAACCAACAACAGTACTTGCCACCTCTATCTCTAGTCAAACCAGTGACTGCAATGGAACCTCTACTGGAAGCGTGACTGTTGTCGGAAGTGGTGGAACTTCTCCATACACCTACGCAAAAGATGGTGTTACCTTCGGAGCTAGCGGTACCTTTGGTTCACTCGCTGCAGGATCATACACAATCACTGTAAAGGATGCTAACAATTGTACAGCAACTCAGTCAGTAACGATAACTCAACCTGCAACACCACTTAGTGCTTCCATTTCTAGTCAGAATAACGATTGCTCGATAAGCAACTCTGGATCCGTAACTGTAACTGGATCCGGTGGAACTGCTCCATATACCTTCGCAAAAGATGGTGTTACCTTTGGTGCTAGCGGAACGTTCTCCGGGCTTGCTCCGGGTTCCTACACCATCACCGTAAAAGATGCTGGAAACTGCACCACCACTCAAAGCGTAACCATCACTCAGCCAACTGCCGTGCTTGCTACTTCTATCACCAGTCAAACCAGTGACTGTAATGGAACTTCCACTGGAAGTGTGACCGTTGCCGGAAGTGGTGGAACTTCTCCATACACCTACGCAAAAGATGGTGTTACCTTCGGAGCTAGCGGTACCTTTGGTTCACTCGCTGCAGGATCATACACAATCACTGTAAAGGATGCTAACAATTGTACAGCAACTCAGTCAGTAACGATAACTCAACCTGCAACACCACTTAGTGCTTCCATTTCTAGTCAGAATAACGATTGCTCGATAAGCAACTCTGGATCCGTAACTGTAACTGGATCCGGTGGAACTGCTCCATATACCTTCGCAAAAGATGGTGTTACCTTTGGTGCTAGCGGAACGTTCTCCGGGCTTGCTCCGGGTTCCTACACCATCACCGTAAAAGATGCTGGAAACTGCACCACCACTCAAAGCGTAACCATCACTCAGCCAACTGCCGTGCTTGCTACTTCTATCACCAGTCAAACCAGTGACTGTAATGGAACTTCCACTGGAAGTGTGACCGTTGCCGGAAGTGGTGGAACTTCTCCATACACCTACGCAAAAGATGGTGTTACCTTCGGAGCTAGCGGTACCTTTGGTTCACTCGCTGCAGGATCATACACAATCACTGTAAAGGATGCTAACAATTGTACAGCAACTCAGTCAGTAACGATAACTCAACCTGCAACACCACTTAGTGCTTCCATTTCTAGTCAGAATAACGATTGCTCGATAAGCAACTCTGGATCCGTAACTGTAACTGGATCCGGTGGAACTGCTCCATATACCTTCGCAAAAGATGGTGTTACCTTTGGTGCTAGCGGAACGTTCTCCGGGCTTGCTCCGGGTTCCTACACCATCACCGTAAAAGATGCTGGAAACTGCACCACCACTCAAAGCGTAACCATCACCCAGCCTACTGCCGTGCTTGCTACTTCAATAACAAGCCAAGTGAATGATTGCAGTGGATCTTCCGCAGGAAGTGTAGTGGTGACAGGAACAGGCGGAACAGCTCCTTATACCTATGCAAAAGATGGAGTTACGTTCGGTGCCAGTGGTGCCTTTGGTTCACTCACAGCAGGCAATTATACAATCACTGTAAAGGATGCTAATAATTGTACAGCAACTCAGTCAGTAACAATAACTCAACCTGCAACAACGCTTACCTCTTCAATTACTAGCCAAAATAATGATTGCGCGAGAACAAATTCAGGATCGGTGACAGTTGCGGGTTCCGGTGGAACTGCTCCCTATACCTATGCAACGGATGGTGTTACGTTTGGAACCAGTGGCACTTTCTCATCTCTGGCTCCAGGTTCCTACACCATTACAGTGAATGATGCGGCAAATTGCTCCACTACAAAAGCTGTAACGATTATTCAACCTGCATCCTCGCTTAGTGTTGCCCTAACATCTCAGACGAACACCTGCCTTACTGCTGCTGCAGGGGCAATTAATATTACGGTAACTGGTGGCGCAACGCCATACACCTTCGTATGGACCGGTAGCGGAGTTAATGCTACCAGTGAAGACCAAACCGGGCTGACTGCGGGTTCGTATTCTGTAATTGTGACCGATGCCAATAATTGTACCGCAACACTGAGTGTTACCATTCTCTCGAACAATTGTTCTCCAATTGCCTCCGATGACGATACAGTGACCACCAATGAAGATCAATCGAAAACTTTTTCTGTGATCTCAAATGACACCGACATAAACGGTATAAATGCTGCAACTGTTGATTTAGATCCTACCACGTCTGCAGAAGACAAGACATTTACGGTGGCAGGCCAGGGTACTTACACGGTTGATAATTCAGGCAATGTAACATTTACTCCTGTTGCTAACTATAACGGAGCAGCTACGCCTGTAGACTACACCGTTAAGAATATCAATGGCTTGCTGTCAAACACCGCAAAAATTAAAATAACCGTTACACCAGTTAATGACGCTCCAGTGGTGACTGGGGCAACGATAACGATTAACGAGGATGAAACCAAAACAATATGTTTCACCATTACAGACGTAGAAAATGATCCTGCAACATTCACCGGCAGTACGTCACTCGATGGCCATGGTACTGTAACAACGAACTCAGGAGCGGGGGCCTTCTGTTTCACCTACACCCCTACACCTGACTACAACGGAACAGACAGAGTACAAGTATCGGTGTGCGATGCTAATGACGCTACCGTATGCTCGACCGGTATAATCAACATTAATATTCTGCCAGTAAATGACCCACCAGTGATAAAGGTAGGAACCAACACCGTGACGAGCGTATCCTATACAACAGCGGAAGATACTCCACTAAGTTTCTGTCTGGATACAAGTGACAAGGAAGGAAATGTGGTTTCGGCAAGCTCGATCACCAATACAACTGGCGGTGGCACTATCGTTGGAACTACGGGCGGTGCAAACCAGTTGTGCTTTACGTTCACTCCTGCTTCAAATTATACTGGCCAATCGGTTTGGGAGGTAAATTTCTGTGATGACGGGAATCCAAATGGCTGTACTGTCGTGACTGTGCAAGTAACCATAACTCCTGTCAACGATCCGCCCGTTGCCGGCAACTTATCTGTAACAACGCCTGAAGACACACCAGCGACTGTAACGCTGGCCGGTTCAGATCCTGATACAGGAGATGTATTAACCTACTCGATTGTTACACAACCTGGATTTGGTACAGTCACATTATCAGGGGCTATTGCTACCTATACTCCTGCACTCAACTATGCAGGACCGGATAGTTTCACCTACCGAGTGAATGACGGAACAGCAAACTCAAATACTGCAACGGTATCCATCACGGTTACCCCGGTTAATGATGCTCCTGTTGCTCTTGATCAGACTGTCACTACACTCGAAGATGTGCAGAAACTAATCACTCTTGCAGGGACTGATGCAGACGGAAATGCGCTTACATTCTCAATAGTAACTGCGCCTAAGAATGGTATTTTAAGTGGCTCCGGTGCTAATCAGACCTTTACGCCTAAGTTGAATTACAATGGTTCGGACAGCTTTACCTTCAGGGTTAATGATGGCACCGTTAATTCGAACGTAGCAACTGTTAGTATCACCATCACGCCTGTTGATGACCTTCCGATCGCGGTTAACGATTTCATCTCTGTAAAGAGCTTTGAGAGGACCGAGCTTGTTAATATTTTGGATAACGACAAGGATGTTGAATTCAGAGGCTTAACACTGATTACCACGCCAATTGTTGGACCCCTGCATGGTAAAGTGATTTCAATGAATGCTGATGGAACATTCCAATATCAATCCGACCTGGGGTACCTGGGCAATGACTCCATCCGCTATAAAGTTTGCTATACCAGCACTCCAACACTTTGTGATGAGGGCGTTGTCTTTATCGAGGTTGGCATTCCTTCATTCAAAATTTATCAAGGGTTGTCACCAAATGGAGATGGCCTCAATGATTACTGGAGAATTGACGGCATCGAGGTTTATCCCAACAACCATATTCAGGTATTTGACAGGTTCAATAACCTTGTTTATGAAACCCGAGGATACACCAACGAAGGTAACAACTGGAGAGGCCAGGCTAATCATGGCATTATCGGTGGAAACTTAGCTGAAGGAACATATTTCTATGCTGTCAATCTTGGCGATGGGTCGGGTATTTTGAGTGGCTATGTTGTACTAAAAAAGAATTAAGCTAACATGAGGTTCTATATTTCGGCTTTCATTTTTTTCATTTTTTCTGCTTCTGTGTCGGCTCAGCAGATAGCCACCTATTCGCAATACATGTTCAATGGATTGGCTATTAACCCTGCCTACGCAGGAAGCCATGAAGCCTTAAGCATAACCACGCTGGGCCGCTTCCAAAATGTTGGTTTACCCGGAGCACCCAATACTCAAACCCTTTCGGTTCATACTCCACTGCTCAATCAGCGCGTTGGCGTGGGCATGTTAGTGATTCACGATAAGCTGAGTGTAATAGGTCAAACCGGTGTTCATTTCTCGTATGCATACCGCTTGCCTTTGCAGAAACATACCGGCAAGACAAGTTATGATGTAAATGCTGCAACACTCTCCTTCGGAATTCAGGGTGGAGTAAGTATGTACAATGCCGAATACTCCAAGCTTGAACTATTCTCACCGGACCCAGCCTTTAGTCAGGATATCCGGAACACCAGGCCTAACATTGGTGCAGGGGTTTTTTACAGCAACGCAACAACTTATGTGGGCCTTTCCATGCCATCGATGGTCAACAATATCTTTGATCGCGGGCAGAATTATACCACCGTGTATCAAAACGTCCCACTCATTCTTACCGCTGGTCATGTGTTCCCCGTAAATAGAATTCTGAAATTCAAACCGAATTTCTTATTCAAAATGGTGGATGGAAAGCCGGTAGAATTCGATCTTAATGCTAACTTTCTGTATGATGAGGTATTATGGCTTGGCTTGTCCTATAAATCTTCTAAACAGGTAGTTTTGATTACACAGTTTAAAATCAACGACCAATTGCAATTTGGATATTCGTATACGATCACTGCAGGCCCTATTCGAACTGTAGAATTGGGATCGCACGAGATCATGCTCAATTATCGTTTTTGGTTTCACAAAAAAGGTGTTGTTTCACCACGATATTTCTAATGAAGAAGACTTTAATCTACTGCTCGTTCTTTTTACTTATTCCTTTTTTTTCTTTTTCGCAGAGCACAAATATTTCCACCGTATTCTATGGGAATTTAAAAAAGGCAGATCTCTACTTTAACCATTTTGCTTATCGCAATGCGTTGACACTTTACCTGCACGCACTGGAGGGCGACCCCAAAAGTGTTTACATCCGCGAGCACATTGCAGAATGTTATTTTAAACTGCACAATACCGATTCGGCCGAATACTGGTTTGAAACGCTTTCGACTGAACCAGGCATACACCCAGAGGCAAAGTTTGAATTTGCAGAAGCTCTTTCCATGAATGGAAAGTATGAAGAATCGAAACATTGGTTTGAACAATACTTGAGGGATAAGCCAGATGATAAAATGGCTCAGGCAAAACTGGAATACCTCAAAAATTTAAAATCCTACATCAGTGACTCCCTTCGATTCATCCTTGCCGGAGTAACTTTTAATTCCTCGCACAGTGATTATGGTGCGCACTTCTTTCATGAAGGAGTAACCTTTGCATCATCACGCGATGAAGACCAATTTATTAAGCACAAAGCGTTTGATGCCGTGAGCCCCGATGAATCGCTTTTGAATATGTACTATGTCAAAGGAAAAGAGCATGGGGAGCACGAAGAAATTCAACATCTGCACAGAGAGCATTTAAAAACCTATTGGCATGAAGGTCCTATGGCCTTTTTCAACAAAGACACACGAACAGCGTTTACCCGTACCAACTTAAATAAGAATGGTCGTCCTGTTTACGATGCCAGTCATCACGTCAATCTTCAAATCTATTTTGCCGATGTGGATGCTCTTGGTTCAATAAAGAATATCACTCCGTTTGAACATAATAACATCGCTTATTCTCTCGCTCATCCCACCCTGTCGCCCGATGGAAGCATCATGTATTTTTCATCAACCAGTCCGGAAGGGCTTGGAGGGTCGGACATTTATTACTCTCAATTTGTCGATGGCAAATGGACAGATCCTAAGAATGTAGGCTCAGGAATAAATACAAGAGAAGATGAGTCATTTCCATTTTTAGCTAACGATTCAACACTTTTCTTCTCCTCCAATGGTCACGGCACCATGGGTGGTTTGGATATTCTTGTAAGCTATAAGCGCAATGGCAAGTTTGGAAAAGCAACCAATTTTGGTGGCCCGCTTAATTCGCGCTTTGATGATTTCTCTTTGGTTTGTGATTCTACCGGAAGAGTGGGATACATTGCTTCCAATCGAACAGGAGGATTGGGATTAGATGATATCTACTACTTCATTGCAACGTACTACTGGGTTACTGGAAATGTGATGGCGCATGACAAATCGGATGAACCCATTGAAGGAGCCATGATTTATGCCATTGATCAGAAGACCGGTGCTGTGCTTGATTCGGCCATGACTGATCAGAATGGTAAATATGATTTGGGTCTGCCCTACGACCATGATTATAAAATCGTAGTTAAAAAAGAAGGGTATGACTTGCTTGATGATCTTGACTTTACAACACACGGCCGACCCATGGGCGTTGATACACTAAACGTTCCATTATGGAAACGTGAGTTATTTGCCAGTGGCCATATCTATAGCAATGAAACACATGAACCTGCAAAAGGTGTAACCATTACGCTGTTTGACCTGGGTGACAATTCAACATTCACAGTTACGTTGGATAGTTTAAGCGAGTATAAACTTCCCTTAATGCCCAACCACAAGTATCGCATCGAGTTTAGCAAACCAGGTCACATTACTTCAACATTGCAGCTCGATACAAAAAATCAATACCGTGGAATTATATTGAATGATATTGTGATTGAGGCTGACTTCATTGATAGCGCTATCGTAAGGTTTGGATACAACAAAAGCACTCTGACAGCGGAATCAATCGAAGAGCTTAAGCCAATACTTATGGCACTGAAAAAATTGCCTGATGCTACGTTATTCATCGGAGCTCATGCCGATGCCCGAGGTAGCAGTGCTTATAATCAGGTACTATCCGAGAATCGTGCGCGATTTGTCGTTAACTATTTAACCTCTCAAGGAGTGAATCGTAAACGGATGACTTTCAAAGGTTTTGGCGAAACACTGATTCTCAACCGATGCGTGGATACTGTTCAGTGTGAAGAGGTAGAACATGCTGTCAACCGTAGGGTTGAAATTAAATTGCAGAAAGCAAACAAACCAAAATAAATCCGTGGTATAAGAAGTATGAGCGATTCACTCATACTTCAATGTTTTTGCAGGCTGAGCATTGGCCGTTTTAATGGTTTGGTAGCTGATGGTGGCTAACGCGATCAATAATGAGACGCCACCCGACAGCGCAAATAATTTCCAATCAATACCCACCCGATATTCAAAGGTGGTAAGCCAGCGTTGCATGAGATAAACTGTAAGCGGAACCGAGATCAGCAAGCAAGAGACCAACATCACTATATATTCTTTCGAAAGCAGAATTAGAAGTGATCGCTCTGTAGCACCCATCACCTTTCGAATACTAATCTCTTTGGTTCTGTTTTGCATGGCCAGTGATGCCAAACCATACAATCCCAGACTTCCGATAAGAACAGCCAGCAGCGTAGCGATACGAACAATTTTACCCATGTTTTGATCTGCCCGATATTGATTTGTCAAAGACTGGTCTACAAATGAAAATGAGAACTCTTCACCTCCTGTAATGTTATCCCATACCTTTCTGATGTGATCCAGGGAAGAGGCAACCTGTTCGGGTTTAACTCTCACAATCAGTTTCGGGATAGGTGAGTTATCAAAGTTTATATTTTCGATGCCTTGCAAAATTATCGAAGCATTCTCCACCAAAACCAATGGTTCTACTTTGGTATAAAGCGATGAAAAATTAAAATCTTTTACAACACCAATGACTTCATGATCTGGAAATGCCTTGCCGGGAATTCTCATACCAATAGCATTTTCCCAGCCATAAGATCTTGCGAACGCTTCGTTGACAATGATGGATCTTCTCTTATCCGAAGAATTCGCTTCTGAAAAATTTCTTCCTTTAGCTAACTGCATGTTCATTGCTGGGATGTATTCATTATCCACCACATTCATTTTAAAACTCCGATAAGTAGACTGGTCATCGGTATAGCCAACATCCGTCCATGCCCCATGACCAAAATCATGAGAAGATGCTGTTGCTGCTGCAATACCGGGAAACCTGAAGAGTTCAGATTTAAATTGTTCGGCCTTTTCAAAACCGGCAGAAACTCGTTCGGTCAGTCGCCCTTGGCGGGAGACATTCAACGGTACCACTATCAGCTGTTCTTTATTAAAGCCCAGATCCTTATTTTGAAGGTAACTGAGTTGGTCTTTCATAATAAGCGTGCAGGAAATCAGGAAAATAGAAAGCACCAATTGCACACCCACCAGCGATTTTCGCAAAGCTTGCCTGTTGCTGCCCGATTGAACACCACCCTTCAAAATTGTTATTGGTCGAAATGCCGACAGGACAAAAGCCGGATAGCTTCCCGCAATTAGCCCGATTACCAGAAGCAAAAATGTGAGTAACAAAACCAGAAATCCATTAAAGGGAAAGATCAGCTGCTTTCCTGAAAGGTCATTGAATGAAGGTAAGCCCAGCAGCGCCAATAGTGTGCCCAATGCAATTGAGATTAAGGTGACAATGACTGCCTCGCCAATAAATTGAGTTATTAGCTGAGCACGCTCCGCTCCTACTACTTTTCGAATGCCCACTTCCTTGGCCCTTTTAAGTGAGCGGCCCACCGAAAGTGTTACAAAATTTATACAGCCCACAATTAAAATAAGAATGGCAATCGCAGCAAGTATGTAACTATATCTTGGATTGCTAACCGGTGCAATACCCGCTGGGAAATTGGTATCTAAATGAATGCTGGTGAGCGGTTGTAAGCCTGGCGTATAATTGCTTTTTGTGTATTCTTCTTCGCCCAAAATTGTTTTGAACAATGAAGGGAATTTTGCCTCTACGCTTTTGGGGTCAACACCTTCCTGCAACAATACATATGTCTCAGGATTAATATTAAACCAACCAGAAGTAAGCACTCGCTCCTGATACAATCTTGGATAGTTCAAATCAGAAATAAGAATGCCAAATTGAATACTGGAATTTGTGGGAACATCTTTCGTTACCCCCTTAATGATAAACTCTTCAAAATTTTCACCTAACTGAATGGAAAGCGGTTTACCAATAGGGTTCTCCAATCCAAAATACTTTTGCGCCATTTGTGCTGTGATGATCACTGATGATTGATTCCTCAACGCATTAGCCTGCTCCCCCAGGATCAACTCAAAATCAAAAACATCAAAGAAATCCTGGCCGGCAATTGTCACCTGCTCCGTAAAAAGATTTTCACCCACTCTTACCTGCGTGCCAATGTTATTAATCCGTACCTGGTTCAATACTTCAGGAAAGTTATCCTTCAAGGTAGGCCCCATTGGGAAAGGTGTTGTTGTATTGAAGAACACCTGATTCTCACCCCAATTTTCAGTGGCATGAACACGATAAATCCGATCTGCCTTACTATGAAACCGATCGTACGTCCACTCATCGCTCACAAACAGGGCAATCAATATGCAAACAGAAATGCCGATACTTAAACCAGCAACATTGATGATGGAATGAACCTTGCTTCGCCAGAGTGAGCGAAAGGCTATTTTTAGATAGTTTCTAAACATATGAGAGGGGGTTCTGCAGTATGAAAGTGCCTAATGATTTTAATTAATACCAGTTGCCGTACTTATGGATGTATTGAACTCCAAAAAAGTTGTACTGAAATGTTGGCTGAATTAATACTTGAGGAAGGCAAAAATTAAAAACGGGAATCAACAATTGCTTGAAGATTCCCGTCTTGCCCAGCATTGACCGTGGCCCATGCTTGACACTAACTCTCGTTTCACAAACTAAAACCTGCCCCATTTACCTTGCGATAAACGTTCTCAGTTTTATGCTTTTGGCAGTTTCCCGAAGGCCCTTACCTTGAACACAACTTTACCACTCCGGTTTTTTGTCAACCAAATTCCGTAGAAAATGATTTTTTGTTTCCGGTGTTGCTGATCAATTTGTCAGTAACTGAATTAGTGATATGAAGATATACTCAAGAATATTCTGACCCTAATAATTCATAAAAAAGAACTCCACAACTTCTGCACTTAGTTATGCACAATCACCATTACCAAAATTTACCAAACTTAAGCCCCACATTATACGATACATTGCTGAGATCATTATCTGAAACACCTAATCCATTACTGCCGTAGGCATGACGGAAAGAAACGCCAGGGCTTAGTCGCATCCATCGTGTTAAGTTCAGTTCAATCTGTGCGCCAGGCTCAAGAACAAAAAACCAATTTTCATCATGAATATCGCGTGCCGTGTAATAATCGTATTGATTGAGAGACCTAAATCTTTGGTACTGCAGAGTAAATCCTGCGCCCGAAAACATTTGGAAGGTAAAGTGCACCGCACGATTTGACCAAAGGATATATTCCATCATCAATCCTGCCTGCCCATATTGGTAGGTCATGTTAAACGCTGGCGTAGTGCTGTACTGCAACGGCACCCGAATATCATTGGTGCTGGCAGCCATTCCTACGCCCAGCATAAACCGCTTATTTACAAGCCAGCCTCCATATACTTCTGAGATATTAGCATAATCGCCTCCAATGGTAGTAAACTTATTGGAGAGTACTCCATAACAACCGGATGACTTTCCCTTTCCAAACAAGGTTTGCAGCTCTTGAGCATGAGTAGAAAAAGAGAGCACGATAATCATCAAAAACAATAGCTTTTTCATATTCAGTTTTCTTTTGCATTAAAGACATTACTGAATAGGCTTACCCCTATCGCGTTTTCATCTTTTTTTTGGAATTAATAAATTAGAAGAAGTCTATCGAGAAATGTTGAGGCTACTTGCCTGCATACTTCCAGTTGCGGGCTTTGCCTTCGGTCAGCCAATCCAGCGATTGCTCTATGCGTTTGTCTCGCGTAACTTCTGTCTTGGCTTCGGTGATCCATTCGAGGTACTCACGCTGATGTGATGGACTAAATGCTTCAAATACTGCTTTTGCTTTTTTGTTTGCGTTCAATGCCTTCTTAAACGATGCCGGTATAGCAATCGGCTCCCTCTTTGCAGGCTTTTTCTTCACAACTTTAGCGCCCTCATCATTCAGCTTCATGGCCTCTTTAATATATTGAAGCATCAACTTGTCTTTCGGCAGATCCTTGAGGCTGGTAATTCTTCCTAAGTGCCCCATGGCCGTTTCATTTTTTGCATTTTCAAGAAGTGATTGATCACTCATCAACGCGGCCTTCCAAAACCCGAATGCACAATGCTGCTTAAAAGACGCCATGCTACACATTAACCCCTTGTAATTAAAATGAGGGAACCCCCACTTTATGGTTTCTTCAACTTCTGGGCATGCCTTATGGACCAGCGCCCGAATATGCGCTAAAATCGGCTGGGCAAATGGTGCTGCCTTTACAATGTAGGCATCAATCCTTTTATCCTTCATAGGTCGTTCAAGGCTTGTTTTGTGAATTTATGAAATTTCAATAAAGGCTTCGAGGATAAAGTATTAAGATGCTGTAGGTTTTTCCCATAAGGCCACAAAAACTGTGTGAGAAGGGGCAAAACTATGGCTTGCCACCCTTCTCAACTTCAACACTTTTTCTATTTTTGCAACCGTCAATACAGACTAATAAATCAAGTTTATGGGACGAATTTTTGAAAAGAGGAAACACAAGATGTTTGCGCGTTTTGATAAGATGGCAAAAGCCTTTACGCGTATTGGCAAAGACATTGCAATTGCAGTTAAGAACGGTGGCCCCAACCCTGATAATAACCCTAAGTTGCGCATGGCAATTCAGAATGCGAAGGGCGTGAACATGCCAAAAGATCGCGTTGAATCTGCTATTAAGCGGGCCTCATCAAAAGAAGAGAAAGATTTTCAAGAAGTTATTTATGAAGGCTATGCTCCGCATGGGGTGCCTGTGATTGTAGAATGCGCTACCGATAATCCAACACGTACAGTTGCTAACATCCGCCTGCACTTTTCCAAAAATGACGGAAGTATGGGTAACTCAGGTTCTGTATCATTTCTTTTTGAACGCAAGGGTGTATTCAAATTTGATCCTGCTAAGCTTAACCTTGATGAATTGGAACTTGATCTCATTGATGCCGGAGCCGAAGACATTCAACGTGATGAAGAAGAAACCGTGATCTATACAAAGTTTACAGAATTTGGGCACATGGTAAAATTTCTGGAATCAAAAAACCTTGAAGCGAAAAGCTCTGAATTGCAATACATCCCTACCACTACAAAAGAACTTTCAGAGGCAGATCAAGACGATGTTCTGAAATGCATTGAAGCTCTGGAGGCGGATGATGATGTTCAGAATGTTTATCATAACTTAGCTTAATGAGAATACTTCTGGCTTTTGTGGGCATTCTACTAGCTGCTTACACCAATGGCCAGGTATTAAAATCCGATTCTACTAAATCTTCCGCGCAAGGTGCGGAAGAAACTGTAAAATTCTCTAATCTCCATTTTTATGCAGCAGGGCTTATCGCTGTTCCTTCGCGAGAATTCCGCGAAGCCATTGATAACTCGTTTGGCAACCTGGGCTATGGCTTTAGCTCAGGAGTTCTAATCTCGCCTCACGGAGAAAAGAAACCTTCGCCTGCCTTATTAGGTATTGATTTTGGATACTTCAATTACGGCATTGACAAGATCGAAGCAACTTCTACCACACCTGCACTCAAAACAAGCCATAATGTTTTTACCTGGAATGGAACGATTCGCTTTCGGCCGGCCATCTATCAGGGCGCGATTACTCCATTCGTTGACGGCATGATGGGTGTTAAGGTTTTCAACACAAAAACTAAAATAGACAAGAATTTATTGCACATTGTTCTTAACGATAATCAGCCAGAGGTTATCAATAATGTGAAAGATACAGGTTTCAATTACGGCCTTGGTGCGGGCTTCATCACAAACTCAAAAACTGCAAACTATGCGGGTTTTTCTTTAAGAGTGCTTTACCTTTGGGGCGATCACGTAAAATACGTGGTGAGAAATTCCGTAAAAGTTGATGCAAACAGAAACGTAACTTTTGAGTCAGCGGAAGCAAAATCCACAATGGTTGTTATTCAACTTGGATTTACCGCATCAAATGTTCGCAAGATTGTAAAAGGAGTGTACTAACATTAATGCTGCTTCATCAGCTTAAGCTGACTTCCCTCCATCGTTAAATCATCGTCTACCATTCTGTTGTTGTAATGCTGAATGAATGCCTTTAACCTGGGCTCCATTCTATCTACTATATCGGGTAACTGGTTGATTAAATTGTCTTTCATCAGCAAATCGCTTTTGAAATCATACAAACCAATGGATTTCTTTCCATCAAACAGAAGCAGGTAATTTCCTTCAAATGCCTGATAAGTGTTATCCAGGTAATTGAACGCAAATGGCTCACCCTGGCTATTAATGTCTCTACCAAAGGCTATATAGGGTCTATCATAATTAAGGTAGCCCAGGATGGTAGGCATGATATCGATTTGCTGCACGATGGCATTCTGCAAGCCTCCTCCATTTTGCCCTGGTTGGTAAAAGAAAATTGGAATTGAAAAATATCCCCATGGGGTGTTGTATTCAGGATAACCAATTTCTGCTGATGCGTGGTCGGCTGTGAATACAAAAAGCGTGTTTTTATACCACGGCATCTTTGATGCAGTTTCAAAGAATTTGCGGAGCGAATAATCGGTATACTCAATAGTCTTGTAAATATCTTTTGAGCCACCCTTGAATTTTTCATCATAACCCTGCGGGAGTTTGTAGGGATGATGAGATGACACTGAGAAGAACGTTGTATAAAAAGGCTGCTTGAACGTGTTCATCTTTTGAGCATAGAACTGCAAAAACTTCTCGTCCCAGATACCCCAGATGCCGTCATAGTCCGCATCATTATTATATTCATCCTTTCCGTAGTAATCGTCAAAGCCGCAAAGATTTGCGAAAGCATTAAAGCCCATGGATCCATTAGGAGCGCCATGAAAGAAAGCCGTGTAGTACCCTTTCTCCTTTAATAAACTGGCTGTGCTATTAATTTTATTTCCAGAAAAATGAGAAAGTACGTAAGGCACCTCAATGGATGGGATGCTACAGATTACCGAGGGCATCGCATCAATTGATTTGCGACCATTGGCAAAAGAATGCTGAAAGGATTTACTCACCCCAATTAAAGAGTCCAAAAACGGTGTGTATCCTTTGTAATTTCCACCTTCGAGCCAATGATTATAACTACCTGCAAATTCTTTAGAAAAACTTTCCAATATGATCACTACAACATTATCATACTTGAATGCGGATGAATCACCTACCAAATGGACAGGTGAAAATCGTTGATTGAGTTCCGCTTCATTCGCAAAGTAATTCACTTTCTCAATCACGTTGGCCTTTGCCGTTCGCATCAGTGCAAATGGCGTATTGAGCACCAGGCTAATATCCTTTGGAATTTTTGAATATTCTGCCGCATTACTCAATGTGATAGGGCGAGTGCTATGTTTAAATCCTCCTCTGGCCCCTCCGATAAAAAGGTAGATTACCAAAGGCATCATGGCTAAAGCCGAGACATGATAAGTGACTTTATTTTTTAGTAGCGGGCCATTAGTTTGAATTCTTCGGTAAAGGATTACTAACAGGAAAACAATAGCCACCCAGAACAAAACAGCATACCAGTAGTCCATCAGGAATTGGAAAAATAGTCCGCCAAAATTTCGCTCGTTTTCAAATTGGCTTAACACACTAAGCGTTGTTCTTCGCAGGGTAAATCGATAGTAAATGAAGTCTGCCGTATTGATGGCAAAGGCTACAGCGTTGGTGATTATAAAAATCCATTTCACCAGCGATTTAAACCACTGCTGATGGCGAAAAGTGAACGGCAAAATCATCAACAAAATAAAAAGCGAATTGGAATACAACACTGCAGCAAGATCAAAGCGCAAGCCTCCCCACAGGATGGTAGCAAATCGGCCGGGTGTCATCGCTGGAAAAAAAGAAGTATTGAAAAGGTAGAAGCCAATCCTGCTAACGCTGTAAAGCAGCATGACCAGCAAGAGGCTTAGGCTCAAGCTCACGTAAATATTTCCGCGCCAATGTAATCCTTCAAACCACTTCCTAATCCGCAAATTTGCCATCGTTCATTAGATTGAAAACGATGCAAAAATACTGTTTTCAATTGAATCCAATCCGAAAGGAATTCTGATCGAAAATCCAGATTAACTAAGGTTATTCGGTTTGGCATTAGGTATCTGAATTCGGAAAGTAGTGCCCTGCCCCAATACAGACTCAACCTCAATTTTGCCGTTCAGTTTTTCAACAGTGCTCTTCACAATGTATAAACCCAACCCAGAGCCCTTGCTGTTGTAGCTTGCCCGGAAAAACATCTTAAATATTTTGTCAAGATATTCCGCTGCAATGCCAATGCCATTATCAGAAAATTGAATCGCAGCCTTCTCAGCATCAACCCGAATATCAATCTTTAGATAGGATTCTTTCCACTTATCGAAATATCGAACAGCGTTGGAAATAATATTTTGAAAAATGATCAGCAAACGAGATGGGTCAGAATAAAAATCGACAGTATGATCGATAGAAATGATGCTTTTCACTGCGTCAGCATCTTCCATGTATTTTAATGACTCGATGGATTCCTTGATCAAATTATTGAACTCAATTTTAACGGGCTGCACATCCAACCGTGAGTTGCGCGAATAGTGAATAATATCGGTAATGAAATGATCTAACTTATCAATGCTATTTCTGATCAGCTTCAGGTAATGATCCTGATTTCCTCGTTCGGGGTCTATCTGAATCATATTGAGTAAGCCTTTTACCGACATCAATGGTGCGCGCAAGTCATGGGAAGCACTATAAACAAAGCGATCCAGCTCGGCATTAATTTTTACAAGCTCTTCGTTTTGCTTTTTTAGCAGGTCCTCAGCGTCTATTTGAGCAGTAATTTCTCGAGCATAAATCGTGAGCCCTGTTACTTTGCCGTCTTCAACAATAGGGTAAGTCTTTATTTCAAAAGTATGTTGCGTTCCTGAGATCGCGTACGTATCAACATATTTTCCCGGACGGCCACGCAATCCGGCTTCATAGCGAGCTTGCCATATTTTTTTAAGCTCCGGGTCAGACTCCGGCAGCATTGCTAAAATATTTTTTCCTTTGCTTAAGCGAACACCATAAGTAAGTTTGTATTGACGAAAAAATTCCTTGTTAAAATCGATAAGTTCATATTCACTATTGATAAGCCAGATGCTGCTATCAATGGTGTTAAGAATTGATCTTAAATTCGCTTCATTCTCTTCAATCTTTTTCTGAAATGATTTTCGAATGGTTATGTCGCGGCTAAAAACAGAAATAATCTGAGCGCCATCAGGAAGATATTCTGATTTGAAATGGATTTCCCAATAATACGTACGGCCGTCCATTTCGAAAGTATCTTCTACTTTGATGGATGTGCCGCCCATTGCAGCTCGGCAGCGGTTTCGCCAAAGTTTGGTGAGTGCCATATTCACAGGCTCCATGCATTGCAAAATGGAAGTGCCTTTCTTTAATTCAATTCCATACGTTTCCAAAAAAATCCAGTAAAAGCCGGAATTGATAGTAATGATTCTGAACTCATCATCGAGAATCAACACATTTGAATCTGCATCTTCAATAATGGAAGTAAATAAATCCTGCCAGGCGCCCACCTCTGTTTGCTCCACCATCATGCTACTAGAATTTGATTGTTACCGTCAATTAATATGTAAGGCTAAAGAATTTCCTTTTCTACAATTGTCTACCGCCTTACAACAGATTAAACTATCCTCGTAAGAGAATTTGAAAGGCATACGTGCCTTTTACGGGATTAAAATAGTTTAGGTTTAAAAAATAGTCGTGTAAATAACAGATCACCAAAGATTTGAACAATAAATCCTTGATTTCAAGGAGGTGAAATGCAGCCGTGTATTAAATTGATTTAATTGAAAATCTCAATTCAGCATCCACTCTACACGCTTAAGGGCTTCATCGTGGGTTTGCCCGTTTTTAATATTGCTGCGAATACTTTCAATCAAATCTCTGGAACGCTCACGTGCATAGCCAAATTTGATTGCAAACAGGTTGCATAATTTCATTTCCTCAGAATGAACATCATCATCGATGGTCATCATGTGTACCAAATCATAGAGTTGATGAAATTTTTCGCGCTTATCCGTAGGCACTTCAAACTTTGTTCCTTCTGGATTTTTGCGAATATCCTTTAGTTGCGATTCAGAAATATTATGGCGCTTAGCAATGGACTTTAGCAAATCATACTCTACTTCTTCAAAATTGCCATCGGCTGCGGCCATTTCAATCAGGTTTTTCATATGGCTCTTTGCCGTTGCTTTACCTTGCTTAAACAGGCTCAATACTTCACCGATATTCATAGGTTCTTGTTAGTTAGTACATTGTCTATTAAATATACAAGATATCAGTGATCTCTTAAACATAAATTTCCAGTCTATTGCCGTTCGCTAGGGATATGGGTTGTAATGAATCTTAAAAAAAAGAACATTTTTTCTTAGGGTTACTTATTAGCCTTTGAGCCAAGCGGCATTTTCTTTAGAAAAATGGAACCGTTGCGAAACACCCCATTTTGCAGTGTATAGTCGGCAATGAGGTCAGTGCTACTCATATCAAAATCACCAAGTACAAACGTCAGATGAATGAGACCTTCTTTAGCGCTCCAGGTGCCTTCTTTGATCACGGGAGTTTTGGATATGGTGCCATCGGGGTTAACATTTGAGAATAGTGTCCATTTACATTTGCCATCTTGGGTAAAAACGTATTGATCCATTTCAGGAGAGGCGGGCACTCCGTCCGTCAGCATTTGGTAGGTGCCTGCATATAATTTTAAGTACGGATTGGGTGGCGCAGGAGGCGGCATCTTTTTTAAGTACAGTAAATTCCTGCTTCGAAATGCTCCTTCCTTAAAATCAAATTGAACAAGCTGATCTTCTCCATTCTCCTTAAATACAATCTTAATTACATCCGCGTTGGCCTGCCACGTACTTAAAATTTTTATTGGTTTGCCAATCACTCCATTTTCATCCATCGTGGGTTCAACTATGGAGCACTTTCCATCAGCCGTTAAAAAAATAGTTGTAGTCATCGGCCCCGGTTTTTCTTCACGTTCGTCCAGAACATGGTAAGAGCCGACATATTTTTTTAGGAAAAGCGGGTTAGAGATAAAAATCTTTTCAAGATAAGTATCGCTGCTCAAGAAAAGACCAGCGTCCATTTTAAAGTCAACCACTTTGGCTATGCCTTTTTCATTAACAATTAATTGAACAATGCCCTCACTAGCTTTCCAGGTTCCAGATTTTTTCATCGATACACTGGCAGTGATTCCCTGATCATTTCGGGAGTAACTCGTGCTCATCCATCCTCACCAAAGGGAAGCAGGTAATATGATCCTGCATATTGCTTAAAAAAATTTGTTTGTGGGAAAACCTCATCAGGGAGCAGCAGAAAAAATAACCATGAATAAATGGCGCACCTGAGCGTTGAATAGCGAAGCATTAAAGTTTGCAATGCCAAATTTTAAAATATGAATTTCTCTTATTGAGTAGGTCCATCTTTGGTAAGATCCTGCCTTACTCTATTAATTTCCTCAAGAGTTACCATTTTACCACTATTTCCAAAATTCAATTTTATGTAATTAGTTAATGATACTAGTTCTTTATCTGTTAGGAAGGAATACGAAGGCATTATGCCATTATAGGTGGTGCTCCCGATTCTTAATTCGCCCCTTTTGCCCGCTAAAATTGTTCTAATTAAAAGATCATTATTGTCAATGATTTTTGACCCGACTATTGGTGGATATATTAATTCTATTCCACGGCCATCATCTAAATGGCATGGAGCACAATACGTTTTAAACAACGAACCAGGATCAATAGATTTTCTGGAAGATAAATTATCCAATTTTTCATCTGGAAGCTTTATGTAACTCACTTTCTTTCGTTCATCCATTTTTTGAAGTTGAGACTCAGAAAAAAATTTCGGGTCATTCAAATACATTACTCTCCAAATTTTTCCCTTTTTTGATTCTGAAATATATAATGATCCATCAGGGCCTTCCGCAAGACCCATAGGCCTATATTTTGCATCACTCATTGAGGTTATTGTGTCTACACCGGCAAATCCATCAGCAAAGATTTCAAACTTATCAGTTGGCTTTCCATTTTCATATGGAACAAACCCAACAATATAGCCAGCCTGAGGATATGGGGACCGATTGGTGGATCCATGAAATGCAATGAAGGCCCCATGTTTATACCGATCCGGGAATTGATTTCCTTTATAAAAGAGTAAGTCATTTGGCGCCCAATGGGCAGGAAGGCCAATTAGCGGATTAGTGTAATCCTCTGCTTCTCTTACTCCATCTCCCCCATATTCAGGTGCAAGGATTCTTTTCTTTTTAAACTGATCGTAATATGTATAGGGCCATCCAAAATTGTCACCAGACTTAATCTTCACAAACTCCTCAGCGGGTAAAACTGCATTTTGCCATGGAGTATAATATTGTGGCGCATGACTGTACAAGTAATCTCTGCCATGTTGTACCGCGTACAAACTCTTATCTTCCACATTCCATGAAAGGGCAACAACACTTCTTAATCCAGTTGCATATAATGTTCCGTCAGATTGCAATTGATTTAATTTATCATCGCTAAAACGCCAAATACCCGCAAAGTCATTTAGTTGTTCGCATGGGTATTGCCCCTTAACATTAGCTGGTGAACCATTTGAGGTATTCCAATCTTCACATACATTAGTTGGAGCACTAAATGTTACAAACATTCCACCCTCATGATCAAAAGCTAACGATTTGGCATTGTGCCACCTTATTGGAAAGCGATCTCTCAAAATAACTTCTGGGTTCCCTGGGGGGATTAGCAAATCGTCATCTAGTTTTTGTCTATAGACCACCAACTCAGAGCTGAAATAGAGGTAGCCATTGTGTATCCTCATTTCCGTTCCAAATGTTCCATCATTAGGATAATTTCCAAATCGCTCAATGATATCTGCTTTCCCATCTCCATTAGTGTCTCTTAATGCGGCATTGCCTTTATCTCCTTTTTCCAATCGCAGCTTAACATATATATCACCATTGTCTCTGACTGCCAAATGCCTAGCTGAACCTACGCTGTCGGCCACTACCAAAGCACCAAATCCTTCTGGCAGAATCAAGCCTCCATTATCCAGATCAGGGTTTGGTGCTTCTAAAGTGCTATTCTTACAGCTTAAAAATAGAAAAGCAAAAAATACTGTCTTAAGAACATTTCGAAGAAAAATCATATTAGTTATAGGTAATGAAGATAAAATCCGTTTGGCATAATAAGTAAGCCTTGCTTAACAAGTAACTTATAAATTTCAACTTTTTCTTCAACCTGGAATCAAGAGATAGATGATAAATTCAAGTTTCAGCCATTTATTTTTTCTTGACTGAAGTGGGTTAAAGATAATTAGGCGGGATGAAAATATTCAACTTCCTAAGGATGGATAACTTTTCATGCCATGACAGCTTACCAGGCGGCTCGATTTTAATTTCCGTCAACGATTTTGAACCTAATGAAAAAAATAAACCCACTTCCAAACTTGGAGTGGGTTTTCTCTGCTAAAAACGCAGCGCTGTAGTCCGTACGGGAATCGAACCCGTGTTACCAGAATGAAAATCTGATGTCCTAACCCCTAGACGAACGGACCATTTTGCTATAAGGAGGCGCAAAGATAAGTTGCCCAATCAGAAATGCAAACGTAACCGATAAAAAATCTTGAATTGCCCGAACCTATTCATTGGTTTTGGGCTTGGGGAAGTATATTTTTGACCATGCAAAAATTTTAAACCCTTAACGAAAATGACAAAAATTGGAATTAACGGATTTGGCCGCATTGGCCGCCTCGCTTTCAGAGCTGCTGTTAACCGAAAAGATATTGAAGTAGTGGGTATCAATGACATCGTTGACCCCGACTACATGGCGTATATGCTTAAGTACGACTCCACGCACGGCAAATTTAATGGTACCGTAGAAGTTAAAGACGGGCACCTGATTGTAAATGGCAAGAAAATCAGAGTAACTGCTGAAAAAGATCCTGCTAACCTGAAGTGGTCAGAAGTAGGCGCTGAAATCGTCATCGAATCTACCGGCTTATTCCTGACTCAGGCCGATGGACAAAAGCACATCACAGCCGGAGCAAAGAAAGTGGTAATGTCTGCTCCAGCAAAAGATGACACGCCAACTTTTGTAATGGGTGTCAATCATAAGAAACTTACTGCGCAACACACGATTGTATCAAACGCATCGTGTACTACCAACTGCCTTGCGCCTATCGCAAAAGTATTAAACGATAAGTTTGGCATCGTTGAAGGGTTGATGAGTACCGTTCATGCTGTAACAGCAACGCAGAAGACTGTGGATAGCCCTTCGGCAAAAGACTGGAGAGGTGGCCGTGGTGCATACCAAAACATTATCCCCTCCTCTACCGGGGCTGCCAAGGCGGTTGCATTGGTTATTCCTGAATTGAAAGGGAAATTGACCGGTATGTCATTCCGTGTTCCGGTTGCTGACGTTTCTGTCGTTGACTTGACTGTTCGCCTGGATAAACCTGCAACTTATGAGCAAGTAAAGGCCGCTATGAAAGAAGCTTCGGAAGGAGAACTAAAAGGAATTCTTGGCTATACCGAAGACGATGTGGTATCACAAGATTTCTTAGGCGATGCACGAACTTCCATTTTTGATGCAAAGGCCGGCATAGCTTTGAATGATAAGTTTGTTAAAGTAGTTTCCTGGTACGACAATGAGTGGGGATATTCCAATAAGCTCATTGATTTGGTTCAAGAGCTAGCAAAAATTTAATTGCTGACCATTGAATTCAAGAAGGGCGCTCCATTGGGGCGCTTTTTTTTGATCCTGGGAATTTCAATTATAGCTTCAAGTAAACTCCTAAGCTCCAATTAGGGGCAGCCAAAATATTTCTACCGGCAAAAGCAAAACCACCAGAGCCGGAAATTCCTATTTTATCTTTCAGTTGATAATTCAACTCAAGCGTAGGAGAAATGTACTCTGTATTGTTAGAGAAAATTCCATTTTGAACTACTTCCGCATCACCATTATAAAGCGACTGCGTGACATTCAATTTTAAAATCGGGATAATCTTTTTAAGGGTTAACCCCACCTCGGCCCCAAAACGAACTTCATCTGAAAATCCCTTTGTTCGATTATTAAATCCCGCGTAAGCGGAAACATAAACAGGCTTTGGATAAAACGAATGACTTGCATCAATCCGAAGGTATTGATTGAATTCACCATCGCCAGTTTGTAAAATTTTTGAATTGCCACCGGCTGTTCCACCAATGGGTAATCCAAGGTAAAGCGAAGCACTTACTACGACAGGCTTATCATTGATCAATGCATACTTAATAGCAATATCAGCGTCTCCGAGGGATTGAAAGTGATCACCCGGCACTGATTTTCCGCTCTGATTATACTGAATCGCATTCAATGTATTCCTCACAAAAAATGGAAAGTAAACAATACCAGTGATTCGATTTGTGATTCCGTATTCGCCATAAATACTTGTTGTGAATAACTGCACCGTGGTGATATTAACGATGGTGCCCGATGGGCCATAGAAATATGGAGCGTAAATGAAATTCTGAGATAACTTGAAGTAACCACCCTTCTTGGGCTGGGGCCAACCTCCACCAGCAAATGACGTGGTCGCGGCAAACAATAATAAAGCGAGTAAGATTTTTTTCATTTTAATTCGGCATAACCAAAGGTGACGCTGGCAGGTTTGCATAGTATGATTACATACTTATAATCATTGATTCCGACTCCTGGAGCAATGGCAGATATGTTAAAAGTCTTGGCCCCATTATCTGCGATTTGAGCTATCTCTAAGCCACTGGCCCTCACCTGCGCTCCATTCGTTGAGTTGGCCAGGTACACGAAAGTTCCCAGGGCAAAGCTCGTTTCAAAATTGCTGCTCAACTCCAGTATCAAATTTGTACCGGACACTTTTAAGAAAGCCATCCCAACTGCCTTATAGCCACCCGCACTTATAAAATTTCCAGTTCTTCCCCCTCCTACAGAAAAATTTATAACATTACTTTTTACGCCTTCCGACTTAGCATGAATATCGACAATGCCGCTTGCAACTCCGGTGATTAAGCCAGCGCTATTGACGGTGGCAATGGCTGAGTTCTCGCTAAACCACTGCAGGGTTTTGCCTGTTAAAATTTCATTCTTAATGTTTTTAATAGACACGGATAGTTGTAATGATTCACCTGCGGTCAAGTTTTGTTTAGGGGAAGAAATTTCAACCGTGGCCACCTGGGTGTCGTCCAAAACAACATTGACATTGATTGCAACACTTTGAACGCTACCAACCGAAGCAATGACCATTGCCTGCCCTCCACTTAAACCCGTTACTGTTCCATTCGCATCTACAGAAACAATTTCAGGATGGGAGGATATCCAACCGATCGGCTTATTTCGCTCAACACCATATTGGTCGTAATATTTTGCAGTGAGTGTGGCCGATTCATCTTTTTTTAAAGCAACCTGAGTTTTCGAAATTTCAACCCTTTCGCCCACAATGGGATCATCCAGATAATCGATACCGATGCAGCCATTCAGGGACAAGATTAAGAGGATTATCCAAATGCGACTCATCAAAATAATTTTGTTCAAATAGCGAAATAACCTTACGGCCCATAGTCATTCACCTGACATTACGCTAAATTTGATAAGTCTATCGTTCAAAATCTATATGGATAATGCTCTTCAACTTCAGGAAATAAAGAAAAGCTATTTTAGCTTGTTGGCTTTTCTTTTGGAACAAGATCACATTGAAAGCAAACAAGTGCGCTGCTTGCTAAAGTGGGGATTCCAATTGCACCTTGATCCTGATGATATACGCATTCATGGCTCCGGGTTTGATCTCCCGAAATTTCAAATGCCCGCTACCACGGTAGAGAAAATGGAGACATTATATCATCTTATTTACATCATCTACCTGGACAAGGTGGTTGAAGATGCAGAGCTGGAAGTGGCCGCCCTCTATGCTGAGAAGTTAGGCTTCAAAAAAGGCCTTGTGGGTGATCTTTTCAAATCGATTGCCACCGCAGCTTATGATGAAATGGAGCCAAACGATGTACGAAAAGAGGTGCTAGATTTTATTAAAGTCAATAATCAGGCTTAGCAGCAAGGAATTATCTGCCTGGCACATTCGTAAACTCTTTCAGAACTCGCCTTAAGTTCCTAATAATCAATTTTTTGCCGACTAATCTTTCGATCACCTTTCGAAGATAAGTTCGCTGAGCGAATAAGTGTACTGATGTAGGTTTTTGCCTTAAAATCAAAATTTAAAAATCAGTCTTCCGCGCAATTTTGTGTTATCAAAAACATAAGATCTAACGGTTTATGAGTTTTTCAAGGGGTATCGGAAATGTGGCGGTTAAAGGCAGAATTAAGCAAATGCTCACATTGATTGCCGTTATTTTAGTGGGTATCCTGATTTCAAATTTTGTGAAGCCATAAGGAATCAGCCTGGCGCTGATCATAAAGATAAGGGTGTTTGGTAAGGCCTCTGTTGGAAACGGCAGGGGCTTTCATTTTTTGAATCCTGATCCGATGATTAGATTTACTCCATGGATTTTGATTCATCAATTTTTCTAAATCATATCGCTCAAACTTCACCGCATCCTTTTCTCATTTCCGTTGAAAGGGCCGAAGGCATCTACTTAATCGATCACCAGGGGAAGAAATACATGGATCTGATTTCCGGAATCGGAGTCAGTAACATCGGGCATCGGCATCCAACAGTGATTGAAGCAATAAAGCAGCAGTTGGATAAGCACCTTCATGTTATGGTGTATGGCGAGTACATTCAATCTGCGCCAAACCTACTGGCAAAAAAACTTTCTGAACTATTACCTGCAACGCTCAACTGCAGCTACTTTGTAAATTCCGGCACTGAAGCTAATGAAGGTGCACTAAAATTGGCTAAGCGCTTATCTGGTCGAACAGAAATTATCTCTTGCAAAAAATCGTATCACGGTAGCACGCATGGCTCCCTCAGTGTATCCGGAAATGAAGTGAAGAAAAATGCCTTTCGGCCATTGTTGCCTGATGTGCGATTTATTGAATTCAATAACCCGGATGACCTGGAGCAGATTACCTCGCGTACGGCATGTGTGATCATGGAGACCATCCAAGGTGATGCCGGAGTGAGGATTCCATCAAAAAAATATTTGCAGGCCATGCGCAAGCGATGTGATGCTACAGGCGCTCAATTAATTCTGGATGAAATTCAATGTGGCATGGGTCGCACCGGAACACTTTTCGCCTTTGAGCAATTTGATATTGTGCCCGATATCCTCACCATTGGAAAAGCCTTTGGCGGAGGCCTCCCTATTGGGGCCTTTGTTTCCAGTAAAGAGAAAATGGCATCACTCACACACGACCCAATGCTGGGTCACATCACCACGTTTGGCGGCAATCCTGTATGTTGTGCTTCCTCACTCGCCACGTTGCAGGTAATCGAAGATGAAAATTTGTTGGCTCACGTTGAATCAAAAGGAGAAAAAATTGAGAAGCTACTCACGCATCCAAAAATCAAAGAAATTAGAAGAATTGGACTTTTGTTCGCGATTGATTTTGAAGATGCTGAAACCGTAAATCGGATCGTTGCTCAGGCAAAAGAAAACGGAGTGATCTGCTATTGGTTTCTCTCGCACCCGAACAGCTTTAGAATTGCACCCCCACTTACCATCACCGATGAAGAGATTACTATCGCATGCGAGGTGATTTTGAAAGCCATTGAAAAATCTTGATCTTTCATCATGTCAGAAACGGAAGTGAACAAACTCGATCGTATTTATAAATGGCTGATGGTGGTTGCGCTGGTAATTACCGCACTGATCCTTACCAAAGACATTGTAATGCCTATGGCATTCGCAGCACTATTTTCGGTGGTGCTACTGCCAATAGCAAAGCGATTCGAACAGAAAACCGGACGAATCATTGCCATTATCATCACATTGCTTTGTGCATTTGCAGCCATGGGGCTGATCATGTGGTTTGTCATCGCTCAACTGACAAGCCTGGTAGCGAGCCTGCCCAACCTGGAAGCAAGGTTTTATGATGTCATCAACAACTTGAGCGAATCCATCACGTCAATATTAAATATCAGCACCCGCGAACAAGGACAGTTAATGAAGGATGCCATCAAGAACTTTTCATCTTTTCTGGGTGAACTGCTTTTGTCAACTTCTTACCTCGCCTACTTCTTTGTACAGGTTCCTATTTACATCTTCCTGTTTCTACTTTATCGCGATCGGTTTAAAGATTTCTTATTGACCTTACGGCCCGGATCTGATCTGAAATGGAAAGATGAAATTCAGACAGTAGTGCGCAGTTATATTTCCGGATTGACAATGGTTGTGGTGATTGCAGGGGTATTAAACAGCATAGGCTTATTGATCCTTGGTATCGATTATGCCATCTTTTTTGGATTTCTTTCAGGAGCGCTCACCATGATTCCTTATGTGGGCATTACCATTGGCGCCACGTTACCAACACTAATGGCACTAGTCACTAAAGACAGCGCATGGTATGCTGTTGGCGTTATTGTTGTTCATGCGATCGTACAATTTCTGGAGGGAAATTTTATCACACCCAAAATTACAGGCTCTAAAATCAGTATCAACGCATTGGCCGCAATCGTGGCGTTACTCGTTGGAGGGAAAGTGTGGGGGATCTCGGGAATGATTTTGGCTGTGCCCGCAGTGGGCATATTCAAAATATTATTGTCGTATTCCAGTGATTTAAAATCGCTGGTTATTTTGCTGGGTGATGAAAAAACTAATGAAGCATCGCCCTTGCCATCAGAAGAAAATCAAAAAGCTGATGCTTAAATTTTTTCAACCACCAGGTTGTGGTTGGTGTAGATGCAAATGTCCGCAGCAATATTCAGGCTCTCTCTCACCATTTCTTCTGCAGTAAGGTGAGGTGCATGTTTTTTTAGCGCGAGCGCTGCCGATTGTGCATACATCGCTCCAGAGCCAATGGCGGCAACCTGATGATCAGGTTCCAGTACATCGCCCGTGCCAGAGAGAATTAAAATCTCATCCTTATTGGCGGTGATCAGCATGGCTTCGAGTCTTCGCAGAAAGCGATCCATTCTCCAATCTTTTGCCAATTCAATAGCTGCACGCTTCATGTTGCCTCCATAGGCATTGAGTTTTTCATCAAAGCGATCAAGAAGAGTGAACGCATCGGCTGTAGAGCCTGCAAAACCCACCATCACTTTTCCATCCTGAAGCTTCCTGATTTTTTTCACATTGCTTTTCGCAATGGTGTTCCCCATAGTGGCCTGGCCATCTCCACCAATAGCCACCTGACCATTATGATGCACTGCAAGAATTGTAGTAGCGTGAATTTTCTCCATAAAAAAATAAGCCGGAATTTCTTCCGGCATTTAGATCTATCAAATCAAAATCCTTACCGGATCTTCCATTAAGCCTTTAAACGTTTTGAGGAAGGCAGCACCCACCGCACCGTCTACCGCGCGGTGGTCGCACGATAGCGTTACTTTCATCACATTGCCAGGCACCAACTGACCATTCTTAACAACAGCAGTTTCTTTGATGCCCCCAACAGCAAGGATGCAAGCGTCTGGAGGATTGATGATGGCTGTAAAATCTTCGATGCCAAACATGCCAAGGTTAGAAATAGTAAACGTACTTCCTTCCCAATCACTTGGCTGTAATTTCTTATCGTGTGCTTTTTGAGCAAGATCCTTTACCTCAGTAGCAATATGAGACAGCGATTTGTTATCGGCAAAGCGAACCACAGGAACCACTAATCCATCTTTCACTGCTACCGCAACTCCAATGTGGATGTGGTGATTCTTTCTCATCTTATCGCCCAGCCAGGAAACATTCACGTCAGGGTTTTGTCTTAGTGCTGCGGCCACGGCTTTGATCACCATATCATTAAAGGAAATCTTCACTGGTGCAATTTCATTCATGCTCTTGCGCGCTTCTATGGCTTTATCCATGTTGATCTCCATGGTGAGATAGAAATGTGGAGCACTGAATTTGCTTTCGGCCAATCTGCGTGCAATAGTCTTGCGCATTTGAGAAACCGGAATTTCCTCAAAGCTTTCCTTACCTACTACTGATGGCAATACGATGGGAGCCGCAGAACTCTTTCCTGAAGAGGAAGGTGCAGCCGAAGGCTTGTAAGTCTCCACATCTTTCTTCGTGACACGGCCTGCATCTCCTGTGCCTGAAATTTTTGCAATATCGTAGCCAAGATCCTTAGCAATCTTTTTTGCCAAGGGCGAGGCTTTCACTCTTCCGTTGGCATTATCAGCAGTAGATCCGTTTGATGCCGATGCCGGAGCCGTTGATTGAGGAGCTGACGATGCCGGAGTTGCTGCAGCAGGTGCTGCGCCTTTGCTTTGATGCGCTTTCAGCAATGTTTGCCAATCAGCATTCTTATCTCCAATAATGGCGAGTACACCATTTACGGCCACGGCCTCTTTTTCTTTCGCACCGATGTAGAGCAGCGTGCCGGTGTTGTACGATTCATATTCCATGGTGGCCTTATCGGTCTCCACCTCTGCCAATAATTCTCCTGACTTCACGCTGTCGCCTACTTTTTTATGCCAGGCAGCGATCACTCCTTCATTCATGGTGTCGCTCATTTTGGGCATCAGTACAATCTCTGCTTTAATGCCAGAGGTATCAATAGCAGGAGCAGCGGCCACTGCGGTAGCAACCTCAGCCTTCGGAGCTTCTGCCTTTCCACCAGAAGCGGCTGCATTTTTAGCACCGGCCAGCAGGGCAGAAAAGTCTTCTCCCTTTGAGCCTACAATCGCTAACACATCATTGATTTGAACGGCCTCACCTTCTTTTGCGCCCAGGTACAATACCGTTCCTGAATTAAATGACTCATAATCCATGGTAGCTTTGTCGGTTTCTATTTCCGCCATCAGCTCGCCCGACTTCACGGTATCTCCTACTTTTTTATGCCATTTGGCTATCACCCCTTCGGTCATGGTGTCACTCATCTTGGGCATTCGTACTATCTCGGCCATTCTAGTATACTTTTTAGAATTAAGAATTATGATCTAAGCATCAAAAATAAGCGTATTTGAACGATTTTCAACACGTTTTTCACCTCCTCAAAAAGGGATATTTCCCAACATAAATTCAAAGACGAGCCCGCTACTGTTGAAGATGTTTGCCTGCAGATAAGTTGCCCTTACCCCAAGTTCCAGTTGAGGTAATATTCGGATTACATTCACATCGAACGTAAGCTCAGCGCCAATTGACTGATAGACAGCCGAATTGTTCGAGTAATACACTTTTGTTTGCGTGGCCGAAATCGGTTGATAATAGTAGCTTCTTCCTTTACCGCTTCCGTAATCGTAAAAGAGATTTGCCTTGATGCGCTGAATGTTCACCAATGGCCCTATGCTGATATCAGGATACCACACCGGTAATTGATAGTTTGTAGAGAGCGAAACAAATTCGGAATCGCGCGGATAGGCATGACCCCTCGGTTTAAAAATCCTATTGCGGAAAGAATAAATAGAAAGACTGGTGCTCTGAAGTGATTTTTGATACCCGCCTCTGAAAAATAAGGAGTGATGTTTGAATAGTCCTGGAAAATAAAGTACTCCACGTAATGCACTCAGTCTGCCTTCATAATCACTTGCTGCGGTGGTATTGTAGTTTTCATAAACAAGTGATTGCGCAAACCTGGGATTAAAATCTCTTCTGCTTTTCTTCAATGCGTGTGAATACGAAATGATAAAGCGGTTATAAAGCACTTTCGCATTGTCCACCCGATCATTGAAACTGTAAATCAACGTATCATTAGCATAGACGTACCGTTTGGTGCCTGTGCTGATCACGTTGCCATCTTTGCTGACTTCATTTTCAAAAGAGCCGGTGCTGATCATACCAATCGAATTGCTGACCTCTAATTCAGTATGATATTTCGATCGTGTGAGGAGCAATGGAATTCGCAATCCACCAATGGCTCCGTTTTCTTTCCAGTGAAACTTAATATCGCGGCCCAAAATTGTATTATTAGCCTCTCGCGCGCCTTTCGTCACTTCAAAATCAATAATTGGGTAAAATGTTTGATAACTCACGCCAGCACGCCACAAGCCTGTTCGCTCGTTGATATCATAGACATAACCGGTGCTGATCGATGTTGTTCCCAAAATATCTCGCGAAGAAATTCCAATATCGGCTTGCGCCAATGTGTTATCAATGTAGGCGCCCCAACTATATGGATTAATGATCCCTCTCAAGCGCGAGTACTTTTTTGTGGGGAAGGTTTGCTGAGGTACGCTTTTTAAAAGTTCTTGGCTTCCCTCCTGTTCAGTCAGGATTTTTGCCGTAGCAAAATGATCCGTCCGATCGTTCCATACTTTCCAACTTGAGGGATCAAACGGAATCTTCACCACGTCCATTCCATTTCTTGACTGCTCATTATAAAAAATGGTTTTGCCATCGCGCGAAAGCGAAGGGTTATAAGCTCCATATTTACTGCAGGTAATCTGATATGTAGCTCTTGTATTTCGATCAATTGCATAAATATTATCAATGCCGCTGATGGGCGAGTTGTAAAGGATGTAATGACCAACCGGAACCGGATGTCCTTTATTCTCTTGCGAGAATTCGGTAAGGTTGGTGAGGTTACCATCAATGAGTCGGTAACTCGCTAATGCTTTTCCGTTGCTGTTGGTTCTTAATAAAATAATCTCTTTACCATCTTGCGTCCACCGGGGCATAGAAAGAAAATCATGGTCGGGGTTTAGAAATTCCTTTTCCACTTTGCCGCTAAAAAAATCAAGTATGATCAATTTAGTTGCATAGTCCGTTCCGGTTTCAATAGTGGCTACTTTATAACCATCGGGCGATAGTGCCGCAGAGGCGTAGCGCGAATGACTTGAGATGACGCGCTTGATTTTCGTATCAATATCATAAGCGACAATCACCGAGAAATTTTTCACACGCCACCGCGGATCAAAACGATACTCATTCCACACCACACGATTGTTCACCGCGGAAAGCATTCCCGATTCGTTCACCAATCCCTGCACGAAAATCTTTTCCTCAACTCCATGATTGATTCTCACCAGTTGCTCAATATCGCCAATGCCCGATTTCACCGCGAGGACCGAACCATCTTCCAGTTGTTGTGGATAGTGATAATCGGTATACACTTCAGAGCTTCGTTGATTCACTTTTTCAAAGGATGTAAGCTTTAATGTATCGAGTTGTTTTTGCCATTCACTTTTTAAGTCTTTTGCCATTTGCTGATAGAGATCATTTACATACAAACCAGATGACGTTTTGAGCGAACTGGAAAAAGTGAATGGCTTAAAAGGAATTGTCCATGCCTTACGTGTGATCTCTCCCCAAACATGGGCATTGCCTGTGCGCTTGCGCAGATACGACACCATATGATATCCTAAAACATAATGATTGGGGATGTTGTGCTTATAGCTTCTCAGATATTGCTTGTTATAATTAAATGTTCGGCCTTCCATCAGATTCGTGCGAAACACCAAATCAAAATTAGGAATGCGGCCACGGCCGCTGGGTGTAAAGGCTGTTTCTGTCGCTACAGCATCGCCTTCCCAAAACCACTGGGGCACCGCCAGGTAAGAAAGACCAGCCAGCAAATTATTTCCAAAGAAAATGGAAGCAAGTTTATTGAAACCCCGGTTGGCATGCTGAAACTGAACCACGTGCCGATATTCATGCGAGGCCAGTATATTCATCCAATCATTGTTGCCCACGAAATTATAATCCTGCGAGGGCATGGTATAAAACTCAGACCTTCGTGGTGTGATGGATACAAATGCATTGGAAAGAGACGATTGATTTTGAAGCACCACTGAAATCTTTCGTGGCTGAGTTCCCAACGATTTTGCCTCGGGCGCATGAATAGCTTCCAGTGTATTGGCCATTCGTTGCGCTTGTGCATCAAACCCTTTCGGGAACAATACCCTGAAGTGCTCGGTGTTTAATTGCTGCCACCGCAAAGATGTTGGATTCGTCTCAAAAGTGGTAAAGTCCTGGGCCCTCAATTGATCTCCCAAGAAAATAAGAATGCAGAGAATAAAAATCCTGATCGTCATAGGCTGATTGAAGCCCTTAAAGTACATCAGGAAAATGAAATTTGAACTTCCCCCAAGTTGGAAAGTTCAATTGATCGATTTAATTCAGTGGTTTTAAAACAATTTCCATTGTGGAGACCGCACTCACCTGAAAGAGCCCGAGCGCGCCATTGTTCAGGTTTGTTCGGGGATTGGCGGGTGGCGGGCTAAACATTCCACCATCACTATTTACCAGATTGAAAAAGTCGCTGTAGAATACAAAGGCCGTGCGACTCAAACTATACATCTCCAGCTTTGCTTTATCATTAATTGAATAGTACACCGGTGAACTCACGCCATCAATCTTTTCGCCAACGGCATCATCATCGGTAAAGTAGATATCATTGGGGCGGTTAAGGGCCAACGAATCATTGCGATAGTATTCAAATAGATAAAAGTCTTTGGTTTGTTGAGGCTCCTTGGCAAAGAGCAACAGTTCATAAATTCTGCCGGCAACTTTCGGATCATCTTGTTGATCTCCATTGATTTTATACTTGATCGAATCGATTGTGGTAACGGGCAACATTTTATCTTCCGCAGAATACATAACTCCGTCTACGATCACAGATAGCTTGTACGTTCTTCCAATCGTTCCGGCAAAGCCTGGTGCCGGAAAATAGTACCCGGCCTTCTCCTCTTTTCCTTCCGGATTATGAACAAACGTCATTACATTACCAAGATCATCAGTAATTTTAACTACTGCATCGGTAACACGCGGTGTGCTACCGGTTTGATAGAAATTTGACGAGCGCGTAATCTTTACATATTGCTTTCCTAACACATTGGTAAGGCGCGCATCAATCACCACTTTGGAGGGGGTTTGATTGAGATTCAGCTGCACGGTTTCTTCGCAGGAAGTCAATATAAATACAACGGCTAAAAGTAATACGAATGATTTCATCAGAATTTAAAATTATAAGTTACTGAAGGAAGGATAGGAAACAGGTACACAAGGCGCGCTTCTTTTTGAGTTCCATCGCCAATAATATTTCCATCATCGTCCTGTTTTGTTCTTGTATAAAGCGTGAACGGATTCTTGCGGTTGTAGGCATTGTAAACTGAAAACACCCATTGCCCTTTCCATTTTTTGTTTTGATTTTTTCTTGGATTCAACGTAGCCGACAAATCGAGGCGGTGAAAATCGGGCAATCGATAGCCGTTGCGTTCGGTGATTACATCTGCATTGTATGATCCTCCAAATTCATATCGGCCGGAAGGCAACGTAATGGGGCGACCAGTTGAGTAATTAAAAATCGCTCCGAACGACCACTTCTCATTAAGATCATAGGTAGCTGCGATGTTCATCACATTTCTACGATCATAGTTTGCAAAAAAGGCATTCCCTTGATTTACACCCGGCACTTTGCGCATAACTTTCGACCACGTGTAGCTCAAAAATCCTGTCAGCTTTCCTTGCTTCTTTTGGGCCGAAAGCTCAGCACCATAGGCCCATGATTTTCCCTGACGAAACTCTGTACTGATATCGGGATTGAAAAAGATATCAGCATTGTCGGCAAAGTCGGTTACATGCCTGGCGTCTTTATAATATGTCTCTACCGAAACTTCATATGCATTGTCTTTCAGATTTTTGAAATAGCCTACTGCATATTGATCCGCAAGCTGAGGTTTCAAATAATACCCGCTAGGGTTCCAGGTGTTAAAGGGCAAAGGCACCGTGCCGCTCGAAATCAAATGTGTATTTTGAACCATTCGATTGTACGATGCCTTAATGGAACTGGACGCATTCACCAGGTAGCGGAATGAAAAGCGAGGCTCAAGGTTTACATACGTCTTTATGTTTTCAAATGAGTTGTAGTGCAGGGTATCGGTTCGTTTGATATTGATGTTGTCCGAAGGATCTTTGTAGAGAATAACATCCGACTTACCGATATTCTGAAAGATGGATAACCGCGCTCCATAACTCATGGTAATTTTTTCACCAATCTTTTGCTGGTTATCCAGATAAAGAGCGTGGTCAAGCGCAAACTGCTTTCCCAGTTTCAGGGTTTGAAAAATTGACCCTTTGGTATTGGGATCAATTATTCCGGGTTGGAATTTTTTGTAGCTGATATGATACCCGAAACTCAGCTCGTTATTAGGATTGATAAAATAATTCAAGTCATTGTTAATGGATAATTGTTCGAGGCGTGATTTCCAGATAAAGCCCTGCACCGGATCAATCAACTCCAGCTTATAATCAAAGTTGCTGGCAATAATTGAGGTGTTGGAAAATAACCGGTCATTAAACAGGTGATTCCACCGAAACGTGCCGGTAGCATTTCCCCAGGCAAAGCCAAAGTTCTTTCCGAATTTAAAATCATCTCGGCCGGTGTAAAAGGCAGCAAAGAAGCGGTTGTTGTTATTTGCCTTCCAGTTAAACTTGGCGTTGACATCATAGAAGTAAACAAGGTTCTTCTGATCGGCAGCTTTCAGAAACACATCTACGTATGATCTCCGAGCCGACACAATAAAAGAACTCTTATCTTTTCGCATTGGCCCTTCAAGCATGAATCGACTGGCCATCGTTCCTATCCCACCGCTGCTGGCCAGTTTTTTATTATTGCCATCTTTCGTTCTCACTTCAAGAATAGAAGACAATCGTCCGCCAAACCTTGCCGGAATCCCACCCCGATACAATTCAGACTCCTTGATCACATCGGAATTGAACACGGAAAAAAGTCCAAATAAATGTGAGGGGTCGTAGATGGGCGCTTCGTCAATCAAAATCAGATTCTGATCGGCACTGCCACCTCTTACAAAAAAGCTGGAAGTACCTTCACCAGCGGTAATCACACCCGGCTGCATTTGCACATTCTTAATGATATCTGATTCGCCAAACACAGCGGGAAGCTTTCGTACCTGATCCATGTTTAATTTGGTGCGACTCATTTGCAGGTCGGTTACATTGGCGTCAATCCGATCACCTTTTACCACCACTTCCTCCATCTGCACAGACTCCGCTACGAGCTCCATATTTTTAACTTCGTTCTGCTGAAGGTCGAGCGTTACTATTTGTGAAGTGTAGCCGATGTAACTGAATTGAAAGGTGTACTTGCCGGGAGGCAGTGTGATCGAATAAAATCCATAGGCATTGGTAGCTCCACCTGTTCCGGTTTCTTTTACCAAAACTGTTGCCCCGATCAACTCCTCTCCATTAGCACTATCTTTGATATAGCCATTGAGGGTAAGCTTTTGCTGGGCAAAAGACAGGTTGGCAACCAATACTAAAACAAAAAGTAGTAAAGATGATTTCATAACTTGCGCTTCGAGAGAATAAAGACGGATATCCCTTGATTAAGTTTCTGGACTCCGTCATAAATCCTTACACTTTAACAATAATAACTTCCACTTAAACTGGAATGCCCCAACAAGACAGTCAATTCAACAAGAACCCCTACCGCCATGTTTCGAAAACTCAAAGAATTGTATAAGGAGTATAAAGATTACGTACGCGTTGATTTGGTGATGTATGCAGTAATGATCTTGCTGATCATTCTTTACTTTATCTATAGTGTTCTCGCATAACAATCGAATGAAGTATGAGAAAAGTAGCCATCCTGCTGTTCGATGATATTGAGGTACTCGATTTTACGGGCCCCTTTGAAGTATTTTCCGTTTGCGGACTGCGCACAATGGCAGAGCCACCCTTTCAAGTATTCACAGTAGCAGAGAAAAAAGTGATCACGGCACGAAACAATCTGATCGTGCAGGCAACCTACCTTCTGTCGGAAGCTCCAAAAGCTGATATCATTATTGTGCCAGGAGGTGGCGGATACCGTGATGATGGCTCACCGTTTGGCACCCGAAAGGAAATGGAAAATGAAGTAATCTTAAATTGGGTGAGAGCACAAAATGGTAGCACAGAATATACTCTTTCCGTTTGCACAGGATCGCTGCTTCTGGCAAAAGCAGGATTGTTAAATGGCCTCAAGGCTACCACGCATTACAGAGCCTTTGATACCATGCGACAAGTGGCTCCTCATACGGAGCTACTTGAAAATGTTCGTTGGGCAGATAATGGCAAAATTATTTTATCAGCAGGAGTATCTGCCGGTATCGACATGTCTTTCCACGTTATTGAAAAAATACTCGGCAAAGAAGCAGCGGACGAAACCGCCCGCTACATGCAATACGATTATTGGAAATAATTAAAGTAAAATTTCCCGAACGTTATCCTTAATCTTCTTTGATAACTCATCAGTCGGAAGGTCATTGATGTCCTTTCCAAAAGGATCTTCAATTTCTTCGGCAATCAATTCAACGCTGAGCAACACAAACGTGATCAGCACCACAATCGGCACCGTGATGTAGCCCGAGGTGGTCACAAAAGCAAAAGGAAGTGTGATGATGTAAATAAAAATAAACTGCTTGATGTACATGGTGTAAGAATACGGAATGGGTGTATTCTTAATGCGCTCGCACGCGCCAATGATATCTGAAAATTCTTTCAGTTCACGATCCATCAAAAACAATTGCTCTCCGGTAATTTCTTTTTTCTTGTACATGGTATTTACCCGGTCATACAGCATCGAAGAGAGACGGTTGGGAATATGCTTGGCATCTTTCATTCTCTCCAGAAAATCAGAATCAACAATATCCAACTCATCAATATTCACACCTTTCCGCAAATGCTCACGTAAAGCAATCACCAGGTTAGGCACCATTTGGGCAAACCACAAACGGGTCTCTTTATCATCTTTATCGACAAAGGAATTTACTTTAAAGGAAAAATTGCGTGTGTTATTTACAAAGCTGCCCCAAAGTTTTCGCCCTTCCCACCACCGATCATATGCCGAATTTGTTCTAAACACAAGGAAGAGACCTAACACAATACCTAAAAGTGAGTGCATTGAGATGGTGGTGTGGAAATCACTTTCGTGAAATCTTAACACATCCAAAAGAATATAGCACAGGGCCGCAGTAAAAATAGCCATGAAAATAATGGCGGGTGTAAGAGTGCGCATCACGGCACGGCTGTACGAGTGAAACACCATCGAAAACCAAACCCTGGGATTGTAATTAACCATATTTTTGTTTCGTCTAAACTGCTAATAAACTGATTCAACCACGTATTTCAAAAATAAAAATCCAGAATAAGAATTGTGGGTGTTGTTTAGCGCTCAGGCTTGTTCAATCGGAGAGTTATGGTTTACTTCGCACCCTTAATTGAATACATATGAAGAGCCTTTGTGTAATGTTACTGATGGGTTTTGCGCTACCAAATTTATTGGCGCAGGATTATGCTGTTACGTTGAAAGGTGACACCATTCGGGGTGAAGTGAAAATTTTGTCGTACGATCGTCTGGACAAAGTTGAAGTAAAGGAAACCGGAAAACGTAAAGTGGTTTACACTGCACTGGAAGCCCGAACTTTATTTATCAAAAATGAATTTTACCACACTGTTCAGGAAGAAGGCACAGGACTGAAATACATGAAGCTATTGCGAAAAGGATTTTTGAGTTTGTATGCCTATCGCCTCACCAATCAATTTACGTACGATGGCCGGTACCTGGTGAGAAGAAACGGAACCTCCATGGAAGTACCCAATCTTACGTTTAAAAAATCAATGAGTGAGTTTCTTAATGATTGTGACGAAGTCAGCGTAAAAATTAAAAACGGTGATTTGACAAAGAAAAACCTTGAGCAGATCATTGATGAATACAACATCTGTTATGATCGAAAAACCCTGGCGAAGGCGGAAGGAGGAACTACCGATGTTTCCATCATTCAGCAAATCGATTCATTTATCAATGAATTAGAACAACATGGAGATTTTACTTCAAAGAAAGATGCGCTGGATATCTTAAAAGACATCAGAGGAAAAGCATTGAAAAATGAGGCAATTCCAAACTACTTGCTGGAAGGATTGAAATCAAATCTTTCAGCCCAGGCCTCGCTGACCGAAGGTCTCGAGAAATTAATCACGCTATTGAAGAAATGAGGGTAAGTATTTTTTGATGGTGGAAGGGATGCCGTCTCTGCTAAACCAAAAAGAAAAAGCAGAGCAAATTGCTACCGCAACGGCAAGAAAAAATAAATAACCTCCATCCTCCTGCACTTCGATGCCCAGCAGCGTGAGGTGCATTCCTATTGCACCAGCCATTAATCCAAAACCAAGAAGGGAGCCAATCCAAACCGTGGATGGAAGTAATATCAATGCAGAAGCAATCAACTCCAAAATGCCCACTGCAATTCTTCCCCAGGGTTCCATACCTACGCGTGTAAAAATCTCAACGGATTCGGGTGCTGCTGAAAATTTGAAGTAAAGTGTTTGCAGCATAATTAACGCTGCAATAATTCTTGCTGCCCAAAAAATTGTCATCTTCATAATGTTTTGAACTTAAGTCTTAATCCATGGTTGGTCGCCCACACCAAAACGATTCGCAAATTATAGCTACTTTTAAATGTACGAAAAACAAGCTATATGTCCGATCTACAGGTTCATGCCGACATTGCGCAAGCAAAAACGCTTTCCACTGATTTCTATCTCGATCCACACATTTTCAAAAAATCGAAGGAAGCTATTTTCGCCAACTCGTGGCAATGGATTGGCGATCTGGATCAGGTGCGCGACAATGGCTGGATCACTCCGGTGAATTTGCTGGATAACTTTTTGAACGAACCTTTAATGATCGTTCGTGATAAAGAAGGAAAGTTGCACTGTCTTTCCAACGTATGCACGCATCGTGGAAACCTGATCATCGAAAAACCATGCAAAGTGAGCGACATTCGCTGCCGATATCACGGCCGAAGATTTCACCTTGATGGTAAGTTTCAATCGATGCCCGAGTTTAAAGAAGTTAAGAATTTTCCAACGGAAGAAGACAACCTGCATTCGCTTCCATTACTGAATTGGGGGAAGTGCTTGTTCACATCGCTCAACAAATCCATTAACAGCGATTTGTATTTCAGTGACATGATGACAAGAGTGAGTTGGATGCCCCTTCATGAATTTGTCTTTCGTCCGGATCTTTCAAAAGATTATATCATTGATGCACATTGGGCACTGTATTGCGAAAATTACCTGGAGGGCTTTCATATTCCATTTATTCATGCAGGTTTAAACTCAGTCATCGACTACGGAAATTATTCGGTGGAATTATTTCGCTATTCCAGCCTTCAGGTTGGTCACGCAAAAGATGGAGAACTATGTTTTGAGTTACCCCCCTCCTCGCCCGACTATGGTAAGAATATCGCGGGCTATTACTTCTGGGTGTTTCCTAATCTAATGTTCAATTTTTATCCATGGGGGCTTTCGATCAACATCATCAAGCCAGTGAGCATCAGTAAAACACGCGTATCATTTCTCTCATACGTTTGGGATGAAAGTAAATTACGCCAGGGTGCTGGCGCGGATCTTCACAAAGTTGAATTAGAAGACGAGGAGATTGTTCAGAATGTACAGAAAGGTATTCGTTCCCGATTCTACAAACATGGCCGATACTCCGTGACGCGCGAAACCGGCACACATCACTTTCACCGGTTGATCGCAGAGTTTATGAAGTAGCCTTACCGGTTATTTGAAGGCTTAATCATTTCATAAAACTCAGGGCTAAGCCATAACAAGGTGATGAGGGCAATACCAAAAACTAAAAACACAATCATCTGACCAACCACATAAACGCCCATTCCCTTCAGAAAAGATTTTCCTTTGGGCTGATCATCCATGAAGGAGGTATAGCCAAATCCGAAAAAGAAAACAGATCCAAACACAATGGCAGAATTGAGCATCACTGAGCCTGTCAACTTAAAAAGCAAAACAGAAGCAATGCTCACCCAGTAAATATGCCCGCGCATAAAAAAGATTAACACTGCATGTTCCAAAAAATTTAAGCCACTCTTCCGATAGAAAAGAAAGCGTGCCGCCAGAGAATCAATCAGAAGGGAGAACAACGCTATCCATTTTACATTATCATTAAAAAAGGTAGCCATGATCAGGAAAAACTTTTGCTGCCCTTCGCCAACATCAGCATCTGACATGGTTTTTCTATTGGCTTCAAAATATTGATTGACATCTACATTCAACAAACTCATCGTCAGCAGCCATAAGGTTATCATTAAAAAGAAGTAACCCACCGGGCCATAGTATTTCATCCTGTTTCCCTTGATGTATTCACGCGCGGCAAAACCTGGCCGCAGCGTAAGGTCTTTGAGCGTGCGCGGAAACATTCCATCGAAACCATAAATGCGCGCCCAGAAGTCGTGCCATCCTTCTTTAAAGGTAATTCGCTTTACGTCTACCTTCTGTCCGCAGTTTGGGCAAAATTTACCGGTCGAGTCAGTCTGGCAATTTATGCAAGTCATCGTGGGGTTGATTTGTGACTAAAGTTGCACGGTAGATTGGTATAACACAAGTACCACCATTCAAAGATTGAGAAATGCTAGCGATCAAGCCAGTCCTTGAATTCCTGAACTCTTTCACGCGCTACGATAATATCAGCATCGTCACTGGTTTTCAAAATCAATTTAAGCCTTGAGTTGGTGTAGCTGATCATGTCTTGTATTGACTTAACACCAACAATGTATTTACGATTGATGCGGAAAAAATTGGACGGATCTAATAAGCCCTCTAACTGATCCATGGTGAAATCCAGGATATGCTTGCGGCCATCAGAGGTTTGGGCAAACGTGGCTTTCTCCAAACTGAAGAAAAATAAAACATCATTGGTCTCTACCGATTTTAAATGTTCACCTACTTTAACAATGAATCGCTCTTTGTAGCGCCTGGTCAGCATTTGCATGGCTGCTCCAATGCTTTCCATCATCTTGCTATTCGCCAAGGTGCCTGCATTCAGCTTCCTGTATTTGTCGATTGCGGCTGTTAATTCATCCGCATCTACAGGTTTTAAGATATAATCAATGCTATTCACTTTAAATGCCCGAAGCGCATATTCATCATATGCAGTGGTGAAAATTACCGGAGTAGAAACTTCGCATTGCTCAAAAATTTGAAAGCTAATCCCATCGGCCAACTGTATGTCCATGAAAATGAGATCTGCGGTATGCTCTTTCAACCATTTCACGGAGTCTTTCACAGTATCTAACTGAGTCAAAATATCGGCACCAGGAAGGATGGACAATATCAGTTTTGTCAATCGCTGTGCAGCCTGTGGTTCATCTTCAATGATCAATAGTTTCATGGTCAATCCATGGTAATGATGGGTACGCTAACAATAAACTCCGTATCTGTTTCTTCTACACTCACCGGTTTGTCTGTCAAAAACTTATAACGGCTTTTGATATTTGCAAGGCCCATACCAGAAGATTCCGTTCCCGGCATACTTCTTCGTTGAAGGTTGTTTTTAACTACTACAGCATCGTGATCACAGAAAATAGAAATCTTTAATGGTTGTTCTTTCGAAATGATATTGTGTTTGATGGCATTTTCCACCAGCAGCTGAATGGCCAACGGAGCCACCTTACCCTGCTGCTGAAATTCCCCCACTTCAACTTTTAGGTTTGAACCAAATCGAATCTCCTGCAAGTAGATGTATGATCGCAGAAAGTTCAGCTCATCCTGCAATGCTACCAGTTCTTTATCACGCGAGTCTAATACATAGCGATAGACTTCTGAAAGTTGCTTGATAAATTTTGCTGCCTTGTCTTGATCTTCATACACCAGGTTGGTTAATGCATTAAGGCTGTTAAACAGAAAATGGGGGTTAACCTGATTTTTTAAATTTTCGTAAGTAGCGCGGATACTTTCCTTTTGATAGCGCTCCGCTTCTACTGCCGATCGTTTCCATTCCATAAGAAATGCCCGGCCGTGAAAAAATAATGAAATAAAAAATGTAATGATCAACGACATGGTGATCACTTCCCCGTAGTCATTAATTTTCAGGCGCCAGAAAAATTCCCAAAGCTTTAGCACTATAACAACTGAAAGCACTGTGAAGGCCACCGTTGAGATCACGCCAACAACAAGTCGTTTTATCGGAGTTTTAATCCATGAAATTTTTGAGCTTAGGAATTCATTCAATTCACTGTTGCCCGCCCACAACAGGGCCCATAATAAAAATGAGATGGACGTGTACCGAGCAAACCGGTCGCCATCCTCGCGACAAGAAGAGCAGGAGACATAAGTCATCAGTCCTGATCCGGCTGCCGCGATAACGATGCCCCAAAAATGCTCTTTTACCCGGGTGCTAATTTTCATTTACTTTATATAAAGATGGATTCAAAACTTAAAAAAGTTACTACTTTATCAAATAAATGAAACTAATTATCGTCTTATCGTTTTATTGTTACTGAATTGTAGAATAAGCCTGATCAATTGAAGAACATGAAAACCTGGCCCATACCCATACTCATTCTGACCCTGCTTGTGACGAGCTGTGCTCACGATCCGGAGGTACCCCTGACGCCTGTGCTCACCTTTGAAACTGATGTGAAGCCGATTATCGTCAATGGGTGTGCGCGTGCCGGTTGCCATGATGGTACGGGCGAAGACCCTACCCTGAAAAATTATGGCCAGGTGATGAGCCAGGTCACTGCAGGTGAGCCCACAAAAAGTAAACTTTATAAAGTAATGACAAAGCTGTGGGGCGGCAGTGCCATGCCACCGGATGGGCCGCTATCAAACGACCAGGTGCGCACCGTTTATGTTTGGATTTTACAAGGAGCTAAAGAAAAATAAGATGAAGAGAATTGGTTGGTTGGCTATTATATCCATTGTGATATCGTCCTGTTATTACGATAAAATGGAAGGTTTGTACCCGGGAGGAATTGTTAACCCCTGCGACTCGTCACTTCCTGCTACCTACAGTAGTTCCATCGAATACATCATCAACCTTAATTGTGTTTCGTGCCACAGTTCCACCAATGCGTCAGGAAATGTAAAACTCACCAGCTATCAGGAAGTGAAATCGTACGCAGCTTCAGGGTTATTGCTTAATGTGATTGAACGTAAGTCAGGATATCAGCCTATGCCCCCATCGCAAGCGCTGTCAGCCTGTCAAATCGATAAAATAAAAACGTGGGTTCAAAACGGCACTCCTCAATAGCTATGAAAATATTTTTTACCATCACCCTCCTGCTCTGTACCTCATTCTTGTTTGCACAAAATGATCTGCTCAGTGAATTAGAGAAAAGTAATCCTTCTGAAAAAAATTACACCTACGCTACGTTTAAAGGCACGCGGTTAGTAAACCTGCATACGGTGGAGACGCTTTCAAAAGGTACACTGGAATTCCGAATAGCACATCGGTTTGGTCCGCTCTCATCAGGGCTTTACAACTTTTATGGATTGGATGGCCCCGCTACGATTCAATTGCGATTAGACTATGCCGTAACCGATCGGCTGCTGTTGGGTATTGGCAGAACCTCCGATCGCAAAATGGTTGATGGTTTTGTAAAATATAAATGGCTGCGTCAAACAGCCGATGGCAGTATGCCCATCACTGTAACCGCTCTGGGAAGTGCAAATGTCACTGCTGAAAAAAATACTTCTGTCAATAACCGATATGCATATTTCAGTAATCGACTTGCCTACCTCACCAGCGTGATGGTGGGTAGAAAATTTAGCCCTGAGTTTAGCGCTCAAATAAGTCCCATATTAATTCATTACAACCTGGTTGATCAACTCGCGGATAAGAATGACATGCTCAGCATTGGAACACAGGCGCGCTACAAATTCACCAGAAGCACTGCGATTACGGCCGAGTATATCTTGCGCGCTACGCCCTACGTGCGCGACATGAGTGTGTACAAGAATGTGCTCAGCCTTGGGTTCGATATCGAAACAGGTGGTCACGTTTTTCAGGTGTTTCTCACCAATGGCTATTCAATTAATGAAGTGCTGGCCATTCCGTATACAACTTCCAGTTGGACAAAAGGAGAAATGCGATTAGGGTTCAATATCTCGAGAACCTTTGATATTGGCTCGCGCGAAAAAGAATGGTAAATATTTTTAATGAGCAAAGCGTCTAACGGTTGTTCATTTGCGAACGAACCGTAAGACGCTTAGCATCATGTTATTGGCAGCTTTGTTTCAACTGCTGCGTCATTTCTCTTCCCCACTGTGGTGCCAATGGATTGTCTGATTTGAATGTCTCAAATTTTTCCAGTGCCTTGGCGGTGGTAGCACAGGCATCGGTGGTAGGCGCATTAAAAAATCTGGCAGTGCCAAATTCCATTTGGGCTCTCATGGCAAGTGCTCTTGGGTTTTCAGGATTCAGGGCCACTGCTTTTCCAAATGCCTGCATGGCCATGCCGGAATATTGCTGCCCACGTGATTGCGGATCAACCGTAACGCGAATCATATGAATAAATCCTTCGATGGTGATGATCTCAGAATCATTTTCGTTGATTGATTTTGCTTTCTCAATGGCAGACAACGCCACGTCAAGGTAGTTATCCTTCTTTGCAGGATCTTTTTCACGCGTGGCCATCATCACATTTCCAAAAGCAACATAGTAATAGGGCTCCCATTTGGTCTTTTCAGCATCGGCTATTCGCGATAAGGCATTTACTGCTCCCTGCAGCTCCTCTGTGGTTTGCGCTTTGTAAACTGCAGCAATTTGTTTTGACATTGCCTCAATGTATTTAGCATCGTTGGCCTGCAGTGCAACGCTCATGACAAGCATTAAAATAGTTGTGATTGTTTTCATATGATAATTGTTTTTTTGGTTTTACAGATTGGGCAATTGATTCACGGATTTATTTTTTGAAAACGTGATGAACACACCAAGAAATAAAAATCGCGCAGCAGGCTGGCGAACGGCCCTGCTTGCATATTCACCTGCTGCGTTTGGCTGAGTGCTGAATTCATATCCGAAAATATTATCACGTCCCAGCAGATTTGTGCACGATGCATAAACGATCAACCAGTTCTTTGGCAGATAACTAATGTTTGCGCTTAGGTCCTGATAAGATGGTGTGCGCTCGGATTGAAATTGATCGCTGGCAAGGTTAGGGTTGTAATACGGTCTGCCACTGGCATAGCTGTACGTAAAGCCCAGTTGTGATTTAATGTCTTTCACAAAATGCTTATAGACGATTGAAAAATTATGTGCAGAGGCGAAAGCAGGCACCGCAGCAGCCGGATAGTTCAGGTAATCTCTTTTGGTATCCAATAGCGAGTATGAAATCCAGTAGTCAACATTCCGGATGGTTTCGCTGTCTCTCCAAAATAATTCAACACCTTTTGCATAACCCTTTCCAGCACTTAAGAGCATGGTTGGATTGAACTGTTCGTACTTCACCAGATTGAAATAATTTTTATAGTACGTTTCCACGCGAAAGGTTTTGCGGTTGGTGATCACCTGGTAATTCAAAATAAAATGTTCGGCTCTTTCTGATGCCAATTGATTATTTACCCGCAGGTATTGATTCTTTGCCGATTGCCGGAAAGAACCGTAGGCAAAAGAGAACTGACCTTTTTTTCCGGGCTTGTATGCGATGGATAACCGCGGATCAACACTTTGTTTTTCATTTAGTGAATTGTATTCGTAACGCCCACCGATTTTAGTCACAAGTTTTTTACTCGCATAGAGTTCTGCTTCAGCAAAGGCTGCACCGATTGACTCATAAAAATCCTGAGATTGCATTTGATTGCCTGGCTCATCCCATCGTGATGCGAGGTAATGACGATGAAGCACTTCCCCTCCAAAACGAATTTCAGCCTGGTCGGAAAGGGAGTGTTCCAAAACGGATTTTGCATGAATGCCGCGGTCTTCTTCCTTCACAGGAGATCCTTCCAGCTTCAGGTCATTGCTGTTGTCGGAATAAGAAACTCCGCTGCGAAAACTCCATTGTGTGTTAAGTGCGGCTTGATAAGAAAGATTTCCATACCGGTAATTGTTGGCAAGATCAAATTGCTGCTTGATGGCCGGATTAGTAATATCATGGTTGAACAAACTGAAAGACGATCGGTTAATGTTTCCAAAAAACTTCACTATGCCTTTGCCTACTTGCTGACGAAACGCTGTGCTCCCTTCCCATGAAACCGGAGGAGTTTTCCAATCCACCCGCTGGTTGATTAATCCAAAGTAAGGGCGTATGTCTGTATATTGAATCTTTCCACTCCACGAGGCTTTATCCCAAACCTGTGTGTGCGCAACATCTGCTCCAACCGACAATAGCCCTACATCGGTTTGATTAAGCTCAGCCTTATCTTTCGAATTAAGTACCAGCGCGGAGGACAATGCCTGGCCATACTCAGCAGAATAACCACCGGTGCTGAAACTGGTACCTTTAAACATAAAGGGAAGAAACCTTCCACGCGAAGGTGTATTAGGAGCAGCAGGGCCATAAGCGTCCAACACCACCATACCATCAATAAATGTTCTTGTTTCATTTCCATCGCCACCGCGCACAAAGAGCCTTCCGCTCTCTCCTACTTTTTGCGTGCCGGGCAAAGTGTTCAACGCTCCGGCAATGTCGGCAGTGGCACCGGCTGTCGTGGCGATGTCTACGGCTTTTAAAATTGTTCTGCGCTTTTCTTCTCCGGCAGTGAATGATCCGGCTGAAATCACTACGGCATCCAACTGATTGATTTCTTCTTTTAAGTGAATCGTCAAGTGAATTTCATTTCCGGAAAGATTTACAGCTTGCTCAAAAGAAGCATATCCCACGAAAGTGGCTGCAATTACTTTGTCGCCTTTCTCCTGCGTCACAAATGAAAAGGAACCATCAGCGCCAGAGCTGGTGCCATCATACGAATGCTTAATCATCACATTCACTCCCGGCAATGCTTCGCCATGCTGATCTTTAACAATACCTTTTATGGTAATCTGCCCAACAAGTGGAGAGGAAATAAGCAGAAGTAAAAAAGTTACCGGCTTTATCATGGTCGTGCTGTTTGGCGATTACACGACAAAAATGCTCCGCCTGGCCGGGCTTCGATAATCGGAGTTACCGAATTGTATAATGCGCTGGATGAACTGTAGAAAGTGATGCTTTTGAAATTATTACACGAAAGGATTCTGCCGCCTGAGTTTGTTTATTATGTTTGGCGCATGAAAAATTTAGCTGTCATTTGCATTTATCTCCGTTGCTGCTTCTGCCCAGAATGTAAATAAGATTATCAAGGAAGAGAATATCACTCGCGTCATATCAACGCTTTCATCCGATGCCATGATGGGACGATCGGCTGCCCGCCCTGAGCACATTGAGAAGGCCACTGCGTTTATTGAAAGTGAGTTTAAAAAGATAGGATTGAAAAATTTTGGCAGCCTCACCACCTAGCGTCAGGAGTTTAAAAAAGATATGATTGTGCCGGAGAGCAAACGTATTATTCTAAACGGTATAAATCTGTCAAAGGAAAGTACAGTGATTGCATCCGAGCGCACAACCATTGATCTGTTTGACAAGGGACTTGCCATCAAAACAATTGATTACGATACCAGCATTACCAACAAAAGACAATTCTTATTAAGCAAAGCCTTCAATCTGGTAAGAGGTGACACCACTACTGCCCTGGTAATGATAGCGCCAGAGTTTCATGCGGAGTTCAAAGAATTGAATGGCTACTTTGGAAAACGATTCACCACAAATAACACACTCGTGTTCGTGGCGTTCACAGCCGAAGAAATCGGTGGTTTTGGATCGCGCTATTTTTCTGAGCAGCTTAATCCCGACAAGGTGGTGGCCATGTTCAATATTGAAATGATTGGCAAGCCCTCGAAGTGGGGACAAAATTTTGCCTTCATCACTGGTTATGAACGTTCTGACTTTGGTGAAATCCTGCAAAAGAATTTAACCGGAACACCATTTGAGTTTAAGCCTGATCCTTATACAAAGCAAAATCTATTCTACCGCTCCGACAATGCTACATTGGCACGACTTGGTGTGCCTGCTCATTCTATTTCTACCGATCAGATTGATAGCGATAAACTTTATCACACGGTGAATGATGAAGTGGAATCGTTGGATATGAAAAATATCACTTCCACAATCAAGGCGATTGCCCTGAGTTCCAAATCCATTGTGAATGGCACGGATACACCCAAACGAATTGATAAGGCTACGGTAAGGTAACGTTCACTTCTTACCAAAACCATCCGGTAGCAGGATTCTGGTCATCTTAAAAATAATCAGTGCCGTCACTACTATTCCTGCAGCCACAATGCCGATGCTTTGTTGTTCAGCGATCTCAAGCGATGTGTAATCCTGCATCTTCACACGGTGAATACAGGCTACGTGTGCGAAAAAAGAAAGCATGGCCAACGTGTAGTATGGAATAAAAATCAGTTTGTGTGGCCATAAGTTCATCACGCCAGCGCCATAGTAAAGATTGGTGTCCAGTTTCAATTTATAGCGACCCATCATCACAGCCGTAACGTGAACGATCAGAAAAAGGGAAAGATACAATCCGGATGCAATGTGAAGCACATCAAACCCTCCTTCCATCTTCGGCCATTTTTGAATGACAAGGGTAATGCCTGAAATAATTTGGATGGCTACTGCCAACAACAGTAATCCTTCTACCACCGGTTGGCGATAGATTTTGCGCGCAGCGTTCATGAATCGAATGTGCAATGCCTCTGAGTGAAGGATCATCAAATGATTCAGCACATGAAGCCCAACAAATACCGCCAGTGTGAGACCCGAATAGTAATGAATGTATTTGATCATACGCCAGAGGTATAGGTCACGGAAATTTTACAACAACTTTTCCCACCACCTCTCGTTTTTCAAATGCCCGAAAGGCCGTCTGAAAATCAGAATAAACACCGCCAATAACCGGTCTGATCGGATTTGCATCAAGCCATTGAACGAACTGCGAAAGTCGCTCTTTGCTTCCGGTCGTATATCCGCTCAAGCGAACATTTTTGCGAATAAGTGAAACAAGATCAACAGTCGATTTTGTGCCCTCTAAAAATCCAATCACGGCTATTTCACCATTCAGCGCGATTGCTTCCAGCGATTGACCAATGCTGCCTCCACCCACCACATCAACAATCAAGTCAACACCTTGACCATCGGTAATTCTATTCACTTCGGTTTGCCACTGAGGAGACATTTTATAATTGATCACGTGATGAGCACCTAATTCACGAAGAAGCTTTTCGTTTTTAGCATTTCCGGTGGTAGCAAAGATTTCTAAATCCAAGCGCGCAGCAATCTGCAACGCAAAAAGTGAAACAGCCCCCGTGCCTTGCACTAAAACACGTTGTCCTTTTTGAATTCCGGATTCGAGCAGCACACGAAATGCAGTGAGACCAGCGGTCGGCAATGTTGCCGCTTCTTCAACACTCATTTGCGAAGGGGCCTTCAGCAAACTGCTTTCCGGAAAAGAACGAAACTCAGAAAACACACCATCAACACTACCGCCCAATTGAGCGGCTGCTTTCTTTAGATCGAGCCTTCCCTCTTGCCAATCTTGTCGCAACAAACTGATCACCGTATCACCAATTTTAAATTGAGTGACTTTGCTCCCGACCCGCTCGACTACACCGGCACCATCTGAACCTAAAATAATCGGCAATGGCTTCACTAAGGAATACGCACCGGTGATAAATCCGTAGTCGCGGTAATTGAGTGACGTGGCTTTTATTCTAACCAACACATAATGGTCGCCAACCAGCGGGTCAGGAACTTCTTCCCATTTCAAACCATCAAAAGAGCCTACTGTGTGGAGTCGCAATGCTTTCATGCAAATTGTTTTTGACTGCTAAACGAAAAACCAACCGATAAGGATAATATCAGCTTGTTAAAAAATGGTGAATTAAAGTGTTTCGGCTATTTTTGCCGTTCGAATAAAACTGAACTAGCAGAAAATGGCCGATTACAGCAAAGAAGAGATCAAACGCATTGAAGACAAGTGGCGCAAGACCTGGGAAGAGCGAGGCGTTTATAAAGTTGACAACAACAGTTCTAAGCCTAAATATTATGTGCTCGACATGTTTCCCTATCCTTCCGGAGCAGGGCTGCACGTAGGGCACCCTCTGGGCTACATTGCCTCCGATATTGTGGCGCGTTTCAAAAGAATCAAAGGCTTTAATGTTTTGCACCCTATGGGTTTCGATGCCTTCGGATTGCCCGCAGAACAATATGCACTGGAGCACGGCATTCACCCTGCTATTTCTACAGCCGATAACATCAATAACTTCAAGCGACAGCTAGGCAACATTGGATTTTCGTACGACTGGAGTCGCGAAGTGCAAACGTGTGATCCTAAGTACTACCGTTGGACACAGTGGATCTTCTTGCAGATTTTCGATAGTTGGTTCAACCGCGCGAAGGGAAAGGCAGAACGCATTTCAGAATTGATTTCAATTTTTGAAAAAGAAGGAAATGCAAATCACCCTGTTCCAAATTCCAAATCTCACATCACAAATTTCAATGCTGCGGAGTGGAAAGCTTTTTCTGAAAAAAAGCAGCAAGAAGTGTTGATGGAATATCGCCTCGCTTATTTGGCAAATACAGATGTGAACTGGTGCGAAGCGCTGGGCACTGTGCTGGCCAATGATGAAGTGATTAATGGTGTTAGCTATCGCGGTGGCTTTCCGGTAGTAAAAAAACAAATGCGTCAGTGGAGTTTGCGCATTACCGAATATGCGGAACGACTACTGAAAGGTCTTGATGAAATTGATTTTAGCGAGTCAATGAAGGAGATTCAAAGGAATTGGATTGGGAAAAGTGTGGGTGCAATTGTCACTTTCAAAATCGGGGGCTCGAAACTCAAAACTCAAAACTCGCAGCTTCCAAGCGAGCCACGAGCTTCGAGTTACGAGTTACGAGTGTTCACTACCCGCCCTGATACGATCTTTGGTGTTGATTTCATGGTACTTGCTCCAGAACATGAATTGGTGAAGAAGATTACCTCTGCTGAACAAAAAGAAGAAATCGAAAAGTATTTAAAATATGTAGAGAGTCGCAGTGAAGTGGACCGCATGGCGGAAGTGAAAAAAATTACGGGTGCCTTCACGGGTGCTTACGCGATCAATCCTTTCAGCGGACGTGAAGTGCCAGTGTGGATCAGTGAATATGTTTTGGTAGGCTACGGAACTGGTGCCATCATGGGTGTACCTTGTGGCGATGAGCGCGATCATAAATTTGCGAAGCATTTCAAATTACCGATCACCAACATTATCGGATCGCACTACAATGGCGAAGAGGCAAATCCAACCAAAGACGCGATTCTGGAAAATTCAGATTTCCTTAACGGCATGGTGATGCACAAAGCCATTGATGCAGTGACTGCGAAACTGGAAGAGATGGGAATTGGCAAGCGACAAGTAAATTATAAAATGCGTGATGCAGGATGGAGTCGCCAGCGCTATTGGGGCGAACCGTTTCCGGTAGTGTTCAAAGATGATATGCCATACGCGATGAAGGACAGCGAACTTCCGTTGACCTTGCCGGAGTCTAACAACTTCAAACCTTCCGGCAATGGTGAAGGGCCGCTGGCCAACTTGCAAGAGTGGATCAACTTTGCTCCCGGCCAAAAGCGCGATAGCAACACCATGCCAACACACGCTGGCGCGGCCTGGTATTTTCTGCGCTACATGGATCCACACAATCCAAACGCTTTCGCGGATAAGAAAGCCCTCGACTATTGGGGACAAGTGGATGTGTATGTTGGCGGATCAGAACATGCTGTTGCACACTTACTCTACTCACGCTTGTGGGTGAAGATATTGCACGACTTAGGTTATCTGAAGTTTGATGAGCCGTTTAAGAAGTTGATCAATCAAGGGAAGATCACGGGAGATTCAAGGTTTGTTTATAGGGTCAATCCTCATCATTTATTTGTGTCCAAAAATCTAATTGATAAAGTGTGGCACCCAAAAACCGGTTCGATTGATCTGAATTTGTTAAAGGCAAGTGTTGATGAGGCAACTGGAAAAGAATTCAAGGTCTTTGAATCCTTTTCTGAATTGCATGTAGATATAAGTATTGTAGACGGACTTGAACTAAATACAGAAGCTTTCAAAAAATGGAAGCCAGACTTTGCAAATGCTGAGTTCATTTTAGAAGATGCGGAAGGCAATCCTACAACTGATAAATCAAAAGGGAAATACATCTGCGGCTCGGCCATTGAGAAGATGAGTAAGTCGTACTTCAATGTGGTGAATCCGGATAAGATTGTAGAAGATTATGGTGCCGATACGTTGCGTATGTACGAAATGTTCCTCGGCCCGTTGGAAGCGTCCAAGCCATGGAGCACGCAAGGGATTGATGGTGTGTTCAAATTTTTGAGACGTTTCTGGAATTTGATGCACGATAGCAACGGTACTTTTAAAGTAAGCGATGCTGAGCCTACGCGCGAAGAATTAAAAGTGCTGCACAAGACGTTGAAGAAAGTGGAGAATGACATTGAGAATTTTTCCTTCAATACTTCGGTGAGTGAATTCATGATTTGCGCGAACGAATTGAGTGCGTTGAAGTGCAACAAGCGATCCATCCTGGAACCATTGGTGATTGCCCTCTCTCCTTTCGCTCCGCATTACTGTGAGGAGTTGTGGTCACTACTCGGACATCCTGATACTATTTTGAACGCATCCTTTCCAAAATATGATGAGCAATACTTGATCGAAAGTTCGTTCAGTTATCCCATCTCCATCAACGGAAAAGTGCGCGCACAAATGGAGTTTGCGCTGGACATGCCTAAGGAAGACATTGAAAAAGTAGTGCTGGCTTCAGAAATTGTTTTGAAGTGGACGGAAGGCAAAGCACCAAAAAAGGTAATCGTTGTGCCCGGAAGGATTGTGAATGTAGTGTTGTAAAAATCAAACTTCAGGTTTCGGTCTGAGTGGACTCAGACCGAGGTAAAAGTGTTGTGTCAGATAAAGCCTCCGTGAACCTCAGTGTTCTCCGTGGTGATCATTTAAAAAAGGCCCTCTTCAGGAGGGCCTTTCCGATTAAAACACAACTTACCCTAAAACCTAATGATGGCTTTAATCAGCATCTTTCTCACTGCCAGTGATGTACTTGGTCATCTTTGCAGCATGCGCTTTTAGTATGTTGGCCATTCCATCGTATTGACCAAAAATTCCCTTGGCTTCTTTGTAGATCAGCGGTGAACTGTAAAACGTTCTTGTTCCGCAATAAAACTGACCAAGATTTTTTGCATCGGTGTCCGTTTCTGCGGTGCGTACAGGATTAGGGCCAAGCATCATCGTCACAACAGCATTCACACCATAATCATCCTGAAGTTGTTTTGGCTTGCGCGTGGCGATGTACACCACCATCACAGCGTCCACTCCCAACCCTTTGCACAGTTCATAGCCAAGATTGGAAGTTAATTTACGGTTGGCTGTAAAAACTCCACCTTGAAAATTATTGATAGCTGATTCATCCTCTTCTTCATTGGCAACAAAGAAAGCACGGTAGCCCGCACCGGAAGGAGTAACTTTCAATGTGTTGGCTGTGGAAGTTATCGTGGTGGTAGTGGTGACTGAAAAATATGGATTTGAAGTAGTAGTGGAACGAGACTTCCTTCGCGTGATGGTTGTCTTTTCCTTCTTGGCCGATTCCTGAACAAAGCCATAATACAATTCCGCTTTCTCCTCCGTATCTAAAAATTCTTCAGGCGTGAGCAATTCAATTCCATTTTCTTTGAAGGCTGCTTTGAACGGCTGTATGCTCTTCTCATAAAAACCATTCACCTGCGCTTGTCCGGCAGATGCTGAGGTGACCCAGGTAGCAGTACCGGTAATGTTTGATTTTCCTTTGCCGGCATCGTACAAGTAGTAACTAATAAGCGCTACTTTTCTGGGTTTCGGATTTACCAAATCCATGTTGGCACTGTAACCACTTCCATTGTTTGCGTTTCGCCCTTCACGAGGAAAATCAAATCGCACTTTAATTTTTTCAGGATCGGTAGTCTCTTTTGAAAAATCTGTTTCATCATTATTCTTTCCCGTTGCTTTCATGCTTGCGCCATTATCCACCAGTGCGAGAATAACTTCTTCATTGGGTACGGGCTGCAATACGGCATTGGTCAATGGTGTTCTCTTGTTGTTATCAAGAAATTCCATATCGGCACCTTTGTCCTTGAGCATCTTAATAATGTTTTTTGCAGTGCCCATAGTAGAAACATCGAGATTGCGATACCAATCCGGAACGGGTATGGCGGCTTTGTCATAGTAATCGATAATGGCTTGCCGATTGGTAGCGCGTTGCTCCTCTGATAGCCAGCTAAAGGCAACCTCGTGTATTGCGTTACCTCCAGTGACGGGGCTTTTAAAATCTGTTTTCGCTCCTGCTCTTAATAACAAATCGATACATTCTTCACAATTAGTGCTACTCAAAGCAAGGCCCAATGCCGTAAACGTCATGGTGTTCCCTTGAGGCATCTTCGCCAGTTGATCTTCATACGCTTTCACCATGTACTTGTTCGCTTTTTTTCCTTTCGCCTTTTCTTCATCCAATAGTTTTTGCACGGGGCCGCGCACATCCACCTTCACCACTCCGGCTTTATTAGGATCGGCACCTGCTTTCAACAAAAGTTTCATAACGTCTATGGAATAGTATCGTGAAGCATTTACCAGCGATGGAAAATCGCCACCATTGGCATCAGCACCTTTGGAAAGCAAATACTCTGTTAATTCCGGCCACATGTAGGCCGATGAAATAGGCGTTGCACCTGCTTCGTTTTTGAAGTTTACATTCGCACCTGCGTCAATGGCCGCTTTTGCATTGGCAAGATCACCTCTTTGACATGCCGTCAAAAGGTCTTCGTTAGGTCCGGCTAGCGAGATAAGTGATGAGCAACCCATCACGATTATCCAAAGAATCCTGGGTATTTTCATATTTGTGGGGTTAGATGTTGGCACAGCTTAGACAAAAGAAAGTTGTGCATATTGTGCAGCAGTTGAAATACCATTCGATGGGTATATCGGATGTGCGTATCAGTACTGATAGGGCCTGGCAAAGACCTTCGAATTTAAATCCCGATCTGAGAGCACTCAGACCAATAGAAAGGATATCTGTGACGGTCTTGAAAACAGCCACACAGTCGGAGGTGATGAAGTATAAAGAGCAGCCTGAGCGGAACTAAAGACTAATCGCCAATTAACACAAACGCTCCCCAATAGTAAGGTGATTTGAATTCCTCACGAATAGCCAGTTGGGCCTTTGTAAATGATTCTCTTTTATTGCCTGAGGCAAGCCAAAAATTATAGAATGAAGTCATCAGCTTTTGCGTGGCTGCATCGTCCACTTTCCATAAACTGAAAATAATTGCCTCTGCTCCTGCTACTTTAAAAGCACGCTGCAATCCGTAAACTCCTTCGCCATTAGTAACCTCTCCCAAACCCGTTTCGCAAGCGGAGAGCACTACCAACTCAGTTGCGTTAAGATCAATATTCATTGCTTCATAGGCTGTTAGCACACCGTCTTCAGTACTTTCATTGCCCACCTCTAGTGCGTTGGCTTTTTTATAGAGCGTTTCTGCAGAACCCGCCAGCAGAAGCCCTGAGCGGAAAAGTGCATTTTCATATTTCAGATTTGTATTTTCCTTTTCATCAACATCGGGTTCAAAAAAGCCATGAGTAGCGATGTGAAAAAGATTCGGGCCTTGCAGCATTTTTACGTTCTCCTCCAGTGCAGCATTGTTAAGCAATATCTGTGTTTCCCATTTCTTTCCTGAAAGAATTTTGGCAATCGATTCTACTTCCGTTTTTGTGCCCGGCAATTCTTTGATGGCATTAAGACTTGAAATTGTTCTGACATCAACCGTGCTAACTTCGCTAAGCTCTTCGCCAGAAATGCCTGACTTTTTGCGTTCACTGGTTCGCTCACCGGCACTCATGTAATAATTAGGAAAGCCAAGTAACGATGCAGTTTGTTTCTTAGAAGCCCGGCTTGCTTTTGGTTTAAGGATATCGCTGGTATTGGTCACCACCTCAATATCCACTTCATCGATAACATATTTTGAGGTTTCAGGATTGATTAATGTATTCAAATTTATCTGGTTGTAAATGCCATCCACCGAAAGGTAGATTTTACTGATGCCGGTCAATTGCTGCGCGATGGGTTTCCAAAACTGATTATAAGAGAATCGATCTTCGTTGCCATCCGCGCCCTTTTGTTGCTGAATCATGTTTCGGTAGTACTTCAGAAATTTTGTTTCTAACTCCTTTCCGTTGCTCAACAAAACCAGCTCCGGGTTTTTCGTCAATGTTGGTTTGACGATGAGCGCTGCGTAAAAAACAGTATCAGTAAAAGACGTAAGCTTGCTGTTGAATTTATTGAACCGAATAATCTCAATGGCTGCCTCATCGCTTTTGAGTTTGCTCCTTACCTCTTGCCAGGTGTAGGACGATCGCTTGGCGATGCTGTTAAATCGCTCCGATTGCGCGGATAAGTTTCGCTCCAACTCATTGGTTTCATTTTCCAAAACTTCAAGATTTATTTTTCTCTTTTCTCGTTCCTCAATCGTTAGTTTTCGTGCACGTGCCATTTGTTCTTTCTTCTGAACCCAGCTTTTATACTGCGCAATCAGTGCATCATTCTTGCTCCTCAGGATTTGATTTTTTAGTTGAACCGTGGCATTAATTAACATCCCTTTGGTGGCGAGTTGGTTGTTATACATGTCGCCCAGCAGTGTGTTATTTTGATTGCCTGCCGTAACTGCAAACGTTTTGAATATTTCAAAAGGAAATGATATGGTCTTGTAGAACTGACTTTTTTCACGCTCACTCATAGAAGGAAATTGTGTGCGTAAATCCGCTAAGCAGGTTGATAAAACTTTTTTAAAGATCGGGTCAGCGCGTTCTGGCTTGCCCATACTGATGTACAGATCACCAAAATTGATTAGCGTTGTGATGTAAGCAAGGTTTGTTTCACCAAATTGAGCCGCTTGAACTTGAATAGCTTTGTTATACAATTTTTCAGCAAGCTCGTAATAGCCACCCGCTTTTAATAGTACTCCATAATCGCTAATGAACGTTGAATAGTTTGCATTCATCTGACCATCGGGCGAATCAAAATAGGAGAAGCATTGCGCATACATTTCAACACCTTCTTTGGCCTTACCGCTTTTCAAATATGTTTTACCCAAACCAATAAGACTTTGGATGTATTCAGGATGCGTAATGCCCCACTGATTTTTTTGAATCTCCATGGCCTTCTTAAAATATTCTTCTGATGCGCTCAACTTATTCATTTCGCGGTAGAGCGAAGCGAGGTAATATAAAGTTGATGCTGACTGTACACTTGATTCTCCGAAATTCCTTTTATCCAGCTCCTTCACGTTGAGGTACATCGACTCTGCTTGCTCAAATCGCCCTGCCTGGTAAAGTAATGATGCCAGGTTGGCAAGCGCTGTGGCATAATCAGGATGTTGATCACTCAGTGCTGATTTAAGAATCTGAAGCTGCTGCTTGTAAAAAGTCTCGGCCTCGCTGATCATGCCCATGTTGGCATAGAGATTTGCCAGTGCGCCAATGCCATTAGAATATTCGGTCGACTTTTCTCCTAAAATGGATTTGTAAATGCTCAACGATTCCTTGAGCATATTCTCTTCTTGCTTAAAATTGCCAACTGCACCATGCAACAGCGCAAAGTTGTACAAGGAGCTGGCATAGCTCAATGTTTTTTCACCTCTTAATTTTACAATTCCGATCGATTCCTGATGAGCCTTCTCCGATTCAGTGTAGCGGCCCATGTTTTTATAGAGCCCTGCCAAATTTCTCAACGATTCCGCATACTCCTGACTGGTACTTCCTTTTAGTTGCTTCCTCCATTCAACGGCAGATTGTAATAATACCTCAGCATCTTCATAGCGCCCCAAGGTAGTGTAGATCACGCCTAAACTATTTTTTGCATTGGCATGCTCAACACTGGGGGATGTTTCCAATGCATTGTAGATTCGCAGGGCATCGGTGAGAAAAGTTTCTGCTTCCGGATACTTGCCAAGATTAAAATTAATGGCTCCGATGTTATTTAGTGCATTAGCATAAATTATGCTCTCTCCCAAGTTGCTCTTTTTTATAGTCATCGCTTGCATAAAAAGTGGAAGCGCTAACTCAAGTTTGCCCTGAAGGGAATAGACTGATCCCAATCGACTGATCGATTCGGCATACACCATTTCGGTTTCTCCATACTTGGCTTTATCAAGCGCTACTACTTCAAGAAATGTTTTCTCAGCCTTATCAAATTGTTCCGCGCCTTGGTAAATTTCACCAAGCTTGGTGAGCGCTGCAACATAGCGATAGTTTGATTTGGTGTATTCAATTTCAACTTGCTTAACCGCTCGCTCAGCAACTGGAATGGCTGCCGCGTAATTTCCGGATTTCTCCAATTCAGCAACCTGAGCCTTTAGTGTTTTGTAATCTTCTTGCGCTCTAAGTGATGTCGCGCTTAAAGCAATTATCGCAAGAGCAGTTGCGATAATTTTCTTTCCGATAACCAGTTTATTCATTACATCAATCGCAAAGTTCGCGTAAATATTGTGCTGCACCTTCATAATCAAGATCAGCAGCCTTCTCCATATCCTGGCAAAATTCTACTTTATCCTGTTTGTTGCCGTTTTTAGCAAAACGTTCTGCCTTAGCAATGGCGCGCTTATAATAGGCTTCGCCTGATTTATCGTTTAGCGACAATACTTTGCTATACACATCGATAGCATTATTTAAATCCTTAGTAGCCAAAAGTATGTTTGCCTTTAGCAGATGATAATTCGGCTCGTTGGGATTTAGTGCTATCGCTTTATTTGCATACGTCATCGCCTCTGCATCATTTTGCAGGTTGTAATTGATGAAGCCGCAGAAGTAAACAGAGAAATCATCTTTAGGATAGTACTGAAGAAAATTTTTCAAATCATTGATGGCCTCCTGTTTTTGACGCAATGCAAACTTGATCATCGCTAAATCTGAATAAGGCCGATATTCAGGATTGATTTTCATTGCTTGTTGATACAATCCCAGGGCATCAGCATATTTTCGTTGCCGATAAAGGAAGGAGGCTTTTGCAGCGTAAGCTTCCCAATCGTTGGCATTCATTTTAATTGCCTGATCATAATCTGCTGATGCCTTGTTCCATTCCTGTTGCGTAGAGTAAATGTAAGCCCTTGTCAAAATTGGTTTTGATTTGGCGGGAGCTAATCCCATCGCCTTGGTGCATTGGTCAATCGCGCCTTGCACATCATTCGCATTCCATCGCTCATCAATGGCCAGTATCGCTTTATCATAAGGTGTTAACCAATCGGTTTCCACCATGGCCTTCCATCGTTTGTCCGATCGGATATTTTCAAAATCAGTATCTCCTTCCAATACATTTTTACTTTGCTTGTAATCTGATTTTTGACACAGTGATAGCCACTGAAAGGCATCATCTGGTTTTCCCAGCAAGGAATAGGCACAGGCGAGATTGTAGCTGCTTATTCCTTTTATAATGGCTTCGCTCTTTTGATAATCGGCAATGGCCAGGTCATATTTTTTTTGCCGATGGTAACACACCCCGCGATTGGCCCAGGCATTGGCATAATCATTTTTCAATTCAACTGCTTTTGAAAAGTGTTGAATGGCGGCATCATAATTTTCATAAGCCATTTGCCCCACCCCTGTATTGAAATGATCGTAAGCGTCTTGCGCTGCTGACATTACTGCACTGGCAGCAATGAACATGAAAAGTAAAGCCAATGGTTTCATGATAGACATTTTACTTCAAATGTCAGTCAACTTTACAAAAGAAGAACTACCTACCACTTGGTATTTTTTGGAGATGTCCTTCTGAACAGAGGGGTAATATTATTGCTTCTCGTATCTCCCCGTCACATCGTTAATCTTGATGCGGAAAACCACCATCTGAATATGAGGATCAATAGCGGAGTGTGGGCGGTCTAAGCCATGGCGTGGCACACTGGTGTCGCTGGTGACGTATGGATGAACACGGTTCACCAGCATTTGCATAGCATCTTCCGCTTTTTTGCCGGTAAGCTCTTCGTATTTACCCTGCGCAATAACACTTTGCCAGTTGGCCAGATTCTCTACGTGATCCACTTCGAAACAAACGGATTCATTTTCATCCATCATGGAAGTTTTCAAACCGGTTTTCGTATGTCCAAAAATTGAATGCCCATCGTACACGTAGGTCACCGGCACTACATAAGTCATCCCTTTGGCGGAGCAGCCAATACGCCCGATCATTTCTGAGCGCAACAGATTATCAATTTGAGTTCGATTTAGCGACCCAATCATAATAAGAGATATTTATTCAATTATGAATTTCAGTCAAAGCCCTCACTTTAGTTATGATACCAATCATGCGAGGCTACTGATTGTTGTCATTCCGCTCTTTCAAATTCCATGACAACTTCCGGTATAAACAATACCGTTATGATTTCAACATTGTCAAGCACAACAAAATACATTTTGCAGCCCAGCCTGCTCAATATGCACCAGGAAAGTTTGGATTGGCTCTCGGCCTCCGTGCTCTGGAAGCGCGAACTCACTTTCTTTCAAAAACTTCTCGATCAATATGGATCAAGCTACAGCGAAGAGGAAGACAAAAAGCGAGTGGATCACTTTCAAAATTTAATCATCTACTACAGTGGCGAAGTGGTTGATGCTATTCGAAGAAAACTGCGCGACCATGAAAGTCACCTCGCCTCTATGCTTCAAAAAGAGAACGAATCCGACACACAATATTTCAAAGAACACAAAGACGTGATGGACGAGGCTGCGGCCTTTCAAAAATCATTCAACAACCTTAAACACGAGTTCTTCTCCTTTATCGAAAAGATTTCCGCACTGGGGTAATCTCCAGCAATAGTCAAACCTTCAGGCCCGAAAAATAGAGTGGTTATTTTTCGGGCTTTTGTTTTATCTTTTGTGTAACAAAATATCTTAATTGACTTCTTATACTCCAACCACCTAAAAACAGCATTTCACTATGGAACTTATCATCCAGGGACTCAACAAAACGTATAGCAACGGTGTCCAGGCATTAAAGGACATTAATCTCACCATCAAACAAGGAATGTTCGGACTACTGGGGCCTAATGGCGCAGGCAAATCTTCGTTGATGCGCACCATCGCAACGTTACAAGAAGCAGATTCCGGCAGCATTCAATTGGGCGACATCAAGGTGCTCACCCAAAAGGAAGAGGTGCGCAAAATTCTGGGGTACCTTCCTCAGGAGTTTGGTGTTTATCCAAAGGTGGATGCCGTAACATTGTTGGATCACCTTGCTGTACTCAAAGGAATTCGGGATAAAACGGAGCGCAAAAATTTGGTAGAAGCACTGCTGCACAAAACAAACTTGTGGGCTGCGCGAACCAAAAATCTGGGTGGATACTCCGGAGGAATGAAGCAACGCTTTGGAATTGCACAGGCGCTCATTGCCAATCCAAAATTGATTATTGTTGATGAGCCTACGGCTGGTCTCGATCCGGCAGAACGTAATCGCTTCCTGAATCTGTTATCCGAAATCGGAGAAAATACGATTGTGATTCTATCCACACACATTGTGGAAGATGTAAAAGAACTTTGCACCGACATGGCTATTATCAATAAAGGTCAGGTACTTTACAAAGGAAGTCCGCTGGATGCTATTGCAGAAATTGAAGGTAAAGTTTGGAAAAAGCGAATTACAAAAGCTGATCTGGAAAAATATCGCAGCAGCATGAATGTGATCTCCGAGCGGCTGATTGCCGGCAGTCCTGAAATCACCGTGTTTAGTGATGCACTGCCGGAAGATGGTTTTCATCAAACTGCTGCCGATCTGGAAGACGTTTACTTCACACACATCTTCGGAACGAGCAAAACAGAAACTGCAGCCTGATTAAAAGAAAATCAACAATCGAGAAAACTTATGTTTAAAGATATATTCCTGTTCGAACTAAAATACCGTAAAGCAAGAGCGGCCAACTACATTTACTTCGGCATTATGTTTTTGCTATGCATTCTTGCCGTTACTACCGATGTGGTTCGAATCGGTGGTGCTGTTGGACAAGTAAAAGAGAATGCTCCTATTGTCATCGCACAAATGATTGTGATCATGGCAGTATTCATGTCGTTGATTTCCTCTGCGATAATGGGGGTAGCCGTGCTTCGCGATTTTGAGCACAACACAGAAGCGATTTTATTCAGCACACCCATCAAAAAATTTTCTTACCTGATGGGGCGCTATTGGGGATCATTTGTGGTGCTACTCTTGGTGGCCACCAGTTTGCCCTTGGCTTTTATGATTGGTGATGCATGGCCCACCCGCGAGGCCGATCGCCTGCTTCCTTTCAATTTCTACACCTACTGGCAACCCTTTGTCATCTTTGTGGTGCCCAACATGTTTTTTTCTGGCGCCATCTTTTTTGCCAGCGGAGCATTGAGCCGAAAATCAATTGTTATCTACACACAAGGCATTTTATTGCTGGTGCTTTATCTCGCCAGTCAATCGATGCTCCGCGATCTGGAGCAAAAAGAAATTGCTGCATTGCTCGATCCTTTTGGCGTGCGTGCATTTAATTTCTACACACAATACTGGACACCGGGCGAACGGAATACGCTCCAGGTTCCGCTTGACGGATACATCCTTTACAATCGCCTGATCTGGACCGGTGTTGGCATTGTGGTACTCATCGTCACGCATTATTCATTCAGCTTTAACGTGGTGCGCAATTCCATTTTCAGAACACGGCCGGTGAAGGAAGAACGACCAACCATAAAACCTGAGGAAACAAAAATTCCTGTAGCTCAACAATTCACGGGTTTATCAACTCACCTTGGTCAACTCTTCAGGCTTACAGCCTTCTACTTCAAAATGGTGTTCAAAGAAATACCGTTCATCGCCATTGTAATTGCGGGTATGCTATTGATGTTTCTCAATGCGATGAATATTAATGAACTCTATGGTACTAAATCATATCCCACCACCTACACCGTGTTGGGATTGTTATCAGGGTTCAATTTATTTTTTGTGATCATCGCAGTATTGTATTCAGGTGAGCTGGTATGGAAAGAGCGTGCCGTGAATCTCAATCTGATCATCGATACCATGCCGATGCCCGATTTCATTCAATTGATTTCAAAGTTTGTTGGCCTGTTGTTGGTCTATCTTGTTTTGTTGGCCGCGCTTATCTTTTGCGGAGTGGTGATTCAGGTGGCATACGGCTATTATAAGTTTGAATTGGGAGTTTATTTTGGATCGCTCTACACAGAGACATTAGCCTTCCTGGTACTTTATACACTTCTTTCCATGTTCATACAGGTAATGGTGAACAATAAATTTCTTGGCTTTGCAGTTGCCATCGCATTTTTCATTCTCGTGGGTTTCCTTAGCCAGATGGGACTGGAGCATCCGTTATTTCAGTTTGGCAGCGGAAGTTTGGGTACTTACTCCGATATGAATGTGTACGGTCATTTTGTAACGCCCTTCACATGGCTACAGGTGTATTGGTTTGCATTTGCGATTTTTCTATTCGCAGTGGCAGTAGTCTTTTCTGTCCGCGGATCGGAAGCGGTGATGAGTATGCGCTGGAAATCCGGCAAGCTACGATTGTCAAGACCATTGCTGACACTCATCGGAGGAGCGCTGGTACTCTTCGCATGCACCGGCTTCTTCATTTTTTATAACACCAACATCGTTAATGAATACAGTAACTCCGATGATCAGGAAGATTTGCAAGTGGACTATGAAAAAACGTTGAAGAAATACGAATTTCTTCCTCAGCCTAAGATTACTTCCATCGATTTAAAAGTAGACATCTTCCCTTCCAAGCGTGACTTTATAGCGGAGGGTTATTTCATTTTAAAAAATAAGACCGACAAACCGATTGCCGAAATTCATATTCAGGAAAATGCAGCATCAGAAATAAAAACGGATTACCTCAGGTTTGATCGTGAATTCGGTGTGAAAGAAAAACTAGACAAATTTAAGTACACCATCTACGCACTGAAAGACCCACTGCAGCCGGGAGACAGTATGCGCATGGATTTTAAAACATCGTTTGTCACGAATGGTTTTGTGGAAACGCGGCAGTCAAACACACAGGTAATTTTTAACGGAACATTTTTTAACAACACCTATTTCCCCTCACTCGGTTATAATGATAACTATGAATTGGGTGATGATAACGATCGCAAAGAGAAAAAGCTACCCGAAAAAGAGCGAATGCTGGAGCGCAATGATCCTCGCGGAAGGGCCATGAGTCTGTTTGGTGATGATGCCGATCACATTGGTTTCAAAATGCTGATGAGCACGGACAAAGGTCAGACAGCCATCGCGCCTGGCTATCTGGTAAAACAATGGGATGATGGCGATCGCTCCTACTTTCAATATGCCATGGATGCGCCCATGTGCAATTTCTTTTCGATGATCTCTGCCAACTATGCCATCAAGAAAGATAAATGGAATGATATCAATCTTGAAATCTATTATCATCCTGGTCATGAATACAATCTCGACAAAATGATGGAGGGCATGAAGGATGCACTTTCGTATTACAGCAAAAATTTCTATCCGTATCAATATCGTCAGGTACGCATCATGGAGTTTCCACGGTACGCCACGTTTGCCCAATCTTTTGCCAACACCATTCCCTTTTCAGAAGGCATTGGCTTTATTGCGAAAGTGGACGATCCTGATCAGGACATTGATTTTGTTTACTACGTTACCGCACATGAAGTGGCGCATCAGTGGTGGGGGCATCAGGTGATGGAAGCAGGTGTGAAAGGCAATGCGATGCTCAGCGAAAGCATGTCGCAGTATTCTGCACTCATGGTGTTAAAGCACAAATTCACACCGGAAATTATTGAGCGCTATCTCAAGTATGAATTGGATCGTTACTTACTTGGGCGCGCCAGTGAGCGTAAAAAAGAACAGCCTTTGGAATTTGTGGAAGGTCAGGGCTATATCCACTATCAAAAAGCTTCACTCATCTTTTTTGCCCTGCAGGATTACATTGGTGAGGATAGTGTAAATGCTGCTTTCCGCAGATACAATGAAGAGTGGCGATTTAAAGACGCACCCTATCCAACATCGGCCGATTTACTGAGGCACTTGCGGCAGGTTACTCCGGATAGCATGAAGTATCTTATTCATGATATGTTTGAAACCATCACACTCTTTGAAAACAAAACTGATTCTGCTTTCTATACTGAAAAAGCAAAAGATCAGTTTGAAGTGAACCTCAGTGTGACCGTGGAAAAGTTACGTGCCGATAGCACAGGAATTGAAACTCCCATACCGGTGAATGATTGGATTGACGTGGGCATTTACGGAAAAAATAAAGCAGGCAAAGACAGCCTGCTCTATTTGAAAAAACATAAGATCACCAAAAAGGAAAATCAATTCAAAATTATGGTGAATTCAAAACCACGCAAGGCAGGAATAGATCCCTTGCACAAGCTGATTGACCGGCATTCGTCAGATAATACAAAAGGCTTGTTGAAAAAATAGCCATTGAAAGTCCACAGTCGACTGCCAACGGTCGATTGTGGATTTCTTTTCGGCTCCCTAACAACCATTCGCTTTCGCCAACATTTCCTTATCTTTCGCCTCTTAAACTTTTTGTATGCAGCATTCAAAGATCGTTGGCTTGGGTCATCATGTTCCTGAAACCGTCATTACCAATCAATACCTCACTACTGTAATGGAGACCACTGAAGAGTGGATTGTGGAGCGAACAGGAATTAAGGAAAGACGATGGATGAATCCTGCACAAGACACTGTGGCAAACATGGCGGCAAAGGCTACACGCATGGCCCTGCAACGCGCCAACCTCACAGAAAAAGACATCGACTTTATCGTATTTGCGACCATCACACCTGATTATTTCTTCCCCGGTTCTGGCGTACTGCTGCAGCGTGAGTTGGGACTTGAAAGCATTGCCGCGCTGGACATTCGCAACGCCTGCTCTGGTTTTATTTATGCGCTTTCGGTAGCGGATCAATTCATCAAAACCGGTATGTACAAAACCATTCTTGTAGTGGGTGCCGAAATTCAATCTACCGCACTGGATATTTCTACCCGCGGTCGTAACACTGCCGTGATTTTTGGTGACGGTGCTGGTGCCGCCATTCTTCAGCCATCGGCAAAGCCCGGAATATTATCAACCCATCTTCACTCAGACGGACGCTTTGCTGAAGAACTTTATGTGAAAGACCCCGGCAGCAGCAGGCCTCATGCCGAGCGCCAGCCGGAACAAATTACGGATACCACTTCATTTAAAGTAGTCATGAATGGGAACCAGGTGTTTAAACATGCCGTAGTTCGATTCATGGAGGTAATTGGCGAAGCCCTTACTGCCAATGGCATGAAAAAAGAAGACATCAATCTATTGGTGCCTCATCAGGCCAACTTGCGCATCAGTCAATACATTCAGGAGAAACTTGCTTTGCGCGATGATCAGGTTTATAACAACATTATGCGGTATGGCAACACCACAGCCGCTTCGATTCCCATTGCCATGAGCGAGGCTTGGGCAGAAGGAAGAATCAAAGAAAATGACGTTATTTGCCTGGCCGCTTTTGGCAGCGGGTTCACCTGGGCCTCTGCACTAATCCGGTGGTAGTCAATTCAAGTTTCAAAATTAAAGTTTGCCCGTGGTTTTGCCCCAAAACCAAACACCAAGAAAAGAATGAAGACCGATTCGTATAACCCCAGCACCCTTGAAGTGGATCTCGCCAATGCGCTGGTTATCCTGCAAAAGGAAATTGAAAAACACCTGCAAGACAACGAGATCATTCACGTAGAAAGCAATATCAAACGGGACAACCCAATGGTAAAATTTAATTTGTTGGACAAGGACGGAGATCCTCACGAAATTGTGGTGAGAATCGTTCAGATTCCCGACAAGTTCTGAGGCTTTGCCGTTGACATAAATACAAAAACCCAACGGTAGCACGTTGCGTAGAGTGAAGATATCATGAAGCGTATGAGAATGAGAAAAAGAATTGTTGCCCTCGCTTTAGTTGCTGCCAGTGCCGTGGCCCTTTCATTTACCTCCCCCGCAGAGCGGTATTTCGAGATCGCCAAAAACCTTGACATTTTCGCCTCCCTCTTCAAAGAGGTAAATGCACTTTACGTGGATGAGGTTAATCCCAACAAGATGATGCGCACCGGCATTGATGCCATGCTCAACTCACTTGACCCCTACACTAATTTTATTTCAGAAGACGAAGTAGAAGATTATCGTACACTGAACACCGGCCAATACGGGGGCATTGGTGCAGTCACCAGAGAAATCAATGGGCGCACCGTAGTCACGATGGTGTATGAAGCTTATCCTGCATACAAAAATGGATTGCGTATTGGCGATGAAGTGATAAAAATGGATGGAGTAGATCTTGCCAAACTTTCGCGCGAAGAAGCAGAACATCTGATGCGAGGTCAGGTGGGCACTCCCGTAAAACTTACCATCAAAAGGCTGGGGCAAGACAATCCGATTGATCTCGAATTCAAAAGGGAAAAAATCAAAGTGAGCAATGTTCCTTATTTCGGTATGGTAGCCGAAGATGTAGGCTTCATTCAGCTTACCGACTTTACACCGGATGCCGGCAAAGAAGTAAAGAATGCCGTTATCGCTTTGAAGGAAAAAGGAGCAACACAAATCATCTTAGACCTTCGTGGTAACCCGGGAGGATTGTTGTTTGAAGCCGTTAACATCTGCAACATCTTTATCCCGAAAGGAAAAAAAGTGGTGAGCACCAAAGGAAAAGTGGAAGAAAGTAATATCAACTACGAAACGCTTAACAATCCGGTGGATACAGAAATCCCGGTAACAGTGCTCATTAATCGCGGAAGCGCTTCTGCATCAGAAATCGTGGCCGGTACGCTGCAGGATTACGACCGCGCAGTTATTGTTGGTGAAAAATCTTATGGCAAAGGCCTGGTGCAATTAAGTCGAGGGCTTTCGTATAACTCGCAGGTAAAAATTACCACAGCAAAATACTACACTCCCACCGGCCGATGCATTCAAGTACTGGATTATACACATCGCAGAGAAGACGGCAGCGTTGGTGCCATTCCTGATTCCATTAAAAAAGAATTCAGAACCACCACCGGGAGAAAAGTATATGATGGCGGTGGCATCGATCCCGATGTTTTAGTGACGCGTGAAGAGACTTCAGCCATCACCGAAGTACTCTACCGGCAGGGTTTCCTATTTGATTATGCTACCTACTATGCTCTTAAGCACGCTAGCATTGCTAGCGCAAAAACATTTTCGCTGACCGATGCAGAGTATGCTGAGTTTGTGAGTTGGATGAAAGACAAAAAATATTCTTATGTATCGCCAATTGAAACGGAGTTGGCGGAATTAACTTCTGAAGCACGAAAAGAAAAATATTATACAGAGTTGAAACCACAACTGGATCAAATTCAGCAACGCCTTTCTGAAAGCAGAAAGAATGAACTGCTGTACGCTAAGAATCAAATCAAGTCACTGTTAGAAGCAGAAATCACCAGCCGTTATTACCTGGAAAAAGGAATTGTAGAAGCCGGGTTTAAGTACGATCGTGAAATAAAGCGCGCGATGGAAGTGATGAAGAATACCACCGAGTACAAAAAAATGCTCAACCTGCAATAGCCTATGCAGTGGTGGCTTAAAAGTCGCAAATGGCTCATTAGCTTTTTCATTTTTTTTGGTTTGCTTTTGCTGATGGATTCATGTCTTCAGTTTCGAATGAGCAAATCTGAAATTGATCAGTACTTCAAAGACAAACCGGTAAAAGGAACCCTTCACAATTATCAAATCGGAAGAAGCCGCATCAACTACCTCCAGGCTGGAAGCGACACTTTGCCGCTGGTTATTTTTGTTCACGGCTCACCGGGATCACTGAGTGCCTTCATTGATTTCTTTAAAGACAGTACTCTTTTAAGTCATGCCCAATTGATCTCCGTTGATCGGCCCGGTTTTGGATCATCAAACTTTGGTTATGCGGAACCATCGCTAAAAAAGCAGGCCTCCTTACTGCGACCGATATTGGAAAAACATAAAGAGTCGCGACCGGTTTTGCTAGTTGGGCACTCACTGGGAGGGCCTGTGATTGCACGCATGGCCATGGATTACCCAGAACTGATTGACGGACTGGTTATCGTAGCCGGCTCGATTGATCCAGACCTTGAACCACATGAATGGTTTCGCGCACCATTGGCTACACCTTTTTTAAAATGGATGATGCCGCGATCCTTTCGCGCTTCCAACGATGAGATTTATGAATTGAAACCGCAGTTGCAAGAAATGCTTTCAGAGTGGTCGAAAATAAAGGCACCCGTTATTGTGATACAAGGCATGAACGACAATCTGGTAGCACCTGGCAATGCAGAGTTTGCCAGGCGAATGATGGTGAATGCGGATGTAGAACTTGTGATCAAAAATGATATGAATCATTTCGTTCCCTGGACAAACCCTATCTTAATTCGCGAAGCGGTGTTGAAATTAATCAACCAAAAGCGCTGACTTCTTTTTTCTGTGCAGGCGAAATGATAAGCCGGAAGAAACGAAAAAATTATCCTCCTGTGTAATTCTGCTATACCCCGCGGATAAATCAAGTTGAACAAACGGGTGAACTAAAAAAGTAATGCCTCCATCCACACCTTGCTCACCTGGCCACTGATTTTTAGGGACAAACGAAAAGTACTCCACAAAAAGATCAAAGGTTTTGAATGGAAGAAAATTAAAACACACTGATGATGTAAAAACATTCTCCTCAAGATTAACATCCCACAAAAGTCCAACATTGTAATTGATGGCCATATTGGGGTAAAAATCATTTTGGAAGAGCAGCAGGACTTCAGGACCTGCGTGCTTGGGTTGCAGTGGTGAAGATGACGTGGGGATAACTACATCAGCAAGAATATCAATCTCAGGCCTTCTATGCCGTTGCTTCACTAAATGTGTTTTAAAGCCCACCGATAAAGGAGCCATGCCATTGAGCACTCGGGAGTCGGTTTTGTCTTTTACCTGGCGTGTGGATAGCCTTAATTCCGTTCGCTTAGAAATGCCTGTTCGAAACAAGCCTACCGGTAAATAAAATATTTTACCATTATAACGCTGGTAATAGTCAAGGCCAAATTCAAATTGATACATGCCGGGTGAAACCGTGTAAGGAGTTTCAGCAATTCCCGGGCGGTCCACGGTGAGTTCATTCATAATATCTTGTGCAGATACCATGCGATAAAAAACAAAAAATAAAATGGTTAGGGATTTTTTCACTACAAACCGTTTATAAAAGGGCCCTGCTAAAATTAGCAAGGCCCTTTATTTTTTTAACCTTCATAGTCCTCAAAATCTGTCTTGGTAATATCAAGGACGACTACGGAGGTGGTATTTCGATAGCCCCATTGAAACACCAATGGGAAAATTAACAGCGTGAGAATTGTTGCACTAATTAAACCACCGATCACTACAATGGCTAACGGTTTTTGTGTTTCTGAACCTATGCCGGTTGATACTGCCGCAGGAACCAACCCGATGGCTGCCATCAATGCGGTCATTACTACGGGCCGCGTACGCTCGGCCACTCCGCGAATCAGCGCAGCCTGCATGGGCATTCCGTTTAGCAGATTTTTCTTAAACACCGATATCAGGATAACACCATTTTGAATGCATAATCCAAACAAAGCAATGAATCCAATTCCTGCCGAAATACTAAATATGGTGCCGGTGATGTGTAGTGCTAAAATTCCACCGATCATTGCAAACGGAACATTTACCAACACCAACCCCGCATCTTTCACATTGCCGAAGGCCACAAATAGTAAAAAGAAAATTAATACAAGACAGATGGGTACAACTTCGGTAAGTCGCTTTTGCGCTCTCACCTGATTTTCGAATTCACCGGTCCAGGCCACACTGTAACCGCGTGGAATTTTCACCTGCGCGTTCACCTTTTTCTGTGCCTCGGCAATCGTGCTGCCCAAATCACGTTCACGAATAGAAAACTTTATGGCAATGAACCGTTTATTATTATCGCGATAGATAAATGCCGGGCCGGTGACCGACTTGATCTCTGAAATCTCCTTTAAAGGAACTTTGTTTCCTTTAATGGAAGGCACTTTAAGGTTTTTGATTTCGCGCTCTGACTTGCGGTAGTCACTTTCGTAACGCACACGAACATCAAACTTTTTTTCTTGCTCAAAAAACTTTGTGGCCGTCTTTCCCCCAATCGCCATTTCAATAACGGTTTCCGCATCGGCAGTGTTAATTCCGTAAGCTGCCATTTTCTTTTGATTCAATACGATGCTCAGCTCAGGCTGACCGATATTTCTTAAAATTCCCAAATCCTTTACGCCTCGCACAGTTCGTAAAATCGCAGCGATGGAATCTGCCTTTTCGTTCAATACATCCAGATCATCGCCAAATATTTTAACAGCCAAAGATGCATTAATCCCCGCCACTGCCTCAGCCACATTATCGATGATGGGTTGCGAATAGTTATACACTACACCCGGGTATTGCCGAAGCTTGGTGTCCATCTCTTCTATCAATTGTTCCGTGGAGATATCACGCTCCCATTCTTTATGCGGCTTCAGGTTTACCTGGCACTGAACATAGAAAAAACCAGAAGGGTCAGTTCCGTCATTCGAGCGACCAATTTGAGAAAGTACTGACTCTACCTCCTGAAATTCATTGAGCTCCTCGCGGAATATTTTTACAAACTTAACCGTCTCATTAATAGAACTACTCATCGGGAGTTTTGCCTCTACCCACAGTGCGCCTTCATTCAGTGTGGGCAAAAATTCAGAGCCAAGAAACTTAAATGAAAACATACTTGCACCGATGATCACAACTGAAATCCAGAAACTCTTGTTCTTATGCCGCAGCGTGTAGGTGAACCCGGAAGACACGATTCGGTTGAAAAAGTTTACCACAGGATTATGTCTCTCCTTAATATTCTTATCAAATAAGATGCTGCACAATACCGGCACGAGTGTAAGCGTGAACAACAAGGCACCTAGTAAGGCGAAGCCAAGCGTGTAGGCCAGTGGTGAAAACATTTTTCCTTCCACCTTTTCAAAAGAGAATATGGGAACAAGGCTGGTGATGATGATCAACTTGGAAAAGAAGATCGCCTTGCCTAATTCAGAACCAGCCTTTTTCACCAACCCTAATTTTGATAGGCTGTTATACTGATGCATTCCCAGTTCATGAGCGCGCGTGGCCAGAAGCACAAAAAGTCCCTCCACCATTACCACTGCCCCATCGATGATAATTCCAAAGTCAATGGCACCCATCGAAAGCAGGTTGGCTGACATACCCTTTAACTTCAAACACATAAATGCAAAAAGGAGCGCCAAAGGAATGATGATCGAAACAATCACCGTGCTGCGCCAGTCGAGCATAAAAATGAACACCACGATGGTTACGAAAAGAATACCCTCCACCAAATTGCCCAGCACCGTCTCCCGGCAATAGTCCATCAGCTTATCGCGATCGTAAAACGTTACCATCTTGATGTCGGAAGGAAGAATTTTTTCATTCACTTCGGCAATCTTTGCTTTTACTCTTCCTAAAACTTGAGCAGGGTTTTCACCTTTGCGCATTACAATAATCCCTTCTACCACATCATCGTTTGCATCTAACCCTACCTGACCAACTTTTGGAAGTGATCCTACTTTAACGGTGCCCACATTCTTTACCAGGATAGGAACATCATTGATATCTTCGATCAGAATATTTTCAATGTCCTCGATGCTTTGCAGCAGGCCGATTCCGCGTACAACATAGGCCTGACCATTCTTCTCAATCACATCACCTCCCACATTAATGTTGCTTTTGGAAATGGCCTCGTAAACTTCTAATGGGGTAATTCCATACTTTGAAAGCAGTAATGGATTGACATTTACTTCATAGACTTTTCGCGAGCCGCCAAAAGAAACAATATCGGCCACACCGGCTACCGCTCTCAACTGACGATCAATTACCCAATCCTGCCACGCCAGCAATTCACTGGTATTACGATCACTCTTCAACGTGTAGCGAAAAATTTCTCCCGTAGGTCCATAAGGTGGCTGAACATCGGGTTCTACACCCTCGGGTAAGCTTACATTTCGCAGAAGGTTATTGACTTGCTGTCGCGCAAAAAAATCGTCTACATCATCTTCAAAAATGATTTTCATGACAGACAAGCCAAACATCGAAATAGAGCGAACGCTGGTTTTGCGCTGCACGCTATTCATGGCCACCTCAATGGGCACGCTCACAAAACGCTCCACCTCTTCTGCGCTGCGGCCATTCCATTGTGTTACTACAATGATTTGGGTGTTGGTGACATCCGGAAAGGCTTCCAGTGGAGTTTTAACATAACTCCAGATTCCAACAATGATCAAAACAGCGGTAGAGAAAAAAACGAAGAAGCGGTTCTTGAGAGAAAACGCTATTATATTCTTAACAAATTTGTCCATGATGCAACTGATTCAAGAGTTTCGGTTAATCATTTAGTGCATCATAAACCAACAACTGATACTTGGTCATTACCTTCTCTCCTTCGGTCAGTCCTGTATCGATATACGTGATTTTTCCGGTGTCTTTGTACAAGGTAACTTCCCTCGTTTCGATGTTGTCATCGGCTTTGTAGATCATTACAAAATATCTGCTCTTATCAAAAATTAATGCATTGGAAGGGACTGCCAATTTCTTCACAGGCTCCTGATAAGTGACGCGCACATTTGCAAACATCTCAGGCTTAAGCTCAAAGTTTTGATTCTTTAATGTTACACGTGCTTTTACAACTTTACTCTCCGCATCCATCAGGCTGAATATCTTATCAATTTTTCCACGGAAAATTTTATCCGGATACGGAATGGTAGTTACTTCGGCTTCATATCCTTCTTTGATCTTGGTAATGTCTGATTCATAAATGTTTGCCATTACCCAAACATCATCCAGATCGCCAACTATAAACACTGGACTGATATCTTCGGTACGCAACTCCATATTGAGCGCTATATTTTTTTGAACGATCACGCCTGAAACGGGTGACTTGATCGGATAAGTAGATCCGCTTCCAGCGCTATACATATCTAACACAGCCTGAATGCGGGCCAACTCACCTTTTGCATTTTCAAGCTCCTTCTGCGAATTGATCAATTCTACTTCAGAGATATTTCCACTCTTATAAAGTTCCTGGGCCACCTGTGCATTTTTCTCGGCCACTCTCACTTGCGATTCGGCAGCCACTCCTTCACGTGTAAACCCTGCAATTTCAGGGCTTCGAATAATGGCCATCACCTGACCTTTCTTTACATGATCACCTAACTCTACATAAAGATCACGCACAAAACCTCCCGCTAATGGAAATACCCGTGCAACTTTATCTTCGTTGAAGCTGATTTTTCCGGTAAGCATGAGTTCGGACTCTACCGTTTGGAGTTTTACCTCGGCAAGCTCTTTACCTTTTGAGAGCGTCTCGGTCAATTTAAATTTCGGATTAGCTTCCTGATTCTCATGCTGCTTGCACGATTGAATGAACACCATGGAGAGGATGAATAGCCATTTGAATTTCATATGAACGCTATTTGATAATTAGTTTAAAATTTCAGATTGATTTTGAGTTAGTATAACCAGGAAAGCCTGAATCCATAAGTTTCTAAACGTCCATCGCCTTGCCCTGCAGCATATACATTTTTAGTTCCTTTGGTGTACACCAGGTGAAATTGAAAGATGCTGACACCCGCCATGCTGATATCTGTTCCAAACGAAAGTTGGATGGGCACATCATTTTTCACATAATCGCGAGTAACAATTTGATCGAGGTGATAACCGTCCTCCACGCTTAGGAAAATATCGTTCACGCGGGTAGTGTGCACCAACGCAATTCCTGCTGCGGCACTTAACCGCACACCGCGGATCACATCCTTAGGGGTGCGCAACAATAATGTTACAGGAACTTCAAGTGTATTGAATCGAAGGCGCTCCCGATAGGTAGAGTCACCATTAAACTGAGGCAACTCCCAGGGATGCGTGAACGACCCACCGGAAACATCAGTGTTTATGATTCCTGCACCGCGTTGCTGAATTCCAAAACCAGCACCAATACCAATGAACGACAATGGATAGTATTCTGCCCGAATGTTAGAGCCCAGGCATGGCTTGCCAAAATAATCGCGTGCCAGGTTTTTTCCTTTGATATTTCCCCAATACTGATTTCCGGAAATTCCCACGCGAAATTTCTTCTCGAAAACATTTTTAGACTCGCCTTCAGCGAGTATGGTCTCTTTGCTTTGTGCGTACACATCACAACCGAGTGTTGTCAAAAGCAGCAAGGCAATTATATTCAATGTGTTTTTCATAATTGTTCGGTTCAGTATTCAATGAGGTTTGTACCCACCGCAAAATTCAATTCGTTCACGTTATTAAGGTATTGCTGTCTCAACTCAATCAGTTGAATGTTGGTGAGAATGTAAATGCGCTGATGATCGATAAACTGAAGCAGGCTTATGTTCCGCTTTTGAAAATTCTCATTCGTGCTGATGTGCATTTCTTTAAGGCGATTGAGAAACTCTGTGTTATAATTTGCAAGGCCGGCATTCGAACTCTTATAGCGATTGTAGGCGGCCATTACTTCATTTCTCACCTGATTCTCAAGCTGACTAAACTGTAAGGTTGATTTGCGCGAACTAAATTCAGCAGCTTTTATATCGCCTTGATTGCGATCAAACAATGGGATATTGAACTCCACATTAAACCCCTGATAAGGGCGCACATAATTACTACCTCTGTCACGAGGTTGATATGCCAGCTTTAAATCAGGAACTGCAATCGAACGCTGCAAGGCAAGGTTTCGCTCCTGATACTTCTTGTCAATTTTTTTTACCATCAAATCCGGACGAGACGAAGTTGCCTGATCTGCCAACACTTTGGGGTCAAACTCCTGACCGATAATTGGTACGCGCTGCTCCACATAAAACGTAGTGTCTTCCGGCAATCTTAATAATGTGCGAAGGTCGGCCATGACCTTTTCCTTTTCATTGTAGTTTTCAATGGCGTCCGTCTTCACCGCGAGGTATTCCGATTCTAATCGCAGTGCCTCTGTAACCGAGATTGCTCCTACCTCCAATTGCTTTCGCGTAGCGGCCATTAATCTATCATAACTAATCATCACTTGCTGATAGAGCACCCCTTTCTCTTGAAGAGCGGCCAAATCACTGTAGATATTTCCGGTTTCATAGAGCAAACTGCGCAGGACATCTTCCAGTTGCTTTTCTGCCATCTCCACATTTATTCGGGCAAGCCTTACCGTGTTGGTGTGCTTGCCGGCATAGGAAAACGTTTGCTCCACTTGCAGCAAATGCTGGTTTCTAAAATGAAAATATTCGTTGGTTTCAACCGAGTAAAGGTCACCATTGAAAACAAAGTAAGGGTTGTTCCACACCCTGGCTTGAATAAGGCCAGCCTTAGCGATATTGATGTCATAATAAGAAGCCAACAAACCAAGATTGGCTTTCATAAGCCTTGCCTTTGCCTGGGCAAATGTTAGCACGGTGTCGGGAGGTTGAGCATTGGCGAACTGAACGCCAATCAGGGTACATGCAATCATGCACCAGAGAAATCTGATTTTCATCTGCAGAAACATTTACGAAATGAACTAGCCGAGTAAACTAAAAAAACAGAAAATAGAAATAGAATAGACAGCCAAGCACGAATGCCGCCATCAAACACAAGAGAATGAGTACTTACTAAATCAAAAGAGACCTAAATCCAAGAAATAGTTTTTTCGGAAGTTTTCGAAGGAAAATCCGCAGCTCGAAGTGAACTGATTGAATGATTTTGATGTCGGCTAGAACCGAAGGGTGATGAAAAAAATAGTTGTCGATGCTTAAGGAGTATGCTCCCAATGAGCCATCCATTCGTGAAGATTCTCTGAAATGTTCTGATGCCTCTTCTACATCTGCAATTAAGTAGGTGCCGGAAGGAATATGAGCCGGTTTAGTAATAACCTTATTGGAATCGGTAAATACGCCATCAAGCCCCTGTACTGAAGAGATCAGTACCTGAAAGATTAGAGCAATAGACAGCAGCTTCTTCATTTACAAAAGCAAAGCTAACTACTTTTAAAGAAAAAAAAAGCATGAGCCGTTTCCCAAGCTGTTCATCTCACATTTGGCTCTTACCGCGCAACCGATTTAATCATTGCGTTTTGCCAAACTATAATATCTTTGAACAAAAGGTATTTTTCAAAAATTGAACAAGGTGAATCAAAGCCATTTCGTGTTTCCCGGTCGCATATTTAAATATTTTGGCACCAGTCGTGTATTGACGAGCATGCTGCTTTTGCTATTGGTGTCATTCGCCAGTCATGGTCAAAAATACGATCGGTTTGAAGTACAGAATAATGACGTGTTTTGGCGTTACACCTTTCAATACAAAGGATCGCAGGACAGCCTGAGAAGAGAAGTGGTGCAAATGCTCAAATCAAAATTTTTCACCTTTAATGTGGTGCGCACAGAAACAGGATACAATGGAGAACTCAAGCATTATAAAGTAGACTGCAAACGTTATGGCCGAACCTATCTGAATACACCCCGCATGTATTGTGAGGGGGAATGGACCGGTAAATTTATTGTGGATGTTGTGGCCGATTACTATCTGGTAACCGTGTATGCTCTGTATTATGAAAAAATTGAAAAGTCTACGGAGTACTATCGAACGGAGAACGCGGTGAAGGGACGATACATCGATGCCGTGGTTAAAAAGAATAGAACAGGCTTTAAGAAAAGTGAATTCGCTAATTTAGACTTAATGAGTCTTAGCTTGAAGAATGATTTTGATATACAGCCAAAATGAAAAAGTTTGGAGTCCACGATAAAGAACCCCAAACTTTAACGACTACAACGCCTTAAAATTTATAAATCGCAGCCATACCCAGTGTTGATTGGCCGTTCTTGGTAAAGTTACCGTCAGAATCCATAAACTGCTGCGAACTTTCGTTTCCGGCACCACCTAATTTACTAAAGGAATCAACTCTCAATTCGGGTTTCAAAATCAGGTGTCCATCCGATAAGGTAAACGATCCAGTAACGGTATATGTGTTGGCCGATGCACCCAATGCCTGACCGGTAACATCTACATTGCGTAAGCCTCGGGCGCCAGACTTGTTATCAAAATGTTCAGCACGAAGGCCAAGACTAAAAATATCGGAAAGTGCGTAGGTCACGTATAGATTAGCACCTCCCCACGTTTTTACTTCATCCACATTTCCATCGGCAGGCACAAATGTGCCGGGCGAACCCAATGTGCCGTGCTGCCTGCCATACATAAACCAGTACCCGATAAATAATTTGTCAGTGGCCTGATATCCCCCATTTAGATCATACACCGTAAAGTTTCCTTTGGGAGTCTTCCCCTGAGCATCTGCATTAGCTTCGTTTGATGAAATAAAGTTGAAGTAAACACTCAACCCTTTTGCAGGAACCAATGATAGCTGACTAATTATCCCTTTGGCTCGGTTGTTATCATGCACATAGTCAAATCCATTCACACCACCGAGCATTAATGAAACCTTATCACTGAATGCATAGGTAGCTTTAACTCCGGTGTGGTAGAAAGGAATGCCACTATTGAAGGTATGATTGATGGAGTAAAAAAAGTTTAGTGGTGCATCGATGTACTCATAGCCGATGTGCGTACCGAACTGACCTGCAATGAATGAAAGCTTGTCGGTTGCATTGTATTTAAAGTATGCCTGCTTAATCATCACAGCCGACAACACATCGTTACCCACTTTATATCCGTAGCTTGGGGCAGAGACCGGCACATTACCATAGTTTCCATACTGGGCGCTGGGACCAAATGCTAAATCAATAATACCTTCAGATTTATTGTTGGTGTATTTAAAAACCGTTTGCACCATTCCTAATTGAAACTGATCTACCCTGCGATCAAATCCCCGGCCCACACCGGATTGACCCATGTTATCGCGTGAAGCGGGTTTATTAAAATTGGTGAAGTAGTAAGAATCAAGATAGCCGGATACACTAAACTTTCCCTCCTCCTCTTTTTTCTCTTCATCTTCTTTTTCTTTTGCCTCACCGGCCGTTACAATTTTCTCTTCAATTATTCTGATCGGTTTAACCGTATTGGAAGCGACAATCAAATCAGACTGCGCCTGTGTTTCTGGTAAGATGAAAAAAAGCACGGCCGCGATCACTAACAGTTTTAGTCTGTAGTTTTTCATTATTTTTGTATGTTTTAGTAATAAAATAAGCTAAGGTTATCCCGCTGGGGTATCTCACACCCCGCGGGATGCTTTAGTGACAAGCAACTCACTTTGAATCGCTCCTCACTGCTGCTCTTGATTTAAGAGCTATTTTTTTTGAAATCTTTGATCACACACTTAAAGGTTAGGTTTGGGATAATCATTTCATTAAGAAGCTTTGGCGTAATCGAACGTCACGTTCTCGCCATGTTGCGCAAAGTCAGAACCAACCTCCTTCTCGGTCTTGCTCACACCCAGATTGAAAATCACATCAACAATCTTCAAAATGGCGAAGGAGCCAACCACGGTGTAGGTAACGACTATCGCAAGAGCTTTTAAGTGAACGATAAAGAGAGCGGTATCGCCAAACAACAATCCGTTGCCGGTCGTATTAGCTGCATTCACGGCAGTGTTGGCAAGCAAGGCGGTCATCACCATACCTACTGCACCACCCACGCCATGGCAAGGAAATACATCGAGTGTGTCTTCCAATGAAGTCTTTGACTTCCAATGAACCACAACATTGCTGATGATACTGGCGAACGTTCCGATGAATAAGCTTGAAGGGATAGTTACAAATCCTGCTGCAGGAGTGATGGCTACAAGGCCCACTACTGAACCAATACAAAATCCAACGGCCGAAGGTTTCTTGCCTCTTGCTGCATCAAAAAGAATCCATGCTAATCCTGCTGCCGCGGCTGCTGTGTTGGTGGTTGCAAATGCAGAGGCTGCAAGTGCTCCTGCTCCCATTGCACTTCCGGCATTAAATCCAAACCAACCGAACCAAAGCAAACCAGTTCCTAATAATACAAAAGGAATGTTCGCAGGGGAGATCGCACTTTTCTTTTCAGATTTATCTCTTAAGTAGATGGATGCGGCTAAGGCAGCAAATCCTGCAGACATGTGCACCACAGTACCTCCTGCAAAATCAAGAACGCCCATCTTGAACAAGAATCCATCAGGATGCCAGGTCCAATGTGCTAATGGTGCGTAAATGAGTAGAGAGAACAATACCAGGAATAAAATATACGATTTGAATTTGATGCGCTCGGCAAATGTTCCCGTAACGAGTGCCGGAGTAATGATGGCAAACTTCAATTGGAAGAATGCAAACAATACTAACGGAATAGTGGGAGCAAGTGACCATGGTTTGCCATCCAACACATTCTGAAACATGAAGAACGATGTGGGGTTGCCGATGAAGCCACCGATAGAATCACCGAAGGCAAGGCTGAAACCAATAACAATCCATAACACACTAATAACACCCATGGCGATAAAGCTTTGCAACATGGTGGAGATGATATTCTTCGTATCAATCATTCCGCCATAGAAGTAAGCCAGACCCGGAGTCATCAGCAGTACCAATGCAGTAGCGGCCAGCATCCAGGCAACATCTCCTGAATTGATTCCATCCGTCACGATGGGACCAGGCACCGCAGGCATGATCACCGCTAAGATGCTGACGGCAATGAGCAGAACTAAAAAGACAATCGACTTTCTCATAGGTTTTAGGTTTTATTTATCAACTTATAGATCAAATTTGACAACATAAGGTTAAATTTTAACCACTTTTTAAATATTTATTACAGAATCCGATTGCAATAGGGTCATTTTTAAACCTATTTATAAATATTTAGTATGTTTTTATAAAATATAGGGTCAATTAATACCATTAGTATCATTAAAAGCATAAACCTTTGACATGAAAAAAGGCAACTCTGGTAGGAGTTGCCTTTCGTTTTGTTGTTAGAGTGTTCTTTAACGCAAGAACAATAACTCTCTGTACTTTACTAATGGCCAATCTTCATCGTCCACCAGTAATTCCAATTTATCTACTGCATCGCGAATGGCATCGAAGTATTTCTCTTTAATGTCATCGCAATAGGCGTAGGCACGTTTATGCGTATCCGTAATTTTATTGATGCGTTTGCGTTCATCCACCATCTGGCGTACACCTGTTTTGATCACATCAATGTGCTCGGAAATTTCCTTTATGGTTTGAACCACCGCTTTGTTATCTACTCCAAGGCCTTTCAATCCATTAGCGTTTTGAATCAACTTGTTCTGATAAGCAATTGCGGTAGGAATGATGTGGTTCATGGCCAAATCACCGATTACACGCGCTTCGATCTGAACCTTCTTGATATAGCTTTCCAAACGAATCTCGTTGCGAGCCTCCACTTCTTTGTGGCTAAGTACTCCGTGCTTTTCAAACAGATCAATTGATTTCTTTGATAAGTAAGCATCAACAGCGCGCGGCATATTCTTGATGTTATTCAATCCACGCTTAGCGGCTTCCTTCACCCACTCATCAGAATAACCATCTCCTTCAAAGCGAATGCTCTTCGACTCTTTAATGTACTTGCGAAGTACATTTACAATTGCCAGGCGCTTCTCCTCTCCTTTCTCAATTTCAGCGTTTACCACATCAAAGAACTTGGTGAGCTGATCTGCAACGATCAAATTCAACACAGTCATGGGTGTACCACAATTGTCGCTTCCACCTACTGCACGGAATTCAAATTTATTTCCCGTAAAGGCAAAAGGAGACGTTCTGTTACGATCGGTAGCATCCAGGATGATTTCAGGAATCTGATCGATACCCAATTTCATGTACATGTTGTCGCCTTTCTCAATCTTCACATTTCCTTTCTTTTCCAATTCATCCAATACAGCAGTCATTTGTGCACCGATGAATACAGACATGATTGCTGGTGGTGCTTCGTTTGCTCCAAGGCGGAAATCGTTGGCGGCAGTTGCAATACTTGCTCTCAACAAATCAGCATGCTCGTGCACCGCTTTAATAGTGGTGATGAAGAATGTCAGGAAGAGTAAATTGTCTCTTGCTGAGCTGGATGGCGCATAAAGGTTTACACCCGTATCGGTAATCAACGACCAGTTATTGTGCTTTCCGCTTCCGTTAAGGCCGGCAAAAGGTTTTTCATGGAAGAGGATTTTCAAATCATGTTTCTCTGCCACACGATTGATCACATCCATCATCAATTGGTTGTGATCGTTGGCAACGTTTACTTCTTCAAATAATGGAGCTACTTCAAACTGGCTAGGTGCTACTTCATTGTGGCGTGTGCGCACGGGAATTCCCAACTTCCAGCATTCGATTTCAAAATCCTTCATCAGGTCATAAACACGTGAAGGAATCGTTCCAAAATAATGATCTTCCAACTGCTGACCACGTGCAGGAGCGTGACCGAATACTGTTCTTCCAGCCATCACCAAGTCAGGGCGGGCATTGAACAATGCTTTGTCAACCACAAAATATTCCTGCTCAGGCCCGAGGGAGGCAACTACATGTTGAATGTCCTTATCGAATAATTGACAAACTTTAGTTGCAGCAAGATCAACGGCTTTAAGAGCCTTTAATAATGGAGCTTTGGTATCAAGCGTTTCACCAGTATAGGAAACAAAAATGGTAGGAATGCTCAACGTTTTACCATATAAAAACATGGGAGAGGTAGGATCCCACGCTGTATAACCGCGAGCTTCAAAAGTGCTGCGAATACCACCGCTTGGAAATGAAGAAGCATCGGGCTCTTGCTGCACCAATTCACTTCCTTTGAAGCGCTCAATTCCGGCAAGGGCATCAAAGAATGAATCATGCTTTTCAGCTGTGCCGCCCGTCATCGGCTGAAACCAGTGTGTGAAGTGAGTGGCACCTTTGGCAATCGCCCAGGATTTTGCCGCTGAGGCTACTGCATCGGCTGTAGCTTCATCAATCTTCTCATGGTTTTTAATAGCATTACTTACTTTCTTGAAAACGGCCGGGGCTAATGTTGCCCTCATCTGCTCCATTCCAAAAACATTTTCTCCAAAGAATTGAGAAATGTGGGGAGAGGATGGTTCGACATGCACCTTGGACCTTTCATTGAGTTTTTTAAGAGCTTCAAATCGCAAATGAGCCATAGTGGTTTTGGTTTTAATCAATTTCGCGTCAAAAATAGACGGATTTTATAAATTAAGGGTCATTTTTAAACCATATTTTTAATTTAATGTATATTTTTTTGATCAGATGGGTTTAAAAATGAACTTCAATCGGTGTAGATCATGGCGAAAGAAAATCGCGCAAGCGAGAATTTTGAGCCCTTAGAAACTAAAACCAGCTCTTTTGCGTCTCTTATCAAAATTTAAATTGATTATCTATGACAACGGCAGTAAAAAAATCCACCACTGTGGCACCCAAAGTGAATAGTACAGATTATTACTATGCAAAAAGTTTTTCCATTGCTTATGTCAATTGGGAAATCAACCGACTGGAAGATAGAATGTTAGTGACTATTAAGTCGGCAAAAAAATAAGCCCCGGCTTTACCAGGGCTTATCGCTTTACTTGGGCCTTTATTTACTTAGTTCGATTTCTTTACTGAACCGCCACTGCTGGAATTCACGAGGGACTTTGATGGATTGCCCCGATAACGAATACTTCCACCGCTGCTTGCCCGAGCATCTAACTCTTTGGACACATTTATCTTCGCACTACCCGCACTGCTCACGCCTGCATTAACAACTTCGCTTTCTAAATTGTAGGCATCAATATCACCCGCACTGCTCGCTTCAATCTCTACTCTTTTTGATTTACCTTCTAATACTACATCACCGGCACTTGAGGCGTCAACACTAAGCGATTCTGCGTCTACAGAAATTTCAATAGAAGCCGCGCTCGAGGCACTTAACTCAAGATTGGTTGTCTTAATCGTTCCTTCCGAAAAAACATTGGAAGCAGAACTTGCTGAAATCTTATCCAAGCTCACATAGGTGACGTAAACTTTTACATTCTTATTACGATAATGTCCATCGTCCATGTGTATTTTAAGATAGGTACCAGAGACTTCCGTAATCACTTCAGATAAGTTAACCCCCATTGCCTCCACTTTAACACTTTCTTTGTCGCCTTTCTTCAAATAGACATCAATCGCCTCAGCAGATTTAATGCCTCTGAACGAACCCACCGAGCGCGTTTCAGATTGCTGTGCTAAAAGCGGAAGACCAGTAACGATAAGAAGGACTAAAACCATTAATTTTTTCATAGAATTCAAATCTTTTGCATCAAAGACCAGCAAGTAAACGGTTGGTTGCTTCTTTGGATTTCCAAATTTTCATTTTTTTCCAATGTTGTAAGAAATAGCCTATTTTTAACTAAATTTCGCTTATACTTATATAATACCTTTGTTCAAAAATAATTCTTATGGTTAAAGATCAATTGAATGTGCTCATCAATTTAGCGGCCAGCGACAGTACGGTAGCCGAAAAGGAATCCAAAATCATCCATAGTATTGGAAGAGCGAACGGGATTTCTAAGGAGGAAATCGACTCGATGATGAAAAGCCCTAAGCCAATTGGTGACCTTTCCGCTTTCACAGAAGACCAGAAGTTTGAGAACTTATATTACCTGATTCAATTAATGAAAAGCGATGGCCAGGTGTTCAAGAGTGAAATACATTTTTGTGAATCGGTTGCCGAAAAGTTAGGGTATAAGAAAGGTGTTGTTGCTGAGTTGTCTTCCAGAATTTATAGCGACCCTACTATCACGGCCGATCGCAAGCTGTTGATGGAGCGTGCTCATAAATTTTTGAAATAATTGTTCCTTCCGGAAAAACAAAAGGCCCCAAAATCGGGGCCTTTTGTTTTTCTTCAGACTTCGATAAGGTTTTACTTCTTCTCATATTTAACCTTGCCACCAACAATGGTCATTTCAATTGCCGTGGAAAGTAATTGAGCATCGGGTACAGTCATCAGGTCCTGAGAGAAAACAGTGAAGTCCGCCAGTTTCCCTACTTCAATAGATCCTTTTATTTTTTCTTCAAAAGCTCCGTAGGCCGCATCCAGCGTGTACGATCGTAAGGCCTGTTCACGAGTCATCTTTTCTTCAGGCTCGTAGCCACTTTCGGGTGTCCCCTTTAGAGTTTGCCGCGTTACGGAAGCAAAGAATGAAGCAATAGGATTTATGGGTTCCACCGGCACATCGGTACCATTCACAATTTTAACTCCTGATTTCAAAAATGTTTGCCACATGTAAGCGCCTTCTTTAATTCGTTTTTCGCCCAACCGCTCAATGGCCCAGGGGCGATCAGATGAAAGGTGAATGGCCTGCATGGCCGGTATCACGCCTAGCTTGGCAAAGCGAGGCAAGTCTTGCGGATCAACATGCTGTGCATGTTCAATACGAAATCTGCTATCCTTTGCTTTCGCTGGGTTTTCATTAAAGGAAGTTTCAAACCGATCCAGAATTTCTCTGTTGGCGCGATCGCCAATGGCATGAGCACAGACCTGAAATCCATACTTCAATGCTTCACGCGATGTTTTCAATACAGTATCCATCGAGATGGTTGGCATACCACTAAAGTCAGGTCGATCAGAGTAAGGCTGCAGCAACCATGCGCCACGCGAGCCCAGCGCGCCATCACAATTCAGTTTGATGGATCGTATGGTGAGTAATCCCGTAGAATCAATCTCTGGTCCTTTTCGAAAATATTCATAGATCAAATCACGGTCGAAGCCTGTGAGCATCACATACAACCGGGTATCTAACTTGCCTGCATCCTTAAACTCTTTAAACAATTCAATGCTGGTGCGAGTGGCGCCTGCATCGTGAAAACTGGTAATACCATTTCGCAAACAAGCTTGAATGGCTAACTCCAATGCTTGCGTATTGGTCTCCTTTGTATTTTTTGGAATTACTGCACCAATCAATCCTTGAGCACGCTCATTGAAAATCCCGGTAGGGTTGCCCAGGTTATCACGAATGATTTCCCCCCCCTCTCCCAAATCCTTCGAAAGTTTTTCAATCGAGAGTTGATTTACTCCTGCAAGCTGCATGGCCTTGGCATTTGCAAAACCTGCATGTCCACTGGCATGTGAAAGAAATACAGGATTGTCTGGCGAAACAGAACTTAACAACTGGTGAGTTTGAAATCCTTTGAACATTTTTTCAGGTTTTTTATCCCACTTGTCCTGATGCCATCCTCTACCCAGAATCCATTGCCCCGGCTGTGCTTTTGCAACAGCCTCCTTTACTTTCTCAACCAACTCTTCATAGCTCTTTACCTCCATCAAATCCAAGTTCAATTCGTTGTAGCCAAGCCCCATGATATGACCATGACCTTCAATCAAGCCGGGTGTCATCGTCTTACCATTCAAGTCGATCATCTTGGTGTTTTCTCCTTCGTAGTCCGATAGTCCTTCAAGGTCACCGGCATAGAGAATCTTGCCGTCTTTCACCGCCACAGCTTCTACTGTTGGGGTTTGCTCATTGACCGTGTAAATCTTACCGTTTATAATGATGAGATCTGCAGTTGGCTTTGGTGTACAGCCAAAAACGAAAAGGGACAAAAGAAGAAAAGTATACTTCATGTGGTTAAAATTATTGTTGAAAGTAATACAAAGGCAGTAAAGAATCATGCTCGATTTATTTAAGCGGTTTTCATAGCTCCTTATGTATCTTCGCACCGAATACAAAATGAAAAAGCGAATTTCCTTTTTTGTGCTGATGGGCATCTTCTGGCTTCTGTTTTTTGAGGTATGCCGGACACTCTTTCTTGCATTTCATTTTCGGCAAAGCATGGATTTATCAGCATTTGATTTTTTGATGATACTATCGCTGGGGCTTCGGATGGATGCTGCTATGGCTGCATACTGGTTGATCACTACCGGGCTTCTCTTCACGTTTTCTCCTTTTCTCTCAAACCTGAAAATTTATCGTACGCACAATTTATTTGTTATTGTGCTGCTTTTGTTCTCTTGCCTCATTGTGATTACTGACCTGGAGCTATACAAACATTGGGGCTTTCGCATGAACACTACACCACTTTTTTATGTGGGCAAAGAGGCTGCCGGAAGTGTGAACTCAATTAGCCTGGTGATTCTCATCATTTTGTTTAGTCTTCTATTCGCATCGTTCCTTCTCTTCTATTGGAGAAAGTTGGCACCCCAACTTCTTGAGCTAACTGAAATGCCAAAGAGCCACTCGGTTACAATGTTTCTGGTTACCGGGTTGCTGTTCATTCCTATTCGCAGCAGTTTTGATGTAGCTCCTTTAAATACGGGAGTAGTTTATTACCACAAGACAAAAACATTTCCCAATCATGCGGGCATCAATGTCGTTTGGAATTTTTTAAAAAGTGTTCAATCCGATAATGATATCCGGTATCCCTCAACGTTTTATTCAGGTAATGCTGAAGAACAATTAACTCAATGGATAGCGAAAGACACGGATACAACACAGCGATTGGTTAACCAGCAAAAGCCAAACGTGATTCTCATTGTGATGGAGAGCTTCACAGCAAAAATCATTGAACCCTTAGGCGGTGAGCCTGGCGTCACACCAAACTTAAATCGTTTGGTAAAAGAAGGTGTTCTATTTTCCAATTTCTATTCGAGCGGAGATCGCACTGATAAGGGGCTGGTTTCAATATTAAGCGCTTACCCCGCACAACCCAGAACTTCCATTATCAAGTTCCCGGAAAAAACTCAGGGGTTGAATTTTCTTCCACGAGAAATGGCCGCTTCAGGATATCACACTTCATTTGTGTATGGAGGCAACATCGGCTTTGCCAACATGGAATCATACCTTACGCTGGCCGGATTTAGTCATATCACTCAAGATGATGATTTTGATGATAGCATTGACAGATCAAAATGGGGTGTGGCCGATCATTATGTATTCAACCGTTTACTTCAGGAGGCCGACACAGCCACAAATCCGTTTTTCAAGGTGATGCTTTCACTCAGCAGTCACGAGCCCTTTGAAGTTCCGATGCAGCCGGTATTTAAGGGCAACGATGAACGCGCATTATTTTTAAATGCCTGCTACTACGCTGACAAAAGTCTTGGAGAATTTATCGGGCAAGCTAAAACTAAACCATGGTGGCAAAACACGTTGATCATCATCACTGCTGATCATGGTCATCGCTTTCCCAACCCTGAAGAACTAAAAGACAAAAAACGTTTTAAAATACCGATGCTTTGGCTGGGCGGTGCGATTGATACACGTGGCACCGTTATTTCAACACTTGGTGGTCACACTGATATTGCGAATACGATCCTCGGTCAGGTGGATCATGTCAAATCCAATTTTATGTTTAGCAAAAACATGTTGTCACTCCATGCAAAGCCTTTTGCCATTTATATTTTTAACAATGGGTATGGGCTGCTCACGCCAGAGAAAGAAAGTATTTATGATTTTGATTTAAATAATTACCTGAGAAAGGAAGGAACCGAAGAAGAATTAGATTTCGCGAAAGCTTACCTTCAAACTTTATTTACCGATTATAATCAGCGATGATCATGAAGAAATTATTTTTCACACTGATGCTGGCTGCACTGACAAGCGTTAGCGCATTGGCACAGGATTTTGGACTTTCTTTTTCCTACTTCCTTCCCCGGCATGGAGACTTCTCCACACCGATTAGCCCATTTTCGATTCGCGGCCTTGGTGTAAGCTTAAATAATTATTTAGCCATTCAAACCGGTGCATCACTCTATCGCATGTCAGGATTAAACATTATTGATCTACCTTTTGAATCGCGCAAAGCATTACTAGGTCCAAACTTTACGCTCTTCGTGCCGGCAGAATTTGTGCTGCAATTCAAAGGCAAGAAGGCAGAGTTCGATGTAAAAGCAGGAGGATTCGCATTTTATGGATTCGCCAACAAATTGAATTACGGAAACTTTGATCGCGCCATCCGAACGTATGAACATTGGGATATCGCTAACTCGGATCTAAGTTTCAAAAATCATCCGGGCTTCGGCTATCATGCCGGATTTGAAATCACCATTGATGTCACTCGCCAATTTGGAATTTCATTGGAGACAAATTATTTAATGGGCAGCGCAAAATTTCCATTGAGTGGCCGCTACTCCGGTGGAACGCTAAGCGGATCCAACAGCACTGTGGCGGTTGACTACAAGGACGCCAGGATTGACTTTACAGGTCTTGAGTTTTCAATCGGTATCATTTTCAGCGGTCGATAAACTTACGGATGGCAGAAGCCTTGGCTGGAATTTTTGTCAGCAGTTCACTCAAGGCTTGCTCTGCAGACTCAACATCATAAAACTTTCCTGTCCAGTATTTTTCTGAATCCCATGGATCACTTTCAATACTAAAAAAATCAGAGAAGGGATTTCCTGCCAGTGGCTCAAAAGGTATGAGCTCAATGCGATAAAAGAACGCACCCTTATCAATTCGCTCGGCAACTTCTACATTGTGCTTACCCAGCAACGATCTTGAGTCTTCTTTAAAAACACGCAATGCATCGCGCATGCTTTTCTCCTTTACAAAAGTGGTGTCATTCTCAAAGGCCGGTAATGGAAGACTATAAAACTTCTCCGTACCAGGAGTTTTGTACATCCACTCCAAATCAAATTCAGCATGTTTAATTTTTGTGGCACTGGTTGAATCTTGTTCTACTTTTTCAAGATCAACCCAAAGCATCAAGCCTCCATCCCTCAACCTCGGGCGTTGCCCTGAAATAAAATTTCCGAGTGAATACGCTACCAACTGATCTTTTTTCTTCCGCCATTCCATAGGCTGAAGAACATGCGGATGTGCACCGATCACCAACTTTGCTCCTCGTTGCAAACACCAATCGGCCAACGTCTTTTGAAAAGCATTTGGGAAGCTTTGATATTCTGCACCCCAATGAAAAAAAACAATGATGGCATCGGTATTTTGTTTTTTTACTTTCTGCAAATCGCGAGCAATTGCTGCGGTGTCGATCAGGTTAACTTTAGTGGGTTTCACAATGGGAAGCCCGTTAGTTCCATAAGTGTAATTAAGCAGCGATAGCGAGAAGCCATTCCGCGACACGATCAGAGGATGATTACGGTCACGTTCAATGGAATCCACGAAAGTGCCTGTGTGCCGGATTTTTAATGAGTCTAAAACTTTCACCGTGCGCTCTAAGCCTTTTCGCCCTCGATCAACACAATGATTATTGGCAGTCACTAACACATCGAAGCCAACATCTTTGAGGGCAACGGCCAATGCATCGGGCGCTGAAAATTGAGGGTATCCTTTATAGGGTGCTCCTGCCAGGGTAAGTTCTAGGTTTCCGATGGTGATGTCTGCCGAGCGTAATGTTGGAGCGATCCACTGAAAGCAAGATGTATAATCATATTTTTTGTTAACAGGATCGTACGCTGCGGCAATGTTAGAGTCGTGCTGCATAATATCGCCAACAAATAACAATGACAATCGTGTAGTGTCCTGTGCTTGAAGTGACAGGGATAACAACGTCAAAAAAATCCAAAAACTTCTACGCATAATTCAATTCTAAAATTTTGCCTTCTGCAATAGCAAATATTTTATCATCACGCTTGGGCGTGATGATGGCCAAACCTGTAAATGACCCGAAGGCCGGAAGTAACCCCTGACGCTTACCAAAGTAAAAACAAGGTAGTGTGAGTGATTGCTTTCCTGTGCCGATTAATCGCACACCCGGATGAATGTGACCGGCAAGATTATAATAGTCATCAGCCTCCGCAGGTTCGTGTGTGAGTAAAAAGGGGCCTACAATTTTCTGTCGAACAACGTTCAATTGATAGCGCTCGTACTGTTGATTGCTAAGGATGTCATGATTGCCAAGAATCAATTCAAATGCAACCTGCGAGAAGTGTTTCCTGATCTGGCCAACAACCTCCCATTCAAAATTATAATGACTGTGAAAAAGGTCGCCCAAAAATATGACCTCCTTTGGTTTTGATTGTTGAATACAATCGATCAACAATTCCGTATTACGATCATTCGCATTTCCCGGAACAGGGATACCCGATTTTCGAAAATGATTGATTTTTCCAAAATGCAAATCGGCAACAATCAACGTCCGCCACTTCTCTAGGAACAGGGCTTTTTGCGCAAGTAATTCGATTTTCTCTCCTAGTAATTCAAAGGTCACAGGTCCATCGCGATTGAACCTGCAAGAAAGCATATTCTCGCCAATTGCGCCTTAAATCAAACACCCTTGATTACCAAAAGATTAGACAATTTTCAATGATTATTGCCCTATAGAAGTTAGGCCCACAGCCAAAAAATGTTAACATTGACATAACATTGGACATACCTCTTAAACCTACCTTTGCCTACTTTTAACCTATGTTCGAACTCGATTTAAGTTACTCTATCTTGCTGGTAGTCTGCTTGATTGCCGCTTGCGCTTTTGAATTTGTAAATGGATTTCACGATACCGCCAACGCGGTAGCCACAGTTATCTACACCAATACTCTGAAACCTTGGGTGGCGGTAATCTGGTCGGGCACCTGGAATTTCTTTGGCGTATTTGCCGGTGGCATAGGCGTGGCGATGGGCATAGTGAATTTACTCCCGGTAGAAACCTTAGTAGATCAGAATATTGCCCATAGCTTATCCATGGTGATGGCCTTGCTGATCACGGCCATATCCTGGAATTTACTCACCTGGTACTTTGGAATTCCCTGTTCAAGTTCGCACACGCTCATTGGTTCAATTTTAGGGGTTGGATTGGCCTACTCTCTTTTACCAGAAGCAACTGGAGATGCAGTAAATTGGGGCAAGGCTCAGGAGATCGGATTTTCACTTTTGCTTTCTCCGCTGTTCGGTTTTTCTGTTACTATCATTCTCATGTATTTCATTCGCACCGCCACCCGTAAAACGGAAACGGGCGATATGCTATTCAAAGAACCTAAGAAGAATCAACCACCACCAATCTGGATCAGAGCCATTCTGTTTCTGACCTGTACACTGGTGAGTTTTTTCCATGGCTCCAATGATGGACAAAAGGGTGTAGGATTAGTAATGCTGGTGCTCATTGGCATTGTGCCCGCCTACTTTGCACTCGATTCAAATTTTAATCCTTCCAGTTTGCCATCTTCATTGGTTAAGATCGAACAGGTTGCCGCTTCCATTGACTCAACTTCATTGTCTGCGCCTGACCGCAAGCGTTTGGCAGAGTCGATAAAAATGAATGATCGGCTTCAAAATGTTTTCGCTTCCATCGTGGATGTAAATTCTATTCCAAAAGAAAAGAAGTTTGAGGTGCGTAAGGATGTTATGGTGATGGATCGCAATCTTAATTCTTTAATCAAGAAAGAAGAGGTGAGATTGAGCGATCAGGAGAAGAAGGTGATGAAAGATGAATTGAAGAAAGTCAGAAAAGTTACCGACTACTCACCGCGCTGGGTAATTATTTTGATTTCGCTCTCCCTTGGAATTGGTACGATGATCGGCTGGAAACGCATTGTGAAAACCATTGGAGAGAAAATCGGCAAAGAACATCTTACTTACGCCCAGGGTGCCAGTGCCGAAATGGTTGCCTCGATCACGATTGGACTGTCAACCAACTTTGGTTGGCCAGTTAGTACAACACATGTGCTTTCTTCGGGTATTGCCGGAAGTATGGTGGCAAACAAAGGCGTGAAAAATCTTCAACCCGATACGGTGAGAAATATTTTGATTGCCTGGTTTCTCACCTTGCCTGTGGTGATGATCATGGCAGGAACCTTGTTTCTGATCTTCAGGGCGCTTTCGTAATCGAAAAATCAGGAAACGTCTACAAGAAAAATATCTATTTCTTTAATTTTTGAAAAGGCCGCGTCAGCTGTAATCAAAGGTAATCGATGATGCCAGGCTGTGGCTGCTATGATGGCATCTGGCGTCTTGATTGTGTATCGCTGCCGCAGCGAAATAGCCCTTTCACTTATAGATTCATTGTGAATAATTTTTGTTGCGATTGAAAGCATTTCCTTTACTTTCAATATTTCGTCTGTCCTTATTCCTTTTTTTCCCAACAATTCAATCTCAGTAATAAAAGAATAATACCAATCACTGTTTAAAAGAGTAGACAATGCCGGATGTTTCTGCAATAAATAGATGAAGGCATTAGTATCGGCCAGGTAGAGTTTACCACTCATCCCTTAGCTTCTTTTGGAACTTTAATCCATCCCCATAAACCTTAGGGAGAGCACCATAAAAATCAGCAATAGTCTTTCGATCGGCCTTTATATTTTTTTTTGCCAATTTTTTAAGAGCTTTTTGCACCGCTCCAGGTTTTGTCTTACGATTGACTTTAACAATAATTGCCATTGAAAATAGCTGCTTAGGTAAAGATAAGCATTTTCATCAAGCTTTTAAATCGAAGCTTAATCTTCATCAAACCGCACCACCATCTTTCGAATTCTGTCTTCCAACTTTTCGGAAGTCAATTTTTCGCGCATGCGATCTACCATGATTGGGAAAGAAAAAGGTGTTGGCTTTTTGGGCTCTCGGATGATAATTTTTTGATGAGCAATGCGATTAAGTGCTGCACGTAAGCGGGCCTCTTCCAACTGAAAATCCATTACTTCTTCCATCGCCTGCAGCAGTAACAGGTTATTTGATTCGTATTCGTGAAATACATTGTAAAAAAGCTGCGATGATGATTGCAGATGTTTCTCCTTAATCGGCTGGCCCGGAAAACCTTTAAATACCAAACCGGCAATGGCCGCAATATCTCTGAATTTTCTTCTCGCCATTTCGGTGGAGTTGATGCTCGCCTGAATATCTTTCAGTAAATCCTCCACACCCAACACATTCGTTTCTACAGCTTCATAAATGGGAATTTCCTGATCCGACAATAATTCAAAACCATAATCATTCATGGCAATGGAAAAGGTGATGGGAGTAAGTTGTGAAATCCGGTATGCCATCAGTGCAGCCATGCCTTCGTGAACAAAGCGTCCTTCGAAAGGGTACATCAGTACATGATATCCTTCAGACGTATGTAAGTACTCAATCAAAAACTCGTTCATCGTGGGTAGGTGCGATCGCTTTCGCTGCAGCTCCATCAATGGTTTTAGAAATTTCATCTCCTCATCCATTTCCTTTCCTTTTGATGATTGATCGATTTTTATTCTGATCATCTCGCTGAGTTGTGATGACAAAGGCATTCTGCCCCCTTGCCAGGAGGGTACACGCCCCGATTTGCGATTGGATTTGCGCACATGCACTTCCATTTCCTTAATGCGCACCAACTCGAGCTTTTTTCCTGCGAACCAAAATACATCTCCGGGATTTAAGCGCGAGATAAAATATTCTTCAATCGTGCCCAGGTATTTTCCGGTCACGTATTTTACGAATAATGAATTATCGCCTACAATAGTGCCAATAGAAAGCCGATGGCGATGGGCTACTCTCCTATTCTCAACACGGTAAACACCCTGATCAATAATTACTTTTCGATATTCATCGTAAGCAGTCAACGCTGCACCACCGGTAGTGATAAAGTTCAAAACCCAACTCCATTCTTCATCCGTAATTGAAGCATAACTAAAGGTATCGCGTACTTCTTTCAAAATCACATCAGGTACAAATCCATCTGACACGGCCAGCGTTACCACGTATTGAATCAACACATCAAACGATCGAATGTAAGGAAAACGATCTTCAACAATATTTTTTGAAACTGCCTCGCGCAATGCTGCCGCCTCGGTAAGTTCAAGCGAGTTGGTAGGCAGAAAATAAATTTTACTCACTGCTCCTGGTCTATGACCACTTCGGCCTGCGCGCTGAAGAAATCGTGCCACACCTTTGGGGCTCCCAACTTGAATCACTGTTTCCACCGGACGAAAATCTACACCCAGATCAAGACTGGAAGTACAAACTACTGCCTTCAATTTTCCCTGATGCAATTGATCTTCCACCCACGTGCGAAGTTCCTGACTGATCGAACCATGATGCATCGCAATGGCACCTGAAAGCTCCGGAGCTCTGTCTAATAATTTTTGATACCAAATCTCTGCAAAGGATCGCGTGTTGGTGAAGATGAGTGTACTCGTGCTTTGTTGAATAATCGGGATTACCTTATCCAATAGCACAATGCCGAGATGACCCGACCAAGGCATCCGTTCCAACTCATCAGGAAAAACAGAAACGATTTCCGTTTGCTTCGAAAGATTTGCTTTAATGACGGTGCATTTCTTTTGTCTGTAATAACTTCCCATCAATGCTTCCAGCGATTGATCCATGTTGCCAATGGTTGCTGAAATGCCCCAGACTTTTAAACCGGGTGCTACCGTCTTGAGGCGCGAAAGCGCGAGTTCCATTAATACCCCGCGCTTTGAACCCATCAGTTCATGCCACTCATCCACCACAATAGATTTGAGGTTGGCGAAAAGGCTTTCATAGTTTTTTTGCGCCAGCAGTAAGTGCAGACTCTCAGGTGTGGTTATTAATAGCTGTGGGGGTTTCTCCTTTTGCCGGGCGCGTTCCGCAGTGGAAGTGTCACCACTGCGCACACCTACTTTCCATTTTAAGGCAAGTCCTTCAATGGCTCTTTTTGAGGATAACTCAATTTCTTTGCTGAGTGCGCGAATGGGTGTTATCCAAATGGATTGCAGCCCGCTATTCTTTTTTGAATTCGAAAGCCCTTCCATCAAAATTGGAATCAGCAATGAGTAGGTCTTACCACTTCCGGTGGGCGCGTTGATCATTCCACTTTCGCCTGATTGATAGGCTTGCCACGCCTGCAATTGAAATTCAAAAGGGGTCCAGCCATGACTTGCAAACCAATCTTTGCCGGCTTTCAGAGGATCAATTGCTGGAGAATTTTCAATCATTATTATTTTGTAACAAATTGCCTTATCGCGTGTTAATTACCAAAATTGCACGATCAGAAATGGGCAGATACTCTATAAAAGAACTTGAGCAGCTTTCGGGCATTAAGGCTCACACCATTCGCATTTGGGAAAAGCGTCATCGGCTGGTTGAGCCGAAGCGCACCACTACCAACATTCGATATTATTCCGATGAGGATCTGAAAAAGATCATCAGTGTTTCCGTGCTGAATAACCATGGTGTAAAAATTTCTAAAATCGTAGGGCTGTCAATGGACGAAATCAACCGAAAGGTTGGCGAGCTCAGCGAGTCACAAAATAGTATTGAAATTTATATCGACCAGCTGATCATTGCCATGGTAGAGTTGGAAGAGGAGAAGTTTGAAAAGATGCTCGCTACGCTCACCCTGAAATACGGTTTCGAAAAAACGGTGGTTAGCATTTTGTACCCCTTTTTGGAGAAAATTGGAGTGCTCTGGCTCACCGACAACATTACACCGGCACAGGAGCACTTTATATCTCACCTGATCAGGCAAAAAATAATTGTAGCCATTGATGCCTTGCCTCTGGCGCCTAAAACGGCCACTAGAGCCATTTTCTATCTTCCCGAAAATGAGCTCCACGAAATTGGCCTCCTTTTTTACCATTATGTTGCCAAAAAGGAAGGAATTCGAACCTATTATCTTGGACAAACAGTTCCCTACCTGAGCCTGAAGTCCATTTATGAAGAGCATAAGCCGCAGCTTATCATCACATCCATTACCTCACATCCACAGCCACAAGCACTCCAAGGATATATTGATCGAATTTGCAACGACTTTAGGGAAGCAAAAATCTTTGCTGCAGGGTATTCCTTTCGAAAGACTGCAATTAAAAAGCCTCAAAATTTGCAGGTTTTTGAGACTGCCGAGCAGCTTAGGGAGCTTCTCACACCGCTGAAATAACTGTTTAACCTTTTTTAATTTTTATTAGACATTTAATCTGGAATAGTTGCGTTCGATACTTTTTTGTTTAACATTTGTATATAAATATTAAACATTATGACCGCGATCGAATTTAGCCACCAAGTAGCAAGCCTCCGGCCAATGTTGAGGACATTAACCAGAAGATTCACCTCTGATCGGGATGAATCCCTAGATCTTGTTCAAGACACCATTTTGAAGGCGCTTACTTACAAAGACAAATTCAGGGAAGACACAAACCTGAAAGGATGGCTATTCACGATCATGCGGAATACTTACATCAACAACTATCGAAAAAATCAACGCGCAAAAACTTCGCATGACGATACCAAAGAGCTCTATTATCTTAATGTAGAAGATACTCATACCTTTAATCGCCCGGAGGGGAGCATCGAATTCAAAGAAGTCTGGAGAAATATGAACGACATGAAGGATGAACTTCTCGTTCCTTTTAAGATGTACACCACCGGATATAAATATCACGAAATTGCCAAGCACTTGGGAATCCCTATCGGCACAGTGAAAAACAGAATTTTCCATGCCCGAAAAGAAATTCAAAAGAAATTGGTTGGATATCAATAATCACGGCTGAACTTTAAGTTGTTTCTTCAAAGCCGTACATGAAAAAAATCGCAGTCATTGGCTCCGGCTTTGCCGGATTATCGGCAGCTATGTGCCTCGCCCGTGATGGACACGAGGTTACTATAGTTGAAAAAAACTCATCCGCTGGTGGCCGAGCACGCAAATTTGAAGCAAACGGCTACACTTTTGACATGGGCCCCAGTTGGTATTGGATGCCTGAAGTATTTGACAAGTTCTTCCAGCGCTTTGGAAAAAAAACCACAGACTATTATCAGCTTGAGAGGCTAAGCCCATCCTATCGCATATTCTTCTCAAAAGAAGATCGTTGGGATATTCCTGCAGGAGTAGAATCGCTCCTTCAATTTTTTGAATCGATTGAGCCGGGAAGTGCTGCTCATTTGAAACAATTTTTAGAAGAAGCAAAATACAAATATGAAATCGGCATCAACGACCTCGTTTACAAACCGGGGCTATCCATCACTGAGCTATTAGATTCTAAACTGCTGGCGGGAGTCTTCAAGCTCCATGTATTTCAATCACTGGCGAAGTATGTACGAAAACACTTCAACGATCCAAGGCTGATTCAACTTTTAGAATTCCCTGTTTTGTTTTTGGGATCTACTGCCGCAAATACACCGGCTCTCTATAGTTTAATGAATTATGCCGACATGGCATTGGGTACCTGGTATCCGCAAGGCGGCATGCATAAAATTGTAGAGGGGATGGTATCGCTTGCCAAAGATTTGGGAGTAAAATTTGAATTCAACAGCGAAGTGCAAGAGTTGATCGTGAGTAACGGAGTGGTGAAAGCCATCAAGGCTAACAATACTGAAAGAGAATTTGATTTTGTGATTGCAGGTGCGGATTATCGTCACGTAGAGCAAACGCTCCTGCCAAAGGAATATCGCAGGTACAGCGAAGCCTACTGGGAAAAACGATCGATGGCACCTTCCAGCTTAATTTTCTATTTGGGTGTAAATAAGAAAGTCAATTCCCTTTTGCACCACACATTATTTTTTGATAAAGATTTCGCACTTCATGGATACGAAATCTATGATAAGCCACAATGGCCTAGCGAGCCACTATTCTACGTGTCATGTCCATCCAAAACTGATGCTTCAGTAGCACCGGCTGGGCACGAAAATATTTTTATTTTGATACCGGTAGCGCCTGGACTAACGGACGAAGATGCTATAAGGGAGAAATACTTTCACATGGTAATGGACCGGCTTGAAGCAATTACCGGAGAATCCATCCGACCTTATATTGATTTCAAAAGAAGCTATGCGCATCGCGATTTCATCGCGGATTATCACTCTTTCAAAGGGAACGCGTACGGGTTGGCCAATACATTGCTTCAAACTGCCAATTTGAAGCCATCACTGATAAACAAAAAGTTAAACAATCTGTTTTATACAGGTCAGCTCACTGTTCCAGGGCCAGGGGTGCCGCCATCATTGATCTCCGGGCAGGTAGTTGCAGAATTAGTGAAAAAGAAAATCAAAGAATAAGCTGTATCTTAAGTATAGGCTAAGAATGAATTTCTGATTGCATGAGCAAAGAACTATTTGATAAAGTATCCCTCCGGTGCAGCAAAGTAACTACGCATGCCTATAGCACTTCATTTTCATTGGGGATTAGGTGCTTAGAGCGGGAGCTTCGCAATCCCATTTATTCCATTTATGGATTCGTGAGGTTTGCGGATGAAATCGTGGACACCTTTCATGACTTTGATAAGAAAACTCTGCTTCAGCGATTCAGAACAGAAACCTATTTGGCTATTGACGAAAAAATAAGTCTTAATCCAATCTTAAACAGTTTTCAGCATACGGTCAATCAATTCAACATTGAAAAAAAACTGATCGATCAATTTCTCTACAGTATGGAAATGGATCTTTCACAAACCGAATATGACTCTGAAAATTTCAAAGAATACATTTTGGGTTCTGCTGAAGTGGTGGGCCTAATGTGTTTGAGAGTTTTTTGCAAAGGTGACGAAGCGCAATACCAAAGTTTGAAGCCTTCGGCCATGAAGTTGGGTTCTGCTTTTCAAAAAATCAATTTCCTTCGCGACTTAAAGGCTGACTATGAAGGAATGGGAAGAACTTATTTTCCTGGCTTAAACGTGGATCAGTTCAACGCTGAAACAAAGATAAAAATTGAATCCTCCATTGAAGAAGATTTTAATGCAGGCTACGAAGGAATCAAGAAGCTTCCGCGCTCAGCGCGCTTTGGTGTTTATGTTGCTTATGTCTACTACCTTGCACTGTTCAAAAAAATAAAAAATACACCACCCGAACATGTGCTGAGAAGTCGCATCAGAATTCGCAACCGGCACAAGATTTCAATCCTTTGCTTTTCGTACCTTAAGCACCAATTGAATCTGATTTGATGGAGCATGTAATTTTAGTAGATAGTGAAGACCGGCCCATTGGCACCATGGAGAAAATGGAGGCCCATGTAAAGGGAGCGCTTCACCGTGCGTTTTCGGTGTTACTTTTTAATTCCAAAGGAGAATTGTTGTTGCAAAAAAGATCTCGCGCAAAATATCACAGTGGCGGCTTGTGGACCAATACCTGTTGCAGTCATCCACTACCCGATGAACTCACGGAGGATGCTGCCAGAAGGAAATTGAAACAAGAAATGGGAATCGAACTTCAACCCGGCTTTATTTTTAAATTCACCTATAAAGTGGCGCTGGATAACGAATTGATCGAGCACGAAGTCGATCACGTGTTTGCGGGAAGTTTTGATGGCGAGCCCAACCTAAATCCTGAAGAGGCTGAAGATTGGAAATTTATGAGCATGGATGATCTCCGAAGTGACATGATGAAAAACCCATCGCATTACACGTATTGGTTCAAGATGATCATCCACCATCCGCAACTGGAAAAAGTGGTTGCCTAATCCTGCTTTTTTGTAAAGTCGAAGTTATAGGTAAACTGGGTCATTACGCCCACGTTATTCTCCTGCTGAGCTCCATTGGCCTTGATGAGCATCTGATAAAAGAAACCGGTTTGCAGTGAAATGTCTTTCGTGAATTGGTAGCCTAACCCGGCATAGAGTCGATTTTGATCAGGCTCATGAAAAGTAACACGCTTTCCCCAACTCATAAAAAATTCATCGTATGCACTAACGAATAAAGCTCCAGCCTCAATTTTGGGTTTATTGAGTGGGTAAGTAATCACACCACGATAACGAAATCGCACCTGAAAATTATCAAAACCATTATCTACCACTTCGCCAGTGGCCGTTTTGGAATGTGACTGAATGAAGCGCTCCTCCACACGGAACCGATGATTGAATCCAAATTTCTTCACGCTGTACTTATACACAAACTGCTGATAAATACGGTGCTCATTATTAATGTACGCAGCGGGCTGTTCGCCATAAAAAAAGTTACGTACATAAGCATAAGCCGCTGGGGCGGCCGACATTTTACCATTAAATACATACTCAGGCGCAAAGCGGATTTGATATTGCATGGGATCGACATCCTGAGCATAGCGAAGATGCACATCCGCGTAGATATTTATTTTGGATGCCACCTTCATGGTAGAAGCAAAGGCAAACCATTCGATCGGCTGATCCACAATTGCGCGGCCGGCTGGCTGCGCCAAGGCAACCGACATAGAGCTAATAATCAGAACGATGGTGGTAAAGGTTAAGTTTGAGTTAACCAAAAAGCGCTTAAATGCCATTATTTTGTGGATTTGATCGCAAAAGTAGGTCTTCAATATTAATAAATTGTTAAGCCAATATTACTGAATTAACCTAAGGGAAATAATGATGTTTGTTTGCTATCATCTCAATTCTAATCACCTCAGCAACCATGTCAGCCAAAAATGGCCGAACAAAGATGCTCAACAGGTGTTAGACCTGTAAAGATTTTCCATGCTCTCTTTCCTCAGGCCCGACCCGATTAAAAGATTGATTAAACAGCGTAACAGGTTATTGGAGGAGGCGATGCACATCCAGCGATCGGGTGACCTGAAGTTATATGCTGAAAAAGTGGTGACCATCGATAAACTCGAAAAAGAAATTGAACGTCTTGAATCTTCAAAGCGCTGAAAAATTAATTACCTCAGAAGTTAGCCTGTTCTGGTTCAGGCGAGACCTACGGCTGCAAGACAATGCTGGACTTTATCACGCATTAAAGGAGAATGAGCATGTACTGCCGATCTTTATTTTTGACGTCAGCATCTTGGATAAACTGGAAGACAAAGCAGACAGGCGGGTTGATTTCATTCATCAATCACTCGAGCACCTGAAGGAAGAACTCAAAAAATCAGGAAGCAGTATACTGGTGCTTCATGGAAATCCTATTGAAATATTTAAAAAGATTTCGCCAAAAGCAGTCTACACCAATCATGACTATGAACCTTATGCGCGTAAACGAGACGAAGAAGTAAAAGTATTGCTGCAGTCGCGGGGCATTGAATTTAAAACTTTTAAAGATCAGGTAATTTTTGAGAAAGATGAAGTGGTGAAGGATGATGGAAAGCCTTACACGGTTTTCACTCCTTATAGCAGAAAGTGGAAATCAAAGTTGAACGCATTTTATTCAAAGAGCTACCCCACTGAAAAAAACTTCCGTCATCTTCTCAAAACAGAACCACAGCCACTTCTGTCATTAGCTGACATTGGGTTTGAAAAAACTAATGCCTCTTTCCCGGAAAGGCTGGTAAAAAAATCCATCATCGAAGTTTATGATCAGCAGCGAAATTTTCCTGCTGTGGCCGGCACAACCCGATTGAGCGTTCACCTGCGATTCGGAACGGTGAGCATTCGAAAGCTTGTACAAATTGCACTTCAAAAAAATGAAGTTTGGTTAAATGAATTGATCTGGCGCGATTTCTATCACATGATCCTTTGGCATTTCCCCCGGGTAGAAACAAATGCATTCAAGCCAGCTTATGATCAGATCGAGTGGAGAAACAATGCCGAAGAGTTTGATGCCTGGTGCAACGGAAGAACCGGATACCCCATTGTGGACGCTGGAATGCGCGAACTGAATGCAACTGGTTTCATGCATAATCGCGTTCGCATGATTGTAGCAAGTTTTCTCACGAAGCATTTATTGATCGACTGGCGCTGGGGTGAAGCGTACTTTGCCAAAAAACTATTGGACTTTGATTTAGCGGCCAACAATGGCGGGTGGCAATGGGCTGCCAGTTCGGGTTGCGATGCAGCTCCCTACTTCCGGGTGTTTAATCCTGATTTGCAAACCGAAAAATTTGACCCGAAAAGAGCGTATATCAAAAAGTGGGTACCTGAAATCGATTCAAAAGAATACCCTAAACCAATCGTTGATCACAAGTTCGCACGGGAGCGGGTTCTAACGACCTATAAAGAAGCTCTGGAGTCATGAAAATTTTACTCACTGGCTCCACAGGATACATCGGTCGAAGATTACTGCCCGTGTTGGTTGAACAAGAGCATGAGGTGATTTGCCTCGTTCGCGACAAGCGAAGATTTGATTGGGAGGATTTTAGTCCCGAGTTTCTATCACATGTTAATGTAATTGAAGCTGATCTAAGTGATGCCGATTCCATAAAAGCCATCGCCATAAAATGCGATGCGGCATATTATCTGGTTCATTCCATGAGTTCTTCCTATCCGAATTTTAGTCGATTGGAGGAAGAGTCAGCCAATAATTTTGTTGACCTGATAAGTAATTCGGGAGCAAAGCAGATTATTTACCTGAGCGGAATCGTCAATGATGAGCAGCTATCCGATCATTTACTGTCGAGAAAAAATGTTGAAGAGATTTTGCGCAAAGCCGCTGTTCCGCTTACTGTTTTGCGTGCCGCTATCATCATCGGTTCCGGCAGCGCTTCTTTTGAAATCATTCGTGACCTGGTTGAGAAACTACCCGTAATGATTGCACCAAAGTGGCTGAAGACCCGCTGCCAGCCCATTGGCATTCGAAACGTTGTAGAATACCTTGTCGGGATTCTACACCAGCCCGAAAGTTATCATCAGTCATTGGATATCGGTGGATCAGATGTGCTCACTTACAAGCAAATGCTAATGGGCTATGCGAGGATGCGAAAGCTGAACCGATGGATCATCACCGTCCCCGTTCTATCACCTAAACTTTCATCGTTGTGGTTATTGTTTGTAACCTCAACTTCGTACTCGCTCGCCAGAAGCCTGGTAAATAGTATGAAAAACGAAGTGGTATGCAGCGATGATCGAATTCAAAAAATTGTTCCGATCAAAATACTCTCATATCAGGAAACACTTCAGCTCGCCTTCGATAAGATTAGCCAGAAAAATGTGATTAGCAGTTGGAAAGATTCAATCTCAATGGGCACCATGAGTAAAGACTTTCTGAACAATGTGCAAGTGCCAGAACATGGAGTTTTCACAGACAAAAGAATAATTTTATTTAACAACAGTTTGGATGATGTTATCCAAAACATCTGGAGCATTGGTGGAGAGCGCGGTTGGTACTTTGGAAATTGGATGTGGCGCGTGCGCGGCATCATGGACAAAATGGTAGGTGGCGTTGGCTTGCGCAGGGGAAGGCGAAGTCCCACGGAACTCAAACCCGGAGATGCACTGGACTTCTGGAGAGTATTGATGGCAGATCGTGAAAATGGCCGATTGCTCTTGTATGCTGAGATGAAACTGCCAGGAGAAGCCTGGCTTGAATTTAAAATCAAAAAAGAAAGCAACCACCACCTACTGATTCAAACGGCTACATTTCGCCCACTTGGAATTTGGGGAAGACTATACTGGTATTCTGTGCTTCCCTTTCATGGATTAATTTTTCCAAAAATGGCTAAGAACATTGTCAGGACCTCAGGTGTTTGAATCAGGAAGTCTATACATAGGATGAAAATTTATAATCTTAAGCGCACACAATTTTTGCCCATCAGTTTGGAAGAGGCATGGATTTTTTTCTCCTCACCAAAGAATCTGAGCAAGATCACACCTGCACACATGAATTTCAGAATCTTGTACATGTCGGGTGGCGATAAAGCATATGCAGGGCAAATCATTCGGTACAAGGTGAATGTATTGCCAGGAATACCCGTTCATTGGGTTACTGAAATCACGCAAATAACGGAACTTTCTCATTTCATTGATGAGCAACGTTTTGGCCCCTACGCACTTTGGCACCATCAGCATTTTTTCAAAGCAGTGGAAGGTGGCGTAGAAATGACTGATGAAGTAAACTATGCAATACCATTAGGCATCATTGGCCGGCTGGCACACGCTCTTTTTGTTGGTCGTGAGGTAAGTGCTATTTTTGATCATCGTTTCAAAGTATTGGAGGAGTATTTCAGAAAGAAATAAAATGGAATCGAACTTAATTACGATTGTTGTTTGCTCACTGATTGTTATCGCAACATTTCTCTTTTGGGAATTTGTAGCATGGTTTACCCACAAGTACGTAATGCACGGATTCTTATGGACCTGGCATAAGTCGCACCACACTGTGCATGATCATGCATTGGAGAAAAATGATTTGTTTGCTGTGGTGTTTAGCATTCCTTCGATCGGATTAATTTATTACGCTACGCTTGTCACCTACAATCCATACCTTATTGCTGTGGGTATTGGTATTTTTTGTTATGGATTATTTTACCTCGTTTTTCACGACATCATTGTGCATCAGCGCATGAAATGGCGCCCGGAGAAAAGAAGCAAGTACTTGCAACGAATGATTAACGCTCATTACGTGCACCATAGCAAGCATTCAAAAGAAGGGTGCGAAGCATTTGGCTTTCTGATCGCTCCTAAAAAATATGAACCAAAGTCCTTTGCTTTTAAAAAGGATCGTCAGTCAACTCAATAATCTCTGATCGGTGACTGAAAAATACCTTTATCTCGCCATCGATTTTCTCTCGATCATTTTTCCATTGCTTTTCAGTTTTCATCCGCTTAGCAAATTTTATAAAAAGTGGAAATACGTATGGCCTGCTATTTTAATACCGGCCACATTGTTTATCCTTTGGGATATATGGTTCACTTCAATGGGCGTATGGGGTTTTAATCCACGCTATCTCTCAGGTATTTATTTTTTTAATCTTCCCGCAGAAGAAGTATTGTTTTTCATTTGCATTCCCTACGCGTGCGCTTTTACCTACGATTCGGTTACAATTATTTCCGGGAAGGAACGGATATCCTTGCGCTTGCAAGAGTTCATTACTGATTTGCTCATCTTTCTGCTGCTCATCATTGGAACAGTAAATTTCGATCGCTGGTATACAAGTGTGACCTTCTTCGCCACGGCTATTTTTTTGATCGTACTGCGAAGAATATGGAAGCCGGATTTCCTTGGCAAATTCTATTTTGCGTTTATCTTCATTCTTATCCCTTTCTTTATCGTCAACGGAGTTCTTACCGGAACAGGAATTGATCAGGAAGTAGTGTGGTATAATAACTTTGAGAACCTGGGTATTCGAATGGGAACTATCCCTGTTGAAGATACCTTCTACGGAATGCTACTCTTGTTGCTGAACGTTTCCATTTTTGAATTTCTGCAAAACAAAAAAAGGAGGCTGTCTCAAAAGCTCTTTTGAATTGTCATTTCGAGGAACGAGAAATCTTTGAAGTAGCGTAGTGAAACTATTTTCAATGATTCCTCCCTACGGTCGGAATGACAAAGCAGCTTTTAGACAGCCTACCTTTTTTGGGGTAATGTGCAGTTATTCGTAACGCAAGGAAGACACAGGGTTTGCCATAGCAGCTTTGATGGATTGATAGCTCACCGTGAGCCACGCAATTACTATCGCGGCAACGCCACTGGCAACAAAAATTAAGGGACTAATCTCGATGCGATACGCAAAGCCCTGCAGCCACATGTCTGAGATGTACCATCCTAAAACACATGCAGGCAGAAAGGCAATCAGCACTAGTTTGGTGAATTCTCTTGAGAGCAATACCGAAAGGCTGATGGTAGAGGCACCCATTGATTTTCTGATACCAATTTCTTTTGTACGTTGTTCTGATGTGAATGCCGCCAGTGCAAACAACCCAAGGCACGCAATTAATATGGCAAGTGCAGAAAAGAGTGTAAAGATTTTTCCCATACGCTGTTCCGCACGAAACAACTCATCAAAACTCTGATCCAGAAATGCATACTCTAGTGGTTCGTTGCTAGAATGCTCCTTCCATAATTTTTCAACTTTGCTTACGAGTTCGGTTGGATTGCCTTCATAACGCACCAATAGGTTATTTGAATTATTCGAAAGGCGTATTGAAATTGGGCGTACCTGATCCTTGAAAGACTCAAAATTAAAATTCTTCACTACCCCAATGACTTTCAGTCGATCTAGTTTATTGCGATTGGGCTGAAGGACCTCTTCACCGATGGGGTTTTCAAAACCAAACTCACGCACCGCGGCTTCATTTAAAATAATTCCCGTTGAGTCAGAAGCAAAATCTTTGGAGAAATATCGTCCCTGAACCATTTCAAATTTTAAAACATCCATGTGATCGTAGTCAGCAAAATAAACACCCATGATGTGATCTTGCTCTGAGCCCGCACTCTTGAAAACGGTGGTATTGTTCACACCGGGAAAGGTATTATTTGTATAGCTGGATTTTAACACTTCTTTCTGCTGGGCAAGGGCATTCCGGAAAGCCTCCTTGTTATTTCCCAAACGTGCCGTGTTTTGCAGGATGAACACGTTGTCTTTATCAATTCCAAGATTTTTAGTCTGCATGAATTTAATTTGCTGATATACCACCGCGGTAAAGATGATCAGGAAGATTGACAGTGCGAACTGAAACACTACCAACGAACTGCGAATGCCTTTACTCTTCATTCCAGCACGCACTTTTCCCTTCAATACTTCCACCGCGCTGAAGGATGTGAGATAGAAAGCTGGATAACTTCCTGCAATCAATCCCACCATAATGGTTAAGGCGAGTAATCCTGCAATGAACAAAGGGTTTAGAAATAACTCAACACCAAGCTCTTTCCCTGATAAGAGATTAAATGCAGGCAATAGAAAGTAACACGCTATCAACGATAGTACTACAGCAGCAGCACTATAGATTACTGATTCAGACAAGAATTGCCCGATCATTTGGCTTCTCATCGAGCCAAGAGTTTTGCGTAGACCAACTTCCTTTGCTCGCCCGGCTGAACGTGCGGTAGAAAGATTCATGAAATTAATACAGGCAATGAAAATGATAAATACGCCAATACCTCCGAAGAAATAAACGTACATGATATTGCCACCAGGCTCAATATCTCCTTGTGATGTAGAGTGAAGATGAATATCGGTCATCTTAGTGGCATAGTATCCAAACGCACCGCCAGACTCCTTCAATTGTTTTAGTGAGCTACCCATAAAGCGCTCCACTTCAGGTCCAATGTATTTCTCAACCATCACATCGAATTTCGCTTCCACTTGAGCTACCGCTGCATTTTCGCGAAGCAAAAAATAAGTGAACATGAAATTATTCAACCATACGGTAGTTTTTAAATTCTCACTTGATCCTGCAGAAACCAGTGCATTAAAAAGAAAGTGCGAATTGGTTGGGGGGTTCTCCGCAATGCCGGTAACTTTGAATGTTTTATTTTCGCTGCCAATGACCAGTAGTTTTCCAATTGCAGGTTCATCACCGAAGTATTTTTTTGCCAAACGCTCCGTAAGCACAACAGTGTTGGGTTCCAGCAATGCCGTTTTCGCTTCACCTTCTTTTAAGCGGAAACTGAAAAATTCAAAAAAATTGGAATCCGCAAAAAAGATTTTCTCCTCTGTAAATACTTTCTCACCATTTTTAAAAGCTGGCTGACCAAAGTAAGGTACCAACCGTGTGGCCGATTCAACCTCAGGCATATCCGCAACTAATGCTGCTGCCATGGGTGGGCAAGTATTAGACGTGCGTATGTCTTGCCCTCCGATCTTTCCATGAAGACCAACCTGATAAATCCGATCTGCTTTTTCGTGAAACTTATCGAAGCTCAATTCATCAGTGATGTAGAGCGTAATCATGAGGCAAGCCGTAACACCGAGTGTCATGCCCAAAATATTTATAGCAGAATAAAACTTATGCTTTAAAACATTTCGTAAAGCAACTTTGAAATAATTTTTAATCATTGGTTTGGGATATTACTTTTTTGACAATATTGATCTGTTGCACCATCGCGCAAATTTCTTTTCAAGCCCTTAAATCGATTTTGATAATTAGACGCCTTGAGATGATTTAGGTTTCACCTAATTGTCAATTAATTTTCAATTCATCTCTATTCGTCTCGTAATGTTTTTGTAGGATTCAGTGATGCAGTAGTAACTGTTTTGTAACCAACCGCCAGAATTGCAATCATCACCATGGCCATGACCGATATCATTAAACTCAGGTAGCTCATCTTCAGGAAATACTCCCAGATGGAATCCATCAACCAATTTGCCGCAAGATATCCAAGGCTTCCACCAATAAGTGTGGCGATGCCAAGGTTGATAATGAATTCATAATTAATAACACCGGCAATATTCGTCACAGATGCTCCTAAAACTTTGCGCACACCAATCTCTTTCATCTTCTTCACAATGTTCAGCGATACCAGCGTAAATAATCCGATACCGGTCATTAGCGCAGCAAAGAAGCCCAGGAATCCAAACATGGTTACCACATTTTTATTGATATCGTTAGTTTCTTGTAACTCCTGATCAATGAGCTGACCATTGTAAAGCGTGTTCGGAAAAACTTCTTTCCATTTTTTTTCCATGTACTCATTGATGGCAATTACTTTTTTAGGATCAGTTTTCACTACCAACTGCTGATACTTGGCAGGATAAGCATACCGAAGCATCATTGGCTGAATGGGCGCCCAAAGTGCACGGGCATATACATTCTTTACCACACCTACTACATAAAACTGGGCCGTATCCATCCAAACCAAACGCTTGCCAATGGGGTTATCGGTCCATCCAAATTGCTTCACAAGCTCTTCGGTAACGAGTATCGATTCTTTGTGATCGGTTTCAGAATCTTTCGTAAAACCACGACCGGCAACTAATTTCATATCCATTGCTTCGAGATAATTATCTCCGATCTCCAAAATATCTACTTCACGCTCTATCGATTCGTACTTCACTGGATCGTTATAGCCGCTATTCGCCACGTGATGATTTGTACCCGCAATCAGTTCGATGTCTTTGTTGGATGCCAAGGCATCACGATACGTATTAAAACCACTTTCATTATTCACCCACGCAGAAATCACTCCACTCTTGGCAAAGCCCAAATCATATTCCTTTTGATACTTACCATTATTATAGAACGCTACACCCATAATGATTGCTAGAAGTGAAATCACAAACTGACCACCCAACAATATCCGTGTGAACCAGTTTGTGCCGCCAAAGCGAGCTTTACCTTTTAAAATACTCACCGGCTCGAAGGAGGTAATATAAAATGATGGATAAGAACCTGCGATGATTGCGGTAAATACCAGTAACAGGGCAAGGAATAATAGGAAGCCCGCGTTCTCTGTGTAACTCAAGTTTAATTCGAGCCACGGCCACATGGAATCGTAAGCAGGCACCAACCATTCTGCCAATAGTAAACCTGCGATGAGTCCCATAAAACAAAGAATAAGATTCTCGCCCAGGAATTGCATAATCAACTGAGTGCGCATGCCACCCATTACTTTACGAATGCCGATTTCTTTTAACCTCCTGCTGGAAATTGCGATAGACGTGTTGGTGAAATTAAAGCATGCCAAAAGCAATAATAAAATTGCCATTACGCCCGGCACTACCACGGCTTCGTTGGGTATTCCACCTCTCAGGTAATCACTATTCAGGCGAGGGTTGGCGCGATTGCGCTCCATCATTCCTGCAAAATTCTCTAGGAAGTACTCTCCCACTTTAAAATCTTCGCGCACTTTATTTTGTGGCTCTACATATTGTTGCAATTGCTTTGTTACCGAAGCTACCTGCGATGGATCATTAATCTGTAAAAACAAAACATGCGACCACTTCTTCCAGCTTGTTTCAGAAAGATCCGGATCAAGGTTGATGTCCCAGAAATTATCCAGCATCGTAATTACTTCAAACCGCATGCTTGAGTTTTGAGGAAGCTGTTTAAACACACCTCCCACTTCAAACTCCTTGGGTCTGCGTATACCATCTTTACCCAACACAATTTGGGTGATGGGCTTGCCCACGGCATCTTCGGTATTGTAATATTTTCGCGCTACCTCATCGCTGATGAATACTTTTCCCTTATCGTGAAAATCTGCAAACGAGCCATGTTTCAATTCATAAGAAAAAAGATCAAAGAATGCTGAGTCTGCAAATGCCATACCGGTGCCAAATACTTCCTCGCCAATGCGCATGTCGCTATAAGATGACATGTAGCGCACGGTTTTATCTACCTCTTTAATATTTTGTTTAATGAATCCCGCCAAGGGCATTGGGGCTAAACCGTAGCGGTCGCGCTTGCCTTGAAATTCCCTCCAGAATTGAACACGATAAATTTTGTTTGCATTGGCGTGCCCGCTATCCCACGAACTGCTGAACTCCCAGTTGAGATAGCCCACAATGCAGCAGGCGATGGCAATACCCATTCCTAATACATTGATCAAAATGAAAAGCTTGTTTTTCATCAAGCTTCGAAACGTGATGAGCAGGTAATTTTTTATCATGATGAATGGTTTGCGCTAATGACAACTAAGACTGCTTTTACCCCCTAAAGGTTGCACTGCTTTGCCAATAATAATGCCATCACGAAAATAAAATCAATTCAAAGGTTTTGTCATCGATTTTGTACGATGATGAACAGTGGGGTGTACAGTTTTGTGTGGATTGAAAAGCGCGATGAAAAAAATAAAGCCCATCCTAAAAAGAACGGGCCTTATTATAACCTAAACCTAAACTATGAAGAACGCATCAGGGCAGCGATGTGCCTGAAATCTTCAAGGTTGTCAGATCTCAAAAGACTTGACAACACTACAATCTTTAAATATGGAAATGCTCCTTAATATTTTCCGTCACCACCTTACCATCAAACAAGTTGACAATGCGGTGTGCGTAGTTAGCATCGTATGGAGAGTGTGTCACCATTAAGATGGTTGTACCTTCTTCATTCAATTGTGACAATAACTTCATTACCTCTTCGCCATTGGCAGAATCCAGGTTACCGGTAGGTTCATCGGCCAAAATCACTTTAGGCTTTGCTACGATGGCACGGGAAATGGCAACACGCTGCTGCTGTCCACCGGATAACTGTTGCGGGAAGTGGTTTCTTCTGTGCATGATGTTCATGCGCTCCAACACTTCTTCTACGCGCTTTCTGCGTTCATCGGCAGGCACTTTCATATAAAGTAACGGCAACTCTACGTTTTCAAACACGGTTAACTCATCAATCAGGTTAAAGCTTTGAAACACGAAGCCAATAGAGCCCTTACGTAGTTGAGCACGCTGGCGCTCCGAATATTTTGATACCTCATGCTCACCAAAATGATATTCTCCTCCTGAAGGATTATCCAACAAACCAAGAATATTCAACAAGGTAGATTTACCACAGCCTGAAGGTCCCATAATCGCCACGAACTCTCCTTCTTTGATTTCAAGGTTAATGTTATTGAGTGCGGTGGTTTCCACTTCTTCAGTGGTGTAAACTTTCTCGAGGTTTTTAAGTTTGATCATAGCTGATGCTGTTTATAGTTTGATGTTAGTTGCTGTTTTTTAGTTTTAAATCAGTACTTCTTTTTTTAAAAATGGTTACTTAATCTTTCCATTTCTCTTCATTAGACGCCACAGTCATTAAATAGTTGCACTAATTCAGAATTAAAACTTCATTGTTTCCAAAATTCTCATATGAGGAGGTTATTACGCGGTCGCCAGGTTGCAAACCTTCCAATACTTCAAAATTCTCAGTGTTTTTACGGCCCAGTTTGATATCTCTGCGCACAGCCTTATTGTCGCCATCCAGTACAAACACCCAGTTTCCACCGGTATCCTTATAGAATCCGCCCACGGGAAGAAGTAATTCCTGCGATGCCTGACCTAATTCAATTCTTAACCGCAACGATTGTCCTCTGCGAATTCCCTGCGGAGTCTCGCCAGTAAAATTCATATCTACTTCAAAACGTCCGTTGGTAATGGTTGGATAAATGTAGGTGATGACAAGCATATAATCTTTTCCTGCAAAGCTTGTGGAAGCCGGAAGGCCTACCGAAATTTTTGGCAAATACAATTCATCAATCGGCACACGCACTTTAAAACTTCCCACAATATCCACCTGGCCCAACCGCTGGCCCTGACTTACGGCCTGCCCTATTTCCCAATGCGGGGTTGACAATTGTCCATCGATTGGGGCACGAATGATCAGGTTATCCAAAATTTGCCCTACACCATCAAGACTCAAGGACATTTGTTGTTCTGATTTTGTCACTGCCTTTAACTGGCGGATGCGATCAATGGAATCATTCTTGTAAACTTCATACGTAATTCTTCTGCGCTCAAGATTATAACGATAGTCGGCTTCTGTTCTTTCAAAATCCTGTTTGGCGATTAATTTCTTTTCGAAAAGTTGTTTTTCTCTCAGGTACTGTGGCTCCAAGCGCTGAAGCTGATTATCAATGAGTGCGAGTGTTTGGCGTTGTTCCAAATCGTTTCGCATAATGTTCAACTTGGTTTCGCGTGCGCGGTTGATACTTTCATTAAAGGATGCCTCTTGCTGAAGCACTGAAAGCTCACGGTTAAGGTTAGTAAGTTCAAGAATAACATCACCCTTTTTCAACATGGCTCCGCTTTCGCGCACAATGCGCTTGATGTTTCCACCTTCAATTGCATCAAGATATACTGTGCGGCTGGGTTCCACTGTTCCGGTGTTGGGAATGAATTCTTTAAACTCGCCACGCTGTACAGTGGAGATGGTAATTTTATCCTTTTCGATTTTTAGTTTGGAGCGCCTGTCGGCAAAAATGAATTGATAGGAAATAAAAAATACAACCAACGCAATTCCTCCATAAGTAGCAATTCGCTTTACTGTCCACTTCTTCTTAACAAGCTGTTTATCCATTCTTTTAAAAAATTTAAAATGACCTTACCGTAATGGTAGACTCCGGTTGCCAACAAACGTGCCAAGCGAGACTTATGCTCTTTTACGGTCATTTCAGGGTTCTGTTGAACGTTTCTCAGTTCACATGTGAACGAGTATGTCCGATTGCGGACAAGATTTTAGTACATTTCCGCCATAAATCCTGAAAAACAGTTCAAATTGAAGGAATCCCACTTTCGGTATCAATCTTGCCCGTTAGCGGACATTAAATTTTGACTCAATCTCAAATTATGAGCGAAAACAAAAGCGGAAAAATTCTCATCGTTGATGACAATGAAGACTTGTTGAAAGCCGCCAAGATGTATTTGAAGCGGCACTTTGCGCATGTAGATATTGAAAAAAATCCGGAGGCAATTCCGGCTTTGATGAATCACGAAGACTATGATGTGATTTTACTGGACATGAATTTCACCAAAGATGTGAGTAGCGGAAGCGAAGGCTACTATTGGTTAGAAAAAATCTTATCCATTGATCCCTCAGCCGTGGTGGTATTGATTACAGCGTATGGCGATGTGCAGATGGCCGTAAAAGCAATCAAGGCCGGGGCAACTGACTTTGTACTGAAGCCATGGGAAAATGAAAAGTTGCTGGCCACACTTTATTCTTCCATGCGCTTGCGCGAATCGAGAGACCAGGTGCAAACATTGAAAATTAAGAACCAGGAAATCAACCAGGAGATCAATCAAAAATTCAGCGACATCATTGGCCAAAGCCAAAGCATGCAACGGATTTTTCAGACCATAGAACGGGTGGCGTTAACCGATGCCAATGTTTTAATCCTCGGAGAAAACGGTACCGGAAAAGAACTGATTGCGCGAGCCATTCACCGTAACTCACAGCGAAAGAATGAATCATTTGTAGCGGTAGATCTAGGTTCGATCACTGAAACACTTTTTGAAAGCGAACTTTTTGGTCATAAAAAAGGATCCTTTACGGATGCGAAAGAAGATCGCGCAGGGCGATTTGAGTTGGCCAACAATGGCACTTTGTTTTTGGATGAGATCGGAAACTTGTCACTGCCCTTGCAGGCAAAGCTTTTAACTGTTTTACAAAATCGAAAGGTAAGCCGCGTGGGATCCAATAAAGATACACCCATCGACATTCGATTAATCTGCGCCACCAATATGCCTTTGTATGAAATGGTGAAAGAAAATCGCTTCCGTCAGGATTTGCTTTACCGGATCAATACCATCGAAATTGAAATTCCTCCTTTGCGCGAACGCATTGAAGATATTCCGTTATTGGCAAATCACTTTTTAAAACATTATACCACAAAGTACGGCAAAACCATTTCCAAAATCAGCGATGCCGCCATGAGCCGGATGACAAAACATCCGTGGCCAGGCAACATTCGCGAACTTCAGCACTCGTTAGAGCGGGCAATTATTCTCAGCAATGGATCGGTGTTGCAACCGGAAGATTTTAATTTTTCCATTTCAAATAACAGCAAGGAAACCGACCAGCAACTAAGTCTTGATCAGTATAATCTCGATGAGGTAGAAAAATTACTGATTCGAAAGGTGTTGAAAAAATACAATGGAAATATCACTCAGGCTGCAGCAGAATTAGGCCTCACGCGCTCTTCATTATACCGAAGGTTGGAGAAGCATGGCTTATGAAAGCATTATAAAATTTGATGGTTTGAAGTTTCTTTCGATTTTAATCCTCAATTTATCGAACCAAAAGAATGTTTTTAAATGGCCTTCAACGATTTTCGATTTCGTGCTGCCTTTAGGGTAATTTTGTTGGGAGTTTCCATGGCGCTGGTGGTGTATATGCTCAACCGGCCCAACATGATTTTTGCGGCCAGCCTTACCTCCCTCATCATCGTTGCACAATTATTTGAACTCTATCGCTTTACTTCTCAAACCAACCGAAAGCTTACGCGCTTTCTCGAGTCAGTTCGTTATTCAGATTTTATTTCAGGGTTTGCCAACGATAATAAACTCGGTAAAAGTTTCCGCGACCTTAACACTGCATTCAATGAAGTGCTTGAGGCTTTTCGAAAAGCGCGGTCAGAGAAAGAAGAGAATTGGCAATACCTGAATACGGTTGTTCAGCAAGTGCGTACCGGTATTATCTCGTTCGATGGTGATGGAAATGTGCAGTTGATGAATGCCAATGCTAAAAAATTCATTGGCACCAATACCTTGAAAAATATTCATGAGCTTGAAAAATCGAATCCCAAATTATATCAAGCCATTCGCGATGTAGAGTCAGGTAAGAGTGTGCTCTACCGAGGCGGAAATGAATTTCAACTTACGCTGCAAGCGACAGAACTCCGCATCAGAGGCAATACTGTAAAATTGATTACGCTTCAGAATATTCAAACGGAATTACAAAAGCAAGAATTGGAAGCCTGGCAAAACCTGACGCGTGTGTTGCGCCACGAGATTATGAATTCCATCACACCCATTTCATCGCTCACGTCAACCTTGCGCGAAGTATTAGATCAGGATCTGGTAAAGAAGGAAGAACATTACGAGCTTAAAAGTGAAGGCGCTGACGATTTACGTGAAGGCCTAAATACCATTGAAAATCGAAGTAAAGGGCTTATCAAATTTATTGATGCTTACCGTGAATATACTTCTCTTCCTCAACCCAAAATTCAGACGGTAAAACTGAAAGATCTGATTGAAAAAGTGGCGCAACTGATGCGCCCCGAAATCAAAAAGACTGCCATTGAGTTTACTCATCATTGTGAATCAGAATACCTCACCATTCAGGCAGATGAAGAAATGATTATGCAAGTGCTCATCAACCTGGTAAAAAATGCCATGGAAGCTCTAACTCAAAATCCAACCGGAAAAATTGAGCTGATTGGAAAATATTCTGGCGATGCTGTAATTATTGATGTGATTGACAATGGCCACGGAATAATTCCAGAAGCAATCAATCGCGTGTTTGTTCCATTCTTCACCACTAAAAAGACAGGGTCGGGCATTGGCCTTGCGCTTTCACGCCAGATTATGCAACTCCACAATGGCACGCTCACTGTTCAATCAGAGCCTGATGTAAAAACGATTTTCTCGTTGAAGTTTTAACCGTGTTTAGTGGATAGACCGGCTTTCCAGGAATTCATCCCACTCGCCATGATTGGCACCGGTATCTTTTAAAAACAAAGCATAGCTGGGCTTGTATGGCTTCCGGTGCAGCGGCATTTGAGCTTCCTCCGGAGTAAAATCTCCTTTTTTTGCATTGCAGCGTTTGCAGGCTGTGACCAGGTTAGTCCATGAGTGGCCGCCACCACGCGAACTTGGAATGACATGATCGAGGGTGAGGTCACGCTTTGTTCCGCAGTACTGGCACTCAAAATTATCGCGCTTAAAAATATTTTGGCGGGTAAGATTTACACCTTTGTAAGGAGCGTTCACATATCGGTTAAGTCGAATAACGGAAGGCATCGGATAGCTTTGCGATACTGACCGAAGCTTGTAGCCGTTGGCCGATCTGACCATTTCGCTTTTATTGAGGTACACCAGTATGAAAGCACGCTCCACCGAGCAAACCATGAGCGGGCTGAAATCCTGATTCAATACCAAAACCCTGCTATTCATGGCATTAAGATAGCCCCAATACCAATTGAAAGCAATAAGGGCTAATCGTTCAAAATCCTGCGAATAGAGTGAAGTGAATGGGTGTACACCTTGGTGTCTTGGTTAAGAATTCCTTCTTCGTTGATCATGTCGATTCTCACCTGCCCGTGAGCATGCACTATTCTGCCATCTTCAATGATGATTCCGGTATGAGTAATCACATTTTGAGAATCTTTAAAAAATGCCAAGTCGCCAGGATGGCTCACTTCTACATCGTGAATTTTTTTCCCCTGTGAAGCCTGACGATCGATGGCGTGCGATAACATATAGCCAGCGATTTTGAATACCATTTGATTCAACCCGGGCCCATCGATACCAAAGGGAGTTTTTCCCCCTTCTTCCTCCGGGGCGTTAAGATATTTTTTAATGATGCTTCTTAAAAATTCAAAGTCGCGCTTTAAACCCAGGCTTTTCGATTCGCCATTAAAGGCAAATTGTTCTTCAATTTTAAACAGCTCAGACTGTGAAATGGGAACAATGCTGCCCAATAAAATAGTGACAGGATTTTTCTTATAAAGAATAGTAGACGCGATATCGGTTGTAATCTTAAAGTCAGCCTGATTGATTTGGTCAAAATATTCGCGCGAAATGCTATGATGCTGCATGCGATTAATCCAGCCTTCAGAAAGGTCATAGAAATTACGAATGAGTAACCATTTCTTGTCACCGCTGGTGGTAAGTACTTCATAATGGTCGCCAAACAAAAGCTGATTGACTTGATGGGAACGGGCATCGGCCTTCGCCTTTACCGAAACCACCGAAAGACGGCATACTCCAAAATCCACTGCTTCCATCCTATCGCAATTTTATTTTACTTAATTCCCTTTTCACATCGCGGTCTTTTATGCTTTGCCGTTTATCGTGTAACTTCTTTCCTCTTCCCAGGGCAATCTCTAATTTGGCTAATCCTTTATCGTTAATAAATAAACGGGTGGGCAACAATGTGAGTCCCTTCTCCTCTACTTTGGCTTCCAGCTTCTTGAGTTCCGATTTCTTCATCAGCAATTTGCGCTCGCGTCCTGCTTCATGATTGTAGTGTGTGCCCTGAGCGTAGGGCGTTATCGAAATTCCTTTCGCGAAAATTTCACCATTATTAAAAAAGCAATATCCATCCTGAAGATTTACCTTCCCTTCGCGAATAGATTTTATTTCTGTTCCCCTGAGCACAAGCCCGGCAATGTGCTTCTCCAGCAGTTCATACTCAAAGGATGCCTGCTTATTGCGAATGTTAATGTTATCTGAAAACCGATCTTTTGTCATAAATAATTATCCACTCACACCATTCGGGGGCGAAAATACTTGTTTTAATTTTTCTTTCTTCAAGATCTTCTGCCCAGTCTTCCCAATCGCAATGATGCGATCACCAACTTTGGCTTCAATCTGGCAAATGAGTTCGTTTTTTTGAAGTGTCTCCACTGTTGCGGTAAACGTGATTTCTTCGTTAACAAAGGCAGGGCTTTTATGTTCGATGCTCAGAAAGGTACCTACACCTTCTTCATCAGCTTCCTTCATGTCGATAAAAAATAATCGCGATGACCACTCAAAATCCCGTGCCAACGAAAACGTAGAGCATACCGCATGAAGTAACTCACCGTGAAATATAGCCTGGTCTGACTCCATCACCACTTTCTTAAAGACTTTTTGATCGCCCTGTTTAAAGATATACTTCATACTGCAGAACCTATGGTAAGATTAGCTAATGGTGATATGCTTAAATCAACAAACTGATCTTTTAGAAATTTATAATGAGCGGCAATCGCAATCATTCCTGCGTTATCCGTACAATATTCAAAATCAGGAATGAAAGTCTCCCAATTGTTTTTGGAAGCCAGTACCGTAAGAGATTTTCGTAACCCTGAATTTGCTGCCACTCCACCAGCTATGGCAATGTGTCGAATATTTAGTTGAAGGGCGGCCTGTTCAAGTTTTGAAAGCAACATGGCAATTAGTCTTGCCTGAAGACTGGCGCAAATGTCATTGATGTTCTTCTCCACAAACTGTTCATCCTTTGCTTTTTCATCACGAAGAAAATATAAGAATGCAGTTTTAATTCCGCTGAAGGAAAAATCAAGCCCTGGTACTGAAGTATGCGGAAAAGGAAATGCTTTCGGATTTCCGCTTTGAGCATATTTATCAATGAGCGGTCCTCCGGGATAGGGCAACCCCATCATCTTGGCGGCTTTATCAAATGCTTCCCCCACGGCATCGTCTTTTGTTTCACCAATGATTTCCATATCTAAGTAGTCGCGCACCAACACAATTTGTGTATGCCCACCACTAACGGTGAGGCACAAAAAAGGAAAAGCTGGCTTTCGATCACCAATGAAGTGTGCCAAAACATGGGCCTCCATGTGATTAACTTCGATCAACGGTTTATTCAATGCCAAAGAAATGCCTTTTGCAAAGGAAACTCCTACCAGCAGAGAACCCATTAAACCCGGACCGCGCGTAAAGGCAATGGCATCTACCTGCTCCATGGCAACACCTGCCGACTCCATTGCTTCATTCACCACAAACAGGATATTTTTTTGATGAGCGCGAGAAGCCAATTCGGGCACCACACCTCCATATTTGTGATGAATCGGCTGCGAGGCAATAATATTATTAAGTACCTTGCCGTTGGCTATAACTGCTGCTGATGTCTCATCACAAGAAGACTCTATTGCAAGGATTAATGGGTGTGTTTGTTCGGACATGAAACTGCAATTTACCAAAAATCGGGTGTTTAAGTGGACAAGGCGAATTGTCTTTTTAACCTTGTATTTGCTCATCGCGGGTGTACTCACCAGTTTCCTTCTCCTGCAATTTAAATCTACCCAGCAACGGTTACTTACATTTTACACCTCGAAGTTTTCAAAAGTTCTGGGCTTTGAGATTACCTACCACGATTTCTATTTATGGTGGTATGACCATCTGGAAATTAATGGATTAAAAATAGTTGATGCAGAAAAGAATACGATGATTGCCATCGATCAGCTTACGGTAAACTTTAATGTTACCAGTTTGCTCGACAACAAAAATGTAAACATTGACGGTGTTTCGCTCAAATCTGCATTTGTTAACCTGGTGCCTATTCAGGCAACTGATTCCACCAAAGATCTAAACATTAATATTTTCATCGAGCGTATCAATGAAGCAACGGCATCGCAATCCGGTACGGGCCAGCCTCCCAAAGTAAATATTGGCGAGATCGTTCTGACAAAATCGCAATTCATTTACAATAACACCGAGAAAGATTCAATCACAAATGGATTTGACTATAATCATTTTAAGATGAATATCGGTGATGGAGAAGTGGAGAATTTCAAAGTGATTGGCGACACCATTCAAATGAATATTCTTTCGCTTGATGCGCTGCACACCGTCACAGGATTGAACATTCGGCAGTTGAAAACTTTCCTCATGGTATCTCAAAAATCGATGCAGTTTCTTGATCTGCATTTAAAAACCGAGAAAAGCCTTGTGCAAGACACCATCATATTAAGTTATCAAAGCCTTGCCGACCTCAGTGATTTTAATAATCAGGTAACCATCAAAGCAAAGTTTCATGATACTACCATTGATCCTGATGATCTCGCGTTGTTCACGTACAGTAACACATCATTACCGCAACCCATTCGGGTGAGCGGAAACCTGAATGGAAAAATATCGAAGCTCACCTTTCAAAAATTAAATCTGGCTATCGGTAACTCACAAATCAATGGCAACCTTCACATGGATGGGCTTCCAGCTTTCCGCGAGACGTTTATCGATTTGAATATCAAAGACGGGCGGATGAATGCCAAGGACATCCAATTTCTCTTTCCTGAAAATATTTTTAGGCGAATAGCACCATTGGGGAATTTTAAAGTAAATGGAAAATTCACAGGCTTTGTCGATGACTTTGTTGCCAATGGAACACTGGACGGCACATTGGGACATGTTCAGTCTGACATAAACCTAAAAATAAACGAGAAGGCCGTTGAAGAATCAAATTTCAGTGGCAGTCTAGCACTGAAAAATTTTAACCTTGGTATGTATTTTAACGATACGCTTCGGTTTCAAAAAGTATCACTCAATGGTAAAATAAAAGGTAAAGGACTTACCCTTGAAACCACTGACTTTTATCTGGGCGGAAGAATCGAATCGATAGGATTGATGGGGTATAACTACACCAACATCAATACGGATGCACGTTTCGCTGCGCAGCTCTTTAGCGGAAATATTCAGATACAAGATCCCAATCTTAAATTTAAAGGCGAAGGCTTTGTCGACATCCGAAAAGGAAAAGAGCATGTGAATTTAAAAGCCAGGCTTGATTCTGCACAGTTCCATAAGCTAAAGTTGATCAAAGATGAACTCTTTGTTCAGACGGATTTAGAAATCAATACACAAGGACTAACGCTTGATGAAATTCTGGGCGAAGTTCTTTTCAAGAACACACTAGTCAGGTACAAAAATCAATCGCTTCGGTTTGATTCCGTGCACGTAATCTCAACCTTATTGCAGGAGGGTCGTTCCTTTTTAGTGCGCAGTTCGTTTGCCGATCTCAAACTGGAAGGGAATTTTTATTACTCCACACTCTTCAAGGATTTTGAACGATTATTCCACGAACTGAAATTAAACGTGCGGAATGACAAGCAGGCCTTGGAAGCATACTATGCCTCAAAAGAAAAAAGCATTCAAGAATATGAAGCCAAATTCAAAATCACTCTTCACGACATTAGCCCTTTGTTAGTGCTTGGCGGACTTGATGTGAACGTGTCAAAAGGCGCCCGAATTGATGGAAAGTTTTCGAATGGATTCACGTCAAGACTTAATGCGTTTACCGAGATAGATACCGTTGAGTATCAAGGGAAATATTTCATCAATAATGAAATTGAATTTTCCGGCTCGAAGGTAAGGGACAGTACCAATGTGCTTGCCATACTCACAGTAAATTCTGGCAATCAAATCATTGCGAAAAATTTCAGCACTAAAAATCTATTTGCCGAGGGCATTTGGGATCAAGATCACATTGATTTCAATATGGACGTTGATCAGGATGGTGCCAATAATTATTTACGGCTACAATCGGAAATTGATTTTCTGGAGGATAGCATAAAATTTAAGGTATTGCCAACAAAGATTAAAGTTCTGGAGAAAGAATGGATTGTTAATCAAAAAAATTATTCACTCATCAAAGGAAAAGAAATCAGCATTCGCCACCTGGAGGTTCATCATAATGAAGAATCCATTTTTCTGGAAGGGGAAATTTCTGAACTAGCCAGCCGCGCGGCAACGTTAAAAATCTCAAACCTGGATCTCAATGTTCTGAATTCCATCAGCACCGAAAAGTTTAGCGGAATTTTGAGCGGCTTTGTGGAAGCAAGGGATTTGTATCATAATCCCTATCTCCAGAATAAAATTTCCGTCAGCAGCCTAACAGTAAATGATTTTCTTATTGGAGACATTTCCGGATCAAACAGCTGGAACAGGGAAGAAAAAAGATTCAATATCGATTTCTTTATTGATCGACTAAATCAGCGCACTGTTTCACTCAAAGGTTTTTATGATCCGGGCAAGCCAAATCCTCTTAGCATTGAGGCCCGTTTAGAAAAAACCAATGTAAAGATTGCAGAGCCTTTTTTGAAGGGAATATTTTCTCAAATGGATGGAGAACTTTCGGGTGACTACACCATAACCGGAACATTTACACAGCCTCTCATTCGGGGAGAAGGAAAAATTGAAGGAGGAAAAGTGTTAATCGATTACTTAAAAACCAGTTATACCTTCTCCGGTCTCCTCGGCTTCACACCCAACCAGATTATTTTTAAAGAGTTTGATCTTGTGGATGCTTTTAAAAGCAGAGCATCGCTGGACGGATACTTAGCGCACAAGAATTTCTCCAAGTTCAGAATCAACCTGGATGCAACATTCCGGAATTTTCAAATTCTGAACACCACACCAAAAGACAACAGTTTGTTTTATGGGCAAGCTTATGGAACGGGCAAGTTGAATATGTTTGGCCCGCTCGCCAACATGAAAATATCAGCCACTGCACGAAGTGAAAAGAATACACGGATATTTATTCCAATCAGTGGATCTGAATCAGTAGAGAAAAAAGATTTTATTTCCTTCATCAACCTTAAGGACACCGTTAAGCTCAATTCCCTGGCCAAAAAGAAACTGGCAGACAACGAGCCCTCGGGGATGACCATGGATTTCAATCTTGACATCACACCCGATGCTTACGCGGAAATTATCTTCGACATCAAAGCCGGAGACATTATCCGTGGCTATGGCAATGGCGACATCAAACTTCAATTAGATACCAAGGGTGAATTCAACATGTTTGGTCTTTACGAATTTGAGCGAGGTAATTACAATTTCACCTTGTACGATATCATCAATAAAGAGTTTAGTATCAACAAGGGGAGTCGCATCAGCTGGTTTGGCGATCCGTATACCGGTGTACTTAATCTATCGGCAAGCTATCGGCAATTAGCCACCCTTGGACCAATTCTTTCCGATCAAAGTGTTGTCACAGCTCCGCAGATCAAAAGAAAATATCCCGTAGAAGTTTTGCTTAAACTTGATGGCCCCATGCTATCGCCACAAATCAATTTCGATCTTGCCGCCAAAGATCTGCCCGACAACGTGGCCATAGAAGGCAAAGCTCCGGTACGGCTAAATTTTGAATTCAATGCCTTCAAGGCAAAACTCGATGAGCAGGAATTAAAGCGCCAGGTATTTAGTTTGATTGTGTTGAGGCGATTCTCTCCTCCTGACGCATTCAGCACCAGCGGTTCATTGTATAATAGCGTTAGTGAATTGCTTTCCAATCAATTGAGTTATTGGTTAACGCAAGTGGATCAAAATTTAGAAATTGACCTTGATCTTGGTACACTGGATCAGGAAGCCTTTAACACTTTCCAGCTTCGACTTTCCTACTCATTCCTAAATGGCCGTTTGCGTGTTACGCGCGATGGGACTTTTTCGAATCAATATAATCGATCGGATGTGGCCAACATGCTAGGCGATTGGACGGTTGATTACTTGCTTACGCAGGATGGAAAATTTAAAGTGAAGATGTACAATCGCTCCAACCTAAACCAGCTTAATAACTCACTGGGCAACCAGGCCGCCATAACCACCGGGGTAAGTCTGCTCCACACGCAAAACTTCAACCATTGGAAAGACCTGATCACCTTCGCACGCGATCGAAGAAGAAAAGAACTTGAGGAGGAGGAAAACAAAGAGGAGCCACAAAAAGATGGAACCAAATAAGTTTTGTTTCATGCGTTTAGCCTTTCTCCTTTTTCTTATTTGCTTAGCCGCGCCATGCACAGCTCAACGGCAGGATTCATTATCGTTATCAAAAAAAAGAGTTAAAATCTTAGCCGTAGGTTCAGCAACAATTTATACAGGCGCAATGATTGGGCTGAATAGTGCCTGGTATAGTCAGTACGATCGGCAAAAATTTCATTTCTTCAATGATGCTTCGGAGTGGAATCAAATGGATAAGCTAGGCCACACCTTTTCCGCTTTTCAGATCACTTCCGGAAGTTCGCGCATTATGCAGTGGGCCGGTGTTTCACAGAAAAAATCTGATAAGGTTGCTGCGCTTGGTAGTTTTGGCATCATGGCATCCATCGAAATTCTGGACGGATTTTCGGCAGGGTATGGTGCTTCAGTAAGTGACTTGGCTGCCAACACTGCCGGCATCGGATTATATTGGGGCCAGCAATTGTTGTGGAAGGAAATTAGAATTCATCCAAAGTTTTCCTTTCACAAAAGTGATTATGCCATGCTGCGGCCAACTATTCTCGGAAGCAACCTGGCCGAGCAGGTGCTCAAAGACTATAATGGACAAACTCAATGGCTTTGCATTGACCTGGATAAATTCAGCGCTCGTATTCCTAAATGGCTCAACCTCTCGATTGGCTATGGAACTGAGCAAATGACCTATGCACGAGTATGGCAAAATGAAACGATCGGATTATTTCCATATCGCCAATTCTATCTGGGTATTGATCTTGATTTAACGGCCTATCGCACCCGTTCAAAATTCATCAACACTCTACTCTATATCGGTAATATGATAAAGTTGCCTGCTCCTGCTCTTGAATTCTCTCACAAAAAAATCCGTGGTCATTATTTCTATTTTTAAGTAACTTAGGATAAAATTATTTATCCAATGGACTTAAGCAGATTGATGAAAACCTATGCCGATGAAATAGGCGGCCAGTATACGGAATACGATTCACTCCACTCCATCATCATCGTTCCCGTTTCGGGTGGCAGGTTTCAAACTGTTTTGGGCACCATCAAACAGAATGATTTGTATAACCGAAGGCTTTTGACCCTGAACTCTAAAGTGTGTTCAATCCGTCCGGGCATCGACTATCAAATGCTGTTGGAGCAAACTGCTTTTTTCAATTATTGCCGATTTATCATACAAGAGAATTATCTGCAAATCGAATCCGTTGCTTCGATCAACAACATAAGTGAAGAAACAATTAAGGAAATGGTGCAGGAAGTGGCCAATCTTGCCGATCAGTACGAGATGAAACTCACCGGTGCTGACGTTCACTAAATTCACTTTTCTCAACTTTCGTAATATCTGATACCTTTGCTGTAATGCAAGCCGTCTTATCGTCCCGACTTGTCGGGGAGGAAAGTCCGGGCAACACAGAGCATCATACTTCCTAACAGGAAGGCCCCGATTTATCGGGGACAGATAGTGCCACAGAAAATAGGTAGCCCCGACTTGTCGGGGTCATAGTGAAAAGGTGAGGTAAGAGCTCACCGCTTCGTCAGTGATGATGGAGGCACGGTAAACCTTATGAGTTGAAAGGCCAAATAGGTCACGCTCACGAAAGTGATCAGTTGCTCGCTGATAGTCTCGGCTGGCGTGATTGGGTAGGCTGCTTGATCTTCATTGCAAAATGAAGACTAGATAAATGATAAGAGCCCCATCACTGGGGAACAGAACCCGGCTTACAGGCTTGCATTTTTTTCTTTTCTGGTATCTTGCACCACCAACATTTTCATCCATGCCAAAAGTTTTAATCATCGAAGACGAGGCCAGCATCAGGGCTGTGCTCAAAGACATTTTGAAAGACCAAAAAGAATTGAAGCTGGAGGTTGAAGAAGCCAAGGACGGTGCCGAAGGTCTGGCTAAATTAGAAAGCGATTTCTTTGATGCTGTTTTCTGTGATATTAAAATGCCAAAGATGGATGGTATGGAAGTATTGCAGAAAGCAAAAGATAAAGGTGTGGCCGCGCCCTTTATTATGATCTCCGCGCATGGCTCAATGCAATTAGCCGTTGATGCGATCAAGATGGGTGCTTACGATTTTCTGCAAAAACCGCCTGATTTAAATAGGCTCCTCATCACCTTGCGCAATGCCCTGGACAAAAACAACCTGGTGCGCGAAACAAAAACCTTAAAGAAAAGGGTTTCCAATAAGTATGAAATGATTGGCAGTTCTACCGCGCTCAGCGAAATAAAAACGATGATTGAGAAAGTGGCACCTACCGATGCGCGTGTACTCATCACCGGTTCTAATGGGTCGGGCAAAGAATTAGTGGCACGACAGCTTCATGAAAAAAGTAATCGCTCAGCTTTTCCTTTCATAGAAGTCAATTGCGCTGCGATTCCCTCTGAACTGATTGAAAGTGAGCTATTCGGGCATGAAAAAGGTTCGTTCACGAGTGCAATCAAACAGCGTTTGGGAAAATTTGAACAAGCCGAGGGCGGTACTTTATTTCTGGATGAAATTGGTGACATGAGCCTTGCCGCACAGGCCAAGGTTTTGCGTGCACTTCAGGAAAACAAAATAACGAGAGTGGGTGGTGAAAAAGATATTTCAGTAAATGTGCGGGTACTCGCGGCCACGAATAAAGACCTCAAAAAAGAAATTATTGAAAATAGATTCCGAGAAGATTTATACCATAGACTGTCTGTGATCCTGATAAAGGTACCATCCCTTAATCAGCGAAAGGAAGACATCCCCGACCTGATCGAAAAATTCTTGAATGACATCGCCACCGAGCATGGAGCGAAGAAAAAATCGATCGCACCGGAAGCAATCAAATTACTCCAATCTCACGAGTGGACGGGGAACATCAGAGAGCTTAGAAACGTAACCGAGCGGCTTGTCATTATGAGTGACAGCGCAATCAAAGCTGAAGACGTAAAGAAGTACCTGTAATCTTAGATTCTCTTTGCGGAATCCTTCTTTACTTCCTTCTTAGCGTATGTAGGGCAAGTATATTGGCTACAGGCCGAGATGAAAGTGACCAGGGCAACAAAGGCTAAAACTTTTTTCATATTAATGGCTTTGGTTAATAACAAAAATATCAATCTTTTTCTTCCGGACAAACACCCATAAGGATAGTAGCCAATCTACGTGATCATTTGAGTGGTTAAACCAAGAGATTACACCCCCTCAAGTCGCTGTTGTCAAACCGGCCAAGTACCTCAAATCGGCCATCCTGACCTAAATTTCCCAAATCTTGTGTTTCTATAAATGCGCAAGAATGAAAATTTGCCAGATCAATCACGTTTATTCCTCCTGTTTTTCCTTTCAGCCCGATGGCAAAAGGGTCATTGATATCCCGGATGATGATTTTCATCCATGCTGGAGCCGTGAAGTAACCCTCCCCTTTAGAATAGGCCTGCGATAGCAGCTCTGTCATGCCGTATTCCGAATGAATATGATTTGCATTAAAGCGTTCCTTCAAATACCTGTGAAACTCTTCTCTTACCATTTCTTTTCTCCTACCCTTCATACCCCCGGTTTCAAAAATCATGCATTGGCTAAGGTCAAGTTTTCCGAGTTCAGCAAGATCCAGCAGGGCAAAGGAAACACCCCATAAAATGACTTTCCGATCTTGATTTTTGTCTTTCAGTACACTTATCAACTCATCATGATTCTTTAAATAAAACCCGGAAATGCGGGATTTACTTTTTTTGATAAAATGCTCAATCATGGAAATGAGCGAAGAACCTTTTCGTTCCAGGTAGGAAGGCAGCAGTGCGAAAATATGGTATTGATCCAGTGGGCCAAATTGCTCTTCAAATATTCTCTCTGCAATACTCAAATAGAAATCGAGATTCCAAACTTCATGCCTGCTGGCGATGATTTCCGTTGTGCCGCTACTCAAAAACTCAACCTCAGGGTTCCACTCTCCGGTTTTAATGGATTGTGTCTTAAAGAAACTTATGGGCAGAAAGGGAATATCTTGAATGGTATTAACCTTACGATGATCCCTACCCAATGCGGTAATGTAGGCATTATAAACCGGGTTATACTGCGCCTGGAAGTGGAACACCTCCAAGGCAATATCATTGAAGTTAGTCTCGTTTACAGAATATAAAGACGATGCAAAACTTTTGAATCTCTCCAAGCGTTGCTTATTTTACAAAGTTCAAATGTAGAAAAATGGGTCGGATACGAAATTTAGGGATTGGATTAATTCTTCTGGCAATTTTCAATTCATGCTTCAGCCCACCCGAATACCCGGTTGAGCCACAAATTGAATTTCAAAGTATAAAATTCAAGGACGTAGCAAATGCAGGTGATGCCGACTCACTCATTTTAACCTTGCGCTTTAAGGATGGCGATGGGGATCTGGGATTGCAAGAATCCGATACTGCAACATTCAAATATGCTAACAAATATTTCTTTAAACTTCTGGCCAATGGCACCAATCAAAAAGTAATTGCTCTTGATAAAACCAGCACATTCATTACGTTCGATACCAAATCAACCGTGGCGGGTTATGACACATTGCCTAATTTGGGCTGCGCCAACTGGGAAGCCATTACCCTGAATGGAAAAAAGCAGACTGTCTACTTCCAACTTAATCCAAATCACTACAACATCTTTGTTGATTTCTACGTGAAGAATGGTAACGGCACCTTTACCAAGTTTGATCCTAAAGAAGTGTTTGCTTACCCTAACTGTGTAGTCAATCTCTTCAATGGAAGATTTCCCATCTTATCAAAAGATCCCTCCAAAGAATCCCCTTTAGAAGGCACCATCCGTTATAGCATGCGTTCAACTGGTTTTAATTTATTTTTCGGCACGAAAACCATGAAGTTAAAAGTTTGGATTCAGGACCGCGCCTTGAATAAAAGTGAGTCTATTGAAACGCCTGAGTTTACCCTACAGTCCATTAAGTAATTCTTTTGCTGACGCAGCACTTAGGATTTTTAAGTAATATTCAGAGTCTTCTCCTTCTTCTACCTGGCGAGTTTTGTGCAAAAAAGATGTGATTCCATTCCTCTTCGCCAAGCCAAGACTTCATTATTAACTATCAAAAGCCATTTGAATCCCTTTTGGCGCTTCTTTGTGTAATTCTGGCACGCGGGTAGGATTGTAATGCAGTTCACTATTTTTTTTGACCGTATTAGAAGTAATTTTTTTCTGGTGTTTTTGAATTGTTTCACTTAAACCAGATTGCTATGCGCACACTTCTTATTCAACTCCTTATTTGTATTCAGGCAATCAATTCTTTTGGTCAGGGAGAGAAAATCAAATTCTACCTGATCCCATCAAACACTGCAGAATCGCTTTTGAAAAGTGGAGAGCAGATGAAGAAATTAATTGAAAAGGATACTGGTCTGGATCTGGATCTTGAAATTCCCGCATCTCATCAAGAGCTGGTGGCAAAATTTGGAGAAGGCAAACCTTGCTTTGGTTTGCTGAATAGTCAGAGCTATGTGGTAGCCAACACTAAATTTGGAGCACAGGCAAGGCTTCGGATTGTTCGTTATGGCATAGGACTTTATTATGGGATGATCGTAACAAAAGCCACTTCGGGTATCAAATCATTAGCTGACTTAAATGGAAAAACAGTCGCATTCACTGATCAACTATCCACCAGTGGTTATTTGTATCCAAAGAAACTGTTGGAGAGTCAGAAAATAAAACCTGGAAAAACACTGTTCTTGAATTCTCATGATGAAGTCATCTCACAAGTTTACAGCGGTAAGGTAGACGCGGGAGCTGCATTCTATTCCCCTGAAGGTCCTTCCGGTGAATTGCGTGATGCCCGCGCGAAGGTTCTCAAAAAATTTCCAGACGTTGGCAAGCAGGTAATAATCCTTGCCAAGACAGAACCTATCCCCAACGATCCTATTACTTTTTCAAAATCCATGAATCCGGAGGTGGCCACGAAGATTGTAATTGCCATGGTAAAAATTGCATCAACCGATGAGGGTAAGAAACTGCTTAAGGATATGTATGACGTAGAGGGTTTGGTCCGCGTGACGGATGCCAACTACAACTCCCTGCGAACAGTGATTTCAGAAAATCATTAATCCAGAATCTTCTCCTGCAAAAGATCGCTCTAGTAAAGAGCCGGATACTTTTCCGGGAAGGCCTCGCGCATCAATTCATAAATCTTATCAAAGACTTCCTCAGGATTTGGCTTGGAGAAATAATCTCCGTCTGATCCATATGCTGGACGATGTTCTTTGCCGGTAATCGTTAATGGACGTGAGTCAAGGTATTGATAGCCGTTTTGAAGTTCTAATACCTGTTGCATCATAAAGGCCGTTGCTCCTCCCGGAACATCTTCATCAGCAAATACAATACGATTGGTTTTTTTTAGCGATTCAACGATAGAATGATTGATGTCAAATGGCAATAATGTTTGAACGTCAATTACCTCACAACTGACTCCCGCATTTTCCAATTCTCTTGCCGCCTCCATCACCACACGACACATAGAGCCATACGTGACAATGGTGACATCACCGCCTTCACGCAACACTTCTGGCACGCCCAGTGGCGCAGTAAACTCCCCGATGTTATCGGGCAGCTTTTCTTTCAAACGGTAGCCATTAAGGCATTCAATGATTAATGCAGGCTCATCAGATTGCAGCATGGTGTTATAAAAACCTGCTGCCTGTGTCATGTCGCGAGGTACCAGCACATGAATACCACGAATGCTGTTCAGGATCATACCCATGGGCGATCCTGCATGCCACACGCCCTCAAGGCGATGACCTCTGGTGCGCACTATCAATGGCGCTCGCTGTCCACCTTTGGTGCGATATTGTAAACACGCCAAGTCATCCGATAATATCTGGATGGCATAGAGCAAATAATCAAGGTATTGAATTTCAGCAATTGGTCTAAGGCCTCGCAATGCTGCGCCAATACCTTGACCAACGATTGTGCATTCTCTGATTCCAGTGTCGGTTACTCTTAGCTCACCAAATTTTTCCTGCAACCCGGCAAAGCCCTGATTCACATCGCCAATTCTTCCCACATCTTCACCAAACGCCAACACCAACGGATCGCGCATGAGCGCTGCCGTGAAGCACGCCTGCAACACTTCGCGTCCATCCACCAATGAAGAATTATCAGAGTAAACAGCCTCAATCACGGGAACCTTCATTGCAGATTTATCCGACTGACTATACATGTGCGAACTATAGCGATCGAAACTTTCTCGTTCATTTTCTTTCACCCATGCTATCAACGAGTCCTTCTCCGGAGAGATTTTCCCTGATAAAAGTCTGACGGATTTCTTTGCTGCCTTCACCGAGTCAAGTCGCTGAGGGTTGATCGTCTTTTTTAAGGTCGTAGTAATCTCTGCAATCTCCTGATGTTCGGCAGCCAGCGACTCAAGGATTTGAACTAATGCCTGCTGATCTTTTTGAATATCGTCTGTAAACGCTCTCCAGGAGGCGTCCTTTATTGATTTGGCAGTAGCTTTTGCTTCCTTTTCAATCTCATCCAATTCTGACGCAGACGAAATCCCCTGATCTATCATCCACAACCGCATTTTCTTAATGCAATCATGATCGGCCTCCCATTGCAATCTTTCTTTTGATTTGTAGCGCTCATGTGAGCCTGAAGTGGAGTGACCTTGAGGCTGCGTCATTTCGGTGACATGAACCAACACGGGTACATGCTCTTCACGACAAATCTTTTCAGCCTTTTCATATACCTCGCACAGCTCTGTATAATTCCAGCCTCTTGCTGTCAAAATCTCAAAACCCTTTTCTTTATTGGTTCGCTGAAAGCCAGCCAGAATTTTTGAAATACTACCCTTCGTGGTCTGATATTCTTTCGGAACACTGATTCCATATTCATCATCCCACACGGACATCAACATTGGCACCTGCAAAACTCCCGCAGCATTAATGGCTTCGAAAAACATTCCTTCCGAAGTAGATGCGTTTCCGATCGTACCAAATGCAATCTCATTGCCGTTTTCCGAGAGATTGGTAAACGTTTTTAATTGCTCGTTCTGACGGAACAATTTTGAGGCATATGCCATGCCCACAAGGCGGGGCATTTGTGCAGCCGTGGGTGATATGTCAGCGCTTGAATTTTTTAGCTTCGATAATTCTTTCAACTCACCCGATTCATCGATCATGCGGGTTGCAAAATGTCCATTCATCAAACGGCCAGCCGATGCAGGATCTGCATTCACATCGGTGTGTGCATACAATTGCGCGAAGTACTGAGAAAGGTTAAGCTCACCAATGGCCAGCATGAAGGTCTGATCGCGATAATAGCCTGCACGAAAATCTCCGTTGCGAAAAACTTTCGCCATAGCAATCTGGGCTACTTCTTTTCCATCGCCAAATATTCCAAACTTGGCCTTGCCCATGAATACTTCTTTTCGTCCCAGCAGGCTGGCTTCACGGCTCTCGCAAGCAAGTCGGTAGTCCGCAATAATTGCGGCTGCTTTTTTGGCGCTCACGCCAGGAGAAATTGTTTTAGTCTGGCTCAATCGGTTGCGTAGTTGATTTTCAAAAATAGATAAAAACCGATGAGGGGTCAAAACATAAAAAATGTTCGAAATAATATTGTGAAAATTCGTTCAACGGCAGTAGAAATCAACCCAATCTCCGCTCTCTACCTTTGGTTCATTGGTGCATTTTTCATAGCAATAAATACCTGCGGCAACACCGTTTAGCTCGATCACATCAAAAACGTAGCCTGCTTCCATTTCAATGGCATGAATTTCTGAAGCTGTTTTTTCATCCTTGATTTCGAACACTTCTACTAATATGACCGCATTGCTATCGGTAGATTTCAATGCAAACGGATAGGCACCCAGCGAGTAAAGCTCATACCCTTTCAACCACTGTGAGTATTTATATTCCAATTTTTCCTGAAACCGGTGATACAGGTCCATGCCCCTTCGAAGCGAACCGTAAAAGACATATTGCTGTGGCGTTTGCATAGGTATGAAAAAGCGAAAATTAGACATTTCAATCGTAACCGAATGCTATATTTGCGCCCGTAATTGGCGTTTTAAGTAATTCACAAAAAGACAATCATATGATCATCGGAGTTCCTAAAGAAATCAAAAACAATGAAAATAGAGTGGCCCTTACCCCTGCCGGAACGCAGGAATTGGTGAAGCGTAACCACACCGTTTATGTAGAAACAAAAGCAGGTGAAGGCAGCGGATTTAGTGATGAAGAATACGTGGGTGCCGGTGCAAAAATTCTTTCCATAGCCGCAGAGATCTTCAACATAGCAGAGATGATCATGAAGGTAAAAGAGCCCATTGAACAAGAATACAGCCTGATTAAAAAGGATCAATTGGTATTCACCTACTTCCACTTCGCATCGTATGAGCCACTTGCACACGCCATGATTAAAACTGGCGCGGTTTGTTTGGCCTATGAAACAGTAGAGCGTATTGATGGAAGTCTTCCGCTGTTGGTTCCCATGTCGGAGGTAGCCGGAAGAATGGCCATTCAGGAAGGTGCGAAATACCTTGAGAAGCCTTTGAAAGGACGAGGAATTTTGTTGGGTGGTGTTCCCGGTGTGAAGCCTGCAAAAGTATTGATTTTGGGTGGTGGTGTGGTAGGAACCAACGCTGCTAAGATTGCAGCCGGCATGGGTGCCGATGTAACGATTATGGACTTGAACATCAACCGTCTTCGCTACCTGGATGATGTGATGCCTCCAAATGTACATACATTAGTTTCAAGTGAATATGCCATTCGCGAGATGGTGAAAACTTCTGATCTTATTGTAGGTGGTGTTCTTGTGCCCGGTGCAAAAGCTCCTAAACTAATCACCAAAGACATGCTGAAGACGATGAGACCCGGAACAGTGTTGGTCGATGTGGCCGTTGATCAGGGCGGATGTATTGAAACCTGTAAGCCTACCACGCACGAAAATCCTACTTATATCATTGATGATGTAGTGCACTATTGCGTGGCCAATATGCCAGGCGCAGTACCTTATACGTCAACGCTTGCCCTCACCAATGCCACGCTACCATACGCTATTAAATTGGCAGGTCAAGGTTGGAAGAAAGCCTGCAACGAAAATGCAGACTTGAAAAAAGGCTTGAATGTGATTAATGGAAAAGTAGTTTACAAAGCGGTGTCAGATGCATTCAATCTTCCCTACACCGATGTGAAGGAATTTCTTAACTAATATTTTTCTTTCGAAAGATAACTGAGGGGCTTCGGCCCCTTTTTTAATTCTCAACCGGCCACTTGAAGTGGCCAGTCGATTTTATCCTGTTAAATGAAATGACGAAGGACTTACTCAAACGCTGGTAGTCCATTCAGGTAATTTGCCTCCTCACCCACTTTTGGAGCCTCACAACAAAACAAAGCCATTCCATTAGTAACCACCAAATACTTCGCACCGATGCTCATGTTGTAAACCGATATCTGATTAAATGCTTTCTGCGTAAGCTTGATCTCAGGTGATTTACACTCCACGAGCATCCAGGGTTTTCCATGCCGATCATGCACAAGAATATCCGATCGCTTCTGAAGCTTATTGTATTTCAGGCTGCTTTCAATTCTAAAAAGTGATTTTGGATAATTGAAGTTGTTGATCAGGTGATGTAAAAAATGCTGCCGCACCCACTCTTCAGGAGTTAAGACAATGTACTTCTTTCGGATGATGTCAAAAATCCATACTTTGCCCTTATCTTTTTTTAGCGATACATTCGCTTTGGGAAGATTGAGTTGGTACATGGACAAAATTAACTGCTATTATCGGCAACGAAAATAAGATTGAAAGTAATTACCCTACGCTTACTATGAAGACAAAACAGGATATTGTTGAGAATTGGTTGCCACGCTACACCGGTGTTGCCCTCAAGGATTTTGGACGCTATATACTACTCACCAACTTTGACAATTATGTAAAGAAATTTGCTGAGTGGAATAATGTAGAGGTTCAGGGTGTGGACAAGGCCATGCGCAGTGCAACAGCCGGAGGAATTACCATCATCAACTTTGGAATGGGAAGCCCTAATGCGGCTACTATCATGGATTGTCTCACGGCAATAAAACCCGAAGCATGTCTTTTCCTGGGTAAGTGTGGGGGCCTGAAAAAGAAAAATGACCTTGGCGATTTTATCCTTCCCATTGCAGCCATCCGTGGTGAGGGTACTTCCAATGACTATTTTCCTCCGGAGGTTCCATCTCTTCCTGCATTCGCGCTTCAAAAAGCAATTTCAACCACTATTCGTGATTACAATCAAGACTACTGGACGGGTACCGTTTATACCACTAATCGCAGAGTTTGGGAGTGGGACGAAGATTTTAAGCAATACCTGATTAAGATCAGGGCAATGGGTATCGATATGGAGACAGCTACCATTTTCTCAACAGCTTTCTATAATGAAATTCCGGCCGGAGCGTTGTTGCTCGTTTCAGATCAGCCCATGGTGCCAGACGGTGTGAAAACTGAGGCCAGCGACAAAGTGGTTACAACAAGCTACGTTGACTTGCACATAAAAATCGGGATTGATTCATTAAAGCAGTTGATCAATAACGGAATGACCGTTAAGCATCTGCGCTATTAATCTCCTCAGATTCTTTTCTCAACGCCACTGAAAGTGCGCTGAGGCCAAGAACAAAGAAGACAATCAGGATCAATACTGAATTTTTCATTCCAAAGGCTTCGTCAATGAAGCCGAATGAAAAAATTCCAATGACGATCGCTATCTTTTCTGCTACATCATAAAAGCTGAAAAAAGAAGCAGTATCTTTTGTAGGCGGCATGAGCTTGCTGTAGGTGCTCCTACTGAGCGATTGAATGCCCCCCATCACCAGGCCCACACCTACTGCCAGTCCATAAAAATAGAATTCAACATTGGCCCCTCCCTCTCGCAGAGCAGCTACGTAGTATGCAGATAGGCTAACGCTGATCCATACCAGCACCACGCCCATCAACACTCTGAGGTTCCCAAATTTTCCTGACAAGCGCGACATTATGATTGCACCCGGAATGGCAACCAATTGAATTAATACCACGGTAACGATCAGTTTGTCATCAGGCAAGCCGAGCATCTGGCTACCGAAAAGTGTGGCTGCCAGCATTACGGTTTGTACCCCCATACTGTAAAAGAAGAACCCCACTAAAAACCACTTTAGTACTCTCAGCTTTTTAACCTGGTCAAATACCTTTTTCAATTCCAGAAAGCCGCCTGCAATAATTTGGCCCAACGGTTTTTTAGTTTTCGATTTGGTATCCGGAAGAATGGCAAAGGTAAATTGAGCAAAGCCTACCCACCATAATCCTACAAGAAGAAAAGTAAATCTTGGACCGGATGTTTGATCACCTTTTGATGAGAAGTATAGCACCAATCCAAAACCAACCAACTGAAGGATAACACTGCCAATGTAGCCCATAGAGTAACCACGGGCGCTTATTCTGTCCCGATCTTCTAATGCAGCTATTTCGGGCAGGTAGGAATTATAAAATACAAGGCTACCAACATAGCCGATGGCAGCCATGGTAAATGATCCTACACCCCATAAAACGTTGGGCTCAGGGCCACGAAACCAGAACAGGCTGAAACATCCCAACCCGCCCAGGTAGCAAAAGAACTTCATAAACTTTTTCTTGCTGCCACGCGAGTCAGCAATGGAAGAAAGTATTGGCAACAGAATAGCAATTGCCAGGTAGGCAAAGGCTAATGTGTAATCATAAAGAGCGGTATTCTTAAAGGTTCTGCCAAAAAGAGGAACGGTATTTTCTCCGTATGCCGATTTTGTGATTCCAGCAAAATAAATCGGGAAGAAGGTGGTGGTGATTACGAGGTTGTAAACCGAATTGGCCCAGTCGTACATGCACCAGGCTTTTACCATCCGATTATCCGTAATTGTTATGGCTGTATTCATAAAAATAGTAAGGGCCTTCTAAGATGATTAGAAGGCCCTTAATTCCCATGAAAAATCAAATTAATTTTTGTTCTTGTCGTTGTCTTCCAACACTGTATAAAGAACTTTTCTTGCATTGGCTTTTCGTAATTCGGTCTCGATATCAGCGATAATTCCGCGCTTGGCGTCCTTATCAACCTTCAAGGCTACCGTTATCTGATCTCTTTCGTTTTCAGGCAACTTGCTTTTCTGCTCGTTTACCCAACGAATGATATCTTTTGGTTCGATGAATACATCATCAGCCTGAATCTTAGGTTCCTTACCATACTGTTCTGGCTTGGTAGGCTCACCCACATAAAGGTTCGTAACCAATGTTTTACGCTGCAGTTTTCTCAACTGAGTCGCCTTAGGAATCAACTGCTTCACCTCAATGGAGGTTTCACGCAATTCTGTTGTAACCATGAAGAAAAACAGAAGCATGAACACCACATCGGGCATAGAGGAAGTAGGGATATCCTGTTTTACCTGTGTCTTCTTTTTAAACTTTGACATCGTTATTTCCCTCCCACTTTAGTTGGTTCAGCAATAGAAATGTTCATCGGATAGCCTTTCTTACCTTTCTCATAAATTTCTTTATTTACTCCGGTAGGATCGGATGCTGCATCGCGATATTCTTTATTGGAAACACCAGCCTGCTCAGCCCATATATCATAATAGGCTGCCTGAATGATGTCAAGAATCTGAACAAAACGCTTATGACTGGTACCACGGTCGGTCTTGTAAGACACGATTGCCTTTTCAGGATTATCCGAACTGGCAGGATCTGCACCATTGTTAGTCACAAATTTCTTGATCATATCTTTCAATCCAGTAACATCATCCATCGGCTCGCCTTCTACCAGCAATGCATCGGATGAGTTTACCTGAATCTTAAACATGTTACGCTCCTGAATCTTTACATCTTCAGGGGGGTTAGCCTCCGGTGGCGGAGGAAGTGAAATACTTAAGCCCCGGTCGTTCGCGATGGTTGTTGTCACCAAGAAGAAGGTGAGCAGCAAGAACGCGATATCCGCCATGGAAGCATTAGGTATTTCTGGCGTTGATCTTGGCATTACTTTAAAGCTTTATTGATTTCTGAATAAACCACTCCAAGAGCTGAAATCACAAATACAACATAAAAAAGTATCAGACCCGCTCCAATCAATTTTGATCCACCGGCATCCACACCCAATGAAGCTGCCTTGGCAGACACTTCATCTCCAGAAAGTGCATAGGACACCACAAACAACACCACTAAAGCACCAACTCCTAGCAAAGATTTCAATAATCCTGCTGGATTCTTAATGGCATTTATCAGTGGAAGTACAATTGCCGAGCCCAGTGCTACAAAGAACAGGACGTAGGCAATATATAAACCAGCATCTTCTAACTCCATATTCTTTATTATTTAGAAAGTTTGTGCTTCACCAAAATATCAACCAAAGAAATAGAAGCATCTTCCATTCCGTTTACCAAGCTATCAATTTTTGAAACGAGGTAGTTATAGAGAATTTGAAGGATCATACCTACGATAAGACCACCTACGGTTGTAATCAACGCCACTTTCATACCACCCGCTACAACCTGAGGAGAAATATCACCGGCAGCTTCGATCGCATCAAAAGCCTGCACCATCCCGATAACGGTACCGAAGAATCCCAACATTGGTCCGAGTGAAATGAACAATGAGATCCAGATCAAACCTCTTTCCAGGCGACCCATTTCAACACCACCGTATGACACGATTGATTTTTCAACCATATCAATACCTTCACCTGATCTCATCAAGCCCTGAGTGAAGATTGAAGCAATTGGTCCTCTTGTATTTTTAGTTACTTCCTTAGCTGCTTCAACACCGCCTTTTGCCAAAGCATCTTCGATTTGACTCAAAAGCTTTTTGGTATTGGTGGTAGCAAGGTTTAATGTGATAATTCTTTCAATAGCAACTGCAAGACCTAAAATCAAACAGATCAAAATGGGCCACATGTATCCAACACCACCTTCAATGAATTTCTCTTTAATATTCTGGTGGAAGGTTGCTTCAGCGGGAGCCTCTTCAGCAGCAGCTGCATCGGCAGCAGGCGCTTCAACAGCAGGTTGCTCGGCTGGCTGCTCTGTCTTAGTTGTGTCAGTGGCTGCAGCATCTTGAGCCATTGTTTGGGTAACTCCAAATGAAAGCACCCCGAGGAAAGCAATAAGGAATAGTAATTTTTTCATGGTTTAAGGTTTAAATAACTTGAAGTGGCCAAAATTAAAGGTTTTGACCATTTCAAAACAAAATTTTAAAAAAAAATTAAAATAAACTTCCATTCATTTGGCCATTCATCCATAGAATACAACCATTCTCATTAAGTCACTCAAAATTTTGTTTGGTTGGCGGCTTTAGGGCTGATTTCGTAGCTCGAAAACATCCTGAACAGGAGGGATTCTAACACATATTTGCCGTGGTCCGGCCTCTTGATTCCGGAAGAAGAGATCGTTAAAAAACCACATTCATCAATATCCACTCAAACTATTCCCTAAAAGTTAAGGCTGTTCATCACTGAGGCTGTTCGCATGGGAATAAAAAACCCACCTTCACTAAAGCTATGGTGGGTAAATGCGGAGAGGGCGGGATTCGAACCCGCGATACCCTTTCGAGTATACACACTTTCCAGGCGTGCTCCTTCAACCACTCGGACACCTCTCCAAAAAAGCCCACAAAGAAAATGAGAATAAACGGCCTCACCAAAATCAGTGCGCCTAATAATTTACAGAACCTAAGATTATTAGATGGTGATTTCGCCTGCCAAAGATGTTTTGATCATTTCCCTGGTCTTATCCACGCCATACTCCCCTAACAGCACCATCAATTTGGTCACTGCTGCTTCTAATGTGATGTCGGCACCGCTGATAACACCAATATCATTCAATGCCTTACTGGTTTCGTACTTTCCCTGCACCACCATTCCTCCCGGGCATTGCGATACATTCAAAATAATAACTCCTGATTCAATGGTGCTTTTCAATGCATGGATAAACCATGGCACAGAGGGCGCGTTCCCTGAACCATACGTCTCTAACACCACTGCTTTTACGCCCGGTGTGGAGAGGATGGAATGAACATACGCTTCGCTCATTCCCGGGAAGAGTTTTAGAATACTAATGTTACAGTCGATTTTCTTCAAAAGCGTGATTGGTGCATCATCTGAATTATTGTGAATGGCACTAAAATCATAATCAATTTTTACACCTGCTTTGGCCAGGGCTGGGTAATTCTCTGATTCGAATGCATCAAAGTGCATGCTTTCTACTTTCTTGGAACGATTGCCTCGCAAAAGGGCATAATCGAAATAAATACATACCTCGGGCACCAACGCTTTTCCGCTTCTTTTTGCTGAGGCAATCTCGAGCGATGTTATAAGATTTTCCCGAGCATCCGAGCGCGGCTCGCTTATGGGCAATTGTGCTCCTGTAAAAATTACCGGCTTGCGCAAATGTTGAATCATGAAACTCACTGCCGAAGCCGTGAATGCCATCGTGTCGGTTCCGTGCAATACCACAAAGCCATCCTGATCATTATAATTGTCAGCAATAATCTGTGAAATAGTCACCCAATGCTGCGGACTGATGTTACTGGAATCAATCGGGTTATCAAAGGAAATCACCGTCAGGTCAAGGGAAAGGCTTCGCAGGGTTGGCAGATGTTCCAGAATAAGTGAAAAATCAAAAGGGATTAAAACACCTTGACTGTTATACGCCATACCGAAAGTTCCGCCAGTGTAAACAATCAAAATCTTTGACTTTGGTTTTTCCGGCAAGGCGGTGTTGATATTTATTTTTTTAAAACTCATATCGGGTAATTAAATAATCGATGAGCATTTCTGCTTGTAATCGAGGCCAGTTCATCAATAGTGATTCGTTTCAACGTACTTACCTTATCAGCAATAAGTGGAATGTAAGCGGGTTCATTCCGTTTGCCCCTATGAGGCACGGGAGCTAAATATGGGCAATCGGTTTCCAGGATAATGTTTTCTAAGTCAAGATCAGGAATAACTTTATCCATGCCGCCATTTTTAAAAGTTGCTACGCCACCCAATCCAAGGTAAAAACCCCACGAGCATATTTTCTTTGCTTGCTCAAGTGTACCGGTAAAGCAATGGAATACTCCTTTCAACTTTCCATCGAGCAGCGGCTCCAGAAGTTCGAGTGTCTCGTTCATTGATTCCCTGCAATGAATTACAATGGGCAAACTATACTTCTTCGCCCACGTTACCTGAATTTTAAAGGCTTCCTTTTGTTGTTCCCAAAATGTTTTATCCCAATATAAATCTGTGCCCATCTCGCCTACGGCAAAAAACTTTCTGTTACTCAGCCACTCTTCTACGATGTACAGTTCTTTCTCAAAATCCTTTTTGACGGAGCAGGGATGCAGGCCCATCATGGCAAAGCATTGGTTTGGAAAGATGTGCTCAACCTCGAGCATTGCATCAATCGAAGTGTGATCGACATTGGGCATCAGTATTTTTGAAATACCTGATTCAAGACCACGCGCCAATACATCGGGGCGATCATGCTTAAACTCTTCTGCATAAATGTGTGCGTGGGTATCTACCCAATTTACCTGAGCCATTCGGCAATTGTTTGCGTCAGCAAATTAGAGGTTGCGTTCCAGCCAACAAAACCCTTTGTGGTATTCACCTGTGTGAAAGCAGTTTTCAAATCAAGTTTATTCTGAGATTGAACAACAGCCACTCCTGAAGAAGCCAGTTTCTGAGCCAGATATTCCTGCTCGGTTTGCCCCGGGGTGGGAATCAAGATGAGTTTTTTCTTGTGAAGTATTGTCAAATCCATTAATGAACTGTAACCCGATCGGCTAACAATGATATCGCTTTGAATGATTGCATCCGCCAACTCTCCACTTTCAAGGTGATTCACAATCTCAATTGAGTCACGATTAGTCCTTTGTACTTTTTCAGGTAGTCCCTGCACGAGCATTACATTCAAATTACTCTTGGTTAGCTGAGCGATGCAAAGCTTTTCAAATAAAGTTCGCTGTGGTTCGGGTCCGGAAATCAAAATCATCACATCATACTTTTTAGGCTTTGATGCAGTAATCTGAAAGCGGGAAAGGTGGCCAACAAACTTGCTATTTATCGATGCGTTATTTGTCAAGGATCCGGAAAGTTGTTGATCCGGTGTATCGGGAATCCAGCACTGGTCAAACTTCCGGATGTGTGCATGATTAAAAAAATTTACCAGGCGCGACAAACAACGGATTGGTTTCGGTAATTGTATCCACACCTGATGCGTGATAAAGGCAGATGGAACCTGCTTCGACCAGCATCCATACCGATTATCAGAAATGACTCCATCCATTTTGTGTTCGCTGATTATTTTCTCAACTACGCTGTGCTCCTGTACAATCACCCATAAAAATTTTGGTAGCTGAAAAAATAATTTCAGAAATAAGGGTATTCGATTCGAATAGGTTGGTTGATAAGAAGGTAATTGAAAAAACATCAGTTCAGGGAATTCTCCTTTCAATAAGGTGTACGCTTGCCCACTGCTGGCGATGGAAACCTTATGACCTTGAAGCATCAATTCCCGAATCACCGGTATGCTTCGAGTGGCATGGCCTAAGCCCCAATCCAGCGGTGACACAAGGATATGTTTTTGATTCTTCATCCCATTTCAAATTTACTACATCTACATGCGGATCAGTAAGAAATAACTTCTATTGATTTTCAAGGCAGAACAATAAAATCAAAAATGAAAATCTTCACTCTGCCATCCAATATTACATAAGGGTTTCTTCGTATGCTCATTACTCTATATTTGTTACAACCCTGAACCTGTATGAGTAAACTGACCCGTGAAGAAAAGCTTTTTAAGAATGAGCTGAATACATTGATACACTATCGCGAAATCGCATCTCAGCAACAGTCTCCCGAAGAAACACGTATGGCGCTTGTGAACCTCACCGCCAAATACAAAACCTTATTGGAGCAGACACGGTTTCTAACCTGGATCAGCGGAAGATTGGAGCGAAAACTTCAACGGGCCAATCGCGATCTCTCAGACAAAAATGATCGACTTAAAAAAACACTGTTCGATCTGACAAAGGCGGAAGCCGGGCGCAACGCTTACGCGATCATCTATTTCATCGCCATTGTGCTTTTTGTATTGGAAGAATTTTTTGTCGAGCCGGTGATCAGCATGTTTGGCGACAGTCTGGGGTACAGCATTATCATCAAACTGGTAATTGTGTTGCTGCTAAAGGTATCGGAAGGAGTTATTGAAAAGCGCATTACTAAAAGGCCTGACATAAAAGAATTGACAAAGTCTATTTAATCGCCTTGAAGGAATATCCCAGATTGGAAAAGTGATCGAGAAAGCGCGGCAGGGCATACAATAAATTTCGTTGCGCTTTTATGCTATCGTGAAAAACAACAATGGAACCTGACCGTGTAGCCGCTATCGTTCCCTTCAGGCATCGATCAGGCGACAGCGTTTTAGAATAATCCTGCGTGAGCACATCCCACATGATAATCTCAAATTCGCGCTTCAATTCTGCTATCTGGGATTTTCGAATTTGACCATACGGAGGCCGAAACAAGCGCTTGCGTTGAGTATCCTGTGAATCGTGATTCAAATATTCTTCACACAATTTTATATTTTCAAGGTAGGTACCATTATCCGTTCTCCATCCTTTCAAATGATTGAACGTGTGGTTTCCGAAGGCATGATGGCCTTCCGAAATTTTTTTATAAACAGAAGGATTCTTGCGGATGTTGTCACCAATGCAAAAAAATGTGGCAGTGGCCTTATGGTTTGAAAGTATTTCTAATACTGCTTCAGTAATTTCAGGAATCGGGCCATCATCAAACGTGAGGTAAATCTCCTTTCGCTCTGTTGGAATTCTCCAGGTTACATCGCGATAAATCAAAGGCAGTAAAAAGGGAGTCCGGAACGGAATCATAATTACTCCACCCTGCAGGTAAGTAGTGTAATATCATCGCGATAACCATTGCGCCCCTTGAATCCGTCCAGCGCCACAATAATATCCTGATGAATGGTTTTCAAATCTTTGTTATGGTTTTGCTGGATGTAATCGATCAGCGCATTTACCCCAAACTCGTTTCCATCTTCATTCACCGTTTCGGTCACGCCATCAGTATAGGCGAACAATGTAAAATCATCAAGCTCGGTAATAAATCCTTCGTTCAAAAACGGAAGTGGATGCATCGCCCCTAAAACGGTAGATCCATCCTCCAGCAGCTGGATACCCTTTTTGCGCGTCCATAAAATAGGTGGGTTATGACCAGAGTTTACGTACACCATGGTGCGCAGGTTGAGATCATAAATGGCTCCAAAAAACGTAATGAACTTTTCTCCTTTTGTATTTTCGAGCACCTGAAAATTCAACGCCTCCACAATCTCGGTAAGATTTGGCGTTTGCCTTAACAGCGTATGCAACGATGCCTGAAAATTAGACATCATGAGGGCAGCAGGAATTCCTTTGCCACTCACATCGGCCACGCAAATCAAAAACTGATTTTTGTTGATGGGGATAAAGTCATAATAATCTCCGCCAATGCGATCATGTGGCAAATAGCTTGCCTCAACTTTGAGCCGCTCGGTATTGGGAAGTTTTTCCGGAAATAAAAATTGCTGCACATCGCTGGCAATCTCCAACTCTTTTCGAAATGCTTCCTGTTCTAATTGTTTGCGCGCCAATTTTTTATTTTCAATCGCAACGATAATAATGTTGCTGAGCGCCTGTATGAATTTTATGGATTCATCATGATCATGATTGGATTGATTGTTATTCAATCCACCCACAAAAACCAACGCGAGAGTATCTTCTTTGTGCGATACGGGTATGACCATGTCAAACTCATGAAAGTCACATGGCTCAAACTCATCCATTCTGTGGATGTTTTTGATCATCTTAAAACGGTCGTCAAGCTTTACTTTGTGAAAGCTCTTTTGCGTACCGAAGTTGACTTTGCAATTCCAAATCTCATCGTAAACAAAAAGGGCAAGTTTTCTGATGTTAAGATTGGAGCGCAGCGTGAAGTTGAAAATTTTATAGAGAAACTCCTCCGGTACATTATTATTAATGGCCTGCGTGATCTCAAGCAATGCATTGAGTTCCAGTTCCTTTCTTTCAATCTGTTTTCGTAATTCGATCTCTACCATAGGTAAGTCTATCGTAAAGGTAGAAATTTATGATGAGGTGTTGAGGACTTAACAAACAATTAACCTACACTCTTCTATCTCCTGCCCTTCCACTCGATACCTCCAAATTGAGAGCGAATACCAACATAGATTACATACGGAGCATAAATCAGTTGTAACAACAAGAAAATGAGAAGATTGAATCGCTTATGAAAATAGATGCTCACATTATACAAGAAAAAAAATTCCAAAATGATTTTCATAAAAACCAATGATCGCACTAAAGGATTACCATACTTGATGAAATCAAAAAGTAATGGCCACCAAAGCAATTGAACGCCCATCATGACGAGCGCCAAAATTCCTGCATAGATGGAAGGATTCGTTTTCCACTTGCTTGCCCACCGGGTTCGCTGACGGAGAAAATCAGTCAATGATACGTGTGTTTTGGTGGCAACAACACTGCTGTGCTGACCGATGGCCGATTTACCAAACCTCTCGATCACTTTACGGAGCAGAAATTCATCATCGCCTGAAGCGATATGAAGATTGTCATCATAACCATTCACGTAATCAAAAGCAGTTTTTCGGAATGCAAGATTGGCGCCATTGCACATGATTGGATGATGCAAGCCAAACGTTGCAAGTGTTACACCCATTACACTAAAAAATTCCATTTGCTGGATTTTATCCCATAGTGTGTCGCCCTGCATTTGTACCGCGCCAATGGATAGTTGGGTTTGTTCTTTCTGAAAACTGGCATTGATGCTGGCAAGCCAATCTTCAGCGTGGGTGCAGTCGGCATCAGTAGTAGCGATAATTGTACCCTTTGCCCTGGCAATACCAAATTTTAACGCTTGTTTTTTTCCAGCATGATCCTTCAGATGCAGGTTAGAGAAATTAAGGACTTTGGGCTTTTCAAATTCTACTTTTTCGTAGGATTGATCGGATGAATGATCATTTACAAAAATCACCTCAAATTTTTCTGCCGGATAGTTTTGCGTAGATATTGAATTCAACAAATCGACCACGTAATTTTCTTCATTTCGATAAGCCACTACAACAGAGATCATCAGTGTACTGGTGCTGGCCGATTTTTTTTGTTCCTGCGCTGCCAGCATCCAGCCGGTGATCAGGGCTATCATCACCAAAAAATAAATCCCAAATACAATCAGAAAATAAACAATCATTCGGGCCTTATCTTTAAGTTTGAAGTTGTGGGCAAAGTTGATAAAAAACAGGTGAAAGAAAAGATTGTCTTGGGCCTTGACCCGGGTACTAACATCATGGGTTATGGAATCATTTTGATAAACGGACAGAAACTAACGCTGCTTCAATTTGGTGTTATTAACATGGGCAAGTACGGTGCCCATGAGTTGAAGCTGAAAAAAATATTTGACCGCGTTTTAGGTCTTGTCGATGAATTTAATCCTGATGAGGTAGCCTTAGAAGCGCCCTTCTTCGGAAAGAACGTGCAGTCGATGTTAAAATTAGGAAGAGCACAAGGTGTAGCCATGGCGGCAGCACTCTTTCGGGAAGTACCCATTACCGAATATGCTCCCAAAAAAGTGAAGCAATCTGTTACCGGAAATGGAAATGCATCTAAAGAGCAAGTAGCCAAAATGCTGATGCAGATTTTTAATATTAAAGAAATGCCCAAACTGCTTGATGCCTCTGATGCATTGGCGGTTGCCGTGTGTCATCATTATCAGAATGGAGTGGTTAAAAGTAAATCGAAATCGTGGGAAGGTTTTTTGAACGATAATCCTGGTCGCGTAAAGGAGATTTCGAAATCGAAGTCTGCCTGAACTGAATTTACTCGCCACTACCCGGGCAACTTATTTCAATTTTTAAAGTGTAGCACGGGCGTTAAAGCTTTTTCTTTAAAAACGCTTTGAAGAAAAATTCATCGTTGAAAAAAGGCTCCTCAACTAAAAAAGATATTTTAGATATAAGAAACGACCAATTAAGCGTTGTAGCGGAAATTAAAATTCAACTCCTCATGCAGAATATCTCATTTAAAGAAATATCAGTGCTGACCATAAATTGGAGGTCATTTTCCAACATGAAAAACGTTGTGGTGCTTGCCGTACTGCTGGCATCTATGTGTTTGATACAATGTACTTCATCTGATTCGGCAGAAGCCGTCTCCTGTGGGGGAACAACCATTTCCTTTGCATCAGAAGTTAAACCCATAATTGATGCAAAATGTGCTACCACTACGGCCTGTCATGCCACCGGAAGTAAAGAAGGCCCGGGAGCATTGACAACGTACAGTCAAGTCTTTGCATCACGAAGCCAGGTCAGTTCCTCCGTAAGTACCGGCAAGATGCCACAAGGCTCAACCCTAACTGCCGATCAAAAGAATAAGATCGTATGCTGGATTCAAAACGGGGCGGCTAACAATTAGCGTTGATCATTGCGCATACTTTCTTGCCGTACACGTTGCATTAGATACCAATAAAGTGAATAGCTTTGTGGTTCATTTAACAGCAATTTTTACATGAGTCACCAAAGGCGGTACGACAAGACCCTTAGATTCCTTGAGCAAAGCATAAAACCCCCTTCGCGAATACTTGACATTGGAACACCGAACGCATTTTCAGAAATACTAAAACAGAAAGGTTACAATGTCATCAATACTTCCGGTGAAGACCTTGACGAAACAACTCTCTCGGTAAGCAGTGTAAAAGCTGATTGTGCAACCGCGTTTGAGATTTTTGAGCATCTCCTCAATCCGTTGGGCGTACTAAAAGCGATTCAGGCTGAGCGACTGGTGGCCAGCATTCCGCTTTCCCTATGGTTTGCGAAAGCCTATCGGAACAAGAATAATCGGTGGGATCAGCATTTTCATGAATTTGAAGATTGGCAGTTTGATTGGCTGTTGGAAAAAGGCGGATGGGAAATCGTGCGCAGAGAAAAGTGGACCAGCCCCACCACGCTTAATGGCATAAGGCCCGTGCTGAGGCTATTCACACCACGCTATTACATTGTAGAAGCCGTGCGAAAGAAATGAAGCGAATACTTATTCTGGCTTTTAGCGATTTGCGCCACGATGCCCGCGTTGCACGTCAGGTCAATTTTTTAAAAGATCATTATCAACTTTCTGTGGTTTGCTTTGATGCACTTGAAATGCCGGGGGTTCAAATCATCAAGACAAAAAGAATAAAACCGGGGCTGATCCAAAAAATGATTGGCTCAATTACCCTTCTGCTTCACGCCTACGATTTTTCATACCGGCTCATTTATGAAAATGCCGTGCTGAGGAAAACTTTGGAGAAACAATCATTCGATCTCATTATCGCCAACGATATCGAAAGCCTTCCGCTGGCATTTCACTTAAAGAAGCAAGAGAAGATTCTCTTCGATGCGCACGAGTATGCACCCCGCCACTTTGAGGATAAATTAGTGTGGAGAATTTTCTTCCAGGGATTTAATCAATATCTCTGCAAGAAATACCTGCCGTTGGTGGATGCCATGACCACGGTGGGAGATGGACTTGCGCGGGAGTACAAGAAACATTTTGCAGTAGAGCCAATCGTTTTGACCAACGCAAATTATTATGCCGAGCTCAAGCCTTTGCCTGTGGGTGATAAAATAAAACTCATTCATCATGGCGGAGCCAACCCATCGCGAAAGCTTGAGTTAATGATTGAAATGATGAGCTATCTTGATGATCGGTATTCACTTGACTTAATGCTGATCACACCGGCCATTGCCAACAAAGCAACTCGCAGTTACCTGGATACCCTTAAACAGTTAATCAACAACAATTCCCGTATCCGAATTCTTCCTCCAAAAAAGAGTCATGAAATTGTTGACTTCATTCATCACTACGACATTGGAGTTTTTCTGATACCGCCCATCAATTTTAACTACGAGAACACCCTGCCCAATAAACTTTTCGACTTCATTCAGGCGCGCCTTGCTATTGCTATCGGCCCAACGCCAGAAATGGCCAACCTGTTAAACCAGTATGACCTGGGTGTGGTGTCGTCAGCATTTACTGCGAAAAGCCTTGCAGAAGCAATCAGCACCCTAACACCAGAAAAAATTTCACACCATAAACAACAATCCCACAGCGCTGCTAAAATTCTCAGCGCGGAAAAGAATAAGGAAATTTTAACCGATCTTGTTAATAAGCTTCTGAATTAATCCATGGGCATTGTCATTCGCCAAAGCATCATCTCCACAATGATCTCTTATATAGGAGTGGCGATCGGATACATCAATTTACTTTACCTCTATCCAAAATTTCTCACACCCGATCAGGTAGGGCTTTTCAGAACCATTCAGGATGCAGCAATTCTCTTTTCTCCTTTCGCGCAGTTTGGCTTAACCCAAAGCATTTTCAGATTTTACCCTCAATTGGTCAATAGCAAAAAAACATCACATGCTTTTATCACCCTCATGCTTGTTTTTGCCGTAATCGGTTTTTGCCTGTTCTTCATTCTCTTTAAAATTTTTGAATCGAAACTACTCTCCTACTTTCAGGAAAATGCACGCGAGATAATCGGTTATGCTTCTTTGGTAATTTGGCTTACGCTGATCCTGGTGATCTTGAGTGCATTAGAAGCTTTCTCGCGCTCACTGCTGAAAACCATCGTGCCTAATTTCATTCGCGAGGTAGCCGCCCGATTACTTTTGTCGGTGCTGGTACTGCTCTATTTTGCTGGCATTCTGAACTTCGATGAATTTATCATTGGCTCAGTACTTACCTATCTGATTTGTCTTTTGATTCTGAGTGCTTACCTCTGGAAGTTAAAAGAGTTGGCGCTGGATTTTGATTTTAAAGTACTGGAGAAAACCAAGTTGCCAGAACTATTGCGCTATAGCCTGCTCAGTTTTGCCGGAATGGCCGGGATGATTCTGATCGGTAAAATGGATAGCATGATGGTTTCTTCCATGCTGGGGCTTGCGGCCAATGCTGTGTACACCACGGCTTTCTATATGGCTACCGTAATTGAAATCCCCAAACGGGCACTTAGCCAAATTGCAATGCCATTGATATCGCGTGCCTTTGAAAAAAATGATTTAAAAGATATTCAACAGATCTATCAAAAGACGGCAATTAATCAACTGATTATTGGTGCGCTCATCCTCATTGGAATTTATGCCAACATCGACTCCATCTTTCACCTGATGCCTAAAAAAGAAATTTATGAAGCAGGCAAATGGGTAGTGATCATCGTTGGGGTTGGAAAATTAATTGATATGGCGTTCGGCCCAAGCAGCGAGATCATCGTATTATCAAAGCACTACTGGTTCAATATTATTCTGATTATTCTTCTTGCTGTAACACTCATTATAGGAAACAATCTTTTGATTCCTTCTTATGGGATAAACGGTGCGGCTTACGGTGCGGGTTTAGCCCTATTCCTCTTCAATCTGATAAAGTTTATTTACCTGCGCTTCACTATTCGCATGCAACCTTTTAGCACTGCTACGGTAAAGGTTGTTTTCATAAGTGCAATGGTTTTAGGAATCAATTATTTGCTGCCCACCGCCTCCATTATTTTAATTGACATTTTGTACCGATCTTTTGTAATTACCGTGTCATTTGGCGCTTTAATCCTTTTTTCGAAAGCCTCACCCGAGGTGAATGAGCTCTTCAGAAAAGGTCTATCGATGATCAAATAAGTAAGTGAACCGTAACGATTTGACACCTTGCTGAACACCATTCAAATACTAAAACTAAAAATCGCTTTGGTCATGCTTCTGTCGTGCTTCGCGGCAGTAGGTCAGCAGTTGGAGTTGTCCGATTTCTCTACCATTAACGGGTTGCCCAGCTTAGAGACATACGATGTATATCAGTCGCGCGATGGGTTCATCTGGATTGCTACCGATTTGGGCGTGGCCCGCTATGATGGTTATCAACTTGAGATTCTCACTGCAAAAGACGGATTGCCCGATCCTGTGGTTTTCGGCTTTAGCGAAGATGAATTTAACCGAATTTGGTTCCGAACATTTTCAGGAAAAATCGCCTATTACCAGGACGGAAAGATTTTTCCGTATGCACACAGCGAACAGGTAGAAAATGCAACAAACAAAACGCTCCTGTATTACATCCACTTCAAAAATAATACCCTCTCATTTTCAACAGCGAGAAACATTTCGAAAATTGATTCTACCGGAAACAGGACGGATGATTTAATTCCTATCCGGCAACTGACGATACGAATTGATGGAGACAAGAAAATACTGGGGGGCTTTCACGGCTTATCCGGCAACGTGAAAACGGTTGACATCAATTACAAATTATTCCCGATTCAGCTTTCAGATTCAAGCTATCATAATAAAGTACTAAACATCGTTTCGAAAGGAGACAAAATTTATTTTACCATTAATTCTGATGTGTTTGCTTCCAACGGAAACCAGCTTCAAAAAATTTATACCGGTGATTATCCCATCATCAGTTTGTCATTAGATAAGCAAGGCGGTCTTTGGGTGGGATATGAGAAAGGCGGTGTAGATAAAATATCGATCAAAGATTGGAAAGCAACCTTTCTTACCAACCAGCTCAAGGGTAAATCAGTGAGCCGTGTGCTGCAGGATAACGATGGAGGCATGTGGTTTAGCACACTGGAGGCAGGAGTGCTTCATGCTTCCAATCCGGATTACAACTATATTCATCTGCCAGACAAAGCACTGGCCATTGCATCCCGAGAAGACTTTCTCGCTATTGGCTTTCAAAATGGGAGCATATTAGTGTATAATGTAAAAACTCTTGAAGTGATTGAGACGATTGGATTGGAATCGGGTATTCGATCACTTTTTATTGATTCAAAAAACAGATTATGGGCATCGGCAGCTGGCACCAAAGTCTATGATTTGGGCACTAAAAAAAAAGTAACTGAAATCGGTGGCGGATATACCTCCATCACGGAAGAAGAAAATTTATCTTCCATCTGGTCTGTGGGTGGAACTAACATTCGCAAAATTGATCGCTCCAGTTTTGAAGATCAGATGACAGAGAAACTGGCGGCCATTCATCAAAAAATTCTTCCTTATGATAGTATCCTGTTCCTGTCTAAGCGAATTGGTGTAGATATCTTCAACATTAAAAACCACACGATCAGGAAAATGCCCGAATTGGCAAGTCATAAAATTTCTGACTTGCTTCATTATTCCAATCACGAAATTCTAATCACCACGTTGGAGGGCGGCTTTTATCTTTTTGATATTGGATCGCAACAAATTACACACTTCTCAAAAGAAGGAAACTTTGTGGCTAACAACATCTACAGTGTGGCAAAAGGAGATTCTATGATCTGGATGTCTACAGAAAATGGTGTGCTGGCAACAACCCTCAGTTCTTTAAAAATTAAAAAACCGAGGGTTCAAACCGTAGGATCGTGGAAAAAATATCCGGAAGAAAAAATTCGTCACTTACTGATTCATGATGACTTCATTTGTGGCGTTTCAGATTTTGGAATCGTAAAAATACCTCGCACTAAAAATACGTTTCTTGATAAAGCGCCAGCCTTCTATTATAAGTTGGTTCTACCAGCCATCAGCCAGCCCCAGGCAAATACAATTATTCAATTGCCTGCCGAAAGTGATTTTCACCTCAAATTTGGATTCATCTCCTTTACAAATCAAAATATTAAAACACGCTACCGTCTTTCGAAGGAAAGCAGTTGGACACCCTTGATCACACGTGAAATCTCCCTCAACTCACTCTCATCGGGTACGCATAACCTGGAACTTCAGTCCTCGATCGACAATGTGACCTGGAATTCTAATCTAATGCTTACCCTTGCCGTAGCTACCCCATGGTGGAGAGCGTGGTACTCGATCATCTGCTATGCACTTGCCATTTTTGCACTCGCTTATTTTATTTTTCAAAATAGAATCAAGACCCTCCACGAAAAGCAATCGCTTCTTACCCTTATCAATGAGCAGCGCGAAAAGTTAGTGAAGTCGGAATATGAAACAATGGAGCGAGAACGCGCCCGCATCGCCAAAGATTTTCACGACAGTGTGGGCACTGATTTAGCCGCAATGAAACTTGTAGTAAAACATGCGCTCCAGGATAATCCGGAATCCGCTAAGGAGATAGACGAGTATTTTCAGAATACAATTAAAGAAGTAAGAAACATTATTCAAGACCTGACACCACCCATGATTACTCAATTTGGGTTGATGAGTAGTTTAAGTAATTATATACACAAAGCGGGTAGCAAATTTGGAAAGGAGATCACGTTTGACTGGGTTGGAGAAGATATCAAAGACAATCAATTTGCAACCATCATTTTTAGAACGATCCAGGAATTGATCTCCAACTCGATCAAGCACGCGCAATGCAAATCGATCTCTCTGACGATTCATGCAGAAAGCAATTCATTGAGAATTCATTATGCTGATGATGGCATTGGATTTAACCTTAACGGAAATTATTCAGGCCTCGGAATTCGAAGCATACTTTCGCGCGTAGAATACTTGAAAGGGAAACTTGATTTTAATTCAACACCTAAGGGCGCACACTTCGTCATCGAAGTGCCGCGAGCTTGATGTATTAAGCATTATTCTGCCAAGAGCGTCAGTAGTTGGTTCGTCAGGTTTCTCCTTGAAAATTGAGAAACATCATTCGCTTCCGGTTGCGCATTTGATTTCCATTGAGCGAAGTAACTGAGGATTTGCTCCCGCATGGTAGTGACATCCGTTCGCTCGATCATCACCCCTGCCTTTGCTTTCCGGAGAATATCGGCAGCATCGCCTTGAACAGGGCCAATACCAAAAATCGGACGACCAGACGCGAGGTATTCAAAAAACTTACCAGGCAAGTTGCCAGGTGCAATGGCAGTGTGTGCAAGCACTAAAAGCTGAACATCGGTTGTGGCGTACAGCGATAGCAGTTTATCGTGCGGTACCTGACCGGCAAAGTGTACAATCGTTGAAAGAATGTCATCACTCACTATCTCATTTTTCAAATTGGTGTTTACGTTGCCAACAAAGTCGATGGAGACATTTGTTTTAAAATCGTTTTGCTCCAGGCAGATTTCCTTTACCACTGCCAGAAACGGACGCGGATCGCGAAGTTCATCCACCACTCCTACATGCCGAATGGTGAATTTGCTGGTGCGTTGTTTTTCTATTTTCGGGAAATCATCTTCATCAAATCCATTCGTGATCAAATCAACTTTTCTTCCACTTAGCGTTTCGAGTCGATTCACATGATAGGGTGCAATGGTAATCACCCGATCGGCCCGTGTTAATACCTGCCGCTCCAGTTTTTGATGACGCTTTCGCGCCAGCGCAGTTAATGATAAAGTATCCAACAAATCCCACTCGCTCCAGGGATCACGAAAATCGGCTACCCACTTCAACTGCGGAAATTTCTTTTTCAGTTTCAAACCGATCAGGTGAATGCTGTGTGGAGGGCCTGTGGTAATTATCCGCTCAATGCTATTGCTTGCAATAAAATCAGATAAGAATGTGACAGAAGGTTTGACCCAAAAAATCCGTGCATCGGGTATGAGTAAATTTCCTCTTACCCATGAACTCAGTCTTTGAAGCGGACTTTTCTTGGTGGTGGAAATAAAATCAGTCTGCTTTACTTCACCCTTGCCTAGCAACTTGTTGAGCGAAAAAAAGAGTGTGTACGGCTCCCAGATGGGAAGCTTAATAATTTCTGCCGAAGCCGGAACATCGTTGAGAAGCGACTGATCCGTAACTGTGAATGAAGGATTCTCGGGCGTATACACATAAGGCTCCCACCCCAGCGGAACCATGTATTTTACAAACTTTAGCCAGCGCTGCACACCACTTCCTCCACTCGGTGGCCAGTAATAGGTTATGATTAATACTTTTTTATTCATCAATTACTTCCGTGAAGTATAAAATTATAAATCTCTTGGTGCTGATCGGGTTTGAACCAGGTTATTTCCGCATCTCTTTTGAACCATGTAAGCTGTCGTTTGGCGTATCGTCTGGTGTTTCGCTTCAGCAATCGAATAGCTTCTTCCTTATCATATTTGTTTTCCAGGAAATCAAAAATTTCGCGATAGCCCACGGTTTGTAAGGCATTTAGATGACGCTTTTCAAAAAAATGTTCAGCCTCCTGAAACAATCCTGAGTCGATCATTTGATCCATGCGCAAATCAATGCGCTGATAAAGCTGATCACGATCTAATTCAACGCCCACTTTTACAATGTCAAACGGATGGATTGTTCGTTCTTTCTTTCGCCATGCGGCCACCGGGGCTCCGCTTGCAAGATTTATCTCAAGCGCCCGAATCAAACGATGTGGATTTTGACGATCAACCATTTCAAAATATTCAGGATCCAATTCTTCTACCCTCTGCTGCAACCACATCAATCCCTTCGCCTCATACTCTTTCACAATGGACGCCCTAAGGCCTTCTGGAATTTCAGGCATTTCGTCAAAGCCCTCTGTAAGAGCCCGAATATAAAGTCCTGAGCCGCCACAAACGATGACCTGATCATGTGTTAGAAACAACCTAGTGGCCATGGCTAAAGCATCTCTAGCAAATTGACCGGCATCGTATTCTTCTTCAATTGATTTGCAATTGATAAAATGATGGGGCACCATTGCAAGTTCAGCCGGGGTTGGTTTGGCGGTGCCTATCTCCAGTTCTTTAAAGATTTGTCGGGAATCGGCAGAGATAATTTCTGTTTTAAGTTGTGCCGCAAGGTGTATGGCAAGTTTAGTCTTACCCACCGCAGTGGGCCCTACTATTACAATCAGTTTTTTGCGATTCACTTTCAAAAATAATGAAAACCAGTGCGCATCAAGGCCGATTATCTTCTATTTTGAATTCCTGTTCGATTGATAAATTGACCATTTATATCACTATCTTGCACACGAAAATTCGCCACTACGAATGATCAAATACACAAATCAATTTCTAACCAAGCTGGAGGACCTGGTAGCTGAATCGGATTATATTCTGCGCTACGAAAAGGGCAACTTCAAATCGGGATACTGCCTGCTCAAGGAGCAGAAGATCATGATAGTCAATAAGTTCTTTACTACCGAAGGGAAGATCAATGCCCTGTTGGATATTCTTAAGAACCTTACCCTAGACACCACCCGATTCTCCGAGAAGAGCATGAAATTATATGATGAGCTCTCACAAGCTGAGGTAAACCTGTAAACCCCTGGCAGCCGTGAAAGTAACTTTCCTCGGCACCGGCACTTCGCAGGGAGTTCCCGTTATCGGGTGTACGTGCCCTGTATGTTCTTCATTGGATTACCGAGACAAGCGCCTGCGCACTTCCATTCACATTGATGTTGATGGTAAGTCTTTTGTGATTGATACCGGGCCTGATTTTCGACAGCAAATGCTTCGGGAACGTGTGAACCGTCTTGATGCCGTGATTTTCACACACAGCCACAAAGATCACACTGCCGGCCTTGACGATGTGCGCGCTTTCAATTTTTTGCAGAACATGGACATGCCCATTTATGGTGCTGCCGATGTACTTGAACACCTGAAAGTAGAGTTCTACTATGCGTTTGAACAATTCAAATATCCGGGCATACCGCAGCTAAAACTTCATCAAATCGATGGCGAAACCTTTACGGTAAACAAGGTGGAGTTCATTCCTCTTCCCGTGAAGCACATGAAGCTTCCCGTTCTGGGTTTTCGCGTTGGCGATTTCAGTTACATCACTGACGCTAACTTCATTCCTGAAGAAACGATGAATCGATTGAAAGGCACCAAAGTTTTGGTGTTAAATGCACTTCAAAAGGAAAAACATTTGTCACACTTTAATCTGGAGGAAGCGATCCTAATGGCTCAAAAGATTAATGCCGAGAAAACGTACTTCACACACATCAGTCACAAACTTGGCCTTCACAAGGTTATTGAAAGTGAACTCACAAATTCCATAGCTTTGGCATACGATGGACTGACCATCGATCTGTAGCGTGCACAACAACTATTTTTTTCTAAAGCAACTAAGCATCGCCCTGCGAGAAAGCCTGACTGGCTTCACGCTGGTTTCCTGTTTCAGTCAAAGTAAAGATGAACTGATCTTTGAGTTTAACAACGCTATTCAATCGTTTTACATCAAAGCCAGCCTGCAGCCACAATTTTGTTGCTTAAGTTTTCCGAAAGATTTTCAACGCGCCAAAAAGAATAGCATCGATCTGTTCGGTGACATCATTTTGAAAAAGGTAAAAGGTGTTCGGCAGTTTAGTAATGAACGATGCTTTTCCATTGAGTTTGATGATGACTATGCTTTGATTTTTAAAATGCACGGCAATCGATCAAATATTTTGTTGGCAAAAGAAAATGGAGTTAAACAGATTTTTAGAAATCACCTGGCCACTGACTTTGAAATAAAGATCAATGCATTAGATCGAAATATCGATTGGAGTAAATCTCATTTTCTAAATCATCTTCACGATTGGAAATCTGTTTACTTCACTTTGAGTAAAGAAGTAATCAATCACCTCGAAGGTTATTTTTCCACTCGCCCCAATCCCGAAGATCAATGGCTTTTCTTTCAGCATATCATTCAACAATTGGAAAACCCGCGCTTCCACAGTTGTGAGCTTAAAAACAAACTGATATTTAGTCTATTGCCCCTGGGTACCGTAAAAAGAATAGTCGATAACCCCATCGAAGCAATCACTGAATTTTTTATTGACTACACTTCAACAGAAGCGTTTTATACTGAGAAACAACGCCTGCTAAAACAACTTAAAGAAAGGCTCGCGGGCGGCAGGCAGTACCTGTCAAAAAACGAAGGGAAGCTGAAAGAAATTCGGGAAGATCATCATTACCAGGAGTGGGCCGATCTGCTGATGGCCAACATGCATGCCGTACATCAGGGCACGGAGTCAGTTACACTTAGCAGTTTTTACACAGGCGAAAGCATCACCATAAAATTAAAAAAGGAGCTCAACGCACAGAAAAATGCTGAAGTGTTTTACCGAAAGGCCAAGAATCAGCAAATAGAAATTGATCAACTCACTTCTTCCATTACACGAAAGCAACACGAGTTGCAAGAGCTTAGGCAAGCATTGGAACAAATCGAAGCGACCACTGATCTCAAAACACTTCGCGCGATCTATCAACACTTGGGTTTAATAAAAAAATTATCGGTTCGTGAAGAAGTTTTGCCCTATCATGAATTTGAGCACATGGGTTACCGAATTTGGGTTGGAAAGAATGCTGAAAGCAATGACGAGCTAACCTTAAAACGAGCACACAAAGATGATCTTTGGCTTCATGCCAAAGATGTGGCTGGCTCGCATGTAATTATAAAGTCACAATCCGGAAAAAAAATCCCCAAACCAGTGATTGAGCGTGCAGCCGAATTGGCTGCCTATAACTCCAAGCGAAAAACAGAAACACTCTGTGCCGTGATTGTCACACCAAAAAAATATGTGCGCAAGCGAAAGTGTGACCCTGCCGGAATGATGGTGGTTGAAAAAGAAGAAGTGATTTTGGTGGAGCCTCGATTGTAGTGAAGCGGATAATTGACAACAAACAAGCGCTGTCAATTATCCACCCAGTTTTAAATTATTTCACCACGTGTACTTTAATCATGTTTGTGCGGCCGCGCTCTTGGATAGGCATACTCGCCAGTATGATAAATGTATCACCAGATTTCACGTGACCATCGCGCTTCAAGATGTGCTCTACGTCTGATATCGTTTCATCGGTGGAAGAAGCCTTGTCGTAATGATACGCTTTCGTTGCCCATACCAGATTCATCGTGTTGATGATTTTTTCATTGCTGGTGAATGCAAAGATATTAGCGTTAGGGCGATGCGAGGCAGCCTTGTAAGCACTGTAACCCATCTGCGTCATGCCCACAATCGCTTTTGCTCCTACTTCCTGAGAAAGCTTGCAAGCCGTGAGAATCAAACTATCATTGAAGTAGTTTGCAGAGTTAACATCCATGGGGCGGTATTTATAGAACACGCTTCCCTGGCGCTCCACCGAAGTGATGGTGCGCACCATACTGCGAATTACTTCAATCGGATATTTACCGGCAGCCGTTTCTGCCGAAAGCATCAACGCATCAGCGCCATCCATTACCGCATTTGCCACATCGTTGGTTTCAGCGCGCGTTGGGCGTGGGTTTTCAATCATGCTCTCCATCATTTGCGTAGCCACAATCACGGGCTTTGCGGCCTTATTGCATTTCTCAACCAGCATTTTTTGCACCATCGGCACCTCTTCCATCCAGATTTCCACTCCTAAATCGCCACGGGCTACCATTACCGCATCAGTAGCTTCGATAATAGAATCAATATTTTCGAGCGCTTCCGGTTTTTCAATTTTTGCAACAATGCGGGTGTGGGCTTTATTTCTGTTGATGATGTCGCGCAGAATTTCAATGTCCGTGGCTTTGCGCACAAAAGATAAAGCAACCCAATCCACTTTATTTTTCAATCCAAATTCCAAATCCTCAAGATCTTTATCGGTGAGTGAAGGAGCTGTAACTTTCGTAAAGGGAAGGTTTATTCCTTTTCTCGGTTTCAACGGTCCGCCATACACAACTGTGCAAACCACATCGATATCACGAATCTCCTTTACTTTCAATTCAATTTTGCCATCGTCAACCAAAATCATATCACCCACCTTCACATCCTTGGGTAAATTTTCGTACGATGTGCTTACCAGTTCGTTGTTACCCAACACTTCGCGGGTAGTGATGATCAATTCTTGCCCGGCAACAATTTCAACTCCAGGTTGCATATCGTTTACCCGGATTTTTGGGCCTTGCAAATCCTGAAGCAAGGCAACGTTCGTTCCCATCTCTGCATTGATCTCTCTGACGAAGTTGATCACTTTGAGATGGTCTTCGTGCTTACCATGCGAGAAGTTGAGGCGAAATACATCAACACCTTCTTTCACCAAGGCGCGAAGCATTTCTTTATTATTAGAAGCGGGGCCAACTGTGGCAACAATTTTTGTTTTGTTGTACGAGACTTTTTCCATTGATCGATAAGGTAGGTAGTTAAAAAATAAACGTTTCTTTCGTTTTTAAGGCGTCCAAAGGTATAAAAGCAACTAATTCAATTGAAGCAATATCGCGCAAGAGTTCACGCAATCGATTGCTTTTCATGTGCTCCTCACCTTTCGAAAGCAAAATGAAATCATAATGCGGAAATTCGGGCACTAAAAAATTTTTAGATGTGTCGGAATCTGAAGGTTTATTTCGAAAAAGCTTCAGTGTATTCACTTCTGATTCATGGGCGAAATAGCTGTAGCTGGATTCAGCATTGCTCTTGTGTTCGATGGTGAGATCTTTTTGCTTTATCAGCCTCATGGACAATAGTTTATTGATTTCCCAGGCGAGCTTATACCCTTTGGCAGAGGAGATAATCCCCAGCAGTTCGAAGTCGTAATTGTACTCTATTTCGAGTCTTTTCTTCTTCATTTTAGGCCAAAGGGGGCTTAAAAGCAGGTTTTTAAAAAGTTTGACAATATTGCACTAAATCTCTTTCTTTGCACAGATTTTTGAATACTCTAAACCTTAAAAACATGTCTGAAATCGCACAAAAAGTAAAACAGATCATCATCGACAAACTTGGCGTAGAAGAATCTGAAGTTACACCTGAGGCAAGCTTTACCAACGATCTTGGCGCTGACTCTCTTGATACCGTTGAATTGATCATGGAATTCGAAAAAGAATTTAACATCTCTATTCCAGATGATCAGGCTGAGAACATTGCCACAGTAGGTCAGGCGATCTCTTATCTTGAGGAGAACGTGAAAAAATAATTACGGGAATCTCCATTCCCCTTCCATTCAAATTTTTCTATGACTTTTAAACGAGTAGTAATTACCGGACTGGGCGCGCTTACCCCCATCGGAAACACTTTACCCGAATATTGGGAAGGTTTAAAAAATGGTAAAAGCGGTGCGGGCGCTATCACTAAGTTTGACACTACCCACTTCAAGACAAAATTTGCTTGTGAAGTAAAAGGCTTCAACATCGAAAACTTCATGGAGCGTAAAGAGGGCCGCAAGCTCGATCCATTTGCGCAGTATGCCATGGTGTGTGCCGATGAAGCTATTAAAGATGCTAATCTTCCCATGTCTGAAATAAACCTCGATCGCGTTGGTGTGATCTGGGGTTCAGGCATTGGAGGGTTGCTAACTTTTCAGGAGGAAATGAAGACTTACACCAAAGGCGATGGAACTCCACGGTTCAATCCGTTCTTCATTCCTAAAATGATCCCCGATTTGAGTGCGGGTCATATCTCTATCAAGCACGGGTTCCGTGGTCCAAATTATGTGACTGTTTCAGCATGTGCCTCCTCTACCAACGCGATCTATGATGCCTACACCTATCTTAAATTAGGCAAGGCTGATATCATTGTAAGCGGTGGATCAGAAGCAGCCGTGTGTGAAGCCGGTGTTGGTGGATTTAACGCATTAAAGGCATTGTCGGAAAGAAACGATTCACCTGAAACAGCCTCGCGCCCTTATGATAAAAACCGTGATGGTTTTGTATTAGGCGAAGGTGCCGGTGCTTTGATTCTTGAAGAATACGAACACGCCAAACGCAGAGGTGCTAAAATCTATGCTGAAGTAATCGGTGGTGGTATGTCCTCGGATGCTTATCACATTACCGCTCCACACCCTGAAGGTGCGGGCATTATTAAAGTAATGGAATATGCTTTGGAAGAGGCCGGACTAAAGCCTGAAGATGTCGATTATGTAAATACGCATGGCACATCTACCCCTCTTGGCGACTTTGGCGAAATCAAAGCGATCCAAAAAGTTTTTGGAGATCATGCATTTAAAATGAACATCAGTTCTACTAAATCCATGACAGGCCATCTTCTTGGCGCAGCAGGTGCAATCGAATCAATTGCATGTATCCTTGCGCTGAAGGAAGGCATCATCCCTCCCACCATCAATCATTTTGATGACGATCCGGAGGCCGATCCTCGTCTCAACCTTACGTTCAACAAAGCGCAGAAAAGAGATGTGAATGTTGCATTGAGCAATACATTCGGGTTTGGTGGGCACAATTTCTCCATCATCCTGAAGAAGGTTTAGGCAAAGCACCAACCATGGTGTGGAATTTACTTAAACTAGCCAAATCAAATTCGAAGCACGATAAGAAGTTAATCAGCGCTGTGCGCAATATTGCGGGCTTTACGCCTTCCAATATTGAATTATATCGTCTTGCCACGATGCACAGTTCAAAAGCGCAGGAAAAAAACGGAATACTCGAGTCCAACGAGCGACTTGAATATTTAGGAGACGCCATTTTGGGTGCCGCTGTCGCAGATTATCTTTTTAAAAAATATCCCTTCAAAGATGAAGGCTTTCTTACCGAAATCCGATCACGTATAGTTAACCGTGAATCACTAAACAATCTCGCCAAGAAAATTGGCATTGGCCAGATCGTTCAGTTTGATCAGCGTAACATGCAATTGCAACAAGCCATTTTAGGGAATACCCTTGAGGCCCTTGTTGGCGCAGTGTACCTTGACAAAGGCTTTTTACAGTGCAAGAAATTTGTGATTGATAAACTCATTCTTCCCTACTACAACCTGGAGGTGGTTGTCAATTCGAACACCAATCACAAAAGCAAAGTGATTGAATGGGCGCAGCGAAATAGTAAGGAGATTAAATTCGAAATACTAAGTGTGAAAAAAGGCAGGATCAACAAGGAATTCTCGGCCCAGGTAATTATTGGCGAGCAACCTTATGGCCTCGGCTATGGTTATACAAAAAAGAAAGCCGAGCAAGATGCTGCCGAGAAAACCTGTGCGATGCTGAACATCAGCTGAGCACTAACAATTCAATTAACGTCATGAGCAGAGTACTTACAATTGGTGGTGCCACCGTGAACCAAACACCAATGGATTGGCGGGGAAATATTTCAAATATTATGTCGGCCATTACTTCTGCGAAAACTGAGGGCATTTCCATTCTTTGTTTCCCTGAATTATGCCTTACGGGCTACGGCTGTGAAGATATTTTTCTTAGCGATTGGCTTAGCGCGAAGGCATGGGAGCAACTTCAACTGATCGTTCCTCACTGTGAGGGCATCACCGCCTGCATAGGGCTACCAATTCGTTTTGATGGGATAACCTACAATGGCGTAGCCGTTATTAAAGATCAAAAAATACTGGGAATAACCCTCAAGCAAAATCTTGCGCGCGATGGCGTTCACTATGAGCCTCGCTGGTTTAACTTTTGGCATGCCGATACTGTGAAAGAAGTTACGCTTGGTGAGCAGACTATACTTGTGGGCGACTTAATTTATGAAGTGAACGGAATACGATTCGGGTTTGAAATCTGCGAAGATGCGTGGCGAAAAAACAACCGGCCTGGGTACAGGCTTCATAAAAAAGGGGTCGATCTTATTATTAATCCAAGCGCGAGTCATTTCGCCATGGGCAAAAGTCAGTTGCGGGAAAAAGAAGTGGTGATTGATGGATCGTCAAAATTTCAGTGTGCCTATCTCTTTGTGAATGTGCTGGGTAATGAAGCAGGACGTATGATCTATGACGGAGACATCGTCATAGGTCAGCATGGGAAATTGCTGGCCATTAACCGAAGATTGTCCCTAAAGCCCTTTAACATTTTATCCTGCGAAGTAAATTTTGACGATTCAACATTATCGAAAGCGGTTGCCAGTAAAGATGATAAATCGCGAAACGAAGAATTTGCGAGGGCAACCTCTCTTGCGCTGTTTGACTATCTGCGCAAAAGTAAATCACAAGGTTATGTGTTGAGTTTAAGTGGTGGTGCCGATTCATCCTGTTGCGCGGTGATCGTTGCTGAAATGGTGCGAAGAGCTTCTGCTGAATTAGGGTGGAGCGAATTCTCCCGATCCATTGGATTAACGGACGTTACCTCCGAAAAAGAAGCCATCCGCAAAATACTAACGTGTGCTTACCAGGGAACAAAAAACTCATCTGAAACTACGTTAAATGCTGCACGCACCCTTGCCGAATCTCTTGGGGCAGAATTCCATCATTGGACTATTGATGAAGAGGTGAATTCCTACGAATCAAAAATTGAAAAAGTATTAGGGCGAAAATTAACGTGGGAGCAAGACGATATTGCACGGCAAAATATTCAAGCACGGTCGCGTTCGCCCATCATTTGGATGCTGGCCAACATTAAACGAGCCGTACTATTAACAACCTCTAATCGAAGTGAAGGCGATGTTGGTTATGCAACCATGGATGGAGATACGAGCGGAAGTTTAGCTCCAATCGCTGGCGTGGATAAACCTTTTATTATTCAATGGTTAGCGTGGGCAGAAAAAGAACTGAACTATCCGGGCCTTCATCATGTAAATCAACTTCAACCTACTGCTGAACTAAGGCCGTCCGACCGAGTGCAGACAGATGAAAAAGATTTGATGCCGTACGTACTTTTAGTAGCCATCGAAAAACTTGCCATTGGCGAACGGAAATCCCCCGTTGAAGTTTACAAAGCATTGGAAAAAGAATATCCGACAGCCCTGAAAGAGAATATCAGAAAGTTTTTTAAACTCTGGTCAATCAATCAATGGAAACGTGAACGGCTGGCTCCATCGTTTCATCTGGATGATCTCAATATCGACCCCCGAAGTTGGTGTAGATTCCCAATTTTATCAAGCGGATTTGAGAGTGAATTAAACGATTTGGATCGGGCTTAATCTAATTGGCGGCTCTTGGCGATAAGGCTTAAGTCACTATCTTTAACCCTATTTCTTTAGCAATATGATCAGTTATTTTCTTTGGAACGGAAGTCCCGAAATCTTCTCTTTTGGCCCTATTACCCTGCGGTGGTACGGTTTACTCTTCGCCCTCGGGTTCCTCATCAGTCAACAAATCTTGTACTACATCTATAAAACGGAAGGCAAACCGCTTAAGGATGTAGACACCCTCACCGTTTACATGGTTGTCGCTACGATTTTAGGAGCACGGCTTGGGCATATCATTTTCTATCAGCCGGAAATTATTTGGGAAAGCCCGCTAAGCATTCTGTTGCCGTTTGAGTTTTCGCCTTTTCGATTTACGGGATTCCAGGGGTTGGCAAGTCATGGAGGGGCGTTCGGGATACTTTTTGCGCTATGGCTTTACGCGAATTATTCGATAGCGTTTTCAAAAGAGATAGAAGAAAAAGGAAACGCGAAAAAGAAAAAGTCTGGAGTATTCATTCAAAAAAGAAAACTGCCTGGGCAATCGTATCTGCAGGTGCTCGATCGTATTGTGATTCTGGTAGCACTTACCGGTTGTTTAATTCGCCTTGGAAATTTTTTCAATTCAGAAATCATTGGAAAGCCTACTGATAGTGCGCTTGCTACTGTCTTTATCAATCGAGTAGAGGAAAGTATTTTGAAAATTGATGATTCTCCTGTTTCGGCTGTCATCGTTAAAAAAGATACTTCAAGAATTGGCGGACCAGACGGTCATGTTCCTGTTAATCTCTATCTATTTTTTAAGCAAGGTGTATTTGAGCCGCAGGCCGCTAATTACATTACTGGTCACGTAAAGTACTACCTTGCCAATCTCAGTGAGTTTGTTGATGAACCTTTAGGTCGAGAACTGGAATACCGGCTCAGTAAGCAAAACGATGGAACCTACCTTGCAAGAGTGAGCACAATGGGCATTGCCCGCCACCCAGCACAGCTTTATGAATCCATTTCTTGCCTGCTCCTATTCATCGTACTTTTCGCATATTGGTATAAATGGAAAGCTGATCTTCCTCCGGGTAGAATTTTTGGGATATTCCTGATTGTACTTTGGTCGCTTCGATTTGCGTACGAATACCTCAAAGAAAATCAGGTGGATTTTGAAAATCAATTGCCGCTTAATATGGGGCAGATTCTGAGCATTCCATTAGTTATTGCTGGCATTATTATTTTGATTTGGTCCTACCGAAATCCATCAAACGCCACATCCCCACACTAAATCATTGATTTGAGCGCGCACTCATGCTGATTCTTTTACTTGGATTGCTTGGCTTGATTTCCGATACCACCAAGGTTGAGAATCATTTGGTGCGCTCATCGAATGACACCATCATTTTTGTGCAGTCGGATACACTTTCTCCTAAGCGATTAGTCACCATCAACAGGGTGCTTATCATTGGCAACAAAATCACACGTGATCGAATCATTACCCGAGAACTATCTTTAAAAACAGGCGACACGATTTCGATCAATCGGCTTGAGCCCATTTTACAACTTGACCGAAAAAAGATATATAACTTAAGGCTATTCAATACAGTAACTATTCAGGTGCTGGCCATCAGTCCGGAAACCGTTGACCTACTAGTAGAAGTAACCGAGCGATGGTACACATTTCCAGCACCCATTTTCGAGCTCTCCGATCGTAACTTCAATGAATGGTGGCAAAATTATGATCACGATTTCAGGCGCGTGAACTATGGATTACGATTGTACCGATACAATTTCCGAGGACGCAATGAAACTTTACGCCTGACTGGGCAATTGGGATTCACCCGCAAACTCGAATTAGTTTATCGAATACCCTACATCGATCGCAAGCAAAAGCAAGGATTGATCTTTGATATCAACTACTCGGAGCCAAAAAATGTGGCCTACTTTACGGAAGACCACAAATTACTGTTCATCAAGGCCAATAAATCGCTGAAGGTTGCGAAATCAGCATCTGTAACGTACACCTACCGCAGATCATTTTATGAAACACATTCGTTGAGCGCAGGCTATATCGACAACACGATTGCGGATACCGTTTTTAATGGAAATCCGAATTTCTTTGGAGGGAATAAGCGATTACATTTTGAAACACTGTCTTATTCTTTCACATCTGAACATCGCGATGTCATTCAGTATCCATTGAAGGGTTATCAAATTACGGGCTTTATACAAAAAGTAGGGTTAGGGTTGAGCGATCGTGTAAACCAATGGGAAGTCAATTTGACCTATGCTTACCATAAGCCGATCGGAAAAGATTTCTACTTATCAAATTTCTCCTCTACGTACTTGAGCACACCCAAATCACAACCCTATGCTCTGTACGGTGCATTGGGATATCGAAAACAGTTTGTGCGTGGCTATGAAATTTACCTGATCGAAGGGCCGAAGTTTTTTCTAAACAAAACTACGATCAAGAAAAAAATATTTTCCAGGGCATGGCAGCTTGATGAAATCCCCATCCCACAATTTCGATACTTCCCGGTTGCCATTTACCTAAAGGGCTATGCAGACTTTGGTTACGTTGAGAACTACCCCTTTTATGACACTTACGTGGATCCAAAAACTCAAGTGGTTGGCATAAACAATCGGCTTTCAAATCGATTACTCGCTGGCTACGGAGGTGGTGTTGATTTTGTAATGCTTTATGATACCGTTCTACGATTTGAATATACCTTCACACGAGAAAAAGTGCATGGATTCTTCTTCAACGTGCGAAAGGAGTTTTAGTCATCGTACTTTTTATAAACCTTTTTCTTTCCCCGCTTAAATTCGTACCAAACTCCAATAGGCTTGCCCGCTTCATAACTTCCGGTAAGGATTAATTCTCCTTCTCGATCATAAAATTTCCACTTGCCCTGTTCAAGTCCGTGTAAATACAATCCTTCTTGCACAACAGTGCCTGACAAATCAAAAACTTTTGTCTCCCCTTCTGGCAGGCCGTCTTTGTACTTTAGAATTTGTTCAATTGCACCAGTATCAAAAAAACTCACCCACATGCCTTCATACTGACTGTCGCGATAAATACCCTTACGATGGAGCTTTCCATTGAGATGATAATACCAGGCCGAATCCTGCTGTGTCCCGATCTTCCAGTTTTCAATTCCCTGCACCACTTCAGAAGGATAGAAATAGGTAACGATACCATCAAGTTTGCCATCCGCATAATGCTCAATGGCATTTTTCTTTCCGGACGGATAAAAATAAAGCCACTCTCCTTCCTTCTTTAAATTGATTAGTTGTCCCTTCGCCTTCAAGCTGCCATTGGAATAGTACTCGACCTTTGCTTCCTGACTAAATGCATTACTGAAAGCAAACACAAGAAAAAAAATCATTATTTTACATACACCAAAAGCGTTACACCGGGTGATCATGCGGGCTATCATCATCATATTTTTACTCATCATTGGCTTTACAAAAATAAGCAAAGGCCAGAGCACTTCTACGATGATGGGCGCACGACAGGCTGGATTGGGGTATTCTTCGGCAACCCTACAGGATGAATGGGCAATCTATAACAATATTGGAGGGCTTGGCAGCCTGAAGGAATCTTCCGTGTTGTTTGCGTACGATGCCAAAACATCCATTAAGGGTGCAAACCGCATGGCTGCAGGATTTATTTTGCCCGTGAGCATTGGTAATGCAGCCGTAGCGTTGTTTCGTTTCGGAGACCAACTATACAGTGAGCAAATCATCTCAGCAGGTTACGGCAACCAATTTGGAAATACTTCATTGGGCGTTAAACTCAATTACATTCAATACCGGACAGATGTAACCGGAACAAAATCCGGATTCAGTATCGATTTTGGGGGTGTAACTCAAATCACTCCACAACTCTTTATTGGGGCTTACTTAACCAACCTTACACAATCCTCGCTTAACACTTCAGACAATGAGCCCCTGCCCACAATATTAATTGCAGGCATAGGGTTCAGACCTGATAAAAACATTCTTATATCCACAGAAATAGAAAAAGATCTCGATTACAAGCCCACCTGGAAAACCGGGTTTGAATATCAGGTCTACAAAAAGATTTCCTTCAGAACAGGATACAGTCTTTATCCTTCGGCATTATTCTTTGGTACTGGATTTCAAAAGAAAAACATCCGATTTGACTATGCTGTAAAGCTCGCTCAAATTGTTGGAACCGCACACCAGGCGTCAGCCACGTTTGTAATTGCAAAAAGAGAACAGAGATGAAAAAATGCATTCTCCTCATCTCCGCTATATATTTTACAACGGCCAGTTTAGCTCAAAATTATCCCAACCGAGAAGTTGACCTTGCCCGATTGGTGGACGAAATTTTTTCAGTTCAGGATGAAGACATCAATTACGAAGACCTATACGAAAATTACCTTCAACTACTTTCTAATCCGTATGATTTGAATACCGTTTCAGATGATCAGTTACGATCACTTTACATTCTTTCGGAAACACAATTGCTATCAATTATCAAATATCGGGAATCTACAGGCGGGTTTCTTTCTGTATATGAGTTACAAAGTATTGAAGAAATCGACCGAACTACGTTTTTGAAAATAATTCCATTTGTAACAGTGGAAGACGTGCAAGCCAAATTGAACAAAAATATCTTAAAACGAATCTTATCAGAGCGAAACAATTACCTGCTGTTGCGCTACAGTAGAACGCTTGAAAATCAAAAAGGCTACCCGTCAGATACGGATTCGCTCAGCCGCTACCGAGGAACACCCGATAGATTTTACGCACGCTTCAGAGTGAGCAAACCCGGAGACTTTAGCATTGGATTTACCGGGGAGAAAGATCCTGGCGAAGCAACTCCGTTTACTTCGTCTTCCCGGCTGCCTGATTACACATCGTTCCATGTACAAGTTCAGAATAAAGGAAAGGTGAAAAACTTAATTCTCGGTGATTACCAGGCTCAATTTGGACAGGGGTTGGTGTTGGGGTCCGTTTTTGGGATTGGAAAAAATTCAGAAACTGTCACCACGATCCGCAGAAGTAATCTGGGTTTTGTTCCCTACACCTCCCTTTTTGAAGCCGGATATTTTCGCGGTGCTTCACTATCGTTCGCCATCACAAAAAATCTGACTGCCCATGCGATGACATCCTACCGAAGTCGTGATGGCAATATCACGAGCGACTCAACGATGGAAGCGGGAAGTTCTGTTTCATCGTTCAGCCTCACAGGATTGCACCGAACAGTGAATGAAATAGCAAATAAAAATTCCATTCAAGAAAAAAACATTGGCGGAATACTGAATTATAAAATCAAAACCCTCGATGCCGGAATAATACTTCACAATACCCAATTTGATATTCCGCTTATCCGAAATCAAACCGTGTATAATCAATTTCAATTCCAAGGAATCGCTAACACTAACACCAGTGTGTTTCTTAATTATGCTCTGCGAAACTTTACCTTCTTCAGTGAAGCCGCTCATTCGCTAAAAAATGGTACAGGCATTGTTTTGGGAATGCTCCAAAGTGTTTCCCCAAGGCTCGACCTTTCCTTTTACTATCGAAAGTTTGACAAGAACTTTTATTCGTTCTACTCCAACGCTCTTTCTGAAAATTCAACTCCCCAAAATGAAACCGGCTTCTACACCGGTTGGAAATATTCCTTCAACAAGATTTACTCGTTATCAGGCTATGTCGATTTTTTTCAATTTCCATGGTTGCGATATCGTAGTTATGCGCCATCGGTGGGCACAGAGTGGTTATTGCGATTTAATTTTAGGCCGACAAAAAACACACTCTTATTTGTTCAGATGCGGGAGGAAAATAAACTGCGCAACACTCCCTCGGAAAATAATCTGTATGAAACTGCCGAGGGAACAAAAAGAAATTACTGGATCAATGCAGACTATCAGGCAACGCCTCATTTGAAAATGAAGACGCGTGCGCAGTTTAGTACCTACCACCTCGATGGAAATTTTACACGAGGGATGGTGTTACTGCAAGACGTATCCATCACTGCGGGGCGACTCTCCATCACCGGCCGCTATGCCGTGTTCGATACCGATAATTATGACAACCGACTTTACCTTTACGAGCAAGATGTGTGGCTTGCCTTCTCATTCCCTCCTTACTTTGGAAGAGGAACCCGCGAATATATTTTGATTGAATACCCGGTGAGCAAGAAAATCAATCTGTACTTTAAGTGGAGTCAAACACACTATCGCGACCGGAATGAAATTGGATCAGGAGGTGAACGAATTGATGGAAATACCCGAAATGATATTAAATTTCAGATGAGAATAAAATTATAGCGATGCACGCGTTGAACCTGATAACTCCTGGTATTATTCTAATGATGATCATTGGATTGGTGGCTTTTATAGTGGTGTATCGTTTCATTTTCAAAAAGAAGTGATTGAAGTGCCTTAAAGCGATACAAGCTTATCTTCGCAATGACCTTTTTTGTCGTTGAAAAAGTGATTTTGTCGAATCGGGGTCGCTAAGTTGCTCTAAACAAGGCAGTTTGGCGTCAATAGAACCCCAAATCGCCATGAGAAAGATTAACCTGATTTTCTACTTAATTCTCGTTTCGCTTTTCCTGCTATCGGCCGCCTCCATTGCGCTTGGCCAAGTGACCAAAAAGACATTGGAACTTCCTGAATTCAAAAGCATCTATGTAAACTCCAACTACACCGTTTATCTTAAGCAAACCAACAAGCAAGAAGTAAACGTAGAAGCACTGACGGAGATTTATGAGTTAACCACTATCAAAGTGGAAAATGGTGTGTTAATGATTAATGTAGAACGGAAACCGGATAACCCGAACAAAAGTATCTGGGCAAAGATTGATGACATTAAGCTTAAGCCAACGATGAAAGTCATGGTGAGCGTAAAAAATATTTCCGATCTGCAGGTGAATGGTAGTGGAAAAATTATTTCAGAAAATTCCATCTCATCCGATTACCTCACGTTGTCAGTTTCAGGAAGTGGCATGATTGATCTGGACATTAAGGGCAACAATGTAAAATCAGAAGTGAGCGGATCTGGCTCCATCGCGTTGAAAGGATATGCCACCAGTAATGAGATCGTGTTGAGCGGAAGCGGAAGTATGGCTGCCTTTGATTGCGAATTAGATAATGCAAAAATTAAAGTCACAGGATCGGGCAATGCGGAGTTGACCGTGGCGAGTTCACTGGAAGCTAGCGTGTTGGGAAGCGGCAGTGTAAAGCATAAGGGTAACACAAAAAATGTTTCGAAAAAAGTATTTGGATCTGGCGCAGTTGATCGCGCATATTAACGTGTAATTCATACCACAACGGTTTCGCCATGCATTGAAGAAATGATTACCTTCAAGGCATGGCGAAACCATTTATAGCTTCATCCATCCAAGCCACTCCGGTTTTCTTTGATAAGAAAGCAACCCTAGAAAAACTTGCCGATTTTATTCGTCAGGCCGCCAAGGCTAATTCCAAATTGATTCTTTTTCCTGAAGTAATTATTCCGGGATATCCGCGTGGTCTTGGCTTTGGCACTGTGGTGGGCAGCCGAACTGCAGAAGGGAGAGAACTGTTTTTGCGCTATTGGGAAAATGCCATTGAGGTTCCAGGATCGGAGACTGATTTTCTAGGTAAACTTGCGAAAGAAGCAAAGGCACATATAGTAGTAGGGGTTACTGAAAAAGATAAAATCAGTGATACACTTTATTGCTCCCTGCTCTACTTTTCACCAGAAGGAAGATTACTACACAAGCATCGAAAAATAAAACCAACAGCAGCCGAGCGAATTGTATGGGGTGAAGGCGATGGAACTGATCTGCACGTGCTCGACACAGCACTAGGAAAAATTGGCGGCCTCATTTGTTGGGAAAACTATATGCCCCTTGCCCGCATGGCCCTCTATCAACAAGGCATAGAAATTTACCTTGCGCCAACAGCAGATTGCCGCGAAAGCTGGCAGGCAACACTCACACACATCGCATGCGAAAGTCGTTGCTTTGTATTGGGTTGCAATCAATACATAACACACGAGCATTACCCTGCCGACCTTGTACAAAACTCATCCAACAGCAGTGGTGGCAGTGTGATCATTTCTCCGCTAGGGAAAATTCTTGCCGGCCCTTTGTTCGATCAGGAAGGAATTCTTTCGGCTGAAATTGATCATCGAGAAATTATTAAAGCTAAGATGGATTTTGATGTAATTGGGCATTACCATCGGCCAGACCTGTTTCACTTTGACTACAAAAAACATGACCGATCATAAAACAATCATCAATCGATTCTATACAGCCTTTCAACACAAAGATTGGCAAACGATGCAGCACTGCTATCATCCCGAAGCTACCTTCAGCGATCCTGTCTTTCAGCACCTGAATGCCAAAGAAGCTAAGGCCATGTGGCATATGCTGGCGGAGGCTGCTCAAGGATTTTCATTAACCTTCGAACGTGTGACTGCAAATGAAACCCACGGAACCTGCCATTGGGAAGCCCGCTATCTTTTTTCAAAAACAGGTAAACCGGTGCATAATAAGATAGATGCCACCTTTGAGTTCAAAGAAGGATTGATATATCGCCATACTGATCACTTTGATTTTTGGCGGTGGACAGCGATGGCTTTAGGGGGTATTGGGTTACTAATGGGTTGGTCGCCATGGCTGCAGAAAAAGGTAAGTACTGCGGCCCGCAGGGGATTGCAGAAGTTTATTGACAAGCACCCAGAGTATCAGGTTTAGGGCAATTTCCAGCGATTGATTAGCCTGAATTTAGCGTTTTTATCAATATTTCGGCCATTTAAAAAAAATTCCTACCTTTGGGCGTTAATGAAATAAATCCTACCTGAAAGTACTCCACTAATCGTGTTTATTTATCGGCCGGTCTTATTAAGTTAGCAAGAACATTTATCACTTAATTTCAAAAACAAAAATGAACATTTATGTAGCAAACATTCCCTGGAAGGCTTCCGAGGAACAGCTGAAGCAATTATTTGCCGAGTATGGTGAAGTAAGTTCAGCAAAAATCGTGATGGACAAAGTAACACAGCGCAGCCGTGGCTTTGGTTTTATCGAAATGGCCGATGACAATGCCGGCAAAAACGCCATCAACGAATTGAATGGCTTCGACTTCATGGGCAAAAACCTGGTGGTTAACGAAGCTCGTCCTCGCGAAGAGCGCAGCGGTGGAAACAACCGTGGCGGTGGCTTCCGCAGAGGTGATTTCAACAGAGATTATTAATCGATTTGAAATAAAAATAGAAAAGCTCCATCGGTTTCGATGGAGCTTTTTTGTTGCCAGTCATCACAACTCATTCACTCCGCAAAGATTGGATAGGATTTCGCACTGCGGTTTTTATGGATTGATAACTGACCGTAAGCCATCCAATTAAAAACGCCATGAACCCGGCAAATAAAATTATTCCTGCCCCAATTTCAATCCGGTAGGCAAACGTACTGAGCCACCAATTTTCCATAATGTACCATGCCATCGGAACAGCCAATAGAAAGGCAAGCATGATCAGTTTAGTAAAGTCCTGGGATAGCAGCACAACAATACCGGAAACAGAGGCGCCTAATACTTTCCGAATGCCAATTTCTTTGGTGCGCAAACTTGCCGTGTAGGCCGATAAGGCAAACAAACCAATGCACGCTACAAAAATGGCAAGCCCAGAAAATACGGCAAAGAGATTCCCAGCTTGTCTTTCCGATTGATATTGCGCATCAATATTTTGATCTAAGAATGAAAATTTGAAAGCCTGTTCAGGGTTTAAGTCTTTCCATTTTGCTTCAATAGAGTGAATGGCGGATTGAATTTGTCCTGCCTTTACCCGAACCATGACATATCCGGCTCCGTTTCCAAATGCTTCGTTGCTTTGAAGTACCAACGGTGTGATCGCTTCCTTCAATGAAATAAAATTAAAGTCTTTAACCACTCCGGCAATGGTGTATGCCCGTGTGACATTTGAACCATCCTGGTTTTGCTGCACGTTCATTAACTTTCTCCCTACAGGATTTTCCAGATCCATTACTTTTACTGCCGCTTCATTGAGAATAATCGTGAGCGAGTCATTTGTCTCGGGCGAGAAGAATCGACCCGCTGCCATTTCAAATCCAAGTGTCTCCGCAAGGCCATCTGCAACAATCATACTTTTAGTGGTCAGAATCTCTGATGACCCTTCAGGCTGAAATTGAATTCCAAAAAAATCGTTTTCTTTTCCGGGCATGGCAAAGGACCCTGCCGCGCTCGCTACCTCGGGCATGCGCCTGATTTCCTCTATGAGCGTGCGTGACTTCTGCGCGTCAAGCGTAAATACTCGTTCCACCACTAGCATTTGTTCTTTATCAAATCCTAGTGATTTGTGCTGCATAAACTCCATCTGTTTACCGATCACCAGCGTACCAATCATCAAAATAATCGAAATCCAGAATTGAAAAATCACCAAACCATTTCTGATCCATTTTCCCTTCGTACTACTGGTGAAATTTCCTTTCATCACAATCACAGGATTGAACCCTGACAAAATAAAGGATGGATAAATTCCTGCCAGAATTCCGACTACAAGTGCCAGCGCTGAAAGCCCGAGCATAGAAGTTGCACTTAATGAGAATACCAGTTGCTTTTCGGTAAGGCTATTGAAATAGGGAAGTAGAAGATAAATAAGTAAAACTGCCATCACTACTCCCACCACGCTCAACACCAATGACTCTGTCAGGAATTGAAAAATTAACTGCTGACGAAAAGATCCCATCGTTTTGCGAACACCCACTTCCTTTGCACGTTCAGAGGAGCGTGCAGTGGCCAGGTTCATAAAGTTGATACAGGCAATCACCAATATCAACATCGCTACTGCAATCATAATGTAAACCGTTGTTCGATTGCCAGAAGATTTCATTTGTGATTCAATGATCATTGGATCAAGATGGATCTCGCTAAGCGGCTGTAGAAAATAGCGGTAACCATTTCCTTCTTTTTTATAATCTTCCCATGATTTGCCAAGATTGCGCTCAATTTGTGCTGCAGCATAGGTATCGACCATTTTTGGAAACTTAGCCTCCAATTCGCCCGGCAGTGCATTGGGCTTTAATCTAAAATACGTGTAGGCCGAAAAACTCGTAAAGTTTTCGCGCTTCAAAAATGGGAAGGACTCCAATGAAACAATGGCATTAAATTGAAAGTGAGAATTGGATGGAATATTTTGCAACACTCCGGTTACTTTAAATTCCTGATTGCCGCCCTTCACAATTTTTCCGATCGGATCTTCCTCGCCAAAATATCGTCTGGCTGTTTCCTCCGTCATTATAATTTCATTTGCACTGCTCAGCACCGTTGCTGCATTGCCTTTGATGAGCTGGAAGCTGAACATCTTTAGAAATGTGCTATCCGAAATCAGGGTGAATCGTTCATCAAATTGCTTTACTTCATCGCGTGCATCCTTGTAAGAAAGATTAAAATCCGGAAAGCCGCCAACCACACTGGCTAATTCGATCTCCGGAAAATCCTTGGCAGCTACAGCAGCAAACGAATGAGGGACAACGGAATAATTTGTAGCGTGATTGGGATACTTTCGTTCGAGCACCATCCGGTAAATTCGATCTCCGTCCTTGAAAAATGAATCATACGAAAATTCGTTTTGCACAAACAATAGGATGAGCAGGCAACTGGCAACACCCACCGACAAACCCATCAAATTGATTAATGTGTAGACTCTCTGACGCAAAAGGCTACGAAAGGCGATTTTAAGATTGTTCTTAAACATAGGGCAGCGTTTAAGTTTAACGGTATGAGAAGTATACTCAACCCATTAAAGACGGTTACTGATTACCATTAGTTTTAGTTTCCCCTCAAAATTTTAACAACGGTAGAAATCCGCTTTTAAAATCGGTCGGGGTCAAACACGTCTAGCAAAATACTCTTTGTGGTTTGATCCACTATTTCCGATACAAGCTTTCCGGTGCCTGGTGCCAGGCTCACTCCCATCATGGAATGCCCCGTAGCAATGATTAAATTTTCAAACACAGAAGAGCGGCCGATAAATGGCAGCCCATCGGGTGAACATGGACGCAAACCATGCCATACTTGCTTTCTTTCCGGGAGCGCTACCCTCATCTCAGGATAATAGCGTGGAATAGCGTCTACAATACCGCGCACACGATTCATATTAATGCCATGATTGATTCCCGTTATCTCCATTGTGCCCCCAAATCGAAGTGAGCTACCCATCGGTGTAACCGCCACTCTGGCTTCGAGAAATATCGATGGTATGCGAATATTCTTTTTTACTTCCGGTAGTGTGAAGCTATAGCCTTTACCGGCCTGCATGAGTAAATTAAGGTGTAGTTTTTTGGAAAGCATTCCTGACCAAGAACCAGTGGCGATTACAATCTCGTCAAATGAAAATTCATCGCTTTTGGTAATGATACGTTCAATCTTATGGTTAGAAGTAAGAAAATTTTCAACTGTTTGCCCTCTTAAAATTTTTACACCCTTGCGCTCTAAAAAATCTTGGATGCCCATCATCAACTGGTGTGGCACGAGGTGAGCATCTCCGGGAAAATAAATACCACCGCGCGCAGATACCTTCACATCGGGTTCAAGAGCTTGTATCTCTTTTCCATTAAGTACGTGTGCTTCAATGCCGATCCGATTGGCCAGGTGAGCCGTTTCAATCTCTTCTTTCTCTGCTTCCGAAGATTGATAGAGCATCAGCAAGCCGCGTTCGTGATATCCAAAATCAAACGGTAACTCTTTGGCCCACGTTTGATATAATGCTCTACTCAACAAGCTAAGCTCCTTCACTGCAGGAATTGATTTCTCCACATGCTGCCGGGTGGAATGCTTGTAAAACTCATAACCCCACTTTATTAAATCTGCATTAAACCGAGGCCTCACATAAAAAGGGCTTCTGGAATTAAACATCCAACGAATACCTTTTGAAATCATACCCGGTGCCGCCAACGGAATAAAATGACTTGGCACAATCATACCCGCATTGCCCGTGGAGCAGCTAACCTTTAGATCGCCCTGATCAATTATGGTAACATCATGCCCCGCACGCTGCAAGTAATACGCTGAGCTCAATCCTATTATACCGCCACCGATAATTCCAATATGACTCATGGTTGTTTAAAATTGAGTTAGATCACTTGAAAGCCATAGGCGTAAGGGTCATCTACCGGATCGATCATTATCGTATTGTACCCATAGATTTTTGCCCAGCCCTCCACACTTGGAATGATCGCAGGCTTTCCGGCAAGTTCTGTTACTTCCTCAATGCGGCCAATAAATTTTGAGCCGATAATACTTTCATGAACAAACTCCTCGCCTGGCTTTAGCTTACCCTTTGCGTGCCATTGCGCTAATCGTGCCGAGGTTCCTGTTCCACAGGGCGACCGATCTATCGCTTTGTCTCCGTAAAACACTGCATTGCGTGCGGTGGAGGTTGGATCAATCGTTTTGCCTGTCCACAAAATATGACTGCAACCATTGATGGTAGAATTCTCCGGGTGCACAAAGGTGTGCTTGCGATTAATATCTTTTCTTAATTCACGACTCCAACTGATCAGTTGATCTGCAGTATAATTTTCCAAACCTGCAAAGTTGTTTTGAACATCTACGATGGCATAGAAATTTCCACCATAGGAAACATCCAGGGTAAGCTCTCCCAAATCAGGGCAATTCGCTTTAATATTTTCAGCTGCGAGATACGCTTTAACATTTCTAATTTTAACAGACTTAACCTTTTTTCCTTCTTGTTTGTATTCGATCCGAACCAAACCCGCAGGCACTTCCAGATTAAGTACACCCGGTGTTTTAGGAATAACCAGTCCTTCTTCAATGGCAATGGTTACGGTGCCAATGGTTCCATGACCACACATGGGCAAACATCCGCTGGTTTCAATAAAGAGTACACCAATATCATTCTGCGGGTCGGATGGCGGATACAAAATGCTGCCGCTCATCATATCATGACCACGAGGTTCAAACATCAATCCTTTTCTTATCCAATCAAATTCTTTCAAAAAGTGTTGGCGTTTTTCGCTCATGTTAGGACCCTGCAATGGCGGGCCGCCACCCGCAACCACGCGAACAGGATTACCGCACGTGTGTGCATCAATACAGAAAAAAGTCTTTTTCATGCTTAGTCCTTTGTCCATTCATTATTTCGCAACCTCCATATGTTAAGTGGGTTGGCATTCTTTAACTCATCCGGTAATAAAGTCTCAGGAAAATTCTGGAAGCACAAAGGCCTTACAAATCGCTTGATTGCATCTGTACCTACTGCTGTAAACCTCGAATCAGTGGTTGCAGGATAAGGACCTCCGTGCATCATTGATGGGCAGACTTCTACGCCTGTGGGCACGCCATTAAAAATTATCCTGCCTGCTTTTTCTTTTATTGTATTCCATAATGCAGTATGCTCTTGCACTTCGGATGTATCTCCGATAATAGTTGTCGTGAGCTGACCATGAATATGATTGATGACGGTAACCAACTCATTCATGTCGTTACATTTGATGACCAATGCAAACGGGCCAAAAACTTCCTCTGCCAAAAGAGGATTTTTCAAAAAAATCTGAGCCTCCACAGAGGCAAGTGTTGGTCGGCCTTGCATTACTGAACCTTCAATGAAAGATTCACCTTCCAAGCGTACACCCTGCTGGCCAAGCACTGCCGCCAATTTATGATGATAATTATTTGCAATACCCTCATGCAACATAGTGGCCGGTAATATTTTTTGGATTTCACCCGTTAGCTTTGTCATGAACCTGGCCAATGAGTCATTCTGTAGTGCGATGATTAGCCCAGGTGCAGTACAGAATTGACCAACACCTAACGTTATTGATCCCGCGAGTTTCACTGCTGTTGGTTCAATCTCTTTTGATAAAGTTTGTGGTAGCAAAACAACCGGATTGGTGCTGCTCATCTCTGCAAAAACAGGAATGGGCTGCTGCCTTCGGTTGGCTAAATCAAACAATGCTTTGCCCCCCATCAACGAGCCCGTAAATCCAACTGCTTTGGTGAGCGGATGTTCTACCAATGCACTACCCACTTCAAAACTTGCACCATGCAAATGTTGAAATACACCGGACGGCATCCCCAATTTTCTCATAGCATTGAAAATTGCATCAGCAACCATCTGCGATGTTTCCGCATGCGCGGGATGAGCTTTTACAATTACAGGGCAACCGGAAGCCAACGCTGAGGCTGTGTCGCCACCGGCAGTGGAATATGCAAGTGGAAAATTTGCTGCGCCAAACACAACAATTGGTCCGATCGGAACGAGCATTTTTCTAAGATCAGGTTTTGGCAATGGCGTCCTGTCAGGAATGGCTTCGTCTATACGTGCGTCCACCCAAGAGCCCTCTTCCACCAGTTGCGCAAACATTCTCAAATGCCCGGTTGTCCTTGCCCGCTCGCTGATGATCCGTGCTTCCGGCAAATTGGTTTCGTGCATTGCTGTTTTCACCAATTCACCACCCAGGGCTTCGATTTCATCGGCAATGGCACGCAAGAACTCACCCTTTCTTTTACCGCTATAATTTTTGTAAGAAAGAAAAGCAAGTTGGGCTCCCTTTACTGCAGCGTCAACTTCAGACAATGTTGCATCGATAAGTTTCATTATTGAATGAATCGTAGATTAAACTTATAATTTAGGTCTTGAAGCAATGCCTTCACGAATGATTTTTAAAATCCTCGTGCGCTCCTCTCCTGCCAGTGTTAATCTTGGGGCGCGAACATTTTCAGAACCAAGACCTGTCTCTTGCTCTGCTAATTTAATGTACTGAACTAATTTGGGGTGAATATCCAACTCCAAAAGCGGAAGAAACCAACGGTAAATTTTCAAGGCTTCAGCAAACTTTCCATCCTTAGCCAAGTTAAAAATCGCCACGGTTTCTTTGGGGAATGCGCAGACTAATCCTGCAACCCAACCGTGAGCACCTAACATAAATTCTTCCAGGGCAAGTGTATCCACACCACATAAAATTTTAAAGCGATCGCCAAACCGATTAATCAACCGGGTAACATTAGAAACATCGCGCGTTGATTCTTTGATTGCCTGAATGGTGGCGCACGCTGCCAGTTCGCCAAACATATCCAGTGTTACCTCTACTTTATAGTCGATGGGATTATTGTAAACCATGATGGGAAGCGGAGTGGCGTTTGCCACCTCCTTATAAAATGCTACCGTTTCTCGATGATCTGATTTATAGCGCATGGGGGGAAGCATCATTAAACCGCTGGCTCCCGTTTTCTCGGCTTGCACGGCAAGCTTCACGGCTTCTCGTGTACTTCCTTCGGCAATGTTCATCACCACAGGTATTTTGCCTGCAACTTTTTCAACCGTGAATTTTACCAACGCAAATTTCTCCTCATTTGACAACACACTTGCTTCTCCCAGTGTGCCCCCGAGAATGACACCACTCGCGCCTGCTTCAAGTTGAGCCTGCAGATTTTTATGAAAGAGTTCAAAATCCAATTGATCATCAGCGGTAAACTTTGTGGTGAGAGCAGGGAAAACGCCATTCCAATTCATTTGATCTGGTTTTTAAATGTTTTGATTGATTGACAGTGACCATCATTCACCTGATTTCACTTGCCTTTTGGTCTATAATTTAGTAAACTTTGTATACCACCAAAATCTTACTGCCATGAATGTAATCGATAAAATTGAAGGTTGGGGAAATTCACATCGCCCTGGCTTTCTGGATTTTTTTAGAATCATCCTTGGTTTATATATCACCTACAAAGGATTCAGTTTTTTGGGTAACATTGAAACATTGGAGGTAGATATCCAGCAAGCCAACATGTGGGCAGCCAGCGTTACCATTGCCCATTATGTTGTTTTTGCTCACGTACTCGGGGGGCCGCTGCTCACGCTTGGGTTGCTTACGCGAATCATGTCTTTAATTCAACTCCCGATTTTGATTGGTGCGGTAGTATTGATCAACTATCCAAAAGGATTTCTTTCGATGGGCAATCACCTTGAATTAGAAATATCAATTGTCGCCCTGATCGGTCTTGTCGTCTTTATGATTTTTGGTGGAGGGAAATTCTCCATCGATGAAAAGAGGCGCAGAGAAAAAGAAATGGAGCACCACCACGCTGCATTGCACTAAGCTCGTTTCAATTCAATAATCGTAAGCTCTGGAGGCATTCCTATTCTACCGGGGTAGCCGAGGTATCCAAAACCTCTGTTTACATATAGGTACTGATTATCTTCCTGGTAGAGGCCAGCCCATTGTTTGTAGGCATACTGAGATGGACTCCATTTGAAATCCCCTACTTCAACCCCAAATTGAAATCCGTGCGTGTGCCCCGCAAAGGCAATATCAATATCTGAATAGGACGGACGAACTTGTGCATCCCAATGGCTTGGATCATGCGACAGCAATAATTTTACGGCAGCGCCATCCGTTCCCGCATAAGCGCGATTTAAATTTCCATACTTGGAAAAGCGACCGGCTCCCCAATTCTCTATACCAAGAATAGCAAGCTTCTCCCCACCTTGTTCAATAAGTTGATGTTCATTCATCAATAAACGGAATCCCATCAAACGATGAGCCTCCATGAGGTCTTTAAAGTTTTGCAACTTCGATTGCTGCGATGTCCACTTATGATAATCGCCATAATCGTGATTACCGGTTACTGAAAATACGCCAAGGGGCGCCTTGAGTTTATCGAATACGTTGATATAGTCTTTCACCTCTGAAGACTCATTGTTGACCAGATCGCCCGTGAAGAAAATTAAATCAGGCTTTTCGCTCAACATCATCTCAACCCCGCCTTTCACAGCTGTCTTGTTAAAAAAACTTCCGGAATGGATATCGGATACCTGACCGATTCGAACGCCATCAAATGATTTAGGAAGATTCGGAAGCTTAACGGTTAATCGCCTTACGCGATAGTCGTGCGCACCAGAAATTATTCCATACGCAAACGCGCCAAATGGAATTGCCGAAGCAGCAAGAGCTGCCTTGGAAAGAAACTCAGAACGTGAAATCACTTCGCCAGGCAAGGCGTTCGAGGGTCCTTTATAAAATGCGTTGGCCATCCAACGCACACCGCGTTGAAGGTCATCCACCAGCAAGAATACAACTCCTATGAGTTTAGAAAAATAGATACCCACCAGACCGGTAATCACCCAATTTCTAAAATTGGCACTGTACCGATAGGGGTCGTCAAAGGTCCACCAAAACAAGGCAAGCACAGCCAACACCGTAGGAAGCCAGAAGCCATAACGCACAATGGCTTTTGATGTGGAAGACCAATCTTTGCTGATCACCAATACTCCCTGAAAGAAATAAGAGTCGATCAATAGAAAGACTACAATAAAAAATGCCATTGCTGCCATGCGGTATCTCATAAGAACAAAAAAGTCGTCTTACTGTTGCAAGACGACTTTTTAAAAGTTTTAGTTTAACGCTACTGAACTTTCAGTAGCAGATTCTTCAGCGCTCGGTTTCACACCATAAATGCGCTCCTTCAATCGGGCAGTGAGCAGATACATCACCGGAACCATAAAGAGTGTCAGAAATGTTCCGAAGATCAATCCAAAGATCATCGTCCACGACAATGGTCCCCAGAAGGCTACGTTATCGCCACCAAAGAAGATGTGCGGATTGAGTTCGGTGAACAAGTCAACAAAGTCAATGTTCAAACCAACAGCCAGCGGAATTAATCCAAGTGTTGCCGCCATGGCAGTCAATAGCACAGGCGTCATACGCGTCTTCGATGCTTCGATGATGGCCGCTTTCAATTCCATGCCTTGTGAAATGAGCAGGTCCGTAAATTCAACAAGCAGAATACCGTTACGCACAACAATCCCCGCAAGGGCCATCAAACCAACGCCCGTCATTACAATGGATATTTCCATTTTAAAAAGCGAAAATCCGATGAGCACACCAATGATACTCAACACAATTTCTGAAAGAATAATCAATGGCTTGCTGGTTGAATTAAATTGAATCACCAGAATCATAAAGATCAAGCCCAACGCCACCATGCCGGCACGGCCTAAGAACGTCATCGTCTCTGCTTGCTGCTCTTGTGCTCCTGTCATTTTAATTTCTACATCGCTGGGGCGCGATAAGGAACTTAAACGATCCTGAATATCGGCCACCACTTCGTTCTCGTTAAATCCACCCAAGACATTTGATGAAAGCGTGATCACACGCTTCTGATCAATTCTTCGAATACCAGCATAGCTATTTGAGTATTCAATCTTAGCGATGGATGAAAGCGGCACCTGGCGCACGGCACCACCCATGGTCATATCGCGGAAAGTAATCGGAATGTTCATCAACGTGTTGATGTCGTTGCGCTGCGATTCTTTGATGCGCAACTGAATAGGATAATCATCATTTGCATCGCGCATTTTTGAAATTTCACTTCCGAAAATCGCGGTGCGCAAAATGCCACCGATCTGTGCTGTTGAAATTCCTTCGCGGTTTGCCTTCTCGCGATCAATGTTGATCACAATTTCAGGCTTGCTGCTTTCAAAGTCTGACTTCAATTCTTCCACACCGGGAACTTGTAAAGAATCCAGGTAACGTTTTGTTCGGTCAGCTGTCTTCACCAGCACATCAAAATCATCGGCAGCGATTTCAATGCTGATTGGCTTTCCGGTGGGAGGTCCGCCTTGTTCTTTGTTTACCGAAACCTCCGCTCCTTTAATACCTTTTACTGCCTCGCGAATTTTATCCATGTATTCACTGGTGGATTGGCCATCACGCTGAGCAAAATCTACAAACGCAACCGTTACTTTTCCTAAGTGTGGTTGTGCATTGCTTCCGGAGAACGGATCTTCTGCCGCTCCAATTGCCACATTAGAAATGATTGACTCTACAATCTTATTGTCCTTACCCACTACTTTGGTTACGCGATCTTCCACGATGCTCGTGACCGAATCTGTAACACGCTGATCCGTTCCGATCGGCATGCGGATGTAGGTGAAAATAAAATTTGGCTCACCTTGTGGGAAGAACACCACCGGAGGCTTACGAATACCGGTGAACACGATGGAGAAGATGAATAAACCAATCACAGCGGCAATCACACCAGCAGGTCTCCATCCTTCAAGGCACCATGAAATAATTTTTTTATAACCTTCCTGCACTTTAGGCCAGCCTACTGTCTGGAAGTTTGAAATCACCTCTTCTAACACAAAGCGATGCAATGAATAAATTCCAAATAGAAATACGGTGAAGTTTCCTAATCCGATTGAACCGGTGAGGTACCATATTAAAGCAAGCGCACCAAAAATAACACCGGTGATTTTATAACCCTTTGTGAATTTTACGCGATCATGATCATGATCGTGTGGCTTCATAAAGTCCGCAGCAAAAACCGGATTCATGATGTACGCAACGACCAATGATGCAAGCAGTGCTACAATCAACGTTACAGGCAGAAAGAACATAAACTCACCAATGGTACCGGGCCAAAAGGCCAGCGGCACAAATGGAGCAAGTACTACCAATGTACCCGACAGTACAGGCATGAATACCTCGCCTGCTGCTATCTTGGCTGCTTTGCGAATTGGCACTTTACCATTTTCAAAGACACGGTGCGTATTTTCAATTACTACAATAGCATCGTCCACCACAATTCCCAACGCCAGCAAGAATGAAAAGAGCGTCATCAGGTTGAGTGTAAAGCCTAGTGTTGGAAACACAAGAAAGGCAATAAAACTAGAGATTGGCACGGATAGACCGACAAAGATGGCGTTGGTTGCGCCCATGAAAAACATCAGGATCACCGTCACCAAAACGAAACCAATGATGATCGTGTTGATGAGGTCATGCAAGGTCATGCGGGTATTGTCTGATTGATCGGCAGTGATGGTAATTTTCACACCGGGGGGCAAAACATTTTTTTCGAAGTCTGCTACGATTTCATTGATCTGATCAGAAGCATGAATCAAGTTTTCACCTCCACGCTTAACAACATTAAGAGTTACCACATTCTTTTTGTCCAAACGGGCAAAGCTTTCCTGTTCTTTGTGCGCGTCAATGACTTCAGCGATATCCTTCAAATAAATTTTTCCTCCTTTGATCGAACCAATCACTGTATTACCGATTTGCTCTGCTGTAGCATACTCACCGTTCACACTTAACGATCGCTTCATACCATCAACCGAAAGCTGACCACCGGAAACAATCATGTTTTCAAATCGGATACCATTACTGATATCGTCCAGGCTTACACCGGCCAACGCAGCCTTAAACATGTCAACATTGATCTGAATTTCGCGATCAAGCGCACCGACAATATCCACTCGTCTGATTTCCTTCAACGATTCGATGCGATCCTGCATTTGCTCGGCATACTTCTTCAGTGTTTGCAAATCATAGTCACCAGAAAGGTTAACGTTCATGATGGGAACAGCTGAAATATCGATATCGATCACTTGTGGATCATCCAGCAAGTTGGTCGGCAGATCAGGCTTGGCGCGATCAACAGCTTCCTGCACTTCACGCTTCGCCTCCTTTACTTCCACATCCGTTTCAAACTCAATGATCACGTTCGAAAAATCCTGAACGGAATTGGAAGTTACTTTTTTCACACCGGCAATCGATTTTACCTGCTTCTCAATTTGTTTGGAAACAAGATTCTCCACATCCTTCGGGGCGGCACCTGGATAAATGGTAGCCACATAAATTTGCGGAAACACTACTTCAGGAAAGTTTTCCTTCGGCAGGTTGTTATACGTCATCATACCTGCCAAGCAAATGATAATGGTGGCAACGTAGATGGCAACTTTATTGTCAATCGACCAACTGGTCGGTTTAAATTCTTTTTCTGTGTCTTGCATAGTAAGAGGAGTTAGTAATCAGTAGTTGGCTATGATCGCATTACGAAACACAGGCCACTGCTCATTTCTTCTTATTAGATTTTTATAAAGTCTCCGTCATTCAAGCCCTGAAAGCCAACCGTAATTACTCGGTCGCCCGCCTGAATTCCCGATTTAATCTGCGCGAGGTTATCGTACACTCCGATGACTTGCACCACACGCTTGCGCGCAACAGTTTTGCTGCCTTCTCCTTCGGCTACATACACTACCTTCTCGCCATTAATTTCCTGAACTGAATTTACAGGAACACAGATGGCAGCCGGCTCGCTGTGGAAAATGACACGAATCACCGCAGTCATATTCGGACGCAGGTCAGCAGAAGATGGAAGCGCAATCTCCATTGGGAAAGAGCGCGAAAGCGCTTCAATGTTGCGTCCAACAAAGGAAACCTTCGCATCTACTTTTTTGTCAAGATCGGGGAACGAAACAGATACTTTATCGCCCTTCTTAATCGTAGTAATAAATGATTCAGAAATTTTCGCATTCACTTTCAGATCAGAATTATTGATTACACGGAAAGCAGGGAAGCCGGGTGCAGCATTTTCACCAATCTTCACATTCACCGCTTCTACCACCCCATTGATCGGAGATTTAATTTTCGTCATCTCCAACTGCTCGTTTAAGGTTGCTAATCTGTTCTCCAGACTCTCTTTGTTTGTCTTTGCCTGAAGGAATTGAACTTCTGTTCCAATTTTCTGATCCCACAAATTCTTCTGGCGATCATAAACTGATTTCGCCAATTCAAGGCCTGACTTCACTTCTTCAATTGAGCGCACCATAATGGAGTTGTCAATCTGTGCAAGCGTTTGGCCTTTCGAAACCTGCTCTCCTTCGCGGGCATATACCTGGGTAACCACACCCATCGCTTTTGCGCTCACAAGAATGTTATCTTCGGCTTCCACCATTCCCTGAGTTTGAATGAAATGGTCGAACTTTCTCGGAGCGATAGTAACCACGGCCACTTCTTTTGATTTTATCTTAACGGCATCGGGGTTCTCCTTTTCAATTTCCTTCTCCAGCTGAGCAATCTTTTTATTGAGTTCGAGTTGCTCTGCCTTCAGCTTTTCCAGCTGTGTGGATTTATCAACAGACGAACTGCTGCAAGCCGATAAAATAGCCGCTGACAACAGCACGATGATGGTGGATAAGTATAAATTATTTTTCATAACACAGTGTTTAAAATTCTTAATTGGTTTTGGGTGATGGTAACAGTTTGCCATAGGCTTTATCCAAATCAACTTTGGCAACCATAGCATCAAACAGTGCAGAGTAGTAGTTAATCTGTGCCGTGCGCAGGCTGTTTTCAGCATCTACCACTTCAAGATTAGAACCTACACCCTGTTCATATTTTATCTTTGTAACACGGGCAACATTCGTTGCCAGGTCTTGATTCGCCTTTTGTGAGGTGAGTGTCTTAAGAGCATTTTCAAAATTTACTGAGGCCAGTTTGATTTCAAGATCAATTCCTGACTTCATCTGGCGGAAGCCATTTTCCACCTTCAGCAGCGTAAGTTTTTCCTGCTGAATTTTCTGATAACGTTGAAAGCCTGAGAAAATGGGAATGTTCAAGCTCACTCCAAATTGTGAGAAGCTGTACCATTTATCAGGGCCCACACCTCCTTCATCATTAATCTTGGCGTTGGTTTTGAACAAACCACTAACATTGGGCGATTGTGTTGAATACCCAAGATTTGCGAATCCCACAAGCGAAGGAACGAGTGCCGCATATTGATTCTTTACATTCAACTCCTGCAAACGCTTGGTTACTTCCAGCACTTGATAATCGGGACGCATTTTGTAATCCCAGCCTTCCTTGTAAGTCTCTTGATTAGTAATTACCTCAACATCGCCAATGTTGCCTAGAATCTCAATGGACTGATCCATCGGGTAGCCCATTTGAAATTTCAATAACTCCAATCCAATTTGATTGAGGTTTAAAAATTTGTCACGCTCGGTTACCAAATTATTCAGCGCAACCTGAATGCGATCCAAATCAATTGCCTCTACAAAGCCATTTTGATTAAGAGCTTTTGTGTTTTTCATCAGAGAATCCACTCGTGCAATGTTGCTGTCAAACAACTTGGTGCGTTCGCGATTGATAAGCACAGAATAGTAAGCTTTTGTTACTTGCTGGATGATCTGCTCTTTGGTCTGATTCGCTTGCTTGGATGACAACTCTTTGTACGTGCTGGAAGCCTGCAAGCCCACCAGGTACGATCCGTTAAAAATCAATTGGCTGATGCTTACGCTTGCATTGCCACTGCTTTTCAATTGAAAAAAGTTTTGTGCTGCTACAACATCGCCCGCCTGAATGTTTGGCACTCCACTCAAATCAATAAACCCTCCGTTGGGGTTGTAGGTGGTGAAAAAGCGAGGCAACTTTTGATTGTAAACAACCGATCCGCTTCCGGATATCTGCGGCAAGCCAATGCCAATGGTCTCTTTTACTTTGGCACTTGCAATGCGTTGATCAAGATCTGAGTTTTGGGCTGCCACGGCATTTTGCAATGCATACTCAATACATTGCTCCAACGTAAACGCTGAAGGTGCTGGCTGCTGAGCCCGGGCATTCCACACCAGGGCCGTGAGTAAAAAGGCCAAGGGTAGTGATCGTTTATAAAATTGATTCATGCTTATGTGTGGTTTGAGGATTACTACTATTTTCTTTGTACTTCTGATATAATTTCCTTCCCTTTTCCGTGCAGATGCCAAAAACAAAATGATCGAATATCTGCGACTGTACTTCGGCTAGCTTGAATTGATCTTTCGGAAAAATCTGATCGTCAAAAGCGAGCTCAATGCCTGCCAGGCGAAGGGCCGCCAATATCTCCAAATTGATTTCCGGCCGGTAGTAGCCTTCGGCAATTCCCTGCTTTAAGTTTCGCACTACGGACTGGCGAACGAATTTTTCTTTATGGTCGATCCATTCACTCCAAGCCTTACTGTGATACTTCTGCATGTCAAGAAATAGTGAAGGATTCATCTCCTCCATGTTCCTTCTCATGCACACTGAAATTTTAGCCAACTCTTCAATGGCATCCTGCGATTCGTGCTGAAGGCCAACGAATTCTTTCATGTTGCGCTCAATGTGCTGTTTGGAAACCATCGTTACCAGCTCATCCTTATCGGCAAAATGCTGATATAAGGTTTTCTTTGAAACGGCAAGGTGGCGTGAGATGTCATCCATGGAAACACTGCGGATTCCATACTTCAAAAAGAGCTTCTCGGCACCTTTTAAGATCTTATCTTTTACTTCTGCTTCTTCCATACGGGGCGCAAAACTATGGAAACTTTAAACATTACCAAAGTTTCCACAGTTTCCTTCAACGCCATTTCTAACCAATGGTTGAGCTTTTTGAAAAATATTTTTGCTGTTTTTTTGAAGAAACCGGCTTCAACCGTTTGAAATGCCCGAATCCTTATCGGAAGTATCTGACATGGGGTAGCACCATTTTTCTTTCATTTTTTGCTTGAACTTCTCGCGTTCTTCCGGGTTCATGCCCTGCCACTTCTCTTTCCAGTATCCCCTCCATGGGCCAGGCTTATGACCGCCTCCCTTTGAAAAACCTGAAAAGAATATTTTACTCAACACAAGCAATCCCAAGGTTTGCCAATAATCGATTACTGGTCCGTTGAATAAATTAGGAACTAACCAATTCCACAGGTACATGGTGCCCAGCACAAAAAGACCACCAAATACAATCACCATCACCACAATTTTTCCTATCCACATTCCACGTTTCATATCACACTATTTTTAATGTTTCTTAATCACTTTAGTTTCCTACCACGTCATTGTAAAATTTTTGCAGTCGCTTTCGCAATGCTAAAATCGCATAGCGCTTTCGCGAAAGGAGCGTGTTGATCGATACACCTGTTTCCTCCGATATCTCACGAAATCCGCGCTCTTCCATTTCGTTTTGGATGAAGATTTCGCGCTGATCTGCCGGCAGCTCCTCCAACGCCTCCACAATTTCATCCCAAATCGCTTCGCGCAAAAGGGTTGATTCAGGTGAGTTATCGAGATCCGGCAAAATTTCCTGAAGTGACAATGGTGCCTCTTCTTCATTCTTTCCAGCAGCCGATAAAAAATCTGTTTTCTTGGGTCGCACAGCATCACGTCTGTAGCGATCAATAATTTTATTTCGGGCTACACTGTAAAGCCATGAGGTAACACGATCAATAGACTCAATGCCATCAAAGCCGGCAATGAATTGGTAAAAAACGTCCTGAAGGATATCCTCCGCCTCTTCCACCGATGACACCCTGCTACGGATGAATCCGAGCAACTTGTCCTTCTCCTTCAGGAACGTATTTTGTTTTATATCCTGCATCCGTAGCTCCAGGGTTCCCATGTCAATTGCTTGTTACAAAAGCATAGACGGGAGACCTCGTTCTTTTATTTTAACAAAGGTGAGAAAATAATAATAGGCTGTAAGCAGGCTTCAGTGGGCAGTACTTAAATCATTAACTTTCCGATCACTAAACTGCCTACTGCTAGTGCCTGCTGCCTACTCAGAACTTAATGGATCAAAGCTTCACTATGTTAACACTGGCGAGGGCAAACTTCCGCTGTTACTCTTTCACGGCTTTGGGCAAACCCATGCTGCCTTTCAGAGTTTAGCGGAAAAACTTTCGGATTACTACACGCTTTACTCATTCGATCTTTTTTTCCATGGCCAAAGTGAGTGGAGTCACGATGAGCGCCCCTTAGAAAAAGACACCTGGAAAAATCTGCTGGAAGAATTTTTTAAAAAGAATTCGATTACAACTTTTAGTGTTTTGGGCTTTAGCATGGGCGGTAAGTTTGCCATGGCAACGCTGGAGCAGTTTCCTACACAAACAAAAGAAATATTTTTGCTGGCACCGGATGGAATCAAGACAAGTTTCTGGTACAGCCTGGCCACTTATCCACTGGCATTTCGTAAGCTCTTCAAGAGTCTGATCGATCATCACGGAAGGTTTGATGCCCTAGCAACCTGGGCACATCGCCTGGGCATGATTGACAAAGGAGTTTTGCGCTTTGTAGAGTACCAGATGAACACACCCGAAAAACGAGCGCGTGTTTATTATTCATGGGTAGTATTTCGTCATCTGAATTTTGACTTGAAGAAAATAGGAACAACCATCAACCATGAACAAATTCAACTCGTGTTGATCGTTGGAAAATTTGATAAGATCATCAGAGCATCCAATATGAAGAGGCTTCTTCAGCATGTGAAGCGTTATCACCTTGAAATTCCGGAAGCCGGTCACAACGATTTGATTGAAAAGAGCCGTGCTATTCTCGATCGAATTCTAACCGCGGGGCAACGTGAAATAAAATGAAGAGCCGCGACCGGGCGCACTGGTTGCACGAATGCCTCCCTTATTCTTCTCAAGAAAATCCTTGCACACCAGCAATCCAAAACCAGAACCTGGTTCACCGCTTGTGCCTAAGCTGCTGCTGCGTGCAGACCACGAAAAAATATTTTCCAGCCTCGCGGCATCCATTCCCACACCGGTATCCGTTACACAAACCTCAATACTATCTCCGATTTCGTTGGCTGAAATAGTTATGCTCCCTTTATCGGTAAATTTATTCGCATTCAGCAGAAGATTCCTAACCACCGCTTTCACCATATTTGGATCACCCACTATTCGAAGGGTGTTCTCAACCTGTTTAATGATCTCATTCTGTTTCTTGTTCAGATCATTGGCGCAGCTTTCAATTACATCGTCTATTAGCGTGCTGATCGTGATTTCGTCAACTCTCGGCTCGGCATTCGAAAATTGTAACGTTGCCCATGCCAGCAAATTGGAAAGCAGCTCGCTGGTTGAGTTAAACTGAGAGCGAACCTTGGCAATATATTCTTTGAATTCTTCAGCACTCAGATTGTGCTTCTCCACTAACTCGAGCAATCCATGCAACGAAACCATAGGACTGCGCAAGTCATGACTGATAATCGATAATAGCTTTGCATTGGTTTCATTTAAGTGCTGCACCTCATGCATCTGTTTTCTTAACTCCATCTGCTTGGACACTTGGCTGCCCAGCACTTTCAATGCAAATAATTGTGATTCCGATAGCTCTCTTGCCTGATCATCAATAACACACAAAGTGCCCAATTTAAAACCATCCGGATTAGTTAATGGCATTCCTGCGTAGAAGCGAATATTTGGATTTCCGATAACGAAAGGATTATCTGAAAACCGAATATCCTTTGTAGCATCAGGCACAATCATTACTTCTTCCTGCAGTATGGCATGACTGCAAAATGCCAAATCTCTGCTTCCTTCTTTATCGGGCAGGCCAATTCTGGCCTTGTGCCATTGGCGAGATTCATCAATAAGAGTAATCGATGACATGGGTGTACCACAAATTGAAGACGCGAGAGCAACCACGTCTTCATATTCGCGCTCTTCAGGTGTGTCGAGTAGATTGTATTGACGAAGTGCAGCGAGACGCTGAAGCTCATTTTCAGGTTTAGGAGCAATTTTCATAGCCGTAGACATGTGCAATATGTCAATCTCTTCTCGGATGAATCGGCAAGAATACGGGCAAATATTACGTAATCTAAAATGTGGAGCTTTTTGTGATAAAACTGTGCTTACCTCCCAAAATCATCCTGCACACGAACGATATCATTTTCGTCTGATGGCTGATCTGCATTCGTATGCTGCCATATTTCAGAAATCATTCCCCAACCATTGAGACCAATAAGTCGGTGGCGTTGCCCCTGCTGAAGTCTAATAATCTCGTTGATTTCTAATTTTTGTAAATCACCTTCCTGATTGGTCATACTGGTAATAACCCCCGCTTCACCCGCTACCAATTTCCATATCTCCGCTCTGCGATGATGGTATTGCCAGGATAAGCGCATGTGAGGCTGCACCATCAAAATTTTAGGACTAAGCTTACCGCTGATTTTCAGGTCATTTATTTCAATGCCTGGGAAAAAATGAGCGGCAAAAACACCCGCTTGCTCTTCATCGATCACAAAAAAACCTCCCCACGGGCGATTCATATCCTTTGAAGCTACCCGAAGGCCCAGTTCATCAAGATAGCGTTGCACTCGTTTGAAAATGATTTCTTTGGTTTCTGAATCATCAAATGTTATTTCCATGTCGCAAAAGTAAAAATCATGGCGGTTTCAGCAATTTTTAAGATGAAAATTGATGAGCATCCGCAAATAAATTCAGAAAATAAAAAATCAAAATTCGGGGCTTACTAATTACCTTTGAACCCTCTTACAAACGCGGTTTTTCTCCATGATTTTATTCTTTCGTACCTCCTCCAACCTGCTCTATGCAGTTGGACACGCGCAGCCTTTTTCTACCAATGACATTCAGAAGTTAATCTGGCTCTTCAACGGTGCCAAACCACTCGAAGAAAAGGTTCTTTCTGGCTACTTTCTTGGTCCACGAAAGGAAATGGTGACGCCATGGAGTACCAATGCGGTTGAAATCACTCAAACCATGGGTATTAAAGGAATTGAGCGAATTGAAGAGTTCATGATAGCGGAAAATGAGTCGGTGGCTCATGACCGGATGCTGCAGCGACTTTATAAAATGCTCGATCAGGATCTGTTCACAATTCATCACTCGCCAGAGCCCATCATCGAAATTGATGACATTGCTGCCTACAATGAGAAAGAAGGATTGGCGCTCAGTCGCGAAGAAATTGAATACCTTCAGGATGTAAGTTGGAAACTCGGAAGAAAATTAACGGACAGCGAAGTGTTTGGCTTTTCGCAAGTGAACAGCGAACACTGTCGTCACAAAATATTTAACGGAACATTTGTAATTGATGGCCAGGAAAAAGAGCTGACGCTTTTCCAACTCATCAAAAAGACTTCAAAAGAAAATCCGAATTATTTAGTCTCGGCATACAAAGACAACGTGGCATTCATCAAAGGTCCACGTGTGGAGCAGTTTGCCCCCGCGCGTCAGGATGTTCCGGATTATTTCAAAGTAGAAGATTTTGATTCGGTCATTTCCATCAAAGCAGAAACGCACAATTTTCCAACTACGGTAGAACCTTTTAACGGAGCGGCCACAGGATCGGGTGGTGAAATTCGCGACAGGCTTGCCGGTGGCAAAGGATCCATTCCGTTGGCGGGAACGGCAGTGTACATCACATCCTATCCTCGGTTAGAAAATGGAAGGCCTTGGGAGAAAAAATTCAAAGAGCGCGCGTGGCTCTATCAAACACCCGCAGAAATTCTCATCAAAGCCTCGGATGGTGCCAGCGATTTTGGAAACAAATTCGGTCAGCCACTGATTGGTGGAAGTGTGCTCACCTTCGAACATTTTGAAAAAGAGAAGAATTTTGGATTTGATAAGGTAATCATGCTTGCCGGAGGCGTAGGTTATGGAAAAGAAAAGGACAGCAAGAAAGAACATCTGAAAGCCGGAGATAAAATTGTGTTGTTGGGAGGCGATAATTATCGCATTGGTATGGGTGGTGCAGCAGTCTCATCAGTAACTACCGGTGAATTTGGAAATGCCTTAGAACTGAATGCCATTCAGCGCTCAAACCCTGAAATGCAAAAGCGTGTGATGAATGCCATTCGTGCTATGGCCGAGTCATCACAAAACCCGATCGTTTCCATTCACGATCACGGGGCCGGTGGTCACCTAAATTGTTTCTCGGAATTGCTGGAAGAAACCGGTGGTACATTGGAAATTGATAAACTGCCCGTGGGCGATCCTACACTTTCAGATAAAGAGATCATCAGCAACGAATCGCAGGAACGTATGGGTGTGGCCATCAACGAAAAAGATGTTGATACATTACAACGTGTGGCAGAACGCGAGCGCGCACCAATGTATGTTGTGGGCACTGCCACAGGGGATCATCAGTTCAAATTTGTGGACAATAAAAAACATACTAAGCCTGTGGAACTGGCGATGAATCATTTGTTTGGTTCATCTCCTAAAACTGTGCTGCATGATAACACCTCCTCTGCTGCTTTTGCAGACGTGAGCTACGATGTAAATAATGTTGAGCGGTACCTTGAACAAGTGTTGCAACTCGAAGCGGTTGCCTGCAAAGACTGGCTGACAAACAAAGTAGATCGTTCGGTAACAGGTCGGGTGGCCATGCAGCAGACCTGCGGCCCAATTCAACTTCCGTTGAATAATGTTTCCGTTATGGCACTTGACTTTAATAGCAATAAAGGAATTGCAACGGGCATTGGCCATGCACCTGGTGCTGCGTTAGTAGATGCCGCAGCTGGTAGCAAACTTGCCATTGCAGAATCGTTGCTAAATATTATCTGGACTCCGCTTACTCATGGATTGAAGGGTGTATCGCTCAGCGCGAATTGGATGTGGCCTTCAAAATCTGCGGGAGAAAATGCACGCTTATACTCCGCTGTGGAAGCAGTGAGTGATTTTGCCTGTGCGCTGGGAATCAATATTCCCACCGGAAAAGATTCACTCTCCATGACTCAGAAATATCCGAATGGCGAAGTGGTAAATTCTCCGGGTACCGTGATCATTACCGCTGTGGCTGAAGCGGAAGATATTCGCAAATCCGTTTCACCGGCTTTAGAACCAGTCGTTGGGTCAACATTGATTTACATCGACTTTAGTAAAGACGAACTCAAGTTGGGAGGCAGCAGCTTTGCGCAGATCGTCAATCAACTTGGTGTGAAAGCACCTACCATAAAAGACGAAACATATTTTATAAAAGCATTTGAAGCTGTTCAACAACTGATCAGAGAAAATTTTGTTTTAGCCGGGCATGATATTTCTTCTGGTGGTATGATCACTACACTTTTAGAAATGTGTTTTTCAGTATCGGGTGTGGGGATGAACATCGATTTGAAAAAGCCAGGAACGGATGTTATCAAAGTGCTCTTCAGTGAAAACCCAGGTGTTGTTCTTCAAGTATCAAATACCGCAGATGTCATTTCAATACTTGAAGAACAAGGAATTAATTATGAACTTATCGGTGAGGTAGCCCAGAGCCGCACATTATCCGTGCTCAACTATGAATTATCCATTGATGCTTTGAGAGAAAAGTGGTTTCACACTTCTTACTTGCTCGATAAAATTCAACGGCCGAAAGGACACGCTGAAGCCCGGAGACAAAATCTTTTCAAACAAGAATTGAAATTCTCTTTCCAGCCTAAGTTTGATGGTAAGTATTCCACCTATGGAGTTGATTCTAAAAGAAGAACCCCAAGCGGAATAAAAGCTGCCATCATTCGTGAAAAGGGAGTGAATGGAGATCGTGAAATGGCCTACTCACTTTATCTCGCTGGCTTTGATGTGAAAGATGTTCACATGACTGATTTGGTTACCGGCCGTGAAGATCTTAGCGATGTGAACATGATTGTTTTTGTGGGTGGCTTCTCCAATTCAGATGTATTAGGCTCAGCAAAAGGATGGGCAGGCGCATTTCTTTATAATCCTAAAGCAAAAGCTGCCCTTGATCATTTCTATAAACGTAACGACACACTTAGTCTTGGCGTATGCAACGGCTGCCAGTTGATGATGGAACTTGGTCTTGTATACCTCGAAAGAGAAATGAGTTCGCATCCAAAAATGCATCATAATGGATCGGGTAAGTATGAATCTATTTTTGTGAGTCTCACCATTCCAAAAAATAACTCGGTGATGCTTCACTCCTATGAAGGTGCAACGCTTGGCGCATGGGTAGCACATGGTGAAGGAAGATTCCAATTGAAAGATCAGCAGAATTATCAGGTTGCTGCGAATTATACGTTCACAGAATATCCCGGCAATCCTAATGACTCTGATTTTGCTACCGCAGCACTATGTTCACATGACGGGCGCCACCTCGCCATCATGCCTCATATTGAAAGAGCATTGTATCCCTGGAACTGGGGTTACTACCCTTCTGCACGCAAATCAGATGAGGTGGGGCCATGGATTGAAGCTTTTGTGAATGCCCGCGAATGGGTGAAGAAAGCAGTGAAACAGTAACGCACAAATGTTTTTCTAAATTCTGCCAAAGTAAATTTTACAAAAGCAGTTTTAATAAAATTTCTTATCGAATTCACAGCGAGCTAAAAATAAAGCCACGCTTGAAAAATAATTTTGCTAGGTGACAATTGTCACTGTTTGGCGGTAGTGAAGTGTTTAGGTTTACTGCATAATTTAAACACATCAACTATGAAACCGAATTTAGGATCTGCAGACCGCATCATCCGTGTGATGGTTGCTATCGTTATAGCCGCGCTTTACTTTGCTAATGTAATCTCGGGTACCGTTGCTCTTATTCTCCTTGCTGTTGCTGCAATTTTTGTACTCACCAGCATCATGAATTTTTGCCCACTGTATTCCATCTTCGGAATCAGCACCGCGAAGAAGACTACCAAATCAAATTGATTCACTTCAACATCGAAAATAAAAACAATTATGGACGCTCACATTTATAACACTGCAATTGAGTGGAAAGAAGGCCGCAGAGGGATGATGTCATCTCCTGAATTAAAAGACTCATTTTTAGTAGCCACACCTCCCAACTTTAAAAATGGAGAAGCAAATATCTGGTCACCGGAACATTTATTTACGGCAGCTATCAACAGCTGCTTTATGACAACCTTCCTCGCCATTGCCGAAAACTCATCTTTAAAATTTGAATCCTTCCATTGTGAGGCCAAAGGAAAATTAGAGCAAGTAGAAGGAAAATTTTTGATGACAGAAATTGAGTTGCTGCCCACGGTGGTTATCGAGCAGGAAAGCGATCTTGAAAAAACAGAACGCATACTTCAAAAGGCTGAACGCGCGTGCCTGATCAGCGCCTCGGTAAAATCAAAAATCACGTTGGTGACCAACATTCATGTAAAGCAAGAACTGGCTGTCCTCTAAATAAAAATTCCCTTTCACGCTACCATGAAAGGGAATTCAATATCTCTCAATCTTCTGTTCAGCTTTGCTTGTTTGGCTTTGGCGGCAATCCTACTGCCTTTGCCGAAGGATCAAGGATGCGGGCAATCCAAGCCAGGATCAGTGCCGAGATGATGAACACAAGGTGAATTACGATTTCAAAATTCAATGCTTCGTAGCTTCCTGTTTCCGTTTCAGAATGGATATCGATAAAAGTCTTTAGTAAGTGAACCCCTGAAATAGAGGCCAGTGAAGTGGCCAGCTTTACTTTCAAACGGTCAGCATCGAGGTGGTCAATCCAATGCGGTCTGTCTTCCTGTTCATCAAAGTCGATACGGCTGGTGAAGATGGAATATCCACCGATGATCACAATCACCAGAAGGTTCATCACCATCGAAATATCAATGAGCCCCAATATTTGAAGCATAACCTGTACCTCCGTGAACTCATCAATTTGCCTGGCCAAAAAGACCAATTCTCCTAGGAATTTGTACGTATAGAGCACGGAGCCAACAATCAAACCTAAATAAATAGGAGCTTGCAACCAGCGAGATGCGAAGACACAATACTCGATGATTGTTTCAAATACTGAGCTAATACTTTTAAAAATACTCATGGGTAATGGTAAATGGTTGGGCAAAAATAGGAAAAATACCTAATTGCAAACCATAACGGCCAGTCGATTCTCCCAAGTAGGGTCTTTCTTTTCAAAAGACTTGGCATGCGATGCAACGCTCGGCTCACCGCACTGTCTTTCGGTAACCTTTTCGTAAAAAGAAAGTTTTACACCTCAAACGGCATTGTCATGATCAAAAACTACCTCACAGTCGCCCTTCGGTCAATCATACGAAACCGACTTACCGCCTTCATCAACATTGCCGGCCTGGCATTGTCAATGGCCTCGGCTATTCTGATCTATCTTTTCGTGACCGATGAATTACGTTACGATCGCTACCATGCCAAGGCAGACAGAACATATCGGGTAACGCGCATCTTTTACAATCGCGAACACGTGGCCAATCTACACCTTTCGGCTGTTGCCCCTCCCATCGGGCCCTTGCTAAAGAATGATTTCGGAGAAATTGAAATCATGGCGCGCACACTACAGTACAATGCCGTGGTAGGCAAAGAAGCGAATGGCGAGCTCGATTCGTTTACTGAAAACAATATCTTTTTAGCGGAGCCTGGTCTCTTCAATATTTTTGACATCGCTCTGATTTCTGGTGACCCTTCCAAGGATTTTCTAAGACCCTTTACTGTGATGCTCTCTGAAAAGACTGCCCGGAAATACTTTGCCAACGATCAAGCGGTGGGCAAGCGACTTCGTTTCAACAATACTTTTGATTTAGAAGTGGTGGGTATCTTCAAGGATTTTCCCTCGCAGAGCCACTGGCATCCAGGCTTCCTCATTTCTTTTGTTACACTAGAAGACAATAACATTTATGGCCGCACTGGCTTGGAAACAAATTGGGGCAATAATTCCTTTAGCACCTATCTATTATTAAGCGAGGGCACAAATCCACAAAAACTATTGGCAGGCTTTCCTCCATTTTTAGATAAGCATTTCGGCACCTATGCAAAGGCAAACTATAATGTACCGCCCGATTTTGTCGCTTCTCAAATGACGGAGCTCACCTTGCAAAAAGTAACAGACGTACACCTGCATTCTAATCTGGATGATGAGATCGAAGTGAACGGAAACATCAATAACGTATACATGATCAGCGTGATCGGAATATTTATTGTGTTAATTGCTTGTTTCAATTTTGTCAACTTAAGCACAGCAAGGGCAACCAAGCGTGCAAAAGAAGTAGGCTTGCGCAAAGTGGTGGGGGCTTTCAAATCACAATTGATTAATCAATACCTGAGTGAATCTGTTTTGATTTCTGTATTGGCGCTGATCGTGGGCTGCGCCATTGCCTTTGTGGCGTTGGATGGGTTAAATACCTTTACGGGAAAAAGTCTGTCGATCAATTTTTTCCAAAACTGGCAGCTTCTGGTTGGCTTGATTGTATTTGCATTTGTTGTTGGCCTCCTGGCAGGAGTCTATCCGGCATTTGTAATCTCAGGATTTAAACCGGCTCTTGTATTGAAAGGTCAGCAAGGATCTTCAAAAGGAAAGGGTGGAATCCGCAAGGCATTAGTAGTTGCCCAGTTTGCAATTTCGATCGCACTCATCATTGCTACTGCCATCACCTTTCAGCAACTGGGATATCTTAACTCTAAAGAATTAGGCTACGATCGCAACCAGGTGATCACACTCACCTACTACGGCTTGCTCAACCAAAACTATGATGGATTCTATAATGAGATGCTCAAATCATCGGCCATCAAAAACGTGGGAAGATCGTCTCGCATTCCAACAGGAAGACTGCTTGACTCGCAAGGCACCGCCATTGTAACCAAAGGCGATAGTTTATACGACACAGGAGTAGGCTTAAAATATGTGGCGGCTGACGAAGAGTTTTTTAATACCTACGGAATCGAAGTATCAGGCGGAAGAGTTTTTTCAAAAGAAATACCCACGGATGACACCCTCTCTTTCATCATCAACGAAGCCGCCATGCGCGCCATTGGTTGGAAAAACCCTGAGGAAGGACTCAATAAAGATTTCAGTTATGGTGGGACTAAAGGTAAACTGATTGGAGTGGTCAAAGATTTTCATTTTGAATCGCTGCATCAAAAAGTAGTGCCGATGATTTTTGTTCACATCCGCCAGGCAGGAGCAAATTACCTGGCGGTGAAAATTGCCGGCAATGAAATGCAACAGGGAATTCAGCACCTTGAAAAAATATGGAAAGAGATGCTACCCGGAAGGCCATTCGAATATCAATTTATGGACGAACGTTATGGTCGTTTGTATGACGCTGAGCGAAAGGAAGGAAAACTCTTTACCATCTTTTCGGGATTAGCGGTGTTCATTGCAAGCCTTGGACTTTTTGGGCTGGCCACGTTCAACACCCTTCAGCGAATCAAAGAAATTGGGATCCGAAAAGTGCTAGGCGCTTCCGTGTCCGATATTTTGACGTTGCTTTCAAGAGAAATTGTGGTGTTGATCCTGCTGGCCAATCTTATCGCCTGGCCCGTAGCCTGGTACGCCATGGCACAATGGCTCAATTCATTTGCTTACCATATCGATATGAATGTGCTGATTTACGCAGGTGCAGCGCTGATTGCCATCGCCATTGCGCTGGTTACGGTGGGATCGCAAACAATCAAAGCAGCAATGACCAATCCATCGCAAACCTTGAGAGCAGAGTAGCAACTTGTGTTATGAGATCGTAGCCGTATCGTGCTTTCGCAGCGGCAGCCTAACGGTTGCTCGTGAAATTACTTTTGAAATTTTGAACTGATTCTTGACATATTCGTTTTTAATTCACTTAATTTTGCAAAAACATTTTTTGAATGCCGTTTATCTAACTCATAACCACTAACGAGAATTGGAAAAAACATTCACCATACAAGAGATTTCAGGCCACGCTGCCAATCTCATCAATGCTTCCCAGGCATTGCCTAACCTCCTCGACACTGCTTGCACAGTGACCAGGCGACCGCATAGGCGGATCAGAATCTGATACCCGCATCTTACTAACAGATGTTTGGCGAATGCGCAAGGCGATATTCGCCTGAAGTGCTTTTAGGCACTTTAGATCAGTTTTTCATTTTATTAAATCAGAACAACATTGGAAGACAATATCATTGTCAGACCAGCTACGGCTGCTGACGCACATTATGCAGAAACCATTACTACCGAAATGGCGGAGTCTGCAAAGGCAAGAGGTACCGGCATCGCCAAGCGATCGCCCGATTACATCCGGCTAAAAATGAATGAAGACAAGGCAGTGATTGCTTTGCTGCCTGATGGCACCTGGGTAGGCTTTTGCTATATCGAATCGTGGGAACACGAAAAATTTGTGGCCAACAGTGGGTTGATCGTATCGCCTGCTTTTCGCAAAACTGGCGTGGCCACGCGCATTAAGCGAAAAGTGTTTGAGCTGTCGCGGAAAAAATATCCGCATGCAAAAATATTTGGTCTCACCACGGGCCTGGCTGTAATGAAGATCAATTCCGATTTAGGATATGAGCCAGTGACGTATTCTGAGCTTACCACGGACGAAGAGTTTTGGAAGGGTTGCCAAAGCTGTGTGAATTACGAAATTCTCATGAGTAAGGGACGCAAGAATTGCATGTGTACGGCCATGTTGTTCGATCCTGCAGAAGCAGAAGAAAAACTCAAGGCAGCCGAAGCGCGAAAGCAATTGGCAGAGCCCGAAAAAGTCTTTGTTACTTCCTATGGTCACGTACACCATAAAAAGAAGCGCCATTTTAGAGGTAACTTTAGATTATTCGAGCGCTGGATGCGGTTCAAGCAGTTTGTACTGCTGGAAGGATGGCGCAAAAAAGATTCCAGCCCATCGGATAAGAAGAGTTCGTTGTTAAGTTTTCTGTTTTTCTGGTAAATCAAAATGAAAAAGAAAGTTGTATTGGCATTTAGCGGTGGGTTGGATACTTCCTACTGCGGAAAATACTTATCAGAAGATTTGGGTTACGAAGTGCACACCATCACCGTGAACACCGGTGGATTCAATACTCAGGAAGTCGCGGAGATCGAAAAGCGGGCGCTTAGCTTGGGAGTTGCTTCACACAAGACCGTAGACGAAACAAAAAATTACTATGACAAAGTAATTCGCTTCTTAGTGTTTGGCAATGTGCTGAAGAATGCAACGTATCCGCTCAGCGTAAGTGCAGAGCGCATGTCGCAAGCACTCGCTGCTGCTACCTATGCGAAAGAAATTGGAGCAGATGCCGTAGCTCATGGCAGCACCGGGGCCGGCAACGATCAGGTACGATTCGATATGATCATTCAAATTCTGGTTCCCGGCACGGAGATCATCACTCCTATTCGCGATAAGAAATTGAGCCGCGAAGAAGAGATCTCTTACTTAAAGAGCAAGGGGGTTGTGTTTAATTTTGAAAAAGCGAAGTACTCCATTAATAAAGGTATTTGGGGAACCAGCGTAGGCGGAAAAGAAACATTGAACTCAATGGGTCAACTGCCGGAAGAAGCATGGCCAACTCAAGTGACAAAACATGACAATGAAGAAGTAACGCTTGGCTTCAAAAATGGAGAGTTGATTTCTGTGAACGGAAAATCATTCAATCATCCTACGGAAGCTATCCATCATTTGCAATCAATTGCCGGCCCTTACGGGATTGGAAGAGACATTCACATTGGCGATACCATCATCGGAATAAAAGGCCGCGTTGGATTTGAAGCTGCTGCACCAGTATTGATTATTAAAGCACATCATGCACTGGAGAAACACGTGCTCACCAAATGGCAATTGAGTTGGAAAGACCAACTGGCACAGTTCTATGGTAACTGGCTGCACGAGGGTCAATACCTTGATCCGGTGATGCGGGATATTGAAGCTTTTTTGACCCACTCACAAGAAACCGTGACGGGCGAAGTTTCAATCACCCTGTTCCCTTATCGCTATCAAATCAATGGCATTGAATCCAAACATGATTTAATGTCATCAAAGTTTGGCAAGTATGGTGAAATGAATTTGGGATGGACTGGCGATGACGTTAAAGGCTTTACAAAAATCTTCGGCAATCAAGTAGCGATTTATCATCAGGTGAACGAAGAACCAAAAAAACAAAACCATGGCAACTAAAGTCAAGGTTGGAATTGTTGGTGGTGCCGGCTACACGGGTGGAGAAACCGTTCGCTTATTATTGAACCATCCTCATGTGGAATTGATTTTTGTGCAAAGCCGAAGCCAGGATGGTAAATTATTGAGCGATGTTCACACGGATCTTAAAGGGGATACCCAGATAAAATTCACTTCCACTTTTGCCGATAACATAGATGTATTGTTTCTCTGTCTGAGTCATGGAGAAAGCAAAAAGTTTTTAACCGAAAATTCATTCCCTTCCAATGTTAAGATTATTGATTTAGGAAATGATTTCAGATTGGGCGACACGGCTGGAGGGAGAACATTCGTTTACGGTCTTCCGGAATTTCAGCGCGAAAAAATTAAGACAGCGGCCAACATCGCGAATCCCGGCTGCTTCGCCACCACTATTCAATTAGGATTGCTGCCATTGGCAAAAGCAGGCCTGCTGAAAGAGGTGCACACCACCGGAATTACCGGCTCAACGGGTGCAGGACAAAAGTTGCAGGATACTACACACTTCACCTGGAGAGCCAATAACATTTCCGCTTACAAAACTTTGACACATCAGCATCTTGGAGAAATTCAGCAAACACTGAAATCACTCCAGGCTGGTTTTGACGAGTCGATCAATTTCGTTCCATGGCGCGGTGATTTCACTCGCGGCATATTTGTAACCTCCGTTTTGAATTGCGAAATGAATATCGCAGAAACCACTGAGCTTTATAAAAAATATTATGAGGGTCATCCGTTCACAAACATTGCAGATGAGATGATCGATCTGAAACAGGTTGTCAACACTAACAAATGCCTGATCCATCTGGAAAAAGTTGGATCAAAACTAGCCATTCATTCCATTACCGACAATCTATTAAAAGGAGCAAGTGGGCAAGCAGTACAGAATATGAATTTGATGTGTGGATTTGAAGAGAGCGAAGGACTTAGGTTGAAAGGGAGTGGGTTTTGAAATAGGCGAGAAGTCGAAAGCCTAAAGTAAAAAGCTCAAAGTAAAAAGCTTAGCGCACAAAATTAAAAGCAGAAGCTTAACATCGAAAGTTCAAATGCAATAAGTATCGAAATGAAAGATCATAAAAGTTTGATTGAAGGCGATGCTGATTTCACTTATAAAGAAAGTAAGAAAAGAGACTTAATGAATTTCGCTTTAAACTTTTAGCTAAAAAATGAAACTCTTTGACGTATACCCCCTCTTCCCGATCGAACCTGTAAAGGCACAGGGCTCATGGCTTTGGGATGCAGCAGGAAAAAAATATCTGGATCTCTATGGTGGCCATGCTGTGATTTCTATTGGTCATAATCATCCGCATTTCGTTGGCCGGTTGAAAGAACAGCTTGATAAAATTTCGTTCTACTCTAATAGCGTAAAGAATAGTTTGCAAGAACAACTGGCCGAGAAACTTGGGCAGCTATCAGGCTATGCAGACTACGATTTATTTCTTTGCAACTCTGGTGCAGAAGCCAATGAAAATGCATTGAAGCTTGCCAGCTTCGCTACTGGAAGAAAAAAAGTAATAGCCTTTTCAAAGGCATTTCATGGCCGCACATCAGGGGCCGTTGCGGCTACCGACAATCCAAAAATTGTCGCGCCATTCAATGCCAATCACGAAATTGAATTTTTACCCTTCAACGATTTGAAGGCGGCTGAAGAAAAAATCAATTCAGAAGTCGCTGCAGTAATTATTGAAGGCATTCAGGGTGTTGGCGGTATTCATATTCCAACCGATTCATTCCTTGAACTACTCGCTAAGAAGTGCAAACAATCCGGAGCTTTACTCATCCTGGATGAAATACAATCCGGTTACGGAAGAACTGGTAAATTTTTTGCGCATCAATTCAGTAACATTACGCCAGACCTGATTACTGTAGCAAAAGGAATGGGCAACGGTTTTCCGGTTGGAGGAGTACTCATCAACCCTTCGATAAAACCGTGGAGTGGAATGTTGGGCACAACCTTCGGTGGCAATTATCTTGCCTGTGCTGCTGCATTGTCTGTGCTGGAAGTTATTGAACAAGAAAAGCTGATGACGAATGCAGAGGAGGTTGGCAGTTATCTGATTCAGCAATTAAAATCAATGGATTCTATTTTGGCCGTGCGCGGGCGTGGCCTCATGATTGGATTTGACTTACCTGAATCGTTGGCTTCTCTTCGAAAAGCTCTTCTTTTCGATCATGAAATTTTCACAGGCGAAGCTAAACCAAATACCGTGCGCTTGTTACCTTCACTTGCTATTACAAAAACAGAAGCTGACATATTTTTAGAAGCACTTGCCAAAGAACTTCAAACTGCCACTGTGAAATGAAGCAATTTCTCTCCGTTACTGATGTGACCAATATTGAGCAGCTTGTTCAGCGAGCTCTTGACTATAAAAACAATCCATTCAAAGATGAAGCGCTTGGTAAGAATAAAAGAATGGGTATGCTTTTTCTAAACCCAAGCATGCGCACAAGACTCAGTACGCAGATCGCTGCGAAGAATCTGGGAATGGATGCCATCGTTTTGAATGTTAGCCAGGACGGTTGGGCATTGGAATTTGAAGACGAGGCCATCATGAGTGGCACCACCGTAGAACATGTGAAGGATGCCGCTCCAATTCTTGGAAACTATTTTGATATTCTGGGTATTCGCACCTTCCCTTCTCTTAAAAACAAAGAAGACGATTACAGCGAGTTATACATCAAACAGTTTATTAAATATTCCGGAATACCGGTAGTAAGCCTGGAGAGCGCCACACTTCATCCACTTCAAAGTCTTGCGGATATTATTACGATTACAGAAAATTTTAGCGAAAAACGAAAACCAAAAATTGTGTTAACCTGGGCACCGCATGTGAAGGCACTGCCACAGTGTGTTGCCAATAGTTTTGCACAATGGATCAATGCCTGGGGCAAAGCTGATTTTGTTATCACTCACCCGGAAGACTATGAACTTGATTCAAAGTTTACCAATGGAGCAAGCATCACTGAAGATCAACACGAGGCACTGCGCAATGCCGATTTTGTATATGTAAAGAATTGGAGCACTTACTCTGATTATGGAAAAATCTATTGCAATGACCCTACCTGGATGCTCACTCGCGAAAAACTGGCGATGACGAATGAAGCCAAAGTGATGCACTGCCTTCCCGTACGCAGAAATGTAGAGCTGAGTGATGAGGTATTGGATAGCAACAATAGCGTGGTAACCCAACAAGGCGTTAATCGTATTTGGGCAGCACAGGCGGTATTGAGTGAAATGTTGAAAAGTAGCAAGTAGTAAAACACAAGACATAAGATCAGAACAGATTATGAACAAACTGTATATCATAAAGATTGGAGGCAATGTTTTGGATGATGAGAAATCACTCAAAAGATTTCTTAAAGATTTTGCATCCATCCAGGCACCGAAAATATTAATCCATGGCGGAGGCAAAATCGCAACGAAACTTGGCGAACAATTGGGTATTGAAAGTCACTACGTAAAAGGCAGACGAATAACCGATGCACAAACATTGGATTTGGTAACCATGGTGTATGGCGGATTGGTGAATAAACAAATTGTTGCGCAGCTACAGGCCCATCACTGCAATGCGATGGGCGTTACCGGTGCGGATGGAAATTTAATCAAAGCTTCAAGACGCCCCGTGGGGGAAGTAGATTTCGGATTCGTGGGAGACATTACACCGGACAGTGTTAACTCAACGTTACTTTACTTTTTGTTGAAACAAAACGTGATTCCCGTTTTTGCGCCACTTACTCATGAAAATGGCGTGATGCTCAATACGAATGCCGATACCATCGCATCGGTGTTGGCCATATCGTTAAGCAAGCACTTTGACGTGCGCTTGATTTTCTGCTTCGAAAAAACAGGTGTATTGCGCGATGTAACCAAGGAAGACTCCGTCATTCGAAGCCTCAATAAAGAATTATACGATTCATTGTTGAAGTCAGGATCGTTTCATGATGGCATTTTACCCAAACTTGAAAATGCCTTCTCAGCCATTAATCATGGCGTAAAGGAAGTGCTCATCGGTGAACATACTTGCCTCCTAGATAATATTGGTTATGACACGAAGGGAACTCTCATCACACTTACATGAAATAAAATTATGAGCAGATGAGAGAACATCTTTCACCTTTAGCGATTGAGCTGCTTCAGCAGTTAATTACTATACCATCTTTTAGTAAGGAAGAAAATAAAACGGCTGGACTGATCGAAAGTTTTTTTCAGGGTCATCAAATTGAATCATATCGAAAAGGAAATAATGTGTGGGCGAAGAATACATTCTTTGATGCCAGTAAACCTACCATTCTTCTCAACTCCCATCACGATACGGTAAAACCCAACCCGGCTTATACACGCGATCCGTTTGCAGCAACTATTGAAGGTGACAAACTTTATGGGCTCGGAAGTAATGATGCCGGTGGAGCGTTGGTGTCGTTGATTTGCACCTTTTATTATTTTCATAATCATCCCAACCTAAAGTATAACCTTGTGTTTGCCGCTTCCGCGGAAGAAGAAATTTCAGGAACTCAGGGTATTGAATTAATCTGGAATGACTTGCCTCCTATCGACTTTGCGATTGTTGGTGAGCCAACACTGACAGATATCGCTGTGGCTGAAAAAGGATTGCTGGTTTTGGATTGCATCAGCACCGGTAAGGCAGGCCATGCCGCACGCGAAGAAGGAGTGAATGCGATATACGAAGCATTGCCGGATATAGAATGGTTTAGGACATTTCAATTCCCAAAAAAATCGGAGACCTTGGGAGAAGTAAAGATGAGCGTTACGGTGATTCATGCGGGTCAGGCGCATAATCAGGTTCCCCCCGAATGCAAGTTCACTGTGGATGTGCGAGTAACCGATGCGTATACTCTTGAAGAGGTTATAGATATTGTGAAGAAGAATGTGAAGTGTTTAGTAACCCCCCGATCGCTGCGATTAAGGCCTTCAGGAATTTCTTCCGAACATCCTGTTATAAAAGCTGCACAATCACTCCAGAAGAAAATGTATGGCTCTCCAACCACTTCAGATCAAGCCCTAATGCCCGTGCCTTCGATCAAAATGGGGCCGGGCGATTCTGCCCGCTCACACAGTGCTGATGAATTCATTTTTGTACGTGAGATCGGCCAAGGAATAGATGCATATATTTCATTACTCGAAAAAATAATAGTATGAGCGATCGGGTCCGAATTGTGAAATCAGAAGTGCTATCAAACAATTGGTACACGTTGAAGAAAGTCACCTTCGACTATCAACATAAAAATGGTAACTGGACTCAGCAAAGTCGTGAGGCATACGATCGCGGAAATGGAGCCACCATCTTGTTATATAATCGTTCCACCAAAAATATTATCCTCACCAAACAATTCAGGCTTCCAACTTTTATCAATGGTAACGATTCTGGGATGCTGATTGAAGCGTGTGCCGGTTTACTTGATCTCGATAATCCTGAAGATTGCATTCGCAGAGAAACAGAAGAAGAAACGGGGTTCACCATCCGAGAGGTAAAGAAAATTTTTGAGGCTTACATGTCTCCCGGATCGGTCACTGAAATACTTTATTTTTTTGTGGCGGAGTACTCGAAGGAAATGAAGACATCTTTGGGTGGTGGTGTAGATGAACATGAAGATATTGAGGTTTTAGAAATTCCTTTTGACCATTCACTGAAAATGATCGAAACTGGAGAAATCAAAGATGGAAAAACCATCATGCTGCTGCAATACTTGCAGATACACCGATTGCTGGATTGAATTTTCAAAATCGTTAACTTGTAAAACATGAAGCTTTGGCAAAAAGATAAAGATTCTCTAAAAGAGGTAAGTCGGTTTACGATTGGTAACGATCAGGAGATGGACCTTTATCTTGCTCCGTTTGATGTGCTGGGTTCATTGGCGCATATTGAAATGTTGGCAACCATCGGATTGCTAAAGCGCGATGAGCTCAATGGTTTAAAATCAGAACTCAAGGTAATTTATCAGAAAATCAAAAGTGATAATTTCAAAATACAGGAAGGCGTTGAAGATATTCATTCTCAAATAGAATTGCTGCTGACCCAAAAACTGGGTGAGGTAGGAAAAAAAATTCACAGCGGTCGCTCACGCAATGATCAGGTACTTTTAGACATTAAACTTTTTTTGCGCAGTGAACTGGAACTGATCGTCACAGAAGTAAAAATACTTTTCGACCTGCTCATTTCCAAAAGCGAAGAACATAAAGACAAACTTTTGCCCGGCTACACGCATTTGCAATTAGCCATGCCCTCCTCTTTTGGTTTGTGGTTTGGTGCTTATGCAGAAAGCCTGGTGGATGATGTTATCACGCTGCAGTCCGCCTTTTCTGTAGTGAATAAAAATCCTCTTGGCTCTGCCGCGGGTTACGGTTCTTCTTTTCCGCTAAACAGGAGAATGACTACAGAGCTTTTAGGTTTCGAAGACTTGAATTACAATGTAGTGTATGCTCAAATGGGAAGAGGCAAGGCGGAACGCATTACGGCTCAAGCCATGAGCAACGTGGCCGCAACATTATCAAAATTGGCGATGGATGCCTGTCTTTATCTCAATCAAAATTTTGCGTTCATCAGTTTTCCAGACGAGCTCACGACCGGCTCGAGCATTATGCCTCACAAAAAGAACCCGGACGTATTTGAATTGATCAGGGCTAAATGCAATGGCATTCAGGCACTGCCAAATGATCTGGTGCTGATGACGAATAATTTGCCTTCAGGCTATCATCGTGATTTGCAGTTGCTCAAAGAAAAGCTATTTCCTGCTATTGCAACCTTAAAGGAATGCATCAGCATGACCACATTTATGCTCTCCAATATTCAAATAAAGGATGATCTGTTAAAGGATGAGAAGTACAAGTTTCTGTTTAGTGTGGAAGAGGTAAATAAGTTGGTTCTCTCTGGAGTCCCCTTTCGTGACGCATACCTAACAATTGGCAAGTCAATCGAACATGATAATTTCTCTTATTCTACAGAAATCCATCACACTCATGAGGGAAGTATTGGGAATTTGAACCTGAAAGAAATTGAAGGACTTATGAATAAAGTTATCTCCAGCTTTCCATTCGGTAAAGTCACTTTAGCCCTTAGCAAACTTATTGCTTAGCGGGGCTATTGATCTCATATTTATCATTTCCGTTTCGCCTGACTCCGAACAATTCCCTCGTTCAAATGTTGAAATAGAATGGGTTTATCTTGAAAAGATATCCCATTAATATGGAATCCAATGGGGACCGCATTATCGTATATTTTTAGGTAAAACCTTATTTAACCGTAATGACCAGAGATTTCACCAATTCAAATCACTTTATCAACGCGATCACCGAAACGCAATGGAAGGATGAGTTGGAGAAGACCTCATTCAATTATCACATGAAAGTGTTGTGGGTGGCCACCATTTTCGATCCCATTTTCGCCATTACCGATTTCTTTAATATTCCTAATGATTGGAAACTGCTTTTGATGATAAGGTTAACGGTGTCCTTCATTACGCTCGTTATGTTTGCCGTTCGCAATCATTATGGATTTCCCTCAAGGGTGAACATAGCCATCACGTTCATGCTCATCTCTCTTCAGAATGCATTCATTTATCGACTCATTGGTAATGATGACTTATTAGGGCAGAACCTAAACTATATGGCTCTATTTATTGGTGGCGCAATGTTTATCCTTTGGGAGTGGACTTACTCGCTAATCATTGTGATAGTATCCGCTGCGGTAACTGCTTTGTTTATGTTAACGAATCCAAATTTAGACGCTGGGCAATTCTTTGTAAAGGGCGGATTACTATTATTGGCCATAGCAGTGTTCATGATTGTACTCATTCGCACACGCTACGATCTATTCATTAAGGAGATAAAATCAAGATTGGCTTTAAATGCCAGTAACGAAGCTATTAAAATGCAAGCAGAAGAAATTCGCAGCATTAACGAAAACCTGGAGAGCCTGGTAAGACAGCGAACCCATGAACTGGAGAAAAAGAACCAAGCGCTTGAGGAATATGCTTTTATAAATGCTCACAAATTGCGCGCACCTGTTGCCAGCATTCTTGGCCTCATACCAATTTTCAAATCATTGCCCTTAGAAAAAGAGGGGAAGGAAGTGCTTCATCATTTACAAGAGAGCACATTGAAACTGGATTCTATCGTTCATTCTATTACACAGGCGATCGAGCGTGGCGATGGAAATCCGCCTGAAGACGATGCAAAAACAAAAGCAAAAAAATTAAATTTGCATCACTAATTTTCTAAAAACACATGAGCCCCTCTTTTTTATTGACGATTATCATTACCATCGTCATTTTAGGTTATCTCTTTGATCAAATTCTGGATTACATTAATCTGAAGGCGCTGCGAAAGGACATTCCAATTGAAATCAAAGAATTCTATGATCAGGAGAAGTATCAAAAGTCATTGGATTATCAGCGAGAGCAGAGTTATTTTTCTTTTTATAGTTCAGGATTCAGCTTTCTGCTCTCGTTAGCGATGTTGTTGCTTGGCGGTTTTGGCTGGCTGGACAACATACTGGGAAATTATATTGACAATCAAATTGTGATGGCGCTGGCATTTTTTGGCGTAATCATGATTGCTTCCGATATCTTAAGCACTCCCTTTCAATGGTACAGTACATTTGTTATTGAAGAAAAATTTGGTTTCAATAAGACAACTCTCAAAACATTTATCACCGACAAATTAAAAGGATATGCACTGGGTGCTGTGATTGGAGGAGCTCTACTTTCATTGTTGATTTACTTCATAAACATCATCGGGCCGAATTTTTGGATTTGGTTTGGGGTGATCGCCTCGGTGTTCATTTTATTGGTGAATATGTTTTACACAACTCTGCTTCTCCCCTTGTTCAACAAATTGACACCGTTGCAAGATGGTGAGCTAAAATCTGCTATTCACGAATTTTCGAAGAAGGTAAGTTTTCCGGTGGACAATATTTTTGTCATGGATGGCTCGAAGAGAAGCAAGAAAGCAAACGCCTTTTTCTCCGGCATCGGCAAAAAGAAAAAAATTGTTTTGTTTGATACCCTTATTGCCAACCACACAAAGGAAGAATTGGTAGCAGTGCTTGCACATGAAGTAGGGCACTTTAAAAAAAAGCATATTGTATGGAGTTACCTGCTCTCCATTGCTCAAATCTTTTTCATGCTTTTTGTACTTGCCCAGATGTTATACAATGAAAATCTTTCGCTTGCCTTGGGAGGCCATAAACCCGCAATTCACCTAAGCTTGATTGCTTTTGGTATTCTCTTCTCTCCCATCTCCGGAATTACAGGATTATTGATGAGTATTCTTAGCAGGAAGAATGAATTTGAAGCGGACGCTTTCGCGAAGGAAACATTTGATGGTGATGCTTTGGCCAATGCGTTGAAAAAACTCTCTGTGGATTCGTTGAGTAATTTATATCCACATCCTGCTTATGTTTTTTTTCATTACTCTCACCCACCTCTTCTTCAGCGACTAGCAGCTCTTAAAAAATGATATTGAAATTTCAAGGCCTTAGCTGCTGAAAGTAATCAGTCGCTAAGGCCTTGCATAATTGCTAATTCTTAGGAGGGAGTTTTTCCTTCAGCTTATCGGAATTGGTGTATTTGCCAAACCAATCCAGGTAACGCACCAGCCGATCCTTCTGGTAGCTCGGAACAGCGATGCCATGATTTTGCCCCGGATACACGATGAACTGAGAAGGAACCCCCAGCGTTTTCAACGCCTGATACATTTGTTCGCTCCCCGCAGCAGGCACATTGAAGTCTTTTTCACCCACCATATAAAGCGTTGGTGTTTTTATTTTTTCAACATTCAAAAATGCATAAGAAACCTTCATCCATTTATCCATATTCTTCCATGGCACACCCAACTCTGTTTCATATTGAACGGTGTATTGATCTGTTCCATACATGGATAATTGCAAAGCACTACCCGCACCGCTGGCGGCTGCTTTAAAGCGAGAATCTGTGGCCGTAACATAATCCGTAAGAATGCCACCATAGCTCCAACCACCAATTACTAATTTATCAGCATCAGCTTTTCCAATTTTGATCAGGTGATCGACTGCTCCAATTAGGTCCATGACTTCCTTATTTCCCCAATCTCCTGAAATTGCCTTGCTGTAGGCAAGACCTCTTCCGCTGCTGCCACGATAGTTCACCGTAGCCACTGCATAGCCTTGGGCTGCAAATACCTGAGGAATGAAGTCAAATCCAAAATCATCTTGAGAAGTTGGGCCTCCATGAATCCACAAAATCAGCGGAAGCTTTTGGTCCTTGGGCTTTCCTGCAGGCCAGAACAATAAGCTGCCTACCGTTGTACCATCTTTACTTTTAGAATCGAAAGCTTCCACTGACGCCAGCTTGAGAGGCTTCAAAAATTCATCATGTATTTTCGTGAGCCTGCGTGAAGTACCATTTTCAAGGACGTAAATTTCATTGGGTGCAGATGGATCACTCGACAACGCAACCCACGAATCGCCACTACCGCGCTGTAGCGAACTAAAGATGCGATCACCACTAGTAAGTGATTTTTTGTTGCCCTCGAGATCAAATACAGTAACATGACTTCTGCGATTGTCATCCATCACCGTATAAATTGACTTGCTATCAGAAGACCAGCGAGGTGCCGATACATCACGATCATATGCCAAGCTTAGCACTTTTGGTGTTCCTCCATCTGCTGGAATGACTGCAATCTGAGATTGATCATAAATATCGTACTCCGGTGTTTGTGACTTCAAATACGCAATCCACTTCCCATCCGGGCTCCAAGATGGGTTCGTGTCACTATCTTGCCACGTGGTCAGTTGCTTAATCGTTGCTCCTTGCTTTGCTTCAATTACCCACAAGTCGCTGTTGCCGTTGCGATCAGGATCAGGAGTACGATTACTTACAAATACTATTTTCTTACCATCGGGTGACCATACGGGACTTCCTTCATCAAAATCACCACGGGTAAGGGTATCTAATTTTTTTGTTTCAACATCAAAGACATAAAGGTGATTGCGCTTGCGTTCGAGATAACCCGCACCATCCTGCTTAAAATGATAACGATCCATCATGATGGGCTTGGCTGTTTTTTTCTTCTCGGCCTCATCACTCGACTCCTGATCTTGAATAACCATAGCGATCTTTTTGGAATCCGGACTCCACACATATTCACCAATACTTCGCTTTAGATCGGTCAATTTTTCTGCTTCACCACCCCTTCGATCCATCCGCCATATTTGTGATGACTTCGTCTCGTAACGTGATGAAACAAATGTTAAATACTTTCCATCGGGCGTCCACCGGGGGCGGCTCTCACTTTCTTTACTGGCCGTAAGCTTCACCGATTCGTTTCCATCCCAGCTGATCATCCAGATATCTGAATCTGATTTGTCTTTGGCAGAATCAGGCGTTGACAATACATAAGCAACCCATTTACCATCAGGCGATACTTGAGGATCGCTTACGGATTTAATTTTGTAGATGTCTGATGGAGATATTGGACGCTGACCCAACGCCACCAGTGCTATCATTAATAGTGGAAGTAGTAAAAGTTTTTTCATAGTAAGCCAAGATATAAATAAACTTGAAATGGAAATTGAAAATTTATGAGATCGGTGATGATTAGTGACATAATGATTAAATGCATTATTGACTATCTTGATATAGGGTTTTCGAATAAGGTATGACCTATAAACTAAAATCTTTTTGCATTCTATTGATTTTACTGACGGCATTGAACGCTGCCATTTACGGCCAGGAAAAAATTAACGTTTATGCAGGCGCTTCTGTACCGGAGCTTATCAATTTAGGGCTAAGGCTTCAGCATAAGCAAGTTCAATTGGGACTGAGCTATGGTTCATTCCCAACAACCGCTGAAGAAAAATTAAGCTCAATTTCATTCGATGTGTTTATCCATGCCGCAGGCACTTCAAAATTGTCTGAACGAAAACCCTTGTACGTTCGCACCGGAATAAATTATTATCGGGATGAAGACTCCTATTCAATTGACAAGTATCTATACTTCACAGCGCGGGTTGGCAGGGATTTTAATCTAACTCAAAAACTTGGTATCCAGATAGATGGAGGAGCTATTTTCGAATTAAGTCATTCACAAATACAAAAAGTGCAGAGCAACTCCTGGTTTAATCTTTATCTCGATTTTCCTGTTCTACCTGGAGGCAGTATCGGGATATTCTATCGTTTATAATGGCATAAGAGAAATCCTACTCTGCTTTACAGCTAAAAGTACTAACTTTCAATTCTAAAAATACACCTTCGAAAATGTCACTCGATCAACTGTTTCCTCAGTTCGACAAAGATTTACTAACACACCTTGAAATAGTAGGTCAGGAAATAAGCTTTAAAGAGGGTGACATGCTGATGAGGCCAGGCCAGTATTTCAAATTTTCATTGCTGATTTTAGAAGGGCGGGTAAAACTTTATCGCGAAGGCGAGGACGGTGAAGAATTCTTTCTTTATTACCTGGAACCAGGAAATGCTTGCGCACTATCGATGATCTGTGCCGCTAAGAATGAGGCCAGCGCTATTAAGGCAAAAGCAATGACGCCCATCAAAGCGCTCGCTATCCCCATTCAGCACATGGACAAACTCATGAAAGATTATAAGCAGTGGTATTACTTTGTGCTGGAAACCTATCGTCAGCGTTTTAGCGAATTACTGGAAGTAATCGATCATGTGGTCTTCCATTCAATGGATGAAAAGCTTGAATTTTACCTGAAGCGGCAGTTCGATACATTGGGAAGCAAAATTACCGTAACGCATCAGGAAATCGCAGACGATCTTAATTCATCACGAGAAGTAATTTCACGGCTCTTAAAAAAACTGGAATCTCAAAAGAGAATCTCCATCTCCCGAAATGAAATTACATTACTCAAATTGTAGGATTTGGTATTTTGAGAAGTGAGCGGGAAACGGGATTCGAACCCGCGACCCTCAGCTTGGGAAGCTGATGCTCTACCAACTGAGCTACTCCCGCTTATACAAGTGAATTTAAGAAGCGTAGAATGAAAAACAAAAGCCGCTGGGTCACTTTTTATCTAAGACCCTGCGGCTAATGCTACAGTAATGCTTACGATGAATTACCTCTATTTTTTTCTCAGAATAATATCACCGTTATAGTTCTTAATGGTAAACTCAGGACCGCCTCCATTCACTTCGCCTTTCACCCACTCATCAATCACCACTTTGTACACTCCTGATTTGGTGTCCTTCTTTTGGACGGGGCCAGATTCGATCAACTTCATATCAAACCCACTCAGTACTTCGCCTTGTTCGGTTTTCATCTTGAACGTTCCCTTAACCGTTGCAGGAAAAGTGATGTCAATGTCGCCATTGTAAGTAGAGTAAGACATTGGGGTACCTTCTGTGACTTTATCAAAAGTTACTTTGATTTCTCCATTATAAGTAGTGGCGATCACGGAGCCAGAAATATTTTCGGCCGTAATTTCTCCATTATAGTTTTTCAATTCCACTTCACCCTGAATGTTTGCGATCATAATATCACCATCATTGTAGGTGCTCACATTCAAATCGAAACCGGAAGGCACTTCGATTTCAAGATCAAGTTTGCTCGACCAGGAATCAGACTTTACACGTACGGCATTTGAATCCTCGATGGCTTCAAGGTCCATTGTGCCACCAGAAATTCTTTTTAATCCTTCTGTACTTGCAGCTTTCTTGTCACCATTTCTATTTTGATGATCACGATCATGGTCTCGATCATCGTTATGCTTATCATCTTTAGTCACATATTTCACCAATACATCCTTGCGATTAGTTCCCTTCACGGTGATCGATCCGGAATTAAGATGTGCTTTTAACTTACCTCTTTTGGCCGGATCGCTGAGGGGTATGGTCATTTCACCTGACTTCTGTGCTACCAACACGTTGCTCACCATCACCATCACTAAAATCAAAATCGTTTTCATATTCATTCTTTAATTAACTTTTTCTTTTAAATACACATCTCCATTAAAGGTTTCAAAATCAAGCAAAGCCCCTCCATTGCCAACCTTAAAACGACTTCCATTAACCTTATACTTTACTCCATTATTTCGTTCTTCTTTCTCGATAACAGCGGGCAGCGATTCAAGCCTCTCCACATTGGTAAAAAGATCACCATTGAAACTTTCGAAACTCAGGTTTGCTGCTAAGCCCTTTTGAAACCAAGCGTTGATATCGCCATTAAGCGAATAAAAGCGACAAGACTTTTCCGGATTCCTATCGAAATCAATATCCACATCACCATTGATCGTAGTGGCTACCGATTCGCGCGTTAAGTGAGTAAGTTTAATGCTGCCATTAATATTGTTGGCATTCACCACACCTTTGATATTCTCCACCACCACATCGCCATCATTCACGGTACTCACCACTACATTAACCCCCATCGGCACTTTCACTGAAAAATCCATTTTGTAATCAAAGGGCAGATCATCCTCGCGGCCGCGCTCGTTCCAATCATAGCACCATTCGCTTCGCTCCCATCGGTTTTTGCGATTTTTATTTCGTCCAAATGAATGACCTATGCCTTCAACAAAAAATATGAGACTGTCGGCACGATTGATCATTCCAATTTGAACATCTTTCTTCCCTATTTCCAGTCGTTCATCTGTTTTAGCCCTGATGAACTTAGAGGCCGTTACGATAATTTTATCACCATCATAACCCGTAATATTGACGTCACCATTGATGTTGGCCAACACCACTCCATTCGAGGCATTCTTCACTTCAAAAGAAGCTTCTTTGGTTAGTTTCTCACTGTATGTTTGCGCAAGGCTTATCTGACCAACGCAACAAAGCAGCATCATTAATTTTAATTTCATCTTTCAATTCGTTAGTGTTCTTTCAGATTAAGACATTAATACTTTCCTGCAGTTTCGATTTCACTTCCTTGGGCGTTCTGTCATTCTCAAGAAGCTTTTGTAATTCCTTCACTGATTTTTTTTCCTGAATGGAAACCATTAGTTCTGCCAGCGCCACCTGAATGAGAGGGTTATCCTGAATGGCAATAGACCGGATAAGTTGCTCCCTTACTTCACTATTCCTGGAATAGGATTTAAGAGCCTCCAATGCGGCCAACCGCACATTCACATTTTCATCCTTATTCAAGGTTTGAAACAATGCACCTACAATTTTTTCACTTACCGGCAAATCATTGGTGAGACTCACTGCCTTCAATCGCTCCGTTGCCGACTCTTTCTCCAACAAGGTGAGCATCATCATTTCTTTAAGATCGCCAACTTGCTGCGTAAGTTCATGAACCTCATCACTTGATGAGCTATCCCGCTGAATCCAGAATCCACCGGCATACCCTATCACCAGCAACACCGCAGCAAGAGATAGTTTGGGGAACCACGAGGACCAATCACTGAAAGAAATTGAAAAACTATTGCTCTTCGCCTTCCTTTTCTCATGAGCAAGCATACTGTAAAACTTATCGTCAAGGTTTAGCGAGGGTGTTGGGTCTTCCATTTGCAGAAGCTGCTCCTCCAGGAGATGCAGATTCCGAAGCTGAACCAGACTTGCCTCACCACGCTCAATCAATTGTTCAATCATTTTAATTTCAGACGGATCGGCCAACCCTTCGTTATACTTCGCAATCAATTCCTCTACATGTTTCGTTTCCATGACCAATTATTTTTTCTTAAAACTTTTTCTCCAACTGATAATAAATTGCTTTCAAATCCTGCAGTGCTCGAAATACTTTTACTTTTACTGCGCCTTCCGAACAACCTAAAATCTCCCCGATTTCGTGATACTTCTTTTCCTGATATTTGCTGAGCAGCAATACTTCTCTTTTCTCAACCGGAAGCTTATCCATCGCCAGGTTCAGCAAGTAGCGTTCATCATCGGCCTGCATTTCTGCAGACTTGTTTTCATGATGCCCTAAGCGATCTTGCCAGACTTCAACATCGTCCTTCATTTTGATTTTATTCTTCCGGTGATGGTCATGGCTCACATTACGCGCAATGTGAAACATCCACGCTCTGAAATCGCCATCTCCGCGAAACAAATGGCGGTATTTCAGAATCCGGAAAAAGGTGTTTTGAACAAGGTCTTCGCATAGCTCCTGATCACGATTCATGCCATAGAAGAATCCATACAACGGTCTTTTGTGGCGTTCAAAAAGAAGCCCAAGTCGATCAAGGTCACCATCTTTTACCTTGACCATCAATGCATTGTCCGAAAGCGAGTCCAAATCAGGCGAAGTTTTCATGGAGGGTAACTCTGAGTTCCTAAGATGGTTACAGGAATTACTTAAATTTATCAAATCTATTTTCAAGATGAATAACTACGTCTACCTCCTTCTTGCAGTCTTAAGCTTTACTGCCTGTAAAAGCAATAAAAAAAAACTAGTATGGGCTGATGAATTTAACTATGCTGGCGCCCCTGACACTACAAAATGGAGTTACGATTTGGGTGATGGATGCCCCAATGTTTGTGGATGGGGAAACAATGAATTGGAATTTTATACGAACGATTCAAAGAATATTCGTGTTGAAAATAATCTGCTGGTCATTGAAGCCCATCACGATTCGTTGGGCGGTAAACCCTTTACGTCTGCGCGAATGGTAAGCAAGAAAAAAGGCGATTGGCGCTATGGCCGAATTGAAGCGAAAGCAAAATTACCGCGAGGCAAAGGCACCTGGCCTGCCATTTGGATGTTGAGCACCGACTGGGAATATGGAGGTTGGCCACAGAGTGGAGAGATTGACATCATGGAACATGTTGGATTTAATCCAGAGATCGTTCACGGCACCGTGCACACTGATAAGTATAACGGTATGAAGGGAACGCAAAAGGGCGGAACGATACCGGTGCCCGGTGCACAGGATTCTTTTCACCTTTATGCCGTGGAATGGAGCGAAACAAAAATTGATTTCTTTGTTGACGATAAGCTCTATTTCACTTTCAATCGTGAAGAAAATAGTGACTTCACCGGCTGGCCCTTTGACAAGCCCTTTCATCTCATTATGAATCTTGCCGTAGGTGGAAATTGGGGCGGCAAAGAAGGAGTTGATTACACCATATGGCCACAACGAATGGAAGTTGATTATGTGAGAGTGTATCAGTAATTCAATTACAGCTTCGAAAACATTTCAAAAAATTCATCTTTCTTTTTTCTGGACACTGTAATGTGTTGATTGTTGCTCATCACTACATAGCCGCCATCTCCCCGCGTAAACTTGCTAACGTGCTTCATATTGATGAGGTAAGAAGCATGGATTCTAAAAAAATCTGAACCTTCCAGAATTTCCTCCACATCTTTCAATGTTTTAGAGATCATTACTTTTTCGCCATTCGTCAAAAAGAAAATGGTGTAGTTGCTGTCACTTTCGCAATACACGATGTCATTAGTATCCACAAAAATTAAATGATCCGAAACCGTCAAGGCAATTCTTCTGGTTTTTGGCTTCTCCGGCTTGAAATAACTCATCAGCATTTCTAATTGCTGAGTGGATACCGAACCCTTTTTAGCTGCAGCTTTTTGAACAGCCTCCTTCAACTCATCACTGTCAATTGGTTTTAAGAGATAATCAAGCGCGCAGATTTTCAATGCGCGAATCGCAAACTGATTATACGCAGTGGTAAAGATGACATCAAAATTATAATTGCCAAGACGCTCCAGCAGATCGAATCCATTCAATTGAGGCATTTCAATATCCAAAAAAACCAGATCCGGTTTCAATGCCTTAATCTTCTCAATGCCTTCCAGCGGAGAATCGCACAGCGCCACCAACTCTACCTCAGGGCAATTCTTTTTTACGATCCACTCTAACATTTCGAGTGCATTTCTTTCATCATCAATGGCAATAGCTTTCATAGTCGGTTTTAAAATTCTGGTTCAAGTTCGGCAGTCATGATACGCACAATCACTTTCGTGCCCGCGGGTTTTCCATTTTCATCTTTCAAATCTTCAATCTTAATGGAATCCACCGTAGAGTCGCCATTGAGCATACTGAGTCGATCGGCAGTAATTTTCATGCCGTACGATTTTTCCTCGGTTATACTTTTGCTTTTAAGTTCCTTTGCTCGCGCCCTGCCTATGCCATCATCCTGCACAATGCATTGAAGCCCATGGCCGTATCGTTCAATTCTAATATCAAGATGCCCGGGTGTTTCTTTGTGCAACAACCCGTGCCAAATGGCATTCTCCACAAAAGGTTGAATAATCATTGGTGGCACTCCGATGGAGATCGGATTAAGCTCGGGTGCGATGGCAAGTGTATAACTAAATTTCTGACTGAATCTCAGCGACTCCAGCTGAATATAAAGCCGTATTGCAGTGATCTCCTGCTCAAGCGAAATGATTTTATGATTGGAATTATCGAGGATCAGGCGGATAAGTTTCGAAAACTTGGTAAGATAGAGTGAGGCAGTATCTGGCTCCGATTTTACGATGTAGCGATTAATCGAGTTCAGTGAATTAAAAATAAAATGAGGGCTCATTTGCGCACGCAGCGCCTTCATTTCTACTTCGGCCAGCTTTTGTTTAAAATCGGATTTGATTTTTTCCTCCTCGCGAATTTTCTTCATCCTTAATTTATAGAGATAATATCCTGAAGCTGCGAGAAAGCTCAGCCAAAGTGCAAGAAACCAACGCTGCTTCCAAAAGGGTGTGGTCACCATTATTCGCAACTGTGCTTCATTCTCTTTATCGAAAACATTTTTTTGTTTTACGCGAAAAAGATAAGAACCAGAAGGAAGGCCAGCGTAATTCACCACATGGTCGGAAGTCTCAGTCCACTGCTTATCCAAACCTTCCATCATATACACATAGCGGTTCTGATGTGGATTGAGATAATTGAGTGCAGCAAACTCTAATGACACTGAGTTCTTTTCAAAGTCAATTTTCAACTGGTCATTGCCACCCGCATTTGAAATCACTTCATTGTTATTTCTGATGCCAGTGATCACCATGGGCGAAACCTTGTTGCTTCCCCACAATATCTTACGAGGATAAAAAGTATAAAAACCCTGGTAGGTAATAGCATACATCTTCCCTTCCTCACCATTACGGATCATAAATGAACCATATGCACCCTTTAAACCATCCATGAAATTATAATGAGCAAACGATCCGTTGGCGGCACGAATGGCTGTAATTCCCAGACTATTATGAAGCCAAATGTTGTCATCCACATCGGCACAGATGGAAAAAACCAAATCAGAGCGAAGGCCGCTTTTCGAAGTGATGTTCCTAAAATTATTTGTTTGCAGTTCAAAAACAGAAATGCCTTCCACTGTGGAAATCCAAACCTTTCCTTTCGAATCCATCGTAATGTCTGTGACGCGATTGCTGGCCAGGGAAGTAGAATCTGATTGATTTTTCCGGTAGTTAATGAATGTACCATCTTTTTCTGAGTAGCGAGTAACACCATCAACAGGATGAGCCATCCAGATATTTTCTTGCTGATCCTCCATTACGCGAGTGACACGGTTGCTGACGAGCTTCGCAAAATTGTCGGCCGTAAAAGACTGCCATTCGGTTGATGATCTTCTTTTTCGAAATACTCCATGACGAGAACTACACACCCACAAATCACCTTTGCGGGATTCCATAATTCTAACCAGAAATGGAATTTGAGTTGCGTCAAAATTTTTCAGAAGCGAAGATTCTAAAACGAGACGATTATCATCTGTTAAAGAGTAGAGCGCATCACGCGTAAGCACCCAAATTGTGCCCTGCGAATCCTGCATCAAATCGGTAACAATATGGTAAGGCTCGGCATGCGGCAGCACTTTGAAATCCAGAACAGTAACTTTACCGGTGCGATCAACAATGGTAAGCCCTTCGGTAAATGTGGTACCCAAAATTGTGCGACCAGTCTTTTGATCAACCAAAATATCCGACAGGCCATAATAAGCAGCGTTGTCACTTTTACGGGTAAGAATTTTTGTGAAGAGAAATTTATTTTGCTGTTCACTCCACTTGTGAAGACCCTTGTCGGAAGCATACCACAAAATGCCCGAGCGATCTTTAATTAACGATTGTGCTATTGGCCCGGTATCAAAATCATCAGGCTCATAATAGAATGTAAACTTTTCAGTCTTAATATTAAATGTACCAATACCCTTACCACTGGCAGTGAGCCAAAGTTCATCTTCATCTTTTGGGAGAACTGTGTTTACGATATTGTTTGTACCGCTCGGGCCCGATTGAAATAAAAATTGTTTCCACGTTTTAGTTTTGATGTGATACCGAATAAGGCCGGCACCATAAGTGCCACACCACAGGTAGGCCGTATCGATAACCGTCATGGTTTGAATGGTAGAGGGATACCGATCATTCAGCTGACGAAAATCACTGATCTTGCGGATCGTGTTCGTCTTGATATCAAGTTGATGAAGGCCGTTAACTGTGCCAAGCCAAATTTTTCGATCGTTTGTTTCAACAAAGCAGCCAATGGCATTAAACCATTTTGATGCTACATCATTCAATTGTGGCAGCTCTGGCAACTCACTTACAAACTCAAAACTTTCTTTACCATCATACCGAAATAAACCTACGCTGCGCACGGATAGCCATATCTTGCCCTGACTATCCATGAAAAGTTTATTGATGTCGGTTTCCAATGCTTCTTTTAATTGAATTTTTTTAACCTCAAGCGTGTTTGGGTCGATCCTCGAAACGTATCCACCAAGTTGCCCAAGCCAGATGAAGCCATTTTGATCTTCGATTATCGAATAGACCGAGTTATTGGGTAAGGAATTCTTGTCTTCAGGCTTTGCGGTGATGTGCAAAAAAGAATATCCATCGTAGCGAATAAGCCCATCCAATGAACCAATCCAAATGAATCCTCTTCGATCTTGTAACAAGGCTGTAGTGTTGCTGGAAGGTAATCCATCCACTACCGAAATGAGTTCAATATTGGGCTTATCGATTAATTGCCCAAAAGATGCTGTGACTGCAAAAATTAAAAGCGAAAAGAGATGAAAGCCTCTCACTCAGGAAATCTTTAGTAAATTTTTGATGTACGTAAAGGAATCACGCAGCGTATGCTGCGATTGAGCAGGGGTTTTAACAGCGGTATTATTCATTGCAAATGAAAGGTGATCGAGCGCAAGTTTCCAGGCTTCTAATCCTTCGGAAGTTAACAAATCTCTCGCTTCATCTTTTACAGCCTCCAACAAAATTTGGTTAGCAATGGGGTAATGAAACTGCTGAACACCGCGCTGAGTATGCTTGCTCCCCAAATCACGCAAGGGCTTTACTACCTCATCCTGAAGATAAAAATTACCATCTTGCTTCTCTTCAAAACTGAATACTACCAATTGCAGCACACTCATGATTTTTGTGATCTGTTCGTTCATATCAGAGGTGAACAGTTGCCGCAGTTGCGGATGGCGTTCAAATAGCTTCGCATAAAATCGCTTTCCGAGTTCAAACGCATCGATGGACTTGAATGTCATTTTGAGCATTCCAACCTGATCCTTTGTTAGCGGTTTAGGGGTATTCTCTTCCATACACGATCCTTTATTCACCCACAATCACGTCAATTTTTATGAATTGCCGGGGTATGATTGAGTAAATAACAGTTCTATTGAGCAAATGACAAGTTCGCTGAGTGAATGACAATTTCGTTGAGCAAAAAGCAATTGCGCCAAAGCTTTCCTAGCCAAATCAGGTTACCAAACTCACTCGAAATTTCTGCCAAATACTAAAAGTCCACAGCAGTATACTCATCAATTCATTCATATGGGTCGAGGCTGCCGTAATGTTGTCGTACAAATGCACAACAAAACAAAAATGAATATGACAAGCACCTCACAAAAATGGATTTCAAGAGTTTGGTCCATTTTGCTTACCCTGACTATTGGAATGATGCTGCTCGGTTTTTCCGGATGCTCATCGGGCGATCCTGAGCCTGCCGATCCAAAAACAAAACTGTATGCCTCCTGGCAAGTGGGCACATCGGGTTATTTAAAAAGAGATGGCGTTATCGTTACATCAAATTATAGTGGCTTTGAAGTAACCTTCACCTCAGCCGGAACTTACACCTCAAAAAATGCAGGGTTGGTTTTCAAAACCTCAGGAACATTTTCCTGGACGGGCGATAAAGCCGATTCTTTCAATCGCGATGGAGAAATCCCTACGGCAGTGACCCTGCAAGAAGATGGCTCTTTGATTTTATCCTTCCAGTTGGATACCAATGATGTTTCCGGCAGACAAACTGCTACTGTTGGCAACTGGGAAATTGTACTTCAACCAAAAAAATAATCAATCACACTACATAAACACCCTTTCATTATGACACCAAAGCAAATTGAATTAGTAAAAGAATCATGGAATCATGTGATCCCAATCTCAGAAGCCGCAGGCGAACTATTCTATACCCGATTATTTGACGTAGCGCCAGGCGTAAAGCACCTCTTCAAAAGCGACAGCCGCGAACAAGCACGCAAACTTATGAGCATGATCACGATGGTTGTGGCACGCCTGGATAAACTAGATACAATCCTCGAAGACATTAAAGGTCTAGCCAAGCGTCATGATAAGTATGGTGCAAAGAAAGAACATTATGCTGTGGTAGGCGAGTGCCTGATCTGGACGCTATCGAAAGGATTGGGTGACAAGTGGAATAAAGAAACTGAAGATGCCTGGATTGCCGCTTACACCATTCTGTCGGGCGCTATGATTCAAACACAAAGCTTTGAGTCAAAACCTAAACTGGTAGCCGGTGCAATGATTTTATAAGATGTCAATGAAACTACCTATGAAAAAAATACGCTACTCACTGTTGATCATTCTTGTTAGCTACCAATACACATTAGCTCAATTGCAACTTGGCTCTGGAAAAATGCATGCGGCCAGCGGCATTACCGTGGCAAACGGGAAAATCTATTCCACAAACCCCGGTAACAACTACGTTGGCATCACCAGCCTCAGCACAGGCATCATCAGTTCCTTTGGTGCTGCGGGAAGCGGAAACGCGGCCTTCAACTCTCCTTACGGAATTACACACGATAGCAATGGAAAAATTTATGTTGCTGATCAGAATAACAATCGCATTCAGGTATTTGATGCCAATGGAAATTTCATTACGAAGTTTGGCACTTCCGGAAACGGCAGCGGACAACTCTGGGGGCCCTCATGCATTTTTTACGCATCGGACGGAAAAATTTATGTGGGCGAAAAACTAAACGATCGCGTTCAGGTCTTTGATGCGTCTTACAATTCACTCTACACGTTTGGCGCAACAGGCAGTGGTGATGGACTATTTAACGATCTACTCTCCATTCATGTCGACCAAAATCAAATCATCTATACAGTAGACTTTAGCAACCGTGAGATTCAGATGTTTGATGGTAAAAATAATGGTGCATTTATTCGCAGGTTTGGAACAACGGAAATCAATTCCAGTGGCAACGGAGTTACGGTAGATCACCAAACCGGAACTATTTATGTAAGTAACTACAACAACATTTTAAAATATGATAACAACGGAAATTATTTGGGTTCTTTTGCCGCTTCCAGTCAAAACCGGCAAATCTATATCGATCAGCTAACGCATCATTTGTGGATTGCTGGTGATACCGGAAATTTATTTGAATATGATTTGAGCGGAAATCTTTTGGCAACGTATGGATCTGGTGCCGCCAGCAACGCAGACATCAGCTCACCGCTTGGTGTTGCCACAGACTCTCAGGGAAATATTGTGGTTGCCACTCAGACCAGCGGCAATTACGAGATCAAACGCTACACGGCTCAAGGCAGCTACCTCAACAAGTTTTCGACTTTCGTGAAGATCGGAGTAACCATAGATGCTTCCGATAATATTTATGCGGTGGGAAATATGGAATTAAAAAAGTATTCCTCCACCGGTGCAGTGCTTGCTACAAAATTTCTGGGCCTCGCAGCAGAAAGTATGGCGTTGTCTTCAGCCGGGTTATTCTATTTCCCGCAAACTGATTTGAGCGGTGCGAATGACCGTGTTCAAGTTTATAATAATGACCTTACATTTAATCGATACATCGGCTCCAGCGGAACGGGCGATGGTCAATTTTTAAACCCAACGCATCTGGTGGTGGATGAAAACAGTAATCTCTACGTGATTGACGGGCAAAATAAAACGTTACAAAAATTTAATAGTGCTGATGTATTTCAATGGAAAATTACATTCACTGGCTCCGTTTCAAGCATTGCCTATTCCCCAACCGGACATATTTATGTAGCCGAAAACGACAAGATTAAAAAGTTTGATGTTAATGGAAATCTGATCACATCATTTGGAAGTGCAGGTTTAAATCTCGGACAATTCTATCGGCCGCGCTTCATGGCCTATAGCAATGGTAACATCATTATTTCGGAGTCCACATCCAATCGGGTTATGGTAGTGCCTCCTACCCCTGAAATTGGTGTATCGCTTTCAGGTGGTGGCAATGTGGTTTCTGGCGGAACGATTGACATCGGAAATGCTCCCCTGGGCAATAGCTTAAATGCCAATTTCAATATTGTATCACAGGGTATAGAACCATTACAGCTTACAGGGAATCCCAAAGTTGTTCTATCGGGAGCCAATGCCGCTGACTTTACGATTGACCAACCACTTTTGCCCACATCACTAAGCGGTGCCACAAGCTTCAAAGTAACCTACGCTGGCACAAACCCTGGTGTGCGCACGGCCACGATCACCATCTCCACCAATGATCCTGATGAAAGTTCTTTTAGCTTCACCATCACGGCCACATCAAAGCAGGAACAAACCATTTCAAATTTCAACACCATCGCTGATAAAACGTATGGTGACCAAAGCTTTTCAGTTTCTGCTGATGCATCATCTGGTCTCGCTGTACAATTCTCAAGCTCAAATACATCGGTAGCAACCGTTTCAGGAAACACCATCACCATTGTGGGGGCCGGTCTTACCAACATTACTGCCACTCAACCTGGTAACAGTACTTACAATGCTGCCATTGAAGTAGTGCGCCCATTAGTAGTTAACAAAGCAAGCCTTACAGCCTCGGCTCAAAACATATCGCGTACTTATGGCTCTACTAATCCCGCACCGAACATTGTTTACTCAGGATTTAAAAATGGTGACACAGACAATGTTCTTGATACAAAGCCTGGCGCAACAATAAATAGTTCTGCAACAATAACGGCCGATGCCGGTACCGCACACGCTATCACAGTGCAAGGCGGAGTAGATAACAACTATGCCTTCACTTACCAAAATGGACAGTTGACCATCACCAAAGCAAGCGCAACTGTTCAGATCAGCTCAACATCCTCAACTTATACAGGGACTGAAAAAAGTGTGGTAGTAACCACTACACCCCCAAGCTTACCGGTTGTGGTGAAGTATAACAATGCAACCACCTTGCCGGTAAATGCCGGAAGTTACGATGTCAGCGTTGCGATTGATCACAAAAATTATGAAGGTGCCAGTACGTCAACGTTGGTTATTGCCAAGGCTGCGGGAACAATTCAAATGGCAGCAAGAACCTTTTCTTATGACGGCACTGCTAAGTCACTTAGTGCTACCACTCAGCCTGCCGGGCTACTTGTAAAAATAGAATACAAGCAAAACGATCAAATCATAATTGAACCAAAGACCCCTGGAGTGTACAACGTTTTAGCAAAAATTGAAGATGCCAATTCAGAAGTGAATACTGCATCCTCAACACTTACCATTAATAAAGTCAATGGAACGATTTCACTTTCAGGATTGAACTTTACGTACGATGGAACAGCTAAGTCAGCCACTGCCACAATCAATCCAGCCGGATTAAATTACATCATTGAATACAAACAAGCCGGAGTATTGGTGAATGAACCAAAAAACGCAGGAAGCTATGAAGTAACAGCCACCATTCAGGATACGTATGCCGAAACAACAACGGCCACGGGAATTCTTGAAATTGCAAAAGCAAATCAGGCACTTACTTTTGATGCTCTCCCAGGAAAAGTATTTGGTGACAACGATTTTAATCTGGTCGCGTCATCTTCTACGCTACTTCCTGTCATATTTGAATCGAGTAATACTTCTGTCGCAACCATTACGAATGGAAAAGTACACATCGTAAAGACAGGAACGGCCACCATCACTGCCAAACAATCAGGGAGCGCTAATTACAATCCCACAGAAAAAAGCCAGGCATTGGTTATTTCAAAGGCAAGCCAATCCATCTCTTTCGCTTCAATTGAAAATAAAATGGACACTTCTGCACCTTTCAATTTAAATGCAACCTCCACTTCGGGCCTTCCCATTGCTTATGAAGTTGTGTCTGGGCCGGCCACCGTTAGTGGAAATACGGTGACACTTTCAAAGACATTGGGCACTGTGACTATTAAGGCATCACAGGTGGGAAATGAAAATTTTGCTGCCGCAGAAAGTAAAATACAAACGTTCACAGTTTCATTGGATGTAGTTGCAGGAATTGGTGAGCGATTCATAGGAGACGTTACTGTTGGGCCAAATCCAACACACGAAGTATTGAATATCAACCTTTATGACCACAAGGCTAAGGCCGTTTTCCTCTACGACATGACAGGAAAGGTGACGCATTCAATCCAATTTGAATCGCCTGTATCCGAACACACCCTCAACGTTTCTGGTTTAACACCCGGAATGTATGTTGTCGATATACGAACAGAGCAAGGTTTTAAAATAACAAGTAAAGTGTTGATCAACTAAAGGGTTGAGTTGATGTGACAAGGGTGGCTCTTGTGAGTCACCCTTTTTTTATTTCAAGCTGCGCAACTTTGTTGCGCTCGTTTTGTAACTCCCTAGAAAGCTTGGCCTGTTTTTCCAACGCTTTACGTTTGAATTCTTCAAATTCCTTTGAAAGCGAATCCGCAATTACCATTTGCTCTTTCATCTTCCAACGGCTTACTTTCCAGTAACCCGAAAGGATCACAATGACTCCGATTAGCGCTGCCGTTATAAAAAATATAATCCCTCTGAAGAAATTTTTAGTGAAAGAAATACCGAGGATATTAATATGCTTACTGTCGTACTCAATGTCTTTTACGGCTGCTCGGTGTTGATCAAGGTGAGCTTTCAGGCCATCAATTTCCTGTCTTAGTTGACCAATTTCCTGCTGCGAAGATGCCAGCGAAGCGCGGGTTGCATTCATTGAATCCAAGGTCATTTTCCAAAACCCATCCAGAATATGTTCTTTGATAACCTTATAATCCTGAAAGGTCTGCGAATTGGTCTTCATCGCACGGTACCGATCATTGAGCGGTAAGCTGTTCTTCTCCAAAGCAATCGCTGCAGGTTGTGCATACCCTGCAACGGAGGCGAACGCGAGGCTTATCGAAAGCCAGAATACTTGTTTCATCTTCTTATCAATAGCTCAACTTCAGGATTAAGGTACGTTTATACAATGTCGAATCCATAAAAGCACCTTCACCTCGATTAATGGATGGTCAGTCCGGTAAAATACTTCGGTACGAAAGTCCAGGATAATCTGGATAGTTTTATTTCGAATCAGCAATTCCTTTGCCCTGTAAAAATGAAAACCATACTTTAGTTTGTTAAATGCATCCAGCAAATGAAAAGATTCTTATGCTTTCTCTTCCTAATGTGGAGTATTCAAGCAGTTGCCCAAGAGCCAGTCATCCAGGATAGCCTTCAGAATTTAAATACAAACTTTCACTTTCAACTCACCACGGTTTCCCAGCACAAGTTTCGCATTACTGCGCCTTACACAGGGTCGAATAGTGTTTCGATTCCTGCTGAAAATGCTACAACACTTACCTCTACGATATTTTGGGGCTCCACACTTTGGAGGAATGCAGCGATTTATATCAACCCGGAAGTAGCAGGCGGTGCCGGCATAAGTCAGGCCAAAGGGATCGCTGGCTTTACAAATGGAGAAGCCTTTCGGGTGGGCAATCCTGCCCCCACGATGTATGCAGCCAGAATGTTTCTTCAACAAACAATACAATTAGGAGACGAAGAAGAATACATTGGCGAAGGTGCCAACGATGTATATAAAACAAGGAGTAAAAAATACCTCGATATCATATTAGGCAAATTCAGTATTGCCGACTATTTCGATAAAAACGCTTATAGCCATGACCCCCGATCTCAGTTTTTCAATTGGTCGCTAATGAGTAATGGCGCCTGGGATTATCCGGCTAATGTGAGAGGCTACACCTGGGGTGCCGTGATTGAATATGGTGACATTAATTATTCCATCCGCGCAGCCTCCGTTATGGTGCCTACTGAGGCCAATGGAAATACCATGGATACCAATTTTGCGAAAGCAAACTCCAACGTTATCGAATTTGAGAAACGATTTACTATTCGTCAGCTACCCGGTGCTGTTCGTGCCCTGGCCTTCTTCACTCAAACGCAGATGGGAAGCTATCAACAAGCGTTGCTTGAAAATCCAACAAGCCCTGATATCGTCTCGACCCGCCAGTATGGCCGAACAAAATACGGATATGGAATTAATGCCGAGCAAAAATTAGCGAGTGGGATTGGTCTATTTGCCCGGGTCAGCTGGAATGATGGACACAATGAAACCTGGGCCTTTACGGAAATTGATCGCTCAGCAAGCGTTGGTCTCGTGATTGATGGCATTCGCTGGAAACGAAAGAATGATATGATCGGTATTGGCACTGTAATCAACTGCCTGTCGCGCTTTCATCAGGATTATCTTGCAGCGGGTGGTTATGGGTTTATTATTGGGGATGGGCAATTGGATTACGGAAAAGAATGGATCACTGAACTATTTTACAAGGCAAATTTATTTTCGGATACTTTTTACCTCACTCCCAATTTTCAGTTCGTTTCAAATCCTGCATACAACAAAGATCGGGGCCCGGTGGCCTTACTCAGCATCAGAACCCACGTTGAGTTTTAAAAAAAAACGAAGTGCCATCAAACGAATCGATGGCACTCTGATTTACAATTACTAAATCAAGCCTCTTCGGTGATTACTACTTTCTCCATCACATCACCCTGGCGTATACTATCGATTACATCAACACCCTCAAAGACTTTACCGAAGACGGTATGATTGCGATCAAGGTGCTTAGTGGTGTCGCGCGTATGGCAGATGAAAAACTGTGAGCCACCGGTATTACGTCCAGCGTGCGCCATGGAGATCACACCGCGATCGTGATATTGATTCTGGCCGGTTAACTCACAATCAATTTTATATCCGGGACCACCGTTGCCAATACCATTAGGGCATCCACCCTGTATCATGAAATTAGGAATCACGCGGTGAAATATCAGCCCGTCATAAAACCCCTTTTCAGCAAGTGTGATAAAGTTTTTTACAGTGTTGGGTGCATCTTGCTCAAAGAACTTAATCTTCATCACACCCTTTTTTGTATGGATTTCTGCTATCTTCATTGATTGAATTTTATTTGCGCTAAAATTACATTAATTAATAAAACATCCCATTCAGAAAAATGGAAGGCTGAAACAGAGTGCCTGCTTCAATATGAAAAAAGGAAAGGTAAATCGCTCCAAGGATACGTGCAGCAGTCATAAAAAAGTCTACCTCACACTGCAGCTGGCCGAAGATGCTTTACTGGATTCACACCAGCGCTTTCATTATCGAGGTAATGCCGGGCCGGTTGGCGTATATCAATGCCCAGACTGTGGCTTCTTTCACTTCACGTCAAAAGGAGAAATGAACTCCAAATTAAAAGCACTGTTAAGCGGCACAAAAATAGCATTACACAAAGAGGCTCACTACTGGGAAGGAAAAATCAAAAAAAAATAAGCAGGAATATTTTCCTCCGAAAATGTTCATTGAAAAAATCATTTTTGGTAATATTGAATAACAAAACCAAAAAACGCTATGTCAAAAGGGCAAGACGCAAAAAAAGAAACTAAGAAAGCGCCAAAGAAAACCATGATGGAAAAGCGCGCTGAAAAGAAAGCTAAGAAAGCAAACAAGAGCTAAGCTTTACAATCAAACGGCCCCGATAAAAATCGGGGCCGTTTGATTTACCTGCGCTTGTATGGCTATGCTACTAGTCTTACGTTAACAGCATTAATGCCTTTTTTCCCCTCTTTCAATTCAAAAGTTACTTTGTCATTTTGTTTGATGGTATCCACCAGCAAGCCTGAAATGTGAACAAAATACTCCTGGCCTGAGGCCGTCTCCTTAATAAATCCAAAGCCTTTGGCTTCATTAAAAAATTTTACAACTCCTTCTTTCACGATGAATTAAAGTTTAATTGTTGGTTAATGATTAACAATAAAGATACAGAAAAATTGAAATCGCGAATCACATCGAAATCAACAATACTGCAACTTTTAGCGTGCCCGATCCGTTAGTTTGGTGTACATTGCCCACATCAGCGGTTGCCAAATTGCTTCTCAGCAAAAAGAATTTTTTAACTGCTATGTTCAAAGATAGACTCTTCTGAGAAAGACAGGATCACCAAACAAAATGTGGGCAAGACGCGAAGAAAGAATTTTAAATATGGGTTGGAAAACAATATATATAACAGGCCGTACGGGATTTGATAAAGATGTACAAAATCATCTTGAGGATTCCGCTATTCCTTTTATGCCGGGTTCAGTAGATGAAAATTCTCTATTTCTTTATTGGATAGATGAATCCGTCTCCTTGCGAAATTTTAAGAAAGCTATTGGAGCCAAAACGGTTTTAAAATACAGGCTTAAATTTTTTATCAGCATCGAAGACTTTCATTCAAAAGAAGAAAGAACTGCAAACTTCACTGCCGATGAAGAGGCTTGGATTACCAAAATGACCGAGTGGGAAAAACATCAGAAACATTATCGCCATAGTGCGTGATTTTAAAAGATCACGTCATTCCAACTTATTTCACTACCTTTGTGCATCACTCCTCCAAACTCCGCGTATTAAGCGGTTTCCATCCCCTGTAAAAGCGGGCATGTAGCCGAGAGGCGTTCAACTTAAAAACTGACAGCTACGGCTGTCGTCATTTATTTTTATTTCCAATTATGTTATTTGAAAAATTAAATCTCATTGAGCCTATTTTAAAGGCGGTGAAAGCAGAGGGTTATACTACCCCCACTCCCATTCAGGCTCAATCAATCCCGGTATTGCTGCAACGAAAAGATCTTTTGGGCTGCGCTCAAACCGGTACCGGAAAAACTGCTGCCTTTGCTATTCCTGTTTTGCAATTACTTCACGAAGATGAACTCTATAAAAAAGGTCCTTCAGGCATTAAGGCATTAGTACTTACGCCAACACGAGAGCTTGCCATTCAGGTAGGCGAAAGTTTTGCCGCTTATGGTAAACTGCTACGTTTACGACACACCGTAATTTTTGGAGGTGTCTCCCAAAAATCACAGACTGATGCACTCCGTGCCGGTGTTGATATTTTAGTGGCCACCCCCGGTCGTCTCCTTGATCTGATGGATCAGCGTTACATAAATCTTCAGCATTTGAAATTTTTAGTGCTGGATGAAGCCGATCGCATGCTCGATATGGGATTCATCCACGATGTGAAAAAAATTATTGCACGAGTTCCCTCGAAACGGCAGACGATCTTTTTCTCGGCTACGATGCCCCCTGAGATTTCAAAATTAGCCAACACAATTTTAACCGATCCAACGCGGGTAGAAGTGACACCGGTTTCCTCTACGGCAAACACAATTCAACAGGCCGTCTACTTTGTTGACAAAGACAAAAAGAGATCACTTTTGAATCATTTGCTCACTACAGAAAATATCAATACCGCCTTGGTCTTTACAAGAACCAAGCATGGCGCTGACCGTGTAGCAAAAGATCTTAATCGTGCGGGTATTTCTGCAGAGGCGATTCACGGAAACAAATCGCAAAATGCAAGACAGCGCGCTTTGAGCAATTTCAAAGCACAAAAGACCCGCGTACTGGTGGCAACCGATATTGCGGCACGCGGAATTGACATCGATGAACTATCGCATGTTATCAATTATGAGCTTCCGAACGTTCCGGAAACTTACGTTCACCGTATTGGCAGAACGGGCCGTGCCGGGGCGAGCGGAATTTCAATATCTTTTTGCGATGGAGAGGAAAAGGAATTTCTAAAGGACATTCACAAACTCATTGGTAAAACGATTCCAGTGGTAAGTGAACATCCTTATCCTGCTTCGACTAATGGTGGAAGCTATAATGCCGAAACAAAACGATCAGGTCAGGGAAATAGGTTTAGCGGAAGAAACAACAATCGTTCACACGGTAGTCGTACCTCACAGGGTGATAAGCGCACTTCCAGCAATAGAAATCGTTCTGAAAATACTCGTTCTTCAGGAAGCAATAAAAGTAACTCCGGCATCGGACGCGCTTCTAGCAACAATAATACCTGGAGTAACTCACCCCAGCGAGAGCGGAATTACAATTACTAAAAAGTATTAAGGATCAAAATAATAAAAAAAGCCACCCGCTTGGGTGGCCTTTTTTATTCACTTACTTCGATGAAAAACTAGGGATGAGAATTGTCCCAGTTCACCTCAGCAATAGGCCGTTCTAATTGGTTAAGAATTTTCATTGTGGCGACCGGAAGAATGATCTGACTAAACTTGTCATATCTTCTCATATCCACCCAACGGTGTCCTTCATAAAACAATGAATAGGCGCGTTCTTTCAAAATTGCATCGATCAATGCAGCCTGCGTAGTTCCACCTGAATAATTTGGCAAGCCAGCAGCATTTCTAACGGTATTAATATATTTCTGCGCATTGGTTGCATCGTTTTGCTGAGCTGCAATTTCTGCTGCAATCAAAATCAATTCCTCATTACGAATGATCGTAAAAGAAGTAGTGTTGGTTGGATAAACAGCAGTCAAATAGTCGCTTGCATACGTCACACCAGAGGTATACGTAAGGGGCGTTGCCAACTTCGTAGTTTTTGAAGTGACACGGGTATCGCCTGCTTCAGCTGCATTCATCAATTCTTTAACAGCCACAATCTGTGCAGAGGCAACGTTAACCATCGGGTTACCAAAATCTGGTGAGCTTGGGTTGAACGTGTGCTTTGGACCAGCAGTCAAACTGCCTGTTGCATTAAAGAAAGTCTGAGGCAACAATGTAGCAGCTTTTGTCCAATTCTTCTGATAAATCGCAACGCGTAAAGCGATTGCTCTGTTGAACTGCTTAAAGGTTGCCGGAGTATTAAATCCAGCGTAGCCTGTTGGCATGGTGAACGGAAAAGTAGCGCCTGCTGCATCCAATTGTGCTGCGCCCTCATCAAGGAATCCTGCAATACCGGCTAATGACGCATCGTACGACACTGGCTTGCTTGGGTTCAGGGGATCAGTAATGTCAAGGCGAATTCCGTTTTGATACTGAACATTCAACATATACAAATACGCCAAGCCTTTGAAAGTATTGGCGACTCCTTTATAGGCCGCCTTTTCTGCATCGGTTACCGAGCTAGTGTTATCACACGCTGAGATGGTAAGATTAGCCTGACGTACAGGCAATCCAAATGCGGTAGTTGCACCATTATAAAATGCAGTAGCATCAATAATACGTAAACCATTCAACTCCGTCATCCAGCGAGATTCTGTTGAGTTAAAGTTGAAAAGTTCTTTTCCGATAGTACCGGTAACTTGAAGGTACGTAGCCAGGCCATTTCGTGCCATAGAAATCTGCCCCATAGTCATGGCTGTCAACTGAGACTTGGTTGCGTTCTTAGCAACCGAGCCAACGCTGGCAAAATTTGGATCCTGTACGGGGTCCAAGGAGCAGGCACCAACCATCATAGCCAATGCAACTGCTGATATCTTTATTAAATTCTTTTTCATAATCATATTCATGAATCGATTTAGAAATCAACTGAAAGGTGGAACATAAATCTTCTCACGGCAGGGATACTTCCTAAGTCTACACCGCTACCAAGGGCAGCTGAACCGAAGTTCGAGTTCTCAGGATCATAACCGCCATCATAATCGGTCCAACGAAGCACGTTGTTTCCAGACACACCTATTCTTACTCCTTGAAGAGCTTTGCCCACCGTTTTTTGGAGGGTCGCTGCTGGAACTTTATAGTAAACCGCAACTTCGCGCAACTTCAGGAAGCTGCAAATCTGAGGATTGTAACCATCGATTGGAACACCGCTACCATCAAGACCATTTACATTCTGACGGGCAATTCCATTGGGCACAATATCATTTGGATCTGCAGGGATTTTTCCGCCTGAATCTCTTCCCATGCTTGTAGAATTCCAATCAGAGGTATTTCCACCTTCATCCCACAATACCCGCGTTAATGAAACAACTGTAAACTTATGTCTGTAGTTTAAAAGTGCTGAGAATTCAAAGTTTCCGAAGGTCAATCTTTGATTCAACGAGAACTCGTACTTAGGTTGCTGGTTGCCATAAGAAGTCCAAGAAGTTGGATCCGCAGGATTTGTGCGAGGTTGACCTACGATTTCAGTAGGGGAATATCCTTGCTTAATTCTCCATTGACCAAAGGTAGCGCCAAACGCACCTGTCAAACGCTCAGGAATAGCAAGACGTGTAATCTCAGAACGATTGAACCAGAAGATAGGAGACACATTCCAAGTGAGTTTGTCATTTCTGATAACATCCGCGGCAATGGTTACTTCCATACCCTTGTTAGTCAAGTCAGCTGCATTAAAGCTTGTAGAAGTTACACCAGTAGTAGGCGCTGTGGTGAGGGGTTGGATGAGGTCTTTAACATTTTTCTGATACATGGTAACTTCGGCTGTTACTCTATTGTTAAACAAACCAAAGTCAATACCATACTCTAATTCTGAAGCTCGTTCAGGGCCAAGTTTGGTGTTACCCAATACAGTTGATGGGCTAAATCCGCTTTGTCCACCCACGGCAACTACACCTAACTGGCTGAACAATGCACCAAAAGTAGGAAGGCCGGCTGTCTCGCCATAAGCAACTCTTACTTTCAATTGGCTTAACGCATTCGAGATGTCAACAAATTTATGAATGTTTGCTGCCACAGAACCTCTTGGAAATGCATACCACTTTTCTTGATCAGAGTTGAGGGTTGAACGGTCAAATCGAACACCTGCTGCTGCAATGACTTTATCATCGTAGTTAGCTTCTTGTTGAGCGAAGAATCCCTGATCAGTATTTTCTTGCAAAATAACATCTGGCGAAAATACAGCAGCTCTTGCTGGGTTCTTAACACCTACCGGAAGACCAGTGCCACGAACATAGTTTATATTCGTTCTATTGCCCAATTGAACCGCACCTGCAGAGGTCGTTAAACCTAACTTATTGTCCATAGCATTGTAGGTATATACCGCAGACAATTGCAAGTTGTAGTTGATAACCTCAGTTCTTGTATCCTGTGCAAAGCCAGGGTTTGGTTCCGCTTTTTGAGATTGAAGATCAGATGGCAACCAGATATTTGCATAGCCATTCTGATAATCCAAACCGCTATTGAATTTCACCGCCAAAGAAGACTTGTCATTATTGAAGATCCATGCATTGGCATTGAATGACTGAATGACACGATTAACTTTCTGATTGTTAATTGCTCTGTCTCGGATTGCGAGAGGGTTTTCACCAACACTTGGCAAGTTGTTGGGATAATTGCCTTGCGCATCGGGATAGAGGTTTACATATGGTTTGGTATAAGGAAGAGAGTATGCATAGTTGGTATTCGAGTTATCGTTACCAGCCCAACCTCTATCGTTATTGGTATGAACAAAATTTGAGTTAAGTCCAATATCCAACCATTTAGAGATCTTGTGAGTGATATTTGTGCGAATAGAGGCTCTTGTAAAACCAGTATTTTTAACAATACCCGTTTCATCATTTAAACTTCCATTAACATAAAAAGTGGTTTTCTGATCGCCACCTTTAATGCTCAATCTTGTATTTCTGATGTGCCCTGTCTCACCATAAACAACTCGCTCCCAATCGGTATATGTTCCATTGGCCTTGGCAGTATTGAGCATAGCAACTTCAGATGGCGCAAACCAGTCTGTGATTTTTGTTGCATCCCAGTCTGCACCTCCGAAAAATGAAAGTGCCTTGCTAAAACCAATATCTTGACCGAAGTTGATTTGAGTCTTACCTGCTTTTCCTTTCTTGGTAGTGATGATCACCACACCAGCATTAGCTCTGGTACCATAGATAGCAGCAGCGGAGGCACCCTTCAATACTTCAATGCTCTCAATGTCGTCTGGGTTCAAGTCAGCCAGGCGATTAGCGTTGTTATCCTGCGTTGATGCAGCCGAGCCACCTGTTGCTTTGTTTGCCTGAGAACGTCCATTGGAATACGATCCATTGTCGATATACACACCGTCAACAATGAATAAAGGCTGTGAATTAGATGATCCCAAGGTAGAAACACCACGCAATTGCATGTTGAAACCACCACCAGGCATTGATCCGTTCGCTTGAATATTAGCGCCAGCAAGTTTGCCTTGCATCGCACCATCAGCAGTAACCGGTGAAGTCGTACCCATTAGCTGAGCAGCCGAAATCGTTGCAACGGCATTAGCAAGGTTTGAACGCTTAACGTTTGTAGCCAAACCTGAAACCACAACTTCTTCCAGTGTGGAAACATCTTCCTCCATCTGCACATCAACAACAGAAGAGTTGCCGACCTTAATCGTTTGTGTGGCAAAGCCAACAAATGAGAACACCAGCTCATCATTTGCGCCTGAAACATTCAGCGAATAAGTTCCTGTACCATCGGTGATGGTACCGCTGGATGTTCCTTTGATGGTAACGTTAACACCGGGGATGGCCGAACCATCTGTCCCTGATGTAACCTTACCGCTTACTTTCCTCTCCTGGGCGTGAAGGCAGGTAGCCATCAGCACCAAAGCGAAGAACAACAGTAAATTTTTCTTCATAATGGATTGATTTTAGTTTTACATAGCTGTAAAAGTAGGAATTCTAACCAATTTCTAACCTAATGAATGTTAGATAAAGAACTTTTTTGTAGCATAAAATGGGGGATATTTCTTCTTTTACCGAAGAATATTTCTATGGCGTGCTCAAATTTGACCTCTCGCTGACAATTAAAAAAATGATCATTGGTCTTCTTTCTGACACTCACGGCCATCTTGAACCTAGCATATTCAATCACTTTGCAAACGTTGATGAGATCTGGCATGCCGGTGATATTGGCGACTCATCTCTGCTTGAGTCTCTAAAGGTGCTGAAACCTGTAAGGGCTGTATATGGCAATATTGACGATCAATCTCTTCAAACTACTTTACCCGGGGATTTATGGTTGGATGTAGAGGGTCTAATCTTTTGGATGACGCACATTGGTGGTGCTCCACCCCATTACAATCCAAGAATTAAGAAGATATTAAAAGAGAAAATTCCTGACGTTTTCATCTGTGGTCACTCACACATTTTGCGCGTTAAAAAAGACCCCGCACTTTCAAATATGCTTTACATAAATCCAGGGGCTGCTGGCAATCACGGATTCCACACCATGAAAACGATCTTGCGTTTTGAGGTGAAAAATAAAATCATTCAAAAGATGGAGGTAATTGAATTGGGGAAACGGGGGCTTCCATCACAAGGCGATTAGCCATTGGTCAAACAGCAACGATCAAAAAAGATCAGGAAACCAGAATAGTGTAGATTGAATTAGTGACCGGGTAAAATGAAAAAAGCCAATGAGAATCTCATTGGCAAATTTTCAAATTGGCTTATCGGCCAAAAATGATTATTTCTTCTTAGCCTTGAATTCTTCTTTGATCTTCTCGATATCCACAGCTTTCGATACAGGCTTGAAATTTTGATTCTTCAAATCGGTTCTTCTGCGGGCTGCTTTTGCCTTATCCTTGCGGTTCTTTCTTTTCAAACGTGTTACTGACATGACTTTTCTGGTTAAAAGGAGCGCAAAAATAAGGGTTTCACGCGTTTTGACAAACGATCATCACAATTTCATTTGAAATTGCCTTCCATCTGCTAATTCTGGCCAAAGCTGCTTAGATTTGGCGGTTTTAAGGCATGGAAAAACCCACTTTACCGAAAGGCACCCGCGACTTTGGCCCAGCACAAATGGCCAAACGCCAATTCATCTTCAATAACATTCGAAAAGTATTTCAAAAATATGGCTTTCAGCCTCTGGAAACCCCTGCCATGGAAAATCTTTCTACCCTTACGGGGAAGTATGGAGAAGAGGGGGATACATTATTGTTTAAGATTCTCAATTCAGGGAGCAGCTCATTAATGCAATTGGCTAATATTAAGGATTTTCTCCTAGATTATTTAAAACACTTTACTGAAAACTATTGTGACGAGTTTGGTCATGACCATAATCTCTTCTTCACTCAAATTGGAGATAGCCTAATTTCCTACTCTAAGAAGAACCTTGAAGTGTCTTTAAATACATTTGATCTTACCCCTGACGAAAGAGAAGTTATTTTCTTTTTCTTTGCTAATAACTCAACTATTAAAAGAGTTGAGATTTTTCTGTCTAATTTTTATCACAAAGCAGATATTCAAGCATTTCATCCCACAAGCAATCCTGACTTCGATCTTGATCAAAGATTCAAAAATATACGCAACGAATTTAACAACTGGGTACTTCGTCAATTTAGTGGATTAATAACCGAAAAAGGCCTTCGCTACGATCTCACTGTTCCCTTCGCGCGCTACGTGGTGATGAATCGTCATGAGATCACGTTTCCATTTAAGCGTTATCAGATTCAGCCCGTGTGGCGAGCAGACCGTCCGCAGAAAGGAAGGTATCGCGAATTTTATCAGTGCGATGCCGATGTTGTCGGGACAGATTCACTGATCTGCGAAGCAGAGATTATCCTCATGATCAAAGAAGTGTTTGCTTCATTGAGTATTTCCGATTACACCGTCAAGATAAATCATCGTGGCGTGTTGAGTGGCTTGGCTGAACTTGCCGGAGCAAAAGAAAACCAGATGGCTCTCTTTGTAGCAATTGATAAGTTAGATAAGATCGGAGAAGAAAAAGTAAAGGAAGAATTGATTGCAAAGGGCTTCAGCGAAAGCAGTTTGAAAACCGTTTTTGAAATTTTGAATTTTAAAGGCACCACCGAACAGAAAACAGAACTGCTGATTTCAAAATTTACCGGCTCCGAAAACGGCAACAAAGGTGTGAATGATCTGAGAGAAGTATTTCAATTGCTAACGGATTATGGTGTGAGCGCTGATCAGGTAGAGTTTGACATTGCACTTGCGCGAGGATTGAGTTACTACACCGGCTGCATTTTTGAGGTGAAGATCAACAATGTGGCCATTGGCAGCGTGAGTGGTGGCGGGCGCTACGATAACCTTACGGGAGTATTTGATTCCAAAGACAAAAACTCTGGTGTCGGAATTTCTTTTGGTGTCGATCGTTTGTACGATGCGATGGAGGAATTAAAACTCTTTCCAACAGAAACGCAGATATCATCGAAGGTACTGATTTGTCATTTCGATGAAGACAGCAAGCGGTATGGCCTAAAAGTGTTGCAGGCCTTGCGTGCAAATGGAATTGCCTCAGAGATTTACCCGGATGGCATCAAAATTCAAAAGCAACTCGACTACGCCAATAAGAAAATGATTCCGTTCACCCTTGTGATTGGTTCAGAAGAGGTGAAGAGTGGAATGCTGGCGTTTAAGAATATGAAGACAGGAGAGCAACAAAAATTGAATCTGGACACTGTTATTTCGTTGATGGTTGGTCGTTAATCGTTGATAGAAGACGATTAGGATATCCAACAACGAACAACCAATAACGAAAACCAACTTGGAACCTACACATTACATATCCAGCAAGCCGCTGACACTAAAAGAACTTGATCACATTGTTCATGGTCACTCCAAGATTGCCTTATCAGAAGAGCTGCGCGTAAAAATTATTCGCTGCCGTGATTATCTCGATCAAAAGCTCGCGTCATCGGATCAACCGATTTATGGTATCAATACCGGCTTTGGTTCATTGTATAACAAAAACATTCCGAAAGGAGAACTAGAAAAACTGCAAGACAACCTGGTGAAATCACATGCCTGTGGAACGGGGCCTGAGGTATCGCGCGAGATTGTTTTGCTTATGTTGTATCTGAAGATTCAATCACTGGCGTACGGATATTCCGGAGTACAAGTAGCAACCGTTGAGCGCTTGATTGACATGTTCAACGAGCGTGTGTTGCCGCGTGTGTATGAAATGGGTTCGCTGGGTGCATCAGGCGATTTAGCTCCACTGGCCCATCTGTCGCTGCCACTCATTGGCTGTGGTGAGGTGCATTATCTGGGAAAAATCTATTCGAGCGAAGAAGTACTGAAAATTTTGAATTGGCAACCGCTTCATCTTAAATCGAAAGAAGGTTTGGCTTTGTTGAATGGAACGCAATTCATGAGTGCATTAGGAATTTGGAGCGTGCTGCATGCGCAGCGCATTTCTAAACTCGCCAATCTGGTGGGAGCGCTTTCGATTGATGCGTTTGACGGACGCATTGAAGCCTTTGACGAGTTGGTGCATTATGCGCGGCCACATCGCGGACAATTGAGTGTTGCCAAAGAAATCAGAAAACATCTGGAAGGAAGTTCAATCATCTCCCAGCCTAAAAAGCATGTGCAGGATCCTTACTCCTTCCGCTGCATTCCGCAAGTGCATGGAGCGAGTGATGATGCCATTCAATACGTAACCTCCACGCTGCTCACAGAAATTAATGGAGTAACCGACAATCCCAATATTTTTCCCGAAGAAGACAAGATCATTTCCGGTGGAAATTTCCATGGGCAACCTTTGGCACTAGCGCTGGATTTTCTGGCCATTGCATTGGCTGAACTTGGAAACATCTCTGAGCGAAGAACTTATCAACTGATTTCGGGTGCACGCGATTTGCCAAATTACCTTGTGGCCAATCCCGGTATTAACTCAGGATTAATGATCCCTCAATATACAGCAGCATCGTTGGTGAGCCAGAACAAACAGCTTTGCACTCCGGCCTCGGTGGATTCCATCGTTTCTTCCAACGGGCAGGAAGATCACGTGAGCATGGGCGCCAATGCTGCTACAAAAGTATTTCGTGTGGTGAACAACGTGTATTCCATTTTGGCAATTGAATTGATTACTGCTGCGCAAGCACTGCACTTCCGCAGGCCGTTAAAAACCTCTGCACGATTGGAAGAATTAGTAAATACTTTCCGAAAGCATGTTTCGTTTATAGAAACGGATCGGTTGCTGCACGATGATATGATAAAGGCGGAGAAATTTTTGAAGGAAATGAAACTTGATAATGGTCAATGATCAATCGTCAATGAACAAATGGAAAAAGAAAATTGATTAGGCGAATTTACATATCAACTCTTTTATTGTTGTGCGTTTCGCTGACCGCCAATGCGCAATACACCAGTCGCCTGGGACGATTTAAGGTGGACGAAGTGAAAGGCTGTGCGCCCTTTACCGTAACCATCACCACTACGAATGTCATTACTACCGGAGAGTGCACCGGAACAAAACCCTGCCTGATGGACTATCAGGGAAATGGCACCCAACAGCAAAATCTTTTTACGTTCACGTACACCACACCCGGTACGTACAAACTTTCGGTACTGTACCAAAGCATTGGTGCTGATGATATCACCATCACGGTTGATCCGAACATTAAACCAGCATTTGAAATTTATTCGTGCGCCAATTCACAGGTACAAATCAAAATCACCAATAAAGATTACGATCAGTACGGGATCGACTTTGGTGATGGTTCTCCCGTCATTCAAATTCCAAGCAGCAACAATCAATCGCAAAACCATTCGTACAGTGCTGCAGGAAATTATTCGATCAGTGTAAAGGGGAAAGACTTGAATGCCGCCAATAATTGTAATGCAGAAGTGCTTCCCTTCACCGCCATTGCCACCTTGCCTACCCCTAAAATAAATACGCTGACGACCGTTGATGCCACCAGTATTAAGCTTGACTTCACCAATCAAACAAACATTTTCTACAAAACAGAAATTGCAGTAAACAACTCCGCTACGTTTCAGCAATTTCAATCTGCGTACGGCATCACTACGTTAAGTGTTCCCAACATAAAAACAGATGACAACTATTATTGCTTTCGCTTAAATTCATTTGATCCCTGTGTGAATGCAAATACCTATTCCATTCCCGTGTGCAGTCACAATTTTGATTTATCAGTAGAAAGTGGTGTAAACAAACTTAGCTGGCAAACTGGAACCACGGGAATAACTTCTGTTGAGATTCAACGAGATGGCACCGCTTTTAACATTATTCCTGGCGCACCACTTTCGTTCCCTGACTTCAGTATCATTTGTAAAACGAACTATTGTTACAAAGTCATCAACAACTATTCGAACGGAGGCAAAAGCATTTCACTTCAAAAATGTGGCACCGCATTCACCACGGCCAGCCCCACCCCTATAACTACCGTGAGTTCAGTGATCAGTGATGCGGGTGTTAAACTTACCTGGCTGCAAGATCCAAAATTTGTACCCGTAGAATATTATGTTTACAAAACCATCGGAACAGGCGATTTCAATTTCCTTGAAACAGTCGATAAGAGTAAGAAAGAATACATGGATGCAACCTATGCCGCAGGCTCAACAGCTTGCTATCGCATCAATTATATTGATCAATGCAACAATGCAAGCCCCGATGGCATTTCGGTATGCCCTCTTCAACTGACGGGTTCAGTGGATAATAAGAATGTCATCACATTAAACTGGTCAAAATACACCGGATGGGCCAGCGGTGTAGCCAATTATTCTGTTCAGAAATTCAATAAAAATGGTGCCCTACTTCAAACCATAAATGTGGGAACCGATACGCTTTACGTAGACGATGCCACAGACCTGGTCAACCAGATTTATCTTTACAAGATAGTAGCAACAGCCGTTGGAACCGGAATTACCTCCTCCACCTCCAATCATATTCAACTCACTAAAGATCCCCACCTTTTTGCGCCAAATGCATTCACGCCCAATAATGATAAACTGAATGATGGCTTCAATGTATTTGGCCAATACATTGTAAAAATGGAATTCAGCATTTTCGATCGGTGGGGCTCTTTGATTTACACTACAGAAAAAAATGAACCGTGGGATGGTACACTGGCCGGCAAAGCAATGCCTGAGGCAACCTATGTTTGGATTGCCAAAATCACTGATATGGCTGGTCAGAATTTCACACAATCCGGAACGGTGGTGCTGCTCAAGAAAAAGTAGCAGCCAAATCCAATGTGCGCGAACGGAGAAATTCAAATACCAATTTGAATTGAGCTACAAATTGTAAATTGCGCGATGTAAACCATACAATTATGTTTGACCTGATGAGCATGATGGGTAAAATCAAAGAAGCCCAATCGAAAATTAAAGAAGCACAGAATAATTTATTGAAGGTTAGAGCTTCGGGTGAGTCAGGTGGCGGAATGGTGAAAGCGGTCGTCAATGGAAAAAAGCAAGTGATCTCAGTAGAGATTGACCCGGCATTGATGCGCGCAGACGATCGTGTGATGGTGCAAGACCTTGTGGTGGCCGCCATCAATAAAGCCTCTGATGAGGCAGAGATTCTGGCAAAAGAAGAAATGAAAAAAGCCACCGAAGGAATGCTTCCCAATATTCCAGGCATGGACCTTAGCAGTTTTATGGGATGACCGAGACAGCCGTTGTCATTCTTAATTTTAATGGAAGTCATTTTCTAAAGCAGTTTCTTCCGTCTGTTATTCGGCACAGCGGTGACGCAAAAATTGTGGTTGCAGACAATGGTTCTACGGACGATTCGCTGGCAGTTCTTCAAAATTCATTTCCGTCAGTTGATGTCATTGCTATCGGAACTAATCTCGGCTTTTGTGGTGGGTATAATTTTGCACTCAAAAAAGTTAATGCTGAGTATTTTGTACTTCTCAATTCAGATATTGAAGTCACACCAAATTGGATAAGCCCAATCATTGACATTTTCAAAAAGGAGTTAAGCATTGCCGCTGCTCAGCCAAAAATTCTGTCGTATCACCAAAAAGAAATGTTTGAATATGCCGGTGCCGGAGGAGGCTACCTTGATACACTCGGTTATCCCTTTTGTCGCGGAAGAATTTTTGACGCTGTCGAGAAAGATCATGGACAGTATAATGATGCGCGTCAGGTCTTTTGGGCTACCGGAGCCTGTCTCTTCATTCGCTCAAACCTATATCATCAGTTGGGTGGGTTGGATGAAGATTTCTTTGCTCACATGGAGGAGATTGATTTGTGCTGGAAATTGAATCGGTTGGGTTACAAAGTTTATTATGAGCCTCGAAGTAAAGTTTACCATGTTGGCGGAGGCACGCTATCCAAATCCAACCCAAGGAAAACTTACCTCAACTTCAGAAATGGACTAAGTCTAATCTTCAAACATCTTTCACCCACAGACCTCATTTGGAAACTTCCTTTGCGAATGATGCTGGATTGGCTGGCAGCAATAAAGTTTGGCCTTGATGGATCGTGGGCAGATGGCTGGATGGTGATGAAAGCGCACTGGGCCTTCCTTAAGAATCTTTCAGCAGAGCGGAGCAAACGAAAAGAGTTAAGTACTAAAAATACCTATAAATGGGTACCCTCCCCTTATCAGGGGTTGATCGTATTGGATTTTTACGTTAGGGGTAAGAAAGACTTCTCTAAGCTGGATATTAGTAATCCCAAATAGTGCGTCTTCTTCTCAAGTGGCTTCGCATATTAAGGATAAACGCCAACGATAGATATAGGATAATGGGTGAGCCGAGTGTCAAAAACGAGGCGTAAATGAAGAAAAGTCTGATTGAAGAAGTAGCAATACCAAACTTCTCTCCCAGTACCGTACAAACACCAAAGGCATACGTTTCGAAAAACGACTGAATCCTGCTCACCAAATTTTCCATACCCATTTCCTACCTTTTACCTGAGTTAATTGCGCTTTAACGACTAAATTCCCAACTCGCAAATATAAGATGTCTTTCGCCTTGCCGCGCCTACCGCCATTCGATATTTTTTAACTATAATTGCAAAAAAATCCACTTAAAATTACATTTGGACCTACTTTTACGGATAACATTAATTCTAAACCCATGAGAAAATTAGTTTACGCATTTTTGATTCTTGGCGCAATCAGTTTTACCAGCTGTACTTTGCCACAGATGATCAAGATGGCTAAGGACCAGAAGCTTGAGATCAAACCCAATCCTCTAGAAGTTCATAAAGACACCGTTGCTTTCGACTTAACGGGAAATCTCCCGATCAAATTGTTGAAGAAGGGAACAGTGTACACATTGAACACTTTCTATAAGTATGGAGAAAATGAATTAGCGCTTTCGCCAATTCCATTTAAGGCTGAAGATTATCCAAGCAGCAGCACCGAGCAAACCAAAGTAACTAAGAACTTCTCGTTCCCTTATAAGGATGCTTACAAAGTAGGTACGGTAGAAATTCAAGGTGTGGCTTCTAAAGGCACCAAGTCTAAGCCTACGCCTCGTATGCCGTATGCAACGGGTATCATTACCACCTCTAAACTTGTACAGAACTCATATTTTGCTGCATTTGCAGAGCACGGTTACAACAATCAGGAAGAATTGATTCCTGTAGTGATCCCTGATTTCAATTTCGAACGCGGAAAATCAGTTCTTCGTCCTTCTGAAACTAAGTCTGACAAAGGAAAGCAGTTGGATGCGTTCATCGCTTCAAAGAACGTTACCCGCACGGTTACCATCACCGGTACTCACTCTCCTGAAGGTGCTGAGCGTATCAACACAAAGTTATCTCAAGAGCGTGCTGATGTAATTGAAAAATATTACAGAGCTCAAATGAAGAAGTATGATTACAAAGGCATGGCCGATGAAATTAAATTCATCCTTAAGCCAATTGTAGACGACTGGTCTGGTTTCAAGAATGCATTATCTGCCTACACCGGAATTTCTGCAGATGAAAAATCAGCCTACCTGAACATCATCAATGGTGGTGGATCATTCGAAGATCAGGAGAAGCAAATGAAAAAATTGCCTACCTACAACAAAGTATTTAAAGACGTATATCCAGGATTGCGTGCTGCAAAGACCGAGATCCTTACCGTAAAAGCAAAGAAGACCGATGCCGAGATTTCTGTTCTTGCCAAGCAAATCACAAAAGGCGAGGCTGCACTTGAGGCACTTAGCTTTGAAGAATTAATGTACGCTGCAACGCTTACTCCTTCAATGGAAGAGAAAGCTGCGATCTATGAAGCTGCTACTAAGAAAGGAACCAACTGGAATGCACACAACAACTTAGGCGCAGCATACCTTCAAATGGCTATCGACAATGCTTCAAGAAGAGTTGAGTTAGCTGACAAAGCTTCCGCACAGTTAGAGATCGCTGCAAAATTGCGCGAGACTTCTGAAGTAAACGCTAACCTTGCTACTGTTGCGTTAATGAGAGGTAATCCTTACAAGGCTGCCAGCTATGCGGGCAAAGCACTTCGTGGTGCTAACAATGATGTTACCCGCGGTGTGAATGGAGTGAAGGGTGCTTGCGAAATTTACATGGCAAGCTACAGTTCAGCTGTATCATCAACGTCTTCAGCGTTGAGCACTGATGTTAACTTATTCAACAAAGGCTTAGCACAGCTATTGAACAAAGACTACAGCAATGCTTCAAGCTCATTTGCCGAAGCTACCAGCAAGAACAGCAATTTTGCACTAGCCTATTATGGTGCTGCAGTGGCTGCTGCCCGCAATGGCAATGGTGATGGTGTTGTTAGCAACCTGACCAGCGCAGTGAAGATTGATTCTTCATTGAAAGAAAAAGCATTGACTGATCTTGAATTCTCTAAGTTCACGGCTACTGAAGCATTCCGCAATGCATTGAAGTAATCGAACACAGAATGATCATAAGAGAAACCCCGGCTAACCCCGGGGTTTTTCATTTATAGCGAGTTGATTTCCTAGTAAAAAAAGCGTTTAAGGCTTTATCCTATTGATCCTGATCCCTATTTTTACGGGCTTTCCAAACAAACGACAGTATGAGAGAAATTCAATTCAGAGAGGCCCTGCGTGAAGCCATGAGCGAAGAGATGAGAAGAGATCCAAACGTATTTCTCATGGGCGAAGAAGTGGCCGAATACAATGGCGCATACAAGGTGAGCCAAGGTATGCTGGACGAGTTTGGACCAAAGCGCGTGATTGATACCCCAATTGCTGAGCTTGGTTTTGCAGGCATTGGTGTGGGAGCCGCTATGAATGGCATCCGCCCCATTATTGAATTCATGACCTTCAACTTTTCATTGGTGGCCATTGATCAGGTCATCAATTCTGCAGCCAAAATGCTTTCGATGTCCGGTGGGCAATTCAATGTACCCATTGTATTCAGAGGTCCAACCGGAAATGCAGGAATGCTCAGTTCTCAGCACTCTCAAAATTTCGAAAACTGGTTTGCCAACACACCCGGCTTGAAGGTGGTAGTTCCTTTTACTCCTTATGATGCAAAAGGCCTTTTGAAGACTGCCATTCGTGATAATGATCCGGTGATCTTCATGGAGTCTGAATTGATGTATGGAGATAAAGGCGAAGTACCAACCGAGGAATACTTGATTCCTTTTGGTGTTGCCGATGTGAAGCGAAGCGGATCAGATGTGACAATCGTATCCTTCGGAAAAATTATGAAAGTAGCTTTAGCGGCTGCTCAGGAATTAGAAAAAGAAGGCATCTCTGCAGAAGTTATTGACTTGCGCACAGTAAGGCCAATTGATTATGCCACAATTGTGGAGTCTGTGAAAAAGACAAACCGCCTTGTCATTGTTGAAGAGGCATGGCCATTGTCCTCCATCTCAACAGAGATCACGTATCACGTTCAAAAACATGCGTTTGATTATTTGGATGCTCCTATCCATCGAATCAATAGTCTTGATGTGCCGCTCCCTTATGCCCCTACATTGATTGATGCTATTTTGCCAAACGTAGCACGAACAGTGAAAGCGGTGAAAGCCGTGCTGTATCGAGATTAATTCAATCAGAGCAAAGCTTTCCAGGCGTCTGCTACTCTTCCTTCGTTGAGGTAGCGTTTAGCAAGCAAATGAATATGTTCAGCGCCTTTCGCCTGAGCCTTCTTCCACTCTTCTGTGGATTGAAGTTGTTTTATACTCGCTTCGTCCGGAAGCTTCTCGATATTTCCCAGCCTTCCCATATCATTTCCGGTGAGGATATGACTGCTGCGGACCGAAGCTGGAATTTGATCCCAACCGATTCCAATTTTCTCATTAGGCTTAGGTACTGTGAAAATAGCATTGCCCTGAGCACGACAGTAATAATCTCCGCCCATGCGCGCTACAGCATCAACTTTCCATGGATTGATCTTACCTTGTTCATCAACAATTTCTTCTTTGATGTGCATGAGTAATACTTCGCACACTACCAGGTTTCCAGCGCCACCTTCTGTGCCCAAAGGTATGATCTGGTTTACTTTACATTCGAACGAAACCGGTGACTCCCCTACTCGCGGTGGCTTCACTTTTTCAGAAGCCAGCGGAGTGAACCCGGATTTTTCAAACTCATTAACTCCCTTCGGAAAATCACAACTTGCCAGTGAAGCCTGCTCCACCATCGAATAGCTAACGATATTGATGACCACCTCAGGAACTTCCTGAACATTTTGAAGTGTATGCTTCGTGCTATTGTCCCGCACCCTCCTCGATGGAGAAAAAATCAGGATGGGTGGATTCATGCTAAACATATTGAAAAAACTAAACGGACTTAAATTGACGTGTCCCTCTTTATCAACGGTACTGGCAAAAGCAATTGGGCGAGGTGTGACTGAACTTTGGAGGTACATCACCATTTTTTGAACCGGTATCTCCTTTGGATTAATCGTAATCATAGCGGTGGTAAAATTTTTCCTGTGCAATCTCCAAAACCAATTCGAACACCATCTTTTTCGCAATGACCTCTTATGATCACGGTATCGCCATCCAAAAGAAATTTTCGCTCTGATCCGTCAGTCAAGTGCAAAGGGCGCTGGCCATTCCACGAAAGCTCGATCATTGAGCCATACGATCCTGGGGAAGGGCCGCTGATGGTACCGGAAGCATACAAATCACCAACCTGAATGTTGCAACCATTTACAGTATGGTGTGCCAGTTGTTGATTAACGTTCCAATACATGTATTTGAAATTTGATCGGCTCACTGTGGTTGCCTCCAATCGCTCCGGCTGAATTAATACTTCCAAAGCAATGTCAAAGTTTTTCAATCCATCCGTTGCCAGGTACGGCAATACTTGCGGAAACTGGTCTGGGCCTTTTACCCGAAAGGGCTCAAGGGCATCCATGGTTACAATCCATGGAGAAATAGTCGATCCGAAATTCTTTCCAAGAAATGGGCCAAGGGGTACATACTCCCAGCTTTGAATATCACGTGCCGACCAATCGTTGAACAACACAAAACCGAAAATGTGTTCCTCTGCTTCCTTTGCGGAAATAGGATGTCCAAGCTTAGTTTCGGTGCAAGTGATAAAAGCAACTTCCAATTCAAAATCCATTTTTTGAGAAGGACAGAAAAATGGAAGCTCGGCATCGGGTGGTTTGATTTGCCCTTTCGGGCGATGGATATTCGTGCCTGACACTACAATGGACGAAGCTCTGCCATGATAACCTACAGGCAAATGCTTCCAGTTTGGAAACAATGCATTTTTTGGATCGCGAAATAGGGTACCCAAATTGGTCGCGTGCTCTTCACTGCTATAAAAATCAGTATAGTTCGGAATTCGAATAGGTATGAGTAGCTGCGCTTCACTCATCGGCACCAATGCAATCTCTCGTGCCGGGCCTTTTATTTCATCATTGTCGTGACGCAATAATTCAGAAACACGTTCACGCACAACTCTGCCTTTAAGCTTACCCAGGGCCAAAAAGTCGTTCAGATAGCGCTGATTAAAAATTCCAGATGGCAGGCCAAGCCCATCCAGGTATCCATTCTCATGAAGGTAAACCATGTCAACAATGTGATTACCAATTGCCACTCCGGCTACAGGAGAAAGATATTTTGTTTTAAATATTCCGAAAGGAAGGTTTTGAATAGGGAAATCAGAACCTGGAGGAACATCCACCCAACTTTTCAGCTTTGGATCATTGGCAAGAATCATAGTCAGTGTTTCTATTAAAACTTTTAAAGTTAGTTTTAAAATTCATTACAAGTAAATTGGCATTTCAATATTCAGATGCAATTATCACTGTCATTTACCGAGCGAATACAAAAGCAATTGCCACAAGGATATGAAGCGTTTTTACAAGCATTAAAAACGGATTCACCCACCAGCATTCGTTTCAATCCAAAAAAAGGAAAGCTGCCAACCGAAGAAAGAGTCCCTTGGACGGATTACGGTTTTTATCTGCCATCGCGCCCAAAATTCACTTTGGATCCGTTGCTGCATGCCGGGGCATACTATGTACAAGAAGCCAGTTCCATGTTTCTGGAGCAGGCATTAAAACAATCTGTTGACCTGACTCGCTCTTTAAAAGTGTTGGACTTATGCGCTGCGCCCGGAGGAAAGTCAACGCACTTGGTAAGTTTATTAAATCAACAGTCCTTACTGGTTTCTAATGAGGTCATTCGTTCGCGTGCAAGTATACTTTCAGAAAATATTCAGAAGTGGGGATATCAAAATGTGGTAGTCAGCAACAACGACCCAAAAGATTTCCAGGCGTTGCCAGGATTTTTTGATGTGATTGTGGTGGATGCACCGTGTTCGGGTGAGGGACTTTTTCGCAAAGAGCCAGAGTCAGCGGCAGAATGGTCAGAGGAGAATGTGAATTTATGCTCACTCCGTCAGCAACGAATTTTGAGTGACGTTTGGCCTTGCCTGAAGAAGGATGGAATTCTCATCTACTCAACCTGCACTTACAATGAAAAGGAAAATGAAGAGAACTTACTCTGGTTGAAAAGGGACAAGAACGCGGAATTTTTATCCCTGCAAATCAATGATTGGGATATTGAAGAAATTAAAAGAGAACAGGCTTTAGGGTATCGTTTTTATCCACATCGGGTAAAGGGCGAAGGCTTCTTTCTTTCTGTGATGAGGAAAACGGATGAACAAGAAGAAATTTCCATTCGAAAAAAGAAAAGCATCCAGTCTCCATCAAAAAAAGTTATTGAAAAATTATCTGCCTGGCAAAATGCGCCCGAAGAAAAAGACCTCATTCAATTTGACGACTTGATCATTAGCATCCCAAAACTGTTCACCTCCGAAATTGAATTACTAAGTCAGGCGTTATCGCTCGTGCAACGCGGAACAGCACTGGCAACCGTGAAGCATGAAAAATTAATACCCGAGCATGCACTAGCGCTTTCCATCGAATTGAATTCAACAAATTTTTTATCAGTGGAGCTAAATCTTGCCTCTGCACTTTCTTATCTCCGCAAGGATACAATTGTGCTTGACACCGCTCACCGTGGTTTTGCTTTGGTGAACTATCAAGGAGCAAGTCTTGGTTTTGTGAATCTTCTTGGTAATCGAATCAACAATCTATATCCTTCTTCGTGGAGAATAAGAATGGCCGGCTGATTGCTCAACCGGCCATCGATCTTCAAAAGATTTTTTTTCTAACCGTAGTTGAAAATTGAATCCATTATTCCAGAAGGCAGTTCGGTGCCGCTAAAGAAGATACCAACACAAAAAACTTTCTCTGAGAAGCTTGCCTTGGTTATGGCTAATGGCAATGAGCTTACAGAAATGGCCGTATAGGAAATGGCAAACAGAATTGTAAAAAAGGCCACCATTGCCGTGGAGTTAAGAAAGAATATCGCAGCCGAGCTTAAGAGCATCAGCACAAGACTATACAGCAATGTTTTCTCATTACCGAATTTTACGGTGAAATTACCCAGCGGCAATGTGAACACGGCAGCGATCACCATAATGCCTACAATGATCCACTTACCCTCAAGGTGGCCGAAGGCAGCAAGCTTAGTCTCCAAAATGGTTGGAAAGAGATTGAATAGAATTGAAGTACCAAGACCAAGCGCAGTGCCGATCAGAAAAATAAATCCATAGTTTGATTTGGTGTCATCAACCGTTGCCTGCTTTGCCGATCCATCACCTTGTTTAAAAAGATCCAGTGAATTTCGATTTAACGCATAACCAGACAAAAACACCACCACACCACCAGCAATAAAAGTGATGGGTGCACCCAGGTAATCAATAATGTCAACAATAACGGGCTCAAGGGCATAAATCAAATTGCCAACGATGGTAATCACCGCCATGGCAGTGGGCAATTTTTCAACCGGTGTAAATAACTCCAGCGTGGAAAGAGCGGGGCTGGTGAAAATGCTCATGGAAATCAGCCACAATACGATCAAGACTGGTAGTATCCACTTAAAAATTTCGCCAGGGTCGCTTAAAAGTGTAAATGCAACAGACATAAATACCATGGCGGCAAAGCTCATCCCCGAGGTGATGATGGGTAACCGATGGCCCTTGCTCACTCTAAAGCGGTCGCCAATTTTTCCTGCAATGGGTGGCGTTACCACCAATATGATGGATTGAACAACTGTTAAAATAAAAGTGAAGTCAGTAAAATTGAACTTAACCAGAAGTTTGGGTTGATAATTATGATAAGCAATCCAGCCGATCACAATGGAGCCGTAAAGGGCTGCCAGACTCCAAAGCTGTTTCCATTCAATTTGGGTTGTTTTGTTGTTCGATTCAAGGGTTATTGTCTCGCTCATGGCCAATATTTTCTAAAATATACGAAGGCAGTTATGGATTTAGATTCCATTAGACTGGCTAAAATTGACATTTCTATCCCAAAAAAGAGGAAGCCATCTATTCGCGTCCTTTTCCTATTTTTGCGATCCTATTATTTAGAATTCATCATTCATGTCGTTATCTACCAAATACAATCCTGCCGAAGTTGAAAACAAATGGTACCAATATTGGCTGGACAAGGGCTTTTTTCATGCGGATTCAAACTCCCACAAAGAATCGTATACCATTGTCATTCCACCGCCTAATGTTACGGGAGTATTGCACATGGGCCACATGCTCAATAACACCATTCAGGATGTATTGATCAGAAAAGCACGCATGGAAGGTAAAGAGGCATGCTGGGTACCCGGCACGGATCATGCGTCCATCGCCACAGAAGCCCGGGTAGTTGCCATGCTTCGCGAAAAGGGAATTAAGAAATCCGATCTCGGCCGCGATGAGTTTTTGAAATACGCCTGGGAATGGAAAGAGAAATATGGCGGCATCATTCTGGAACAATTAAAAAAATTAGGAGCATCCTGCGATTGGGAGCGTACCAGTTTCACCATGGACCCTGAATACCATAAAGCGGTGATCCGGGTATTCGTAGATCTGTATAACAAAGGTTACATCTATCGCGGCTTACGCATGATTAATTGGGATTGCGAAGCCAAGACTGCGCTATCGAACGAGGAGGTATTGTACAAAGAAGATGGAGAAAAATCTACGCTGTATTCTGTACGCTATGCCATCAAAGACTCCTCCGAATACATCGTCATTGCCACACAACGCCCTGAAACGATTATGGGTGATGTGGCCATTGCCGTTAATCCAACAGATGAACGCTACAAGCATTTGATTGGTAAAAAAGTATTGGTGCCTTTCATCAACCGTGAGATACCCGTAATTGCCGATGATTATGTAGACAAGGCATTTGGTACCGGTTGCCTGAAAGTAACTCCAGCGCACGATGTGAACGATTATGAAATTGGTGTTCGCCACCAACTGCCTGTAATCGACACCATCAATGATGATGGAACACTTAATGAAAAATGTGAGATACCAAAGTTTGTTGGTAAGGATCGCTTTGCGGTTCGCAAAGAAATCATCAAAGATATTCGTGAAGCCGGCCTGCTGGTAAAGGAAGAAGAGTTCATCACACGCATTGGTCGTTCGGAAAGAACAAACACCGTAGTAGAGCCAAAGCTCTCTTTGCAATGGTTCATTAAGATGAAAGAGATTTCGGTTCGTGCGAAAGATGCCGTAGAAAAAGATGAGGTAAAACTTCATCCGGCAAAGTTCAAGAACACCTATCGTCACTGGATGGATAATGTGCGCGACTGGTGTATTTCGCGGCAACTTTGGTGGGGGCAGCGCATTCCTGCCTGGTATGATGAGCAAGGCAATTATGTAGTTGCAGAGACTGAAGAAGAAGCGAAGAAAATCTACCAATCGAAATTTCCGGGCATCACTTCAAAATTAATTCAGGATCCGGATGTGCTGGACACCTGGGCTTCATCCTGGCTTTGGCCGGTAGAGGTTTTTAAAGGCTTTGGCGATAGCTCTTTTAAAAATGGCAAAATCGCTAAGAATAAAAATGTTGACCTGAATTTTTTCTATCCCACGAAAGTGCTGGTTACTGCTCCTGAGATTTTATTCTTCTGGGTAGCCCGTATGATCATTGCGGGATATGAATACCTCGATGAAAAACCTTTCGAAGATGTTTACCTCACCGGTATCGTTCGCGATAAGCAGGGTAGAAAAATGTCTAAGTCACTGGGCAATTCACCTGATCCGCTCGAATTGATTTCGAACTATGGAGCCGATGGGGTGCGCACAGGCATGCTCTTTAGCTCACCGGCAGGAAACGATTTATTGTTTGATGAAAAACTTTGTGAGCAGGGAAGAAATTTTGCCAACAAAATCTGGAATGCATTCCGATTGGTGAAAGGCTGGGAAATAGTGGATGACGCGCAGCCTGCCGAAAGTAAAATTGCAGCGGAGTGGTTCAGTTCGAAACTAAATAAATCATTGGCGGAGCTTGAAGATAATTTTTCAAAATTCCGGATGTCTGATGCTTTACAAACGGTTTACAAGTTAGTTTGGGATGATTTCTGCGCATGGTATCTCGAAATGATTAAACCAGAGTTTGGAAAGCCAATAGACAAGACGACCTACGATCAATCTATTGGATATTTTGAAACCTTGTTGAAGGTGCTTCATCCGTTTATGCCATTCATCACGGAAGAATTGTGGCATGAACTAAAAGAGAGAAAAGAAAAAGAATGCATCGTGATTGAGCAATGGCCGGTATCGTCAAGCTATTCGCAAGAGATTACTGAGCAGGCTGACATTGCATTTGATGTGATTGCGCAAATCAGGAATACCCGAAGTGCGAAAGGTCTTTCTCCCAAAGAACCCATGGCATTGTTTGTTAAAGGCACAACGGTAAAAGCTGTTGATGTGTTTACCTCAATCATTCGGAAACTGGGGAATCTTTCTTCATTGGAATACACTGCTGCAGCGCCAGTGGGATCTTCTTCCTTTCTTGTGGGCACTACAGAATTCTTTATTCCACTTCAAGGTAAAGTAGATGCTGCGAAGGAACGAGAGACACTTTTGAAAGATCTTGAATACCAAAAAGGATTTCTTGCATCCGTAGAAAAAAAATTATCGAACGAGCGCTTTGTAGCGGGAGCGCCTCCACAGGTGATTGAAGTTGAGCGTAAGAAGAAATCGGATGCTGAAACAAAAATCAAAGCAATCGAAGAGCAACTGAAAGCTTTATAATATCAAAAGCGCGCTGCTAGCAGCAATTCGATACTCTTATATTTTAACCCAAACTTACGCGCCACGGATTCGTTGGTGAGGCTTCCTTTATAGGTATATACGCCCTTCATGAACCACTTGTGAGCGAAGATCATTTCTTCAACTCCGCCTTCTTCTGCCGCACGAAGAATGGTGGGTGTAAAGATATTGCTCAGTGCAGTGGTAGCAGTATGCGCCACACGAGAGGCTACATTTGGAACACAGTAATGGATAACATCATATTTTCTGAACACAGGCTTAGCATGAGAAGTGATCTCTGAGGTAGCCACGCAACCGCCCTGATCAATGCTTAAATCAATAATGAGCGAGTCTGGTTTCATCCGGCTTACCATTTCTTCCGAAACCACATGACGTGCTCTTCCTTTTTCAGCTCTCAACGCACCAATCACCACGTCTGCACTTTTCAAACTTTCGCTGAGCAACACGGTATCAATAGTGGATGTATAAAATTGGTGGCCCAGCGTATGTTTGATCCTTCTCAACTTATACAAATGATTATCGAAGACCTGGATCTCCGCACCTAAGCTTAGGGCAGCGCGTGCTGCATATTCAGCGGCAGTGCCCGCACCGATAATGACAACCTTTGTTGGCGGCACACCGGTAATCCCACCAAGAATTACTCCCTTGCCTTTGTTGGCTGTACTTAAATATTCTGCCGCAATCAAAATCACGGTGCTGCCGGCAATCTCGCTCATGGCGCGAATGATGGGCATGCTTCCCACCTTGTCTTCAATGAACTCATAGGCAAGTGCGGTAACTTTTTTCTTGGCGAGTGCCTGAATAAAATCAGGGCTCAGGTGGCCCATCTGCAATGCCGAAATCAACGTTTGCCCAGGTCTAAAATATTCGAGCTCTTCCAGGGTGGGTGGTTCAATCTTTAAAATGAAATTGGCTTTATAAACTTCTTCAGGTGTATAAACAATCTTCGCACCAGCTTCGCTATACTGCTTATCAGAAAACTTTGATCCTTCTCCTGCTTTTGATTCTACCCACACTTCATGGCCATTGCTCACCAGTAATGCAACAGCATCGGGTGTTAAACTGATTCGATTTTCCTGCAATGAAATTTCTCGTGGCAATCCAATAAAAAAAGAGTGTTTGCCTTTTTTTACGCGAAGCATCTCCTCCTGGGTGAGCAAACTTGTTTTGGCCAACGCTTCAAATCCTGTCTTCTTCTTTTCAGTCATGGGTTTGGTAGGATAGTAGTCGATGCGTAGCATCAACCGGTTCAATGATCACTTTGAAATTTCGGGATGGAATGAGGCTGGGGATTTTTTCAAACCACTCAATAAAACACATATTTCCAGAATCAAAATATTCATCCGCTCCAATGTCATAAGCTTCCATTTCATTTTTGATCCGATAAAAATCGAAATGATAAATCGGTTTGCCTTTCAGGGAAGAATATTCATTTACTAATGAAAACGTGGGGCTTACCACCGTCTCTGAAACTCCCAATCGCTCGGCAATAGCCTTTACTAATGTGGTTTTTCCTGCGCCCATACTTCCTTCCATCAGCCAGATCGAAAAGTTTTTTCCAGCCTCGATCAACTCGTTGGCAGCATCCTTCAGTTGATCCGCGGCAACGGGTTTGCCTTCATTTACTTTTCTCCATTCAGGCATTTTTCGAAGATAAGAAAATTAGAGGAATGATCATTTCTTCCAGGCTTATTCCACCATGCTGAAAAGTGTCTTTATAGAAATTCACATAGTAATTGTAATTGTTGGGGTAGGCAAAGAATTGGTCCTCCATCGCAAACACATACGAAGTAGAAACATTATTCTTCGGCAAAAAGAATCGTTCAGGTTTGGATGCTTCCAGTACTTTATCTCCTTCAAAGCCAAGATTTTTTCCCTGCTTGTAGCGCAGGTTTGAATTCACATTCCTATCACCAATAATTTTAAAAGGTCGCTTCACCCGAATAGTGCCATGATCGGTAGTAATAATAACCCTTCCCTTTTTCTCCGAAATCTTTTTAAGGATATCAAACAAGGGTGAATGGATAAACCATGATTTAGTAATGGATCGATAGGCTGCTTCATCGGGAGCAAGTTCGCGCACCATGGCCATATCGGTGCGGGCATGCGAAAGCATATCTACAAAATTGTAAACGATGACATTCAAGTTATTATTGAATAAATTATTTACGGTATCCACAAGATCTCTGCCTTCTTCCAGCTTTTTAATCTTGTTGTAAGAAAATTTGATGGATAAGTTATTTCTCTTGAGTTGCCGCGAAAGAAACTCATCTTCAAAATTATTTTTTGATTCCTCTTCATCTTCACCCACCCACAAATCCGGGTAAGTTTTTGCCATGTCAGACGGCATCATGCCACTAAAAATTGCATTTCTTGAATAGGCCGTGGTGGTGGGCAATATGGAGTAATACGTTTCTTCCTTATCGACATTAAAAAATTCAGAAAGCACCGGCTCAATTACTTTCCATTGATCAAATCGCAGGTTATCAATAATCACCAGGAATGTTGGCCGCTCTGTTGAAAGCTCCGGGAAAACTTTTTTCTTCATCAATTGATGAGAGAGCAATGGCTTCTCTGCCGCGGGATTATTCAGCCATCCTTCATAGTTCTTTTTAATAAAGCGACAAAAGTTTGTGTTCGCCTCCACCTTCTGCGAGTCAAGGACTTCAGACATGTCGTTATTATCGGGGTCACCCATTTGCAATTCCCAATAGACTAACTTCTTGTATAATTCCGCCCATTGCTCATGGTTCATGTCATCCAGAAACGCCATGCTGATTTTACGAAACTCCTGCTGGTAGGAAAGGTTTGTTTTCTCTATTACCAGGCGCTTGTTATCCAAAATCTTTTTTACTGCCAGCAGAATTTGACTTGGGTTGATAGGCTTAATGAGGTAATCGTCAATTTTTGCACCAATGGCTTCTTCCATGATCAATTCCTCTTCGTTTTTCGTGATCATCACCACCGGTAAATTTGGTTTTGCGTTCTTGATCAGGTTCAATGCCTCGAGGCCGGAAATACCGGGCATGTGCTCATCCAAAAACACGACATCAAAATGGCGCGATTCGCATAGCTCCACGGCATCCGATCCGTTATTGACGGGAGTGATATCATATCCTCTTTGCTGTAGAAACAGAATATGGGGTTTCAATAAATCGATCTCATCATCGGCCCAGAGAATATTATACCTTTGCATACTTACGACTGTAAAAATCTTTCTAATTTACGTCTTCTGCATCAATCTATTGAGTCAACTTTGAACAAAAAGAAAATCATTAACGACCCTGTTTACGGTTTCATCGCCCTTCCCAGTGAGTTGATGTTTGATTTGATCCAGCACCCATTCTTTCAGCGGCTGCGGTACATCAGGCAACTAGGCTTGAGCGATTTGGTCTATCCTGGCGCACTGCACACACGCTTTCACCACGCGTTAGGAGCGATGCACCTGATGGGAAGGGTAATGGAAACCCTTCAAAACAAAGGCGTTGAAATTTCTGAACAAGAAAAGGAGGCAGCTCAAATTGCAATTCTTCTTCACGATATTGGTCATGGCCCGCTGTCGCACACCCTCGAAGAAACCCTTCTAAAAGATGTGCACCACGAAAGCCTCTCCTACCTTTTCATGAAGAGCCTCAACCAGCAATTCAATGGCGCTCTGGATCTGGCCATCAAATTCTTTCGTGATGGCTATCATCGAAAATTTTTCCATCAGCTCATCAGCAGTCAGTTGGATATAGATCGCCTTGACTATCTGAAGCGCGATAGTTTTTTCACTGGTGTGATGGAAGGCACCATCGGTATCGACCGCATTATTGCTATGCTTCATGTGGTGGATGATCAATTGGTGGTAGAAGAAAAGGGTATCTACAGCATCGAAAGTTTTCTCCACGCCCGCAGGCTTATGTACTGGCAAGTGTATCTGCATAAAACTGCTGTCAGTGCTGAGCGGATGATGGTAAACATTATTCGCAGAGCGCAATACCTTTCGCATGGAGGAGAAAAATTACACGCTTCGGAAGCGCTGCTGCAATTCCTTAAACACAATTATGTGGTAGAGGACTTTGCCCAATCACCCCAACTTCTGGAAACGTTCGGTCAATTGGATGACAACGACATTTGGGGCGCCATAAAGTTCTGGCGCAATCATCCGGATGCAATTCTTTCGGGGCTTTGCAACCGTCTTTTGCAGCGCGAGCTATTTCAAATTGTACTGACAAATGACGCTATACGAAAGCAGGACATTGAAAAAGTGAGAACGGAAATTCACAATCACTACGGTATTTTGAGGAAGGATACGCCCTATTTGTTCTCTCATGGATGGGTGAGCAATGAGGCCTACGTGACGGGAGGAAAATCAATCAACATCTTAACAAAGCGTGGCGAGGTGGTTGATATTGCTGCGGCTTCCGACCTTCCCAGCATTAAGGCCATCAGCAAAATCGTGAAAAAAAACTATTTATGCTGGCCCAAAAATATATCTTTGTAAGATAGGCAAATAAGAAATTCATGGAGTTTACCATAAAGCAAATTGCCGCCATGCTGGGTGGAGAAGTGAAGGGAGATGGCGAGGGAAAGATCCGCATGCTTGCAAAAATTCAGGATGCTAAACCCGGGCAAATTGCTTTTCTCTCCAATCCGAAATATGAACAATTCATTTACAGCACTCAGGCCAGTGCTGTAATCGTTAAAAAAGACTTCGTAGCAAGGAAAGAAATTCAGAGTACACTTATTTTAGTGGATGATCCCTACTCAAGCTTTACGCGATTGCTGGAGGAATATCACAAGCTCATCAGCTTTCAAAAAACGGGTGTTGAACAGCCTAGTTACTTGGGAGACAAATCTACGTGTGGTAAGAATATTTACAGAGGTGCGTTCTCTTACATTGGCAACAATGTACAAATCGGGGACAACGTAAAAATTTATCCGCATGTGTTTGTGGGTGACGATGTGGTGATCGGTAACGACACCATTTTACATGCTAACGTAAAACTTTATGCCGGAACCAAAGTGGGTAACCATTGCGTGATTCACTCAGGTACTGTGATTGGAAGTGACGGTTTTGGATTTGCTCCCCAGGAGGATGGCACCTACAAAACAATCCCACAATTAGGGAATGTGATTATTGAAGATGATGTGGCGATCGGTGCCAATACGGTGATTGACTGTGCTACACTTTTTGGAGATGCCACCATCGTGCGCAAGGGGGTGAAACTCGATAATCTCATTCAGGTAGCACATAATGTGGAGATTGGAAAGAATACGGTGATCGCTGCCCAAGCGGGTATTTCGGGCTCATCTAAAATTGGTGAAAATTGTATTATCGGTGGTCAAGTAGGTGTAGCGGGTCATTTGGTAATCGCCAACAATACAGGAATAGGTGCTCAGGCCGGCATTCTCAAATCCATTAAAGAAGAGGGGGAAAAAATCATTGGCGCACCTGCATTCGACATTAAAGAATTCTTCAAAGCCTATGCCGTCTTTAAGCGATTGCCTGACCTTAATGAGCGCCTTCGTGAATTAGAGAATAAGGTGAAGAACGGCAACCATCAGAACTACTCCGAGCCCGTAGATGCAGAGGGTGAGGATAAATAATCTTCATTTTCTGTAGAATTAGCCCATTCCTAGAGGATTTTCGGATCAAAACCTCAATTTTTGGATTATCTGTGCAATGAAGGTTAAATTTGCACACTTTTTTTACCCATGATGCTAAACCATAAGCAGCGCACGATTAAGAAATCGGTAACGCTCTCAGGAGTAGGGTTACACACCGGTGTTCAAACGAACATGACCTTTCTTCCTGCCAAACCCAACCACGGAATCAAGTTTCAACGTGTGGACCTTCCCGGCTCCCCTATTATCGATGCAGATTGTGATCGCGTGGTGGATGTTTCCAGGGGTACTACCATTGAACAAAGTGGAGCGCGGGTGAGTACTATCGAACATACACTGGCAGCTTTGGTGGGTTTAGAAATAGACAATTGCCTAATTCAATTGGATGGCCCTGAAGCTCCTATTATGGACGGAAGCTCTATTCAGTTTGTGAATATTCTAAAAGAGGCTGAAGCCGAAGAGCAAAATGCTTTGCGCGATTTCTTTGAAGTACAGGATAGCATTTTTTATCGTGAAGCAAATCGCAACGTAGAAATCGCTGCCCTTCCACTGGATGATTACCGTGTTACGGTAATGATCGATTACAACTCGCCAGTACTAGGAAGTCAGCATGCATCAATCACCAGCATACAGCAGTTTGAAAAAGAGATTGCATCATGCCGCACATTTTGCTTTTTGCACGAGCTTGAAATGCTCTACAAAAACAATCTGATCAAAGGTGGCGATCTGAACAATGCCATTGTTATTGTTGATCGTGTGGTAGAACCGCATGAATTGGACAACATCGCCAAGATGCTGAACAAACCTAAAGTAGAGGTTAAAAAAGAAGGCATCTTGAATAATGTGGAGCTTCGCTATAACAACGAACCGGCTCGTCACAAACTTCTTGATATCATTGGTGATTTATCGCTTGCCGGAAGGCCATTGAAAGCACAAATACTTGCAGCAAGACCCGGTCACGCTGCGAACGTTGCTTTTGCTAAGAAGTTGAAAAAGCTCATGCAAGAATCGGATAAGAAGGGTGTCCCAAAATACAACCCTACTCTGCCTCCGGTAATGGACATCAACAAAATTACAGCCACCCTACCGCATCGCTACCCCTTCATGATGATTGACAAGATCATCTATTTGGACAATGAACGAGTTGTTGGAGTAAAAAATGTGACCATCAACGAGCCGTTTTTCATTGGCCATTTTCCAGGCAATCCGGTAATGCCGGGAGTATTGCAGGTGGAAGCCATGGTGCAAACCGGAGGAATTCTGGTGTTGAATACCGTTCCTGATCCGGAAAATTACTGGACCTATTTCCTTGGCATTGAAGAATTCAGGTTCAGAAAAATGGTTCTCCCCGGGGATACGCTAGTGATCCAGTGCGATCTGCTTGCCCCCATAAAAAGAGGAATTGCTAAAATGAGTGGACGAGCGTATGTTGGCAACACGCTGGTTTGCGAAGGTGTAATGACTGCCAGCATCGTCCGTAAAAATTCATGAGCAACTATCCACTCGCAAGCGTCCATCCGGATGCAAAAATCGGAATCAACGTAGTCATCGAACCTTTCGCAACAATAAAAGGCGATGTGGTAATCGGTGATGGAAGCTGGATCGGCCCCAATGCAATTATCTGGGAAGGATCTCGCTTGGGCAAGAATGTAAAAGTCTACCCTGGCGCTTCGATCTCCTCAGTGCCCCAAGACCTGAAGTTTGCCGGTGAAAAGACGGAAACCTTTATTGGCGACAACACGGTAATTCGTGAATATGTCACCATCAGCCGTGGCACAAATGATAAATTTAAGACCGTTATTGGAAGCAATTGTTTGCTGATGGCCTATGTACATGTGGCTCATGATTGCCTCATTGGTAATAATTGCATTTTGGTAAATACCGTTCAGGTAGCAGGTCATGTACAAGTGGATGATTGGGCGATCATTGGCGGTGCCAGTGCGTTACATCAGTTCGTTAAAGTTGGTGCACACGTAATGATTTCCGGAGGTTCACTGGTAAGAAAAGATATTCCTCCCTATACCAAGGCAGCACGCGAGCCGCTTACCTATGCAGGTATTAATACCATAGGCTTAAGAAGGCGCGGCTTCAGCTCAGAAAAGATCAGTGAAATTCAGGAGATCTATCGTTATATATTCCTGAAAGGATTGAACAATTCTAAGGCACTTGATTTGGTAGAGCAGGAATTGCCGGCCAGTGAAGAGCGAAGCTATATTGTGAATTTTATTCGCAGCTCCGAGCGAGGCATTATGAAGGGCTTCTCTACAAGTTCTACTTCTGTAGAATGAAAGTAAAAACCAACGGCCTTGGTAAAAAATTTAATCGGGATTGGATCTTCAGAAACCTGACCACTGAATTTTCCAGCGGTAATACCTATGCTTTGTTAGGACCAAATGGCTCGGGTAAGTCAACACTCATGCAAGTGTTGTGGGGACAAATGCCGGCAAGTAGTGGCACCATTGAATATTTGAATAAGGACGAAATCATTTCACCATCGGATATTTATAACAATCTGGCGATTGCAGCTCCCTACATGGATTTGATCGATGAGTTTACTCTGGAGGAAGCAGTAAATTTTCACTTTAGATTCAAATCGTTGCGAGACGGACTATCGGTCAATGAAGTGATAGAAAAGATGGAGCTAGGGCATGCAAAATCCAAATCCATTTCAAAATTCTCTTCCGGAATGAAACAACGGGTGAAATTAGGGCTCGCATTTTTCTCGCAGGCCGATCTCCTCTTTTTGGACGAGCCGGGTACCAATCTGGATAAAAAAGCTTTTAGCTGGTATCTTGAAAATCTTGCCGCGCTCCCACAGGATCAACTTGTTTTTATCGCCTCGAATCAGGAACAAGAGTATCCCGCAAATTCAGTTAAAATCAATATTTTGGACTTTAAATAGGTTACTAACGATAAAAAAAATCAATTAACTCCCGGTCTTTTACTCAAAACTGCCTGGCGGTAAACCGTTAAGGTTTTTTTTAAAGTACCGTTTTTACTAAGTTTAACACGTTTTATAATAACTACACGATGATTAAATCTGCTAAAATCTTACTGATGGTTGCCCTTTTGGGTGTTTTAATTACATACTCCAACTGTGGTGGAAGTAAGACTCCGGCCCCCTCGGTTCAGGAAGTTCAACTGGAAAAGCTGGCAAAAACATGGAAGGTCACAGGTGTTACATTAGACGGGGTAGATAAAAAGACCGATTATGCAAATTTTACACTAACCGTTACGGGAACTCCTACAGCAACTTCATATTCCTATACCACCGCCAGCCGACCAGCTCTTAGCCCTTGGAAGGCAAGCGGATCGTGGACATTCGGTACTGACCCAGCAACTCAGATTATCCGCGATGCCGACAATGCTACTGATAAACTTGATCTGACATATTCCGTAAGCGACACTCAACTTCAACTCAATTTTACGTTCAACGGAAATGGTTATGCCAACAGCCGTTCTGAAGTTGTAAAAGGTGTATGGGTATTTACATTCGGATTATAAAAAAGCACTGATATAAAATTTCAAGAGGCCTCGAGTGAGGCCTTTTTTATTTCAGTACTACAATCGTTACTCCCTCACCTCCACGATCAGCGTGATCATCTGCAAATGAGGCCACTCCTTTTATTGTTTTCAATTTTTCTCTCACAATTTTTCGGAGAACACCTTCACCCTTGCCATGAAGAATTTTAAGCTCTCCCTGGCTTAGCAAGATAGCATCATCCATAAATTGCTCCAGAATGGGAAGTACCTCCTCAGCACGCTTGCCACGCAGGTCAAGCGTTGGATTGAAAGAAGATTGTTTTTTTAAAATATCAAACCCGGTTTTTGACCGCGAAGGTGCAGGAGCATAATCGACCAAATCGCTCCTGACCAATTGACTCAACTTCAGGCTTGATCTTAAATCTCCAAACTGCACAAGTGCACTATTTCCTTTCAAAGTAAGGATTGTGCCCGTTACCTCCTGCCCGATGATTCTGACTTTATCACCTTCTTTCAACGCTTCGTGCTTCACCGGTTTTTGAGGTGCCTGCTGAGGCTGAACCTTTTCAACCAAACCTTTCAGGTTTTCACGCACTTTGCGCGTTTCGTTTTTTTGTGCCTTGTTCTCTTTTATGTGGCGAATCGTTTTCTCAATCTCACGATTGGTCTCTTTCAGGAGATGAGAGGCTTCCGTTTTTGCCTTGTCGATGATCTCCTTCTTTTTGGATTCCAATTCTGACAGCAACACCTTATACTTCGAGGTAGTTTCATTCAGCGACTGTTCGCGTTGCCTAAGTTCAATCTCCTTCTTTGCCTGTTGTTGTTTTTCCTCGGCAACCCGTTTCATCAACGACTCGAGGCCAGTCAAGTCCTTACCGATCAACTGCTCCGCCCTTCCCAGGGTGGCGGGTGGCAAACCTGTTTTGCGGGCAATCTCCAGGGCGAATGAACTTCCGGGCTTACCCATTTCAAACTGAAATAGGGGCTCCAATTTCTGCGTATCAAAAAGCATCGAACCATTTCTGATTCCGGGCTTTCGCTCTGCAAATAATTTTAGATTGTAGTAATGCGTGGTGGCCAGACCCCAAACTTTTTTATCAATTAAACTCTCCAGTATGGCCTCAGCAATTCCTCCGCCAAAATTAGGATCCGTGCCCGATCCTAATTCATCCAAAATTACCAGTGACTGATCATTGGCATAACGAATGAAATGATTCATGTTCTTTAAATGAGAACTATACGTACTCAAATCATTTTCGATGGATTGCTGATCGCCAATATCAATAAAAATAGAACCGAAAAAACCCATCGTGGATTTCTCATTCATGGGAACGAGTAATCCGCACTGCAGCATGTACTGAATCAGACTCACCGTTTTTATACAGACTGATTTACCTCCGGCATTCGGCCCGGAGACTAGGATAAATCTGTCTTTAGAATCCATCCGTATGGAAAGGGGCACAATCGGGCGCTTACCACGAAGGGTAAGAAAGAGAAGCGGATGTCGCGCCTGAATCCAATCCACAAATGGCTCTGGCTTTAGTTGTGGCAATCCACTATCCACGTCAAGTGAAAATTTTGCTTTCGCATAATTGAAGTCAAGTATTCCAAGCAGTTCATACAATTTCCAGAGCTCGGGCAAATTTCTTCTCAGCAATGAAGTGAGTTCCTTTAATACCTTCACCACTTCTCTGCGTTCGGCAAATATTAAATCCCGTATTTCATTATTGGCTTCTAAAACTTCAGCCGGTTCCATGTAAACCGTTTGCCCAGTGGAAGATTCATCCATGATAAATCCACGAAGTTTACGCTTAAATTCTGCCAGCACCGGAATAACCAATCGACCATCACGAATTGTTGGCGTGGCGCCTTCGGGCACCCAACCTTGCTCAACCGATTGCCGGTAAACCTGATCTGTTAATCGCCTGATTCTGCTTTGCTCCTCTCGCAACCTCTTTCGAATCTTCTGCAACTCCGGAGTAGCATTGTCTCTTACTTTAAAAGTGTCATCAAATTTCGATTCCAGTTCGATAAGCACCGCTTTTGGAAATAGCGTAAGCGATGATGTGTAATAAAGCTCGGGATAGTACTGTTGGTTGGCATTAAGAAAAGTCTTACAGGCACTTATCGTATGAAGCGACAGGATAATATCCCGAAATCCATCCTCATCAATGAAATTATCTTCGATTGAAGCAACCTGAAAAAGTTCGGTGGGATCAAAATATCCGCTCAGCGGAAACTGCTCGCCTTTCTCAAGAATTTGTTTGAACTCAAGATTGCGTTTTAGTAATTGAGAGGTAGTCTTAAAATCAGAAGAAAATTGAATAGCCTCTACGTGCGCTATTCCAAGCGGGCTGAGACAATAGTTTTTTAGTTTTTGCCGAACCTGATCAAACCCCAGCTTATGTTCAAAGTCATGCGGAAAAATCATACACCATGAACAATGCCTTTAGCCCGCTGTTCGCGCAGGCTGAGGGTGTCAATAACAACATCATAAACGGCCTCCAATTCTTTGGGATGCGCCAGGTAATATTCATACGTTTTCTTCACAGTAGAATCGGACAAGCCTTTCTCGATCAAAAATTTCTGTTCAAATGGAAGGAAAATTTTCATGGCAGAATCCTTTTGCAAGGGGTTCACAATCAAACGTGATTCGGCCAAGTAAATATCCACCAGAAAACGGGATAGCTCCTCCCGTGTCATCACACCTTCGGGGCGTGTCTCAGGCTTACAAGCTCCGAGCAAGCAACAAATCAGTAAGAATCCAAGCCTAACATTCATCGTACACCACTTATCAAAATTGTGTTTTAATACCCTGTAGGAACCCGCGAAATTAATCATATTTCTTAATTTAGGGCCTCTAAAAGAATGCCAGAGTGAAGGAGCTGCTGAAAAAACTTCGTAGGTACGAAATTCAAATACGAAAGGCGATCAACAGCCAGATGCAGGGAGACTTTCATTCCATCTTCAAGGGCACGGGACTTGAATTTGATGACGTAAGGCCCTACCAATATGGTGACGATATCCGCACGATCGATTGGAACGTTTCGGCCAAAGGTCACGGTACGTTTGTAAAGACCTTCCGAGAAGAAAAAGAGCAAACCATTTTTTTTATCCTGGATGTGAGCGCCTCACAAACTATTGGAAGCCCGGGAAAAACCAAGGTGGATATTGGCAAAGAAATTTGTGGCGTACTTGCCCTTTCGGGAGCAAAGGAATCGAGCCAGATCGGATTAATCTGCTATTCGGATGAACGTGAGAAATTTATTAAACCTGCCAAAGGCATGGCGCAGGCATATGAAATCATTCACAACATCGTTAACCTAAAACCAAAATCACTCAAAACGAATCTCAATAAAGCCATATCGTTTGCGTTAAATTTCATCAAACGAAGAAGCGTAATCATTATGATTTCAGATTTTATTGATGAAGGCTACGAGCATAACCTGAAGTCGCTCGCCAGGCGCCATGATCTTGTGATGATTCAAATTAACGATAAGCGCGAAACAGAATTACCCAAACTTGGAATCATTCCTGTACTTGATAAGGAAACCTTAAAAACCATTTGGGTAAATACCTCGTTTGGCAACTTCCGCAACAACATTGCTCAACATCACGAAGCTCGCCAAAAGCAACTTGCCGATTTCAGCAAGAAGCACCAAATCAATTTTTTGAGCATTGGCACAGACGAAGATTACGTTCCTAAACTTCTCAAACTATTTAAGGTTAGAAATAAAACGGTGAAAAGTGTTTAGGGTAGCAATCATCTTTCTTCTTTTCGTTTTCTCCTTTCACCAGGCAACTTCGCAAGAAATTGTAGTGAAGGGGCGCTTTCAGTCTGACAGTGTAAAGCTTGGAGAGCCGATTAATTTTACGCTCTCGGCCCGATACCCCGCTGCGCTTACAATTCTGTTTCCAGATTCCACATTTTCATTTGCGCCATTTGAGTTTCAAAAGAAAAAATATACTACAACCAAAACACAGGAAGGAAAAAGTTACGACAGCGTGGTGTATACGCTGAACACATTTGAAATTGATAGCTTACAATTTTTAAAACTGCCTGTTTTTATTCGTACGGTTTCCGACTGTACCGCTGTGTTTTCTGAGGTTGATACTGTTTATTTCAAGCATTTAGTAGCTCACGTGCCTGATAGTGTGGCGGCAAATAATCTCCCTCTTAAGGCCAATACAAATTACATCAACGTCAGGTGGCAATTCAACACCATCTTGTTTGTTGTTATCGGTGGGGTATTGGTGATTATCGCAATTGCGGTGTGGTTGATTTTTGGGAAACGGATCAGAAAATATTTCAAGTTGAAAAAGCTTACCAAAAACCATCAGGAGTTTCTCAATCAATTTGGTAACACGCTCGATCGATTGGAAAAGGATTTCACACCGGAGTTGGCCGAAAACGCGATCGTAACCTGGAAAAAATATTTAGAAGGCCTTCTCGCCATTCCCTACACAAAATACACCTCAAAAGAAATTCGGGAAAAAGAGCAGGACGAGCGCTTAGGTAATAGCCTGAAAATGATTGATAAAATGATTTATGCCCGAATTCCAGGGGCGCATCATGAATCGTTCACCCATTTGAGGGAATATGGTGAGCAGAAATTTAAACAACGATTGGAGGAAGTGAAGCATGGATAAGGAAGCAGTCTGGTATTCATTGGATTGGTTTTCGGGAAGCATGCTAACAAGCTTCACCTGGGAGAACCCAATTTTTCTTTATGCAATTCTATTCACACCGCTTTTGTTTTTAATTCGGTGGGCCGTCAAATATTATTTAAGTCAAAAACTTCCTGTGGCGCTGGAGAAAAGTGATTTAAAAAGCTCGCCTTTAAATCTTATTCGTTTCTTACCAGAGGTCATATTGCTAAGCACCGTAATCTTGATTCTGGTTGCCCTCGCGCGTCCACAGCGCACCAATGAAAAGGTGGAACAATGGACTGAAGGGATTGATATCATGCTTGCGGTGGATATTTCTCAGTCCATGCAAATCGAAGACTTCAAACCCAATCGATTGGAGGCTGCAAAAGACGTGGCGCGTGATTTCATCAAAGGAAGAATGCAGGACCGAATTGGCCTCGTGGTTTTTTCCGGAGATGCGTTTTCACTCGCACCACTAACTACCGACTACGAGTTGCTAAACTCCTACCTTAATGAAATAAATTTTGAAATGATTGAATCGCGGGGCACGGCCATTGGCAGTGCTTTGGCGGTGGTGACAAATCGCATGCGCGAATCTGAGTCCAAATCAAAAGTTTGTATTCTGATCAGTGACGGTGATAACACGGCAGGAAATATCGATCCAATCACAGCGGCTGAACTAGGCGCAGCGTATGGAATTAAAATGTACACTATTGTTGTTGGGCGGGAGGGCATGGTACCCTTTGGGAAGGACTACTTTGGAAGACCGAACATGGTGGAAAATACTGTTGATGAAACCACCATGCGCAAGATTGCTGAAATTGGTACTGGAGAATTTTTTAGAGTAACCGATAACGAAGCATTGAAAAATGTTTTTGCGCGAATCGATCAATATGAGAAGGCAGAGATAAAGGAAACACGCTTTAAGGATACTTCTGATTTTTACTTTATCTATCTGCGATGGGCAGTTTTGTTCTTTCTTCTATGGCTTTTGCTCAAATCAAGTTTCATGAGCAATGTGCTTCAGGATTAACTTTGAACAACCATCATTAGTCGAACACCAAATCCGATCAGTCCAATCCCTAAAATTACATTTACGATCCTTAGCACGCGAGTGTTGATAAATGCCCTTAACTTACCAGCAAGGTAGGCCTTAATAATATCGGTGATTAAAACCGTTACCAATAAGGCGGTGAAAAAGATCAGCACATTCGCCCCTTCCGTATATCCTAAATTAATGGAAGCAAAGCTGATCGTGCCAATCCAAAACAAAGGCACCATTGGGCTTAGTCCATTCAGGATGAATCCTTTAAAAAAATAGCGGAGGCGACTCCTTTCTCCTTCGCTTTGCACAATGTTAATCGCTTTTCTTCTCGATTTAATGATCAAGTGATATAAGCCAAAGAGAATCAAAATAGAACCGCCAACATATGCCATCTGTGTGCGGAATCGCGGATCATTTACAAATTGGAATATTCCAAAGTAACAGATGGCCACGTACATAATATCACTCAATGATACACCCAGGGCCATGATCAGGCCACTGCCAAAGCCCCGCTCAACACTGGTTTGAATCAACGAAAAAAAAACTGGGCCAATTAAAAAGGCCAATACAATTCCGAATTTTATCCCGTTGAGTACAATGTCCATTTACGATCGGGCGATAAACTTTTGCCATTCTTCCAACTGAGCGTTTTTCATCACGCGCGGAAATTTATTTTGGCCGCCCACTTTACCCTTATGCTCCATCCACTCATAAAATTTGCTGGTGGGCAGCACATCTACGATTACTTCTTTCAAGGCAGCGCTGCGCTCAACGGCATAATCATCATTAAGAACTTTTAAATGAAAATCAATTCGTTCTTTCAATTGACGAGCATCTATTTGAGCGTCCGTTCCTACATACCAATGATGAGCAAACAATGTTTGATGAGGTATACCTGCTACCGTAAACTCTTTAATCTCAATGTTCATCTCGTTGGAAACGAGTTCAATGGCTTTATTCATATTATCTACCGACAGGTGTTCGCCACAAAGGCTCAAGAAATGTTTTGTTCTGCCGGTGATATGAATTTCAGAATCCTCCACCGAAGTGAATTTAATAACGTCACCAATTAAATAGCGCCATGCACCGGCACAAGTTGAAAGTAAGATGGCATATTCTTTTCCTTCCTCCACTTCATCGATTAACAGTGTTTCTGCATCAGACTTTATTTCACCGGAAGGCAAAAAATTCTTCTCTTCAAAAGGCACAAATTCATAGAAGATTCCATTGTTCAACACCAGCTTCATGGACTTGCGCTTGGGCGCAGCCTGATAAGCGATGAATCCCTCTGATGCCAGGTAAGTTTCAATGTAATAGATCGGTCTTCCTAATAAGCGCTCAAAACCCTTTCGATAAGGATCCATCGACACACCTCCATGCACATAAATAAGAAGGTTGGGCCATATTTCATGAATATGATCAACCTTATAATAAGCGATGATCTTCTCAATCAAAATCTGAATCCATGCAGGCACGCCCACCACAATGCCGATGTCCCAATCCTTCGCCTTGTGAACAATCTCGTTAAGCTTGTTATCCCAGTTTCTGCTCTTGGCTATTTTCTTACCGGGCTTATAAAAATGCTGAAACCAGAATGGAAGGCTGGCTGCCTGTATGCCGCTGAGGTCACCTTCAAAATAACTTCCCTTTTTATTCAGGTGAGTGCTTCCGCCAATCATCAAAATACCGGCTTCAAATAACTCGGCCGGCAGGTCGTATTTAGATAGCGAAATGATTTGTCGCACACTGGTGCGTTGAATTGCTTTCGTCATTTCCTTGGTGACTGGAATGTGTTTTGACGATGCCTCGGAAGTACCCGAGCTCAATGCAAAATATTTTACCCTGCCTGGCCAGCAAATGTTCTTTGCACCCTTCAGCGCCAGCTGCCACCAGTCTTTATAGATTTTGTTATAATCGTGAATTGGTATTGCTTCCTTAAAGGATTTGTAAAACTCCTTATCTCCTTTTCGAAATGCATTGAGTATCTGAGGAAAATCATAGTACTTGCCAAACTCAGTCTGACTTGCAGTGATCATTAACTCCTTCAGTTCTTTCTTCTGCAACTCAAAGGGAGAAGTATATTCCTGCTCCAGATTTTCGCGAAGTTTTATTCCTTTTTTAAGTAAGGTTCCAAGTATGGCCATAACTTTGTATTGCTCCAGTGGGCAACGAGCGGGCAAGATATAAAATGACGATTAAAAATAATATTCAAAACTTTCGGTCGGAATTGGGCAATTGCTTGCTCATCGCGGTAAGCAAGACCCAGCCGATTGAAAAAATTCAGGAAGCCTATGATGCCGGGCAGAGGGTATTTGGTGAAAATAAAGTACAGGAAATGGTGGCAAAGTACGAGGCATTGCCAAAGGATATTCAGTGGCACTTGATTGGCCACCTGCAAAGCAACAAGGTGAAGTATATTGCTCCCTTTGTATCATTAATCCATTCGGTTGATAGTTTTAAACTGCTTCAGGAAATTGATAAGCAGGCACGGAAGGTTGACAGAATAATCCCTTGTCTATTTCAAATTCATATTGCCAAAGAGGACACCAAGTTTGGGTTTAGTCAGGAAGAAATAATTAGCCTGATGAACAGCCAAGAGATTTCTTTGATCACCAATGTTCAAATCGTTGGGTTAATGGGCATGGCAACACTCACAGAAGATAAAGATCAAATCAAAAAGGAGTTTGCCTCACTCCGATTGCTCTTCAACACCATCAACAAAATGAAACTACCATCTAATGTAAAAATGAAAGAGCTATCCATGGGCATGAGCTCTGATTATCAAATCGCGGTAGCAGAAGGTAGCACAATGGTTAGAGTGGGTACTGCACTATTTGGAAGCCGGACCTAAATTATTTGAAAGTATGTTCTCCAACAGACAAATTCTATTGATTGGTTCGGCCCTTGCGGGGATATCGGTCCTACTGGGAGCCTTTGGCGCTCATGCGTTAAAGCCTTTGCTCACCCAATATCAACGAATAGATACTTACGAGTTGGCGGTCCGGTATCAATTTTTTCACTCACTTGCCATTCTGTTTTTGGGCATTGGTGCTGATAAAATTCAATCGAAGCTCATTCATTGGGCAGCTGTATCTTTTTTGGGGGGAATAATCTTATTTAGCGGGAGTCTTTACTGCTATGCCACTACAAACGTCACAACATTTGCAATGATTACACCTTTGGGCGGATTGTTGTTCCTGGCGGGATGGGTAAGCGTGTTTGTGGCGATCGTAAAATCAAAAATCAATTAGGTGATTTTTTCTCCAGCACGTTGGCAGAAAAAGTAATCTGATTGGACCCCGATACTGCGTTAGAAACCAGTGTCACCACTTTATTCTGCCTACCAAATTTACCGGTGCTGTTAAATGCCACGGTAATATCTGCTTTACTTCCTGGTGCAATCGGATCGCGGGGCCAGCCTTTGGGCGTTGTACACCCGCACGTCACCTGAACGTTGGTAATGACCAGTGGTTCGCTGCCTGTGTTGACTAACGTAAAAGTATGCTCGACTTTATCTCCTTGGGAAATATCACCAAAATCAAATGCTTGAGTTTCCCAAGAAATGACAGCACCTTTTTTTGTAATGTCAGATTGCGCATTGATGATAAAGCTCGTTGCCAACATCATCATAACTAAATATCCTCTCACCACTTTCATAATTTTTCCAAAGTATAAAATCGAACCCTAAACCTGAAACTTAATCTAATAACGTTTGGATATTCATTAATATTGAATCCACTACCATTTGTAAACGAATACATGCTAAAATCGGTTCAGGATTTTTATGGTAACAAAGTAAGATTGCGGGCCTGCGCCATTTGCGAGTGGGAAGATGGGATTGTCATGGTGAATCATCAGGGCTTAACGGCCGGAGATTTTTGGGCTCCACCGGGTGGTGGCATCGAATTTGGCGAAAATGTGCCAGACGGGCTCAAGCGGGAAATTATGGAAGAAACAGGGCTGGAGGTAGCGGTTGGTGACTTTCTCTTTGTCACGGAATTCCTTAATAAACCGCTTCATGCCATCGAGCTATTTTTCAAGGCAACAGCGCAGGGCGGAGTTTTGAAGCGGGGTGATGATCCGGAAATGGGTGATAACCAGATCATCGTTGAGACCCGGTTAATGACTTGGGAGGAAATCAATTCAATGGATAAGATGTCGCTTCATGGAATTTTTAAAATCCTTGAAAATCCAAAGGAAATACTCCATGTAAAGGGTTATTTTAAATTATGATTGGTTGTTTTAAAACCTATAAAATCTTTATAATTGCAGGCTAAACCTGATTACTAATGAACCTAACCAAAATTCTAACTGCTGTCTTACTTGCCGCCAGCTTATTCCTTGCATTTAGGCTATACCGCGGAGTTCAGGGAACCATTGAAGAACGTGAGGCAATTTCTACTAAAGAAGCTGCTATGATTGAGCGCCTTAAGCTTATTCGTGAAGCTGAAATTGTATTTCTGGAAGTAAACGGCCGATATACTGCAAACTGGGATTCACTAATTAATTTTATTGAAACCGGTAGAGTTCCGATCATTCAAAGAAGAGAAGAAATTACCCAGAAAGCGTATGGTCAGGAAGAGGTGAAAGTATTTATTGATACTCTGGGCTTCGTACCTGCCAAAGAACGGATTTTCAAGAAAAAATATACCGTTAACGCATCGGACAATGGTATTTTCAAAGGATACAAAGTAAAAGTTGGTGATAAGGTTATTAAGAACCAGAAGGCTTACATCCTTCAAGTAGGTGGCAAAGAGCAAGAACCACCTTTTTCTGAGCAAGGAACAATAACCGAATTGGCGCCCGTTAACGCTGGTGATGAAGTAAAGAAAGGACAGCTTCTAATTAGCTTCTGGGACTATCAGTTTAATCCTAACGTGGATATCTCAAAAATCGGAGAAATTCCCTACATGCAAGGACAGAAGCTAGACATCTATGTTGGAAAAGTGGACAAATCAGGACTCCTGGTTCAGGTTATTGAAGTGAAAGATCCTAAGCCGGCAAATCCGACAAGAAGTGAAAAGAACGAGCAGAAAAACCGCAAGCCTCTTCACTTTGGATCACGCACAGACGTTTCAACTTCCGGTAACTGGGAATAAAAAATTACTTTGCAGCCTGCAACACTCACCTACAAATTAATTAAGAAGGTCAAAGACGACCGCTTTGATGAGGACAAGCTTCATCAATATGATTTGTTAGTACAATTAGGCGTTAAAGATTTTCAAGTGGGCATTGTCGACACCGAGAATGCCCACTTAGTTTTTTTTGAGGATTATGTTCTCGGTGACATCCAATCTCATCAGGACTTTTTTGACCTTTTAAAAAATCTTTTTGATTCGCATCAGCTTCTTCAGGCCGGTTTTTGGAAACAGGTGAAGGTCTCCATCAAGAACAACAAGTTCACTCAAGTTCCCTCCTCTTTGTTTGTGGCTGAGGCCGCTGCGGATTACCTCAAGTTCAATGCGCAATTTGATCCTGAAAAGGAAGAAATCCTTCATTGTTCAAATGGTATTTTTGATGCTGTCACGGTATTTGCCGTTCAGAAAAGCCTTCTCACATGGTTGCGTAACTTGTATAAAAATACCAAGGTGAGTTTTTATCATCAATCCACTGCCCTGATTGAGGGCGTGATGCGTTATTCTGGCAAAGAGAAAGATAATCCACTGTATGTTTATGTCGATCGGTTTAAGCTTCACGTGCTATCGGTCAATCATGGAAAGCTGATTTACTATAATCAATTTGTTATCAAGCAATTTCCTGATTACATCAAGTACATCATGCTGGTGCTAAAAGGTCTGGGTATGGATCAAACTTCAAGCAGAATTATTTTATGGGGTTACATCGGTAAGAACTCACCTCATTATCAGGAATTTTGCAAATATGTGCGCAACGTAGTTTTTGGGTCACGGCCCGATGATATTAAATTCGGCTATATCTTTGATGAAGTGCAAGATCACCACTTCTTTGATTTGTATTCCATTAACCTGCTTACCTAACGATGAAAAAGGTAGCCCTTTTTCCAGGTTCCTTCGATCCTTTTACCAAAGGTCATGAAGACATTGTGCTGAGAGGCCTTCAGTTGTTCGATGAGATCATTGTAGCCATCGGGTACAATAGTGGAAAAAGTCAGCGCTACTTTCCCATTGAACTGATGGTAGAGAAAATATCGGGCACCTTCAAGGATTACCCGCAAATCTCTGTAAAGACGTTTGCCGAGCTGACGGCCAGTTTCGCCAAGAAAAATAATGCACGTTATCTATTAAGAGGGCTGCGAAATACTACCGACTTCGAATACGAAAACAGCATTGCTCAGGTAAACCGGCATTTAAATACTGAATTGGAATCTGTGTTTTTAATTACCTCCCCACAGTTTGCATCAATCAGTTCTTCGATCATTCGGGAAGTTCATCGCTATAAAGGCGATGTGTCGCAATTCATACCGTACCCACTATAGCTGCTTAACTTTCTCTTTCTTCTGGTAGTACTTTTCAAATACAAACCGGATGGAACGGTAAGAATTTTCGAGCGCATGATAAACTTCCTTTTGCGTCATCCATCTCAGGTCTTCAATATCTTCTTCGATGCTTGGCTTAAGTTTCGATTCATCTACTAAATCCATGGCATACCATCTGGTCTTCTTAAGCATGTTATTTTTATTCATGGTATAGGTATGCCATGTGGTGCATATCTTCTTGCCTAGCTTCACTTTTACACCACACTCCTCTTCTACTTCGCGCAAAGCGGTTTCACTATTGCTTTCTCCGCTTTCGCGTTTTCCTTTTGGCAAATCCCACTTCTTCATTCGATAAATCATGAGAAACTTATCCTTCTTGCGAACAAGCCCTCCTGCCGCTTTGATCACTTTAAATTTCGCCTTCAGATAATCTTTGAAGCCAGTGTAATCCTTTACTGAAACATAAAGGGATAGCAAATTCATGGGCACTTTGGAGTTGATCAGATCAAGGATGAGATCCATATCCTGAATGCTGGCCTGATCAATCCACACATGATGAATAAGCTTTGCTTTGGTAATGGCCTCCACGGATGCATTGATTTCTGCATTAACTAGTCCCGGCTCGGGCTTTTCGCCAGACTTCATAATCCTGACCGGAATATCATTTACAAATAGATTCATGCAATCCAGAATATTACTCTTACTGCAAAAACATAAATAATTCTCATTGAATCAACTCCATGTACTATAAAACCAAAAATTCATGCACCGCTCGCTGATTTTGTCAAATTATTAGCAACGTACAGGCATAAAATAATAACTTGAAGGCCAAATGGAGTCAGTGAAAATTCTTGAAAATACGGCTGGGCCGGTTGCTTCCAGGCTTTTGGAAATCGGAGCCATAAAACTCAATATTAAGCAACCCTTTACCTGGAGCAGCGGATGGAAGTCTCCCATTTATTGTGACAACCGCCTCTCACTCTCTTATCCGGCCATCCGCACGTTTATAAAGAAGGGCCTGGCCGAAGCAATTCATGCTCATTATAAGGACGTGGAATGCATTGCGGGAGTAGCGACTGCAGGCGTGCCTCAGGGTGCACTTGTTGCGGAGGAAATGGGGTTACCCTTCATCTATGTTAGGCCAAAACCAAAAGAACATGGAATGGGCAACCTGATTGAAGGGAAGGCAGTGAAAGGACAGAGAGTCGTTTTAATTGAAGATCTTATTTCAACCGGTGGCAGTTCGTTGAAGGCTGCACAAGCCGTTGAAGAGGCCGGCATGAAGGTAATTGGGATGGCTGCTATTTTTACCTATGGCTTTGATGAAGCCGTAAAGAACTTTCAGAACAAAAATGTACCTCTAGTCTGTTTAAGTGATTTCAATCACTTGCTGACCGAAGCTATCAAGCAAAATTATCTGGATGAAAATCAATTGGTTTATGTAAAATCCTGGAGATTGGATCCTGCTAATTGGAAATGAGTTTAACGATCTTGAAGGCGATAGACAAACTTTAAGCCCGACCAAATTTCATCCACGGCACACACCTTCACATCTACCAAGCCGTTCCTGAGTCCGAATTCTCGAATAATGTTTTCGTCCAAATCGGTTGGTACTTTTGAGGATTTTTTCGGCCACGATACCCACATCATTCCATCCTTTGTCAATTGCTTTTTTCGAGTGATGAATTGTTTTTCAAACACTTTGCGTGAAGTAGCAAACACGTGAATAAAATCTGCGCTGCCTTTCGTAATAATTTGAACTTCTTCCGGAAGCGGACTTAACCAGTTCCAGTATTCCTTCGGTGAATCAGTAACCAGGCATTTGGCACCAGGTTTAATGCCTAATTTTTTCAGTAAAGGTGTTGATGAATAACCCGCCATAACAAAAGAAAATCCCGGCTCATCACCAGGATTTTGATTTTTAAGTTAAGACAAATTAGTTCTTACCCATTTTCTCCATTTCCTTATTGAAGGTATCCTTGAACTTCTCATAATCGTAATCGATCTTGAGACGCTCGTCCTTGGAAAGACGCTCATTGTATTTTGATACCAACTCATCAGCAGATAATTCAATGGCAATGTACGTTTTGTAGTTACCTTCTTTTGTTTGAACCAGCTTTTCGCAGATGGTACGAACTCCGGTGAGCGTTTGATCAACCACTTCACGGTTAAGGCTCTCAAAGCGTTGCTCCAATTCTTCTCGCTTATTCATTTCGCGTGAATTCACATAGTTGTCAGTTACTGTCTTCACGGTGGTGTTAATTGCTTGGGCCAGTTCGTTGCGAGCATTTGTTAAAGCCTTCTTCTTAGAAGTCACCTGGTCCATGCTTTCGCCTATTGAGTTGGCTCTAAATACTTTATTGTTCGTGAAATAATCAGGGCCTGAACAAGGCACCACTACTTCTTTTTCACCTGCAGGAGCTTTCTCTTTACTCTTACAGCCTACCACAAGGGAAGCGGCTATTGCCAGAACTACAAAAGAAACATTCGTTAAATTTTTCATATCAATTATGGAATTTGGTTACGCAATTTAGTCAATGCAATTAATAGGCCACGTTATTTATCTAATAATTCTAATACCAAAAAACCTGAAAAAGGCATGAAAAAGGGGTTTTTACTGTAAAATCGAGTTCAATAGCTCAGGCAATTTCTCCTTCTCCAATAGTTCTAATGACTTGTTGTAAGCCTCCTGGCTTGAACGATCATAATCCAAACTAAAGCCCTTGATACGGTCCAGCGTAGTGGCATAAATCTCTTTATTATCCTTTACGGATGTTACTTTGATCAGAGCGGTTACATAAGAAATGTAGATACTTCCTGAAACAGCTCCCTTCTCTGCATCAGAATTAACATCAAGTGACAACTCAGCCTTATTGATATCATCAGTAAATTCAAATCCGGAATTTGCCAGGTAGTTTTTGATTTTGTTGGTGATCTGTTGACTTGGTTTTGCAACTCCAAAGCTTTTTTCCGCAGAAGTGATATAAACCACCGGGCGCTGCACCTTCAACAATATCGATGCTTTGGGAACCACCATTTTCTGAGCGATGAGGGAATAAATTGGAGATGCATTTTCGCCCGCAAATGCTAAAGGATTAACCTTAACTGCTACGCGTTGCTCTATATCGCGTGAACTAATTTTGGTTAGAAGAATCTTCGCCTGACCAGCGCTGTTGGTTTTATAATCGGGGAAAACATCTCCTGCTCCTTTTTCAAATTCGGCCTTAAGGGGTAAATCAACAATGGGCTTTCGGGTTGCTTTATCGAGTGCTCCGGCAATAACTGATAAGTCTGCTTTGGCTACTCTTCGATTAATAATTATTTCAGGAGAAGAAACTGCTACTTCCATTTTATCTAATAGCAATTGCATGCTGGAGATGATCTCGTTGGTAAGCAAAATCTCTTTGCCTTCAAACTCCAACCGGAGAGGTTCCGCCAGGTATTTTTCAACAGAACGGAAGCCCTGATAATAAAAACCAAGTGCCAGAACTACTTCATTATTGCGCTCAGCTTGCTTTGCCTTCGTAAAAAAATCGAGCCCCAGCGCCACGGCATTTCGCTTTTGTTCTTCCTTAATTCGTCGGTATCGTTCTTTAGAAAGCCGATAGTAAATCCAATAATTTCTGGCATCCTCCCATGCATCTACTTGCTCAAACTCCTCAATTTCGTCCGCAGCGGTAGTTTGTATAATTTGCTCGTAGCGCTCCTGAAACTCTTTGTTCACATCAATTTGACTCAACACGGAAGTAGAAGAAATATTGACCTTGATTTCAGAAACCAAGTCTTCAAGCGCACTCTTTTTTGCCGACTGCAAATAATTATTGACTCCGTCTTTTACACTGTGGCCAATGCCAATGTAATAACTAGACTGTACTGGCTTTGCCATGAGCCAATCTGGTTTTGGGTTTTGTAGGTCCGTTTTAAGAGCAGTATTCGTTACAGAAGGACTGCAAGCCATTACCAACAAGAGCACTAAGAGTACTGGTACAAATCGATTCACAAGAAATAATTTAGATCAAATTATTCACAATCCATGCCAAATCAAATTTGCTTGATTTAGCCTATTCAAATTAGCCTGTAAAAACGAAGAGGCTGTCTCAAAAGCTCTTTTGAATTGTCATTTCGAGGAACGAGAAATCTTTGAAGTAGCGTAGTGAAACTATTTTCAATGATTCCTCCCTACGGTCGGAATGACAAAGCAGCTTTTGAGACAGCCTCTTTCATTTATTAGTAGTTTGTTATTCACCGCCACCACCGGTCTCAACCTCATAAGAGCTGAGCATGGCGCCAAAATATTCTCGATTTAATCTGGCAATGTTGGTGATCTTGATTCCCTTAGGGCATTCTGCTTCACATGCCTTTGTGTTGGTGCATGATCCAAACCCTTCAGAATCCATTTGTGCTACCATCTTCTCTACACGCTCTTTGCGCTCTGCCTTACCCTGTGGCAACAAAGCAAACTGAGACACTTTTGCACTTACAAATAACATAGCCGAAGCATTTTTACACGCTGCAACACAGGCGCCACAACCTATACAGGTAGCGGCATCAAATGCCTCATCAGCAATCTTCTTGGGAATTGGAATTTCATTAGCATCAGGCACGCCACCGGTATTCACCGAAATGTATCCACCGGATTGCTGGATGCGATCAAAGGCTGTGCGATCCACCACTAAATCCTTTATCACCGGGAATGCTTTAGCTCTCCAAGGCTCAATTGTTATCGTCTCGCCATCACTGAACGATCTCATATGCAACTGGCAGGTAGTCGTCTGCAGCGGCCCGTGAGGACGGCCGTTAATATAAAGGCTACACATACCACAAATACCTTCGCGACAATCGTGATCAAATGCGATGGGGTCTTCTCCCTTTTTGATGAGTTCGGTATTCAACACATCAATCATTTCCAGAAATGACATGTCGGGAGATACATGTGGATGATCATAAGTCTTAAATGCGCCTTTTGAATTCGCATCTTTTTGTCTCCAGACTTTTAACGTAATCTTCATATTATTTATAGCTACGTTGAGTAAGTTTTACATTTTCAAATTTCAATTCTTCTTTGTGCAATACTTCAGGCTGATTATCGCCTTTGTATTCCCACGCTGACACGTAAGCATATTCATCATCCTTACGCATGGCCTCTCCTTCCGGAGTTTGAGATTCTTCTCTGAAGTGACCACCACAAGATTCCGCACGGCTCAGGGCATCGTCCACCATGAGCTCACCAAGTTCAATGAAATCGGCTACTCTGTTTGCTTTTTCCAGTTCCTGATTAAGTTCATTCGCAGAGCCTAGTACATTTACATTGGACCAAAATTCTTTTTTCAATTCCTGAATTTTCGCCTTGGCTTTTTTCAAGCCTTGTTCATTGCGCGACATTCCGCAGTATTCCCACATGGTCAAGCCCAACTCCCGATGAAACTCATCGACCGTTTTCTTTCCTTTGATGCTCAGCAATTGATTTAGTCTGGCATTGGCTCCATCAAGAGCTTCCTTGAAGGCAGGATGCTCGGTTCCTACTTTATCGGCCCACCCAATGTTGGCGAGATAATCACCAAGCGTATAAGGAATAACAAAGTATCCATCGGCTAAGCCTTGCATTAACGCACTTGCTCCAAGACGATTTGCCCCATGATCAGAGAAATTAGCTTCGCCAAGTGCGTATAGCCCAGGTACGGAAGTCATTAAATTATAGTCAACCCACAATCCTCCCATGGTATAATGCACAGCGGGATAAATCATCATTGGTCCTTTGTATGGATTCTCTCCGGTGATTTGCTGATACATATCAAACAGGTTTCCATACTTCGCGCGAATGGTGTCTTCACCATCACGTTTGATGGCATCGGAGAAATCAAGGAACACTGCAAGTCCTGATCCTACGCCTCTGCCTTCATCACAAACTTGCTTTGCATTTCGTGATGCGACATCGCGCGGTACAAGATTACCAAAGGATGGATATTTACGCTCCAGAAAATAATCGCGTTCTGATTCAGGAATGGAAACTGCTTCTTTTGATTTTAATCCCGGTCGGGCAACTTTCGGCACCCACACTCTTCCATCATTTCTCAACGACTCCGACATCAATGTCAATTTGGATTGATGATCGCCAGTAACGGGAATGCACGTAGGGTGAATTTGCGTAAAGCATGGATTGCCAAACAAGGCTCCTTTCTTATGCGCTCTCCAAGCCGCAGTAACATTTGATCCTTTCGCATTGGTGGAAAGGTAAAATACGTTTCCATATCCACCAGTACAAAGTAAAACGGCATGGGCGCTGTGTGCTTCCACTTTACCGGTGATCAAATCACGCGTGATGATTCCTCTTGCCTTGCCATCAACAATCACCACATCCAGCATTTCGGTACGGTTGTACATTTTTACCTTACCGTTGGCAATCTGACGATTCAATGCACCGTAAGCACCTAGTAATAATTGTTGTCCAGTTTGTCCACGAGCATAAAATGTTCTTGATACCTGGGCTCCACCGAACGAACGGTTTGCCAATAACCCACCATATTCGCGTGCAAAAGGAACACCCTGTGCCACACACTGATCGATAATGCTGACACTTGTTTCTGCCAGGCGATAAACATTACCTTCACGCGCTCTATAATCACCGCCCTTAATTGTATCATAAAACAATCGATAAACACTATCGCCATCGTTCTGATAATTTTTGGCCGCGTTAATACCGCCTTGTGCAGCAATGCTATGAGCTCTGCGCGGACTATCTTGAAAACAGAAAGCTTTTACATTGTAGCCCAGCTCCCCTAGCGAAGCAGCCGCTGATGCACCCGCCAGACCTGTGCCTACAACAATTACATCATACTTTCTCTTATTGGCAGGGTTGACCAGTTTTAAGTTGAATTTGTGCTTTGTCCATTTTTCGGCCAACGGGCCTTCAGGGATTTTTGAATCAAGCTTCATAATATCTATCAGGTCGGTTAATTAAAGAACATCATTATTGGAATTAGTGCGAAGAGCGCTGGTACAATGATCGCAAACGCTCTGCCCACAAAGTTGATAACAGGGTTGTACTTCATATGGTTTAAGCCAAGCGTTTGAAATGCACTTGTAAATCCATGCCATAGGTGGAACGCTAGCGTGATCATACTCACTACATACAAGGCTACATACCACCATTGTCCGAAGGCGAGACCTACAATACTATAAAGGTCTTTAACTCCGGGATGCCCCTCATAATCGGCAGTAGGTATTCCGCCCCAATGCATCTCCGCCCAAAACTGACGCATATGAACAACAATGAAAAAGAAAATGATTGAACCAAGAATGCCCATGTTGCGGGAAGCAGCCGAGGAAGAAATTCCTGAACTAATGGCGTAACCCTGAGATCCGCGCGCAGTTTTATTTTGTCTAGTTAATACAATAGCAACCACTACGTGAAGAAGTATGAGTGCGTAATTGGTATAAGAGATGAATTTGATTAACGGATTGGTGGTCATGAATTGGGCGTAAACATTAAACGCCTCTCCACCATCATTTTTTAAAAGTTGAAGATTTCCTGCGAGGTGAACTGCCAGAAATAAGATAAGAAACAGACCACTAAGGGCCATCAAAAGTTTTCTTCCCAGCGAACTGGTGAAGAGTTCAACAAACCATTTCATAGTTAAGCGTTGGTGTTTTTAACAACAAAACCAAAAATAGTCTGCAAAGCTTTACGAAACAATTTAGAGGGGTATTTTAAACCGTTCTAAATTAAGTGCATCTTTAGTACGATACCATAACCATCGGCTGCTTCGTGCCGATGGCTTTAGAATCCGGAGTGCTTCAATCAGAGTGCTTCAAAGAGGAGAATGATCAGTGAAATAATTGTTACCATCACAATTAAAAACCATTGCTTTTTTCCAAAGTCCAAAACTTTACTTATTGCGTTTTTCATATTGTTTAAAAAACTCGTTGTTGAGCTTTTATCTATAAAGACAATTGAGATGCCTTTTAATTATACTATTGATATTCATATGTTTACAAAATACTATTTAAGGGATTTTGTTCCGATAATAGACTTTAGTTTCATTTTGGGATTATTGGTAATTGACTATGATCCGCTAATTTTAGCCTTTCAACCACTACTGCTTTCATGTATTTAATTTTCGATACGGAAACCACCGGTATTCCGCGCAATAAGACTGCTCCACTTACTGACCTAGAAAACTGGCCGCGATTGGTTCAAATCGCCTGGCAGTTACACGATGCTAAAGGCAAGTTGCTTTCGCAGAAAAATTTCATTGTTCGTCCAGATGGATTTGATATTCCATTCAAGGCCGAGCAGGTTCATGGAATCTCGACCAAGCGTGCGCTTGAAGAAGGCTTGGATTTGAAAATGGTGCTTTCACAGTTTGCAGCCGATCTGGAAAATACCAAAGTGCTGGTGGGTCATAACATTGAATTTGACATCAACATCATTGGGGCTGAGTTTATCCGGCAAGCCATCGAAACAGAAAAATTTCTCTCCCTTGAAAAAGTAGATACCGGAATTGCGTCAACTGAGTTTTGTCAATTGCAGGGAGGCATTGGTGGAAAATTAAAGATGCCCCGGCTGCATGAGCTTCACGAAAAGCTTTTCGGAAAAGGATTTGAAGATGCCCACGATGCCTCATACGATGTGGCGGCCACTGCACGGGCCTTCTTCGGACTCGTCACCCGAAAAATTGTTAAACCATTTGATGCCACAAGCCCTGAGGAGATTGTCTATGAAGAGCCTAATCTGGAGGCAGGCAATTCGAGCAAGCGAGAAAAGAGAAAAGAGGTAAGCTATACTGCAGAAGGAGAAGGAGCCGATTTGAGTGAAGAACCGTTCTGCCATCTTCACCTCCATTCGCAATTTTCAGTATTGCAGGCTGTGCCCGATGTATCGGAAATCATCACCAAAGCAAAGGCGCAAAACATGCCCGCTGTGGCACTCACTGATTTTGGAAACATGTATGGTGCTTTCAAATTTGTAAGCGAGGCACTGAAGCATAACATCAAACCAATCGTTGGATGCGAATTTTATTTATCGGACGAGCGGAAGAAACTGAAATTCACTAAAGACAATCCTGACAAACGATATTGCCAGGTATTGCTGGCCAAAAACAAAACAGGGTATCATAATCTTGCCAAACTGAGTTCCATCGGATTCATTGAAGGGCTTTACGGAATTTATCCACGCATTGACAAAGAGTTAGTAACCCAATACCGCGAAGGTGTAATGGCGACCACGGGTGGATTGAATAGTGAAATTCCCTATTTAATTCTGCATGTAGGCGAGCGCCAAGCCGAAGAAGCATTTCAATGGTGGCACAATTTATTTGGCGATGATTTTTACATTGAACTTAATCGCCACGGCATACCAGAAGAAGATCACGTAAACGACACACTTCTTCGCTTCGCAAAAAAATTTAATGTGCGATACTTTGCTGCGAACGAGTGTTACTATCTCGAAAAAGAGGAATCAAACGCGCACGATGTTCTCCTCTGCATTAAAGAAGGAGAATTTCAATCTACTCCTATCGGCAGTGGCCGGGGCACGCGCTTTGGCTTAACCAACAATCAATTCTATTTCAAATCGCAAGACGAAATGAAATCGCTCTTTCGCGATTTACCTGAAGCGTTTGAAACCATCAGCGAGATCATTCATAAAGTTGAAAAGTTTGAATTGAAGCGGAATGTTCTTCTTCCCAAGTTTGATATTCCAAAAGAATTTGCCACCGAAGACGACTACCTGCGTCATCTCACTTTTGAAGGCGCTAAACGAAAATATCCGGAGCTGACGCCAGCCATTAAAGAGCGACTTGACTTTGAATTGGAAACCATTAAAAAGACTGGTTATCCGGGATACTTCCTCATCGTTCAGGATTTTACTTCGAAGGCGCGCGAGATGGGTGTTTCCGTGGGGCCTGGCAGAGGATCTGCAGCTGGTTCTGCGGTTGCATTTTGCATCGGCATTACCAACGTTGATCCCGTTGCTTACGATTTGCTGTTCGAGCGTTTTTTAAATCCTGATCGTGTATCGTTGCCTGATATTGATATCGACTTTGACGATGAAGGCCGGGACAAAGTGTTGAAGTATGTCATTGAGAAATATGGTCATAATCAGGTAGCGCAAATTATTACGTACGGCACCATGGCAGCAAAATCCTCGATCCGCGATTGCGCGCGGGTGATGGAGCTTCCATTAGCCGAAGCAAACAATCTTGCCAAGCTGGTGCCGGAGCGCCCCGGTACTTCTCTTGAAAAAGCATTTGAAGAAGTAAAAGAATTGAGTGATGTTAAAAAAGGAACGGACCTGAAGGCGCAAGTATTGAAGCAGGCGGTCGTCCTTGAAGGTTCACTCCGAAATACAGGAACACACGCCTGCGGTGTGATCATCACTCCCGATGACCTTACGAAATTTGTTCCGGTTTCTACTGCCAAGGATTCTGACATGCTCGTTACTCAGTTTGACAACAGCGTAGTAGAAAGTGCCGGAATGTTGAAGATGGACTTTTTGGGTTTGACTACACTCACCATCATTAAAACTGCACTGCGTAACATTAAAAAGCGCAAAGGAATTGACATTGATATCGACAAGGTTCCACTCAACGACCAAAAAACCTTTCAACTTTATCAACGAGGAGAAACTACGGGCACGTTCCAGTTTGAATCGGATGGCATGCAAGCTTACCTAAAAGGCCTCAAGCCAGATAAGTTTGAAGATCTGATCGCGATGAATGCTTTGTACCGCCCGGGCCCAATGGAATACATACCCAACTTCATTGCCCGCAAGCATGGACGCGAGCCCATCAAGTATGACTTGCCCGAGATGGAAGAGTACCTCAAGGACACTTATGGTATCACCGTATATCAAGAGCAGGTAATGTTGCTTTCTCAAAAGTTGGCCAATTTCTCAAAAGGTGATGCTGATGTGTTGCGTAAAGCCATGGGTAAAAAGCAAAAGGATGTCCTTGATAAAATGAAGGACAAATTCATTGCCGGCTGCAAAAAAAATAATCATGACGAGCGCATTGCTGAAAAGGTGTGGAAAGACTGGGAAGCCTTTGCGCAATATGCGTTTAACAAATCGCACTCTACCTGCTACTCATTAGTGGCCTACCATACGGCCTACCTGAAAGCAAATTACCCTGCCGAGTATATGGCTGCGGTGCTAACCCACTCTCAAAGTAACCTCGATAACGTAACGTACTTTATTGAAGAATGCAGAAGACAAGGTATTGAAGTATTGGGCCCTCACGTAAATGAATCAGGCGTTTACTTTGAAGTAAACAAACAAGGGCAAATTCGTTTTGGATTGGGCGCCATCAAAGGAGCCGGAGATGCAGCCGTGGAAGCCCTCATTGCTGAGCGCGATGCTCATGGTCCTTATAAAGATATCTTTGACTTTGCCAAGCGATTGAGTCAACGTGCTGTTAATAAGAAAACGTTCGAATGTCTGGCCCTATCGGGAGCATTTGATTGTTTCCCGGAGTACCATCGCAGGCAATACATCGCGGCAAAAGAAGGCGATGTTTCGCTCACAGAAAAAGTAATTCGATACTCATCAAAATTGCAACAAGAGTCACAAAGTGCACAAGCAAGTTTGTTTGGAGCGTCCACCGGCACGGCTATGCCTCCTCCGAAGATCGATGCCATTGAACCTTTCAGTGAAATAGAAAAATTACATTTCGAAAAAGAGGTTGTGGGTGTTTACATCTCAGGACATCCGCTTGATAATTTCAAATTTGAAATGGATACTTTCTGCAACACCCCGCTGAACACCATTTCCGAATTGGAAGGTAATGAAGGAAAAGAATGCAAAGTGGGTGGCATTGTAGCATCTGTTGAGCACCGCATGACCAAGACGGGAAGACCTTTTGGTAAACTTATTTTGGAGGATTACAGCGGCAAGGGTGAGTTCATGCTTTGGAGTGATGATTATCTGAAGTTCAAGTCATTCCTGATGCCCGGATTATTTTTGTTTGTTGAAGGAAATGTACTTCGAAAAAGTTGGGGAGATCAAAACCTGGAATTCAAAATCAGAAACATTGAGTTGCTTAATGAAGTTGCCTCGAAGCGCGTTCAGGGTTTAGCCATTTGCTTAAATGTGGAATCGGTTGATGGTGATTTTATCGATCATCTTGAAAAGCTTTGCAAGAAAAACTCAGGCAACGCCTCGCTTCGCTTTTATCTGAAAGACGATGAAAATTTACTTCAGGCTGAACTCTTATCGCGCACGGCCCGAATCAAACCAAGCAATCCATTTATTAAAGAGTTGAAAAAACTGGCGGATGTGGGCGTTGTAACGGATAAGCTGGAAGTGAAATGGTTGCAGGATCAACCCAAGGTACCGCTGCCGAGCCGTGATGAAGTTGGAACAATTTCTCCTACCTTTGTGTTGGAACCTGTAGAATCTTAAAAATCTTTTAAATAATACATATCATGGGCAAAACATTAGAATTAACCGATGCTACTTTCGATTCAGTGATCAATAGTGAAAAACCTGTCTTGGTTGACTTTTGGGCAGAATGGTGTGGACCTTGCAAAATGATTGGTCCCGTTGTGGAGGAACTAGCAGGAGATTATGAGGGAAAAGCTGTAATCGCCAAATTAAATGTGGATGAGAATCCGCAAGTAACTGCGCGCTTTGGCGTTCGCTCCATTCCTACTCTTTTGGTTTTCAAGAATGGTCAGATTGTGGACAAGCAAGTGGGCGCTGTACCAAAATCAGTATTGGCTTCAAAGCTTCAGGCACAGGTTGCCTAATCCTATAAGTTTGGCGGTTTGCCAAAACGAAAAAGCCAGCGGAACTCGTTGGCTTTTTTCTTTCATTTCAGGGGAGAATTCTTTTTAGCCGTTCTACCATTTCCAAAACAGCCGGACACACTAATGTATTCTTATACGTGAGCTCGGTGATCTGCACCATTTTTTTTCGATCGGTATGCGGGTATTCGCGACAGGCCTTGGGGCGATCTTCATAAACCGTGCAATAATTTTCACGATCAAGAAACGGACAAGGGGAAGATTTCAAAACATAATCGCGGTCTTCATCAATTCTTAAATACTTCTCTACAAAATCTCCGGGCTTCATGCGAAGTGCCCTTGATACGCGCTCGATGTCCGTTTGATAAAATATAGGGCTGGTGGTTTTGCAACAATTAGCACAGGTTAAACAATCTACTTCTTCAAAAACCTCCTCGTGCAGCAAATGAAATTCATCGTCCACCACACGGGCATCCTTCTTCTTAAGCCGCTGCAAATATTTTTTATTTTCAGAGGCTTTGGTCTGCGACTGCTGACGGAATCGATCCATATCCATGGTGCGAAGCTAATCATTAACTAACTTCACCACCACATTTATGGATACAAGTCAACTCCTTACTTCGATCGAAAAATACGTGGCACTGGATGAAAATGCGAAACGCTATTTTTCCTCATTGGTACTCCCGGTAAAGCTCAGGCAAAATGAACTGATTGAGAAAGCGGGAGACATCAGTCAGAATATGATTTATGTAAACAGTGGTTGTCTGATGACCTATTTTACGGACGAAACGGACCATGACCATGTCATTCAATTTGCCTTTGCCGGCTGGTGGACAGGCGATATTCACAGCATTACCAAGAAGGTGCCATCGGTGTACACCACTAAAGCGCTGGCCGACAGTGAAATCTTTCTGCTTTCACAATCCAACATGGACGAAATGTTTCACCGCTTTCCTGCTTTTGAACGCTACTTCAGAATCATCTTTCAAAATTCGCTGGTCACGCATCAGCAACGGATCATACAAAATTTTTCCGCGACAGCGGAGGAACGATACCATTCCTTTCAGAAAAAATACCCCACGCTGGAACAATTTGCTCCGCTGAAATACATCGCATCATACCTTGGCATCACGCCAGAATTTCTCAGCAAAATCCGCAGGAAGCGGGCAGAAAAGTAATTTCTTAATCTAGTTCAAGGCGCTATTGCTATTTCCTTAATCTGGTTCAAGGTGCCGGAGGCATAGGTCACCGTAGCTTTGTATCACACAAAAACAAAAAACTAAAACAAAAAAACATATGGAAACGCAAGTAGCAACAAAAACCCTTTGGAACATCGACACCACACACAGCGAAGTTCAGTTTAAAGTGAAACACCTGGTGATTTCTACGGTAACCGGATTCTTCAAAAAATTCAGTGGATCGGTGACATCAGAAAGTGAAGACTTTGATGGTGCCGAAGTTAACTTCAGCCTAGATGCCACCAGCATCGACACCAATCAAAGCGATCGTGATAACCACCTTAAGTCACCAGACTTTTTTGCTGCTGACCAATACCCAACCATCGATTTCAAAAATGGTGTGTTGAAAAAAGTATCTGGTACAACTTACAAACTTACCGGACCGCTTACCATTCGTGAAACAACCAAGCAGGTAGAACTTACCGTGGATTTTGGCGGAACAATGACAGACCCTTGGGGAAATTTCAAAGCCGGCTTTGAAGTGAATGGCAAAATCAATCGCAAAGATTTTGGTTTAGCATGGAATGCCGTGACCGAAGCGGGCGGTGTGGTAGTTGCCGATGAGGTGAAACTTCATATTAATATTGAATTAGCAAGAGCTTAATAAACTCTTCAAAAAAAGAGAGGCTGCCTCAACAAGAGTTGGAGGCAGTCTCTCTTTTTTATTATAATTGTTTGTTACCAGGAATTCGGATCGAGTTTTAGCACCAAATGAAAATTGACATCCAGATTCTCCTGAACGGTAACCATTCCCATCATCCGCTTGGGCGGAATCAGTTTAAAGTCAGAGAACGTAAAACTCCGCGATCCCTTCAAATGAATTAACCCTGAAGGTTGCGCCTCCAACGTGCAATCCACATCAAATGTCTTTACCTCACCGCTTAGATGGATAGCCATCACACCCTTAAACTTTTCCTCCTTGCAAGCATAACTGGGCACTCGTTCGAAAGATTTGAAATCTATGCCAATGACAGGATATTGATTGGCTCTGATTGTCTTTGAAAAATCGGAAGTCATCATGGCCATACCGCAATCAAAACCGGCAGCCTCCAATCCAACATAACCTTTCACGAAAAATGGCCCCGAAACACCGCCCTCTTGCAAAATCAGAGTATCCCTGCCACAATACTGACGGATGGCACATTGAAAGGAGTTTACATTGGTTTTGCCATTGATGGTGAGCTTGCTATCGGGCAGCACAATAAAATGATGACGCAATACACCGGCTTCTTTCTTTGGAGGGAAGAAAGAAAGCAGAATTAACATGCCAACTGTCACCAGCTGATTCATACTACAAAGGTACGAAACAATTCAAAAAGAGGCGGCCCCGACAAAAGGAGGGGCCGGGGCGCGTCAAATAAAAACCCACAAATAGAAACCGATCACTACCTGTACCAAATCACCCTTTTAATTACCACCACTTAAAATGTT
>CBHTSG010000004.1:0-247198 GCA_966095315.1 uncultured Cyclobacteriaceae bacterium
GGGGTATAAAAACCACCTCTTAACTTTTCGGCTGTCGCTTGAGTGATAAGCTTCATTGATACGAGGTCTTTTTTCTTGAATACTTTACTTTCTTCTCTGCTACTTTCAGCGCCTCTACTGCGTAGTCTTCTTTTTCTAAAACTTCATAGGCTACTCTATCACTTAATCTGGCAATTTTTAATTCTTTATCGTCAACATTAAAAAATTTAGCAATCTTTTGAATTAACTGAGAGCTGGGGTTCCTATTATTTTTCTCAATCTTAGCCAGAAGAGAAATGTCCATTTTTAAATGGTCGGCTACATGCTTTAAAGTCAGCTCTCTTTCTTCGCGCAAACTTTTAATTGTTTCTCCGAAGGTTTTACCTGAAATCATATTTTGGACAAAAGATGTCCAAATATATACTTCTAAAAAGAAACAACAAATAAATTATGGAGATTTTAAACGATTTCAATCTCAAATGAACCGTTCTCTAATCGGTAAAGGTTTAAGCTTCTTCCTGTGATATTGGTTTCTTGGAGGGCTGTAGTGAGTTGTCCCCAATGAAGCCAAGTTGGCGTATTCTTCTGATTTGCAACTCTTACACTGTCATGACTAAGTTTTACCGAATGAGTACCTCTGTCAGCACCTAGTATTCTAATTCTGAAATCGCAAAATGCCTCTTCATATGTTGTACTGTTTGGTTTTGTCATTACCCAATTTAAATGGTTGAAGATTCCATTTCTAAAATAAGTTTCCTGATTAATAAGGATATCATTTAACCTAAACCCGCCTTGTGATAATTTCAAGTTGCCAGTAGGGTTTGAGCCTTGTGAAACGTGCTGGGAGTCACTTCTGCTAAGTCGTTCCTTTGACCACACTAAAGTTCTTAACTGAACCGGTGTTGTTATTTCTAGTTCCTCACTTACACTAACTAAGACAGGGTCTGTTGCTGGTCTGTTTCTAACAGGAGCAGGGACACGTGGTGTTGCTCTTCTGGGGATGACTAAGCCGTCATCAATGACTGGAACATTTTCGTCAGCACCTGTTCTTTTTCTGTGTTTCCTCTGTCTTGTTCTTTCGGTTGGAACAATTCCCCTTGCTACAAGTGATTCAATTAATTCTGCTGTTAATCTGAATAAATTCGGGTCATTAAACTGAAATAGGCCAGAGAAATAGGTCTTTATATCTCTTAATAAATTAATCCCGTCTTCGTCATCATTTGCAAACTCGATTAGCAATGAACTTTCAACATTTCCAAAAATACCTCTTGCGGTTAAGTTTGATGAGCCTACTATTAAACTTGTTCTAGTAGCTCCTTCGAATAAATATATTTTGGGGTGAAAAATCGGAGGTTCATTTTGATAGAAGACATAACTATTCAAGTCAAGTCCTAGAATTTGTGTTAAGGCTTCTCTTGATGTTCCCTCTTGGTCTACGCCAATGATTAAGTTTAAAGAAGCGTAGCGTTCTCGTGCCCCTGTAATATATCCAGATAAAAGATTTACTCCAGCAACGCTCGCGAATGCTGAAATACCATGAAAGTTGTTAAATGAGTTCGAGGCAAAATTGTCTCTTAGTTTATTCCCGACTGAGTTAGGGGATTCGGCTTCAAATCCTTGCCCTAGAAATTGGATAGTCATTTCAAAATTTTGTCTAGCTTCTCAAAAATTGATTTCAATGAAACATTTAAGGCTTTAGCTAGTTTTTGAATATTTTCAATAGTGATGTTTTTTTCACCTCTTTCTATCATTCCAATGTACGTTCTATGCACATCAGCTCTGCCTGCCAATTCTTCTTGCGACAAGTTTCTTTCATTACGGAGTTCTCTTATCACTTCACCGAATTTTGCTGACAATTTCTTATTCATTAGCTACAGACTATAGTTAGCACAAATCTAACTTTGAGGTCTCGGGAAAACCACATACTATAGTTAGCATGTCACTTTGAGGGTGGGTTTGGCTCTTGCCATAGCTTTGGTGGAGCGGTGGGTTTGTGCGGCTATGGCATGTGCCAAATGCGTGGAGAAAGTCGAGGCACAATCTTCTTAAAAATGCGTAGGGTTGGCTGTATTAATTTTTATTCTGTCCCACGTTGTAATTTTCTCAATGTCCAAGTTGTCTGCGAAGTCGTTCACTTGTCCCCGTGGGAAATCTTTATTAGAAATTTGTCGTCCGTTTTTTTTGAAACACAAATTTGTCCGGGCCCTATTGCTACCAACGTGAGTGCATATTGCGTTGCGGGGTTAGGAGCGCTTGTTAAATGGCCATCGGCCATGACAAGCGCGACCTGCTGCAAAATTGTCCCACGTGACCGAACTAAATTAAGAAACAAAAACTACAACGCAACACTAAACCCCCGCAATGAAATATGCACATTGTTGTAGCGCGTATGCGTCACTTGGTCCTTTTATAATAACTCCTAAATGCAGTCTCGTTGTTTGGGTCGTCTGCGTCATACTCAACAATTACTAACTCTGCATCTGTCAATTTCTCTATTTTAAATATCATATCACCAAGCAACAGTACGTCACCGTTTACTTTGAAGTCCACGGTCATGTTGTCCACTACGTTAAACATTGTCCCGTCAGCCTTAAACTCAAGTACTTCATCGTTACGGTAAGGTTTGCCGTCAAACGTCAACTTTTCACCCGTCTCGCCATTTCTCAACGTTCGTTTTGTGCCCGTCCAGCGTCCGTAAATTGAAGACTTGTCAGCTTGTCCCTGACACGAGGCTAAAATCAAAACTAGACCTAAAGTTATTACTTGTCTCATAGTCGTCACTTAATAAGCATATGCGCTACAACGACTGGCTATAAGCAGTGTTGCGTGTATTTCCATTTTCGCTGTAGAGCAAGATAAACCAATTTTTTCTTTAAATATGAGCTGATTTGAAGGATATTTTTAAGGCGAACTCCTTATTCCCCACTGCCATTTTCTAAAAAATTCCCCGAAGGAAGCTGATCTAACGGACTGCGTATTTTATCCAGCGCAAACCGCGTAACGTGAGTGTATATTTCGGTGGTGAGTGGCGATTCATGCCCTAAAAGTTCCTGAATGTAACGCGTTGAGGTGCCCGCCTCTAATAAATGAGTGGCAAAAGAATGTCGTAGCGTATGAAGCGTTACTTCTTTGCGTATGCCCGCCTTCCGGCAGGCATTTTCTAACACACGTTGTATGCTGCGCTCTCCATATTTTCCTCCCTCGCTGCCTTCATATAGCCAATAGCTTGGCTTATACTCTTTAATATAGGTTTGCAAAATCGTGATCAACGTTTTCGCCAGCAGGCTTTGACGGTCCTTTCTTCCCTTGCTTCCTTTGATGAAAACAATTTGCCTATGGAAATCAATATCCGCCACGCGCATCCGTAATAATTCACCCCGCCTCAAGCCTGCCGAGTAAATAAGCATGAGCATTGTTTTATGCTTAAGGTTTGCGGTAACTTCAAAAAGCTTGCTTATTTCTTCCTGACTAAAAACAGTAGGCAGCCTTCGCTCTTTTAAGGGGCGCTCCAGAAAATATACTTTGCGCTCCTGCCGTAGCACAATCTCGTAGAAAAATTTAATTGCATTAATGGCCTGGTTTTGAGCCGAGCGACTAACCTTCTTTTTTTCCACTAGGTAAAGCAGGTAGTTCCTGATCTCTGTTTCGGTTAAATCAATAGGGTGATTGTTTTCATAAAACTTTAAAAACAGACTGAACTGCGATAGGTAAGTTTTGTTAGTGAATTTGCTGTAGCCTTTCAAATGCAACTTTTGCTCCATCAGGCGCAAAGCCTTCATGTGTTCGTCATTCTTTTGTTGCGATTGGTCAACAGACTCGGGCACAGTCTCATCCGAAACGCTTGAGAAGTCAACCGGTGTCTTATGAATTTTAAAATGTTTTATTAACGATGGAACAGCATCCGCAGAATCAATAACATACCAGCAGCGATGCGTTTTACTGTACTTTACTTTTGGAATCGCTTTGACAACACCAATCAGCTCTTCATCGTAAGGAAATTTCATCGCAATACAATTATTGTCGCGATGGTGAATCCGTTCAATGGTTATTTTAACTTTCGATAGGGTTGTTGCATTACTCATGCTCTGCTTTTTAATCTAAGCCAATCATCATGAAAGCCCCCCAATAAATCGGTTCAGGATATTCTACACGCAATTCTTTTTTCGCGTCCGTGAAGGACTGACGCAGGTTGCCCGAGGTAAGCCACTTGCGATAGAAATTCAAAATCAGTTTTTGTGTGGCGGTGTCATCAACTTTAAACATACTCATGATCAACACTTTTGCGCCCGCTACCATGAAGGCGCGCTGCAATCCGTACACACCTTCGCCATTCACAATTTCGCCAAGCCCTGTTTCGCAGGCACTCAACACTACCAAGTCGGTTTGGTCAAGGTTCAGGTTCATCGCCTCGTATGCTGTGAGAATTCCGCTCTCACTATTATAATTGTATTTGTTCTTTGCATTGTTAAGCACATCACCGGCACCTTTCAGTAATAGTCCAGTTTTTAAGAGTGGGTTTTCCAGCAATGCCGCTTCGCTGCCGGTAATACTTTCTTCATCATCGTCATTTTCAAGTGGTGTAGGAGTGAAGCCATGCGTGGCGATGTGGAATATTTTTGGATTGTCGAGTTCTTTTACCTTTTCTTCTGTGGCTTTCACATCCATGTATTCATCGGTAACCCAACCGCTTTGCTTTAACAGCGACTCCAGTTCCATTACTTCTATTTCAGTTCCTGGCAATGGTGGTATCGTCATATCCGCAGAGGCGGTCAGGTAAAATGTTGGATTGCCAAACATGGAAGCCTTGTTGTTCTGAACAGTAACTTTCTTTTTCAGCTTGCGCATGTAAAGATCTTTGGTATTACTCACGATCACGATATTGGCATTGTCGATCACGTACTTTCCATCTGGTGTAGCGATAGACTCCAGATTGAGCAGATTGTAAATGCCATCAGGCGAAAGATAAATGGTAGCCGCCTGACCAATTTCTTTCTGAATGGGCGCCCAAAAAGCATTATATGAATTCGGGTCAGGCTGCTTCGTCTTCATCGTGTTGCGATAGAATTTGAAGAAGCGCGATTCCATGCGATAACCCTCCGGCAATGAAATTACTTTAGGACGGGCATTATTATTTTCAATATAGAGCGCTACGTATACGATCGAATCCGTAAGCGTGTGATTGAAATGGTGATAGCGCACCATTTCCACCGCTACTTCATTTTTGCCTAATGATTTCTGCACGTTTTCATACGTCACTTTCTTATTTTCAAAACTCTGACCAAAGAGTTCTGACTTTTCACTGAGCATTCTTTCAAGATTCTCTACTTCATTGCCGAGTGCCGCACGATCAATTCCGTTCATCGTGAGTTGCTCGCTACTCATAGAGAGTGCGTTGGTCAAAAATTCTTTTTTCTCAATCCAAAGATTGTACGTATCAATCAGCGCCTGATCCTTGCTGGCCAGAATGCGCTCCCTAATTTTAATAGACGAGCTTAGCAGCAATGCTTTGGTGAGCAATTGGTAGTTATACACTTTGCCGGTTAGATCTCTGAAATCTTCCAGCTGACTGAACGCAAGCGTATTGTAAAATTCATAATCACCTTTGATGGTGTTCCAATACTTGGCTTTCTCGCGTTCGCTCAGTGCCGGAAAATACTGTTTAATGAAATTCTCATAGTTGTTCAGTGCCTCTTCAATATTCCGCTTCGAGCGCTTGAAATCTTTTTGCATATAAGCCACCCTTGCTTGCTTGGAAAGTACCTTTACATATTCTGGGTGAGTATTACTAAAATATTTTTCGTAGATGGATTTGGCATTATTGTAAAACTCTTCCGCCTTCGGGTAATTTTTTAGCTGATAGTGTACATCTCCCGTAAGGGTAAAAATGTTGGCCGCTTTAATGCTTCGCTTCGATCCTGTTTTGGTGCGCCAGATAGATTCCGCTTGTGTTAATGCGGAGAACGCCTGCTCGTGTTTTTTAGCCGCGATCTTGATGGTGGCCACCGTCTTTAAGATTTCTGCGTATTGCGGATTATCTTTCCCTAACCGAGCGCCAATAATATCGCGTGCTTCGTTAATAATTTTCTCTACGTCATCCAGGTTGTCGCCTTTATAAAATTTGATAAGGGCGAGTTCCCCAAGCGACTTGGCAACATCGATGTGATTTCTTCCAAACTCTTTTTCTCTTGCCGATAGTGCTTTTAAAATGTTTGTCTCTGCGGTGGCGTAATCGCCAATGGCGTATTCAATGTCGCTCAATAATTCCAGCACGGCCGCAGACTTGGTAGATCGTTCGTTGTAAACACTCAGGGCAATGTCACGTGCTCTGCTGGCAATTTTCTCCGCCTCGGTGTAATCGCCTTTTGCCAGCGATAGTTTTCCGGAATTTACCAGCGGCTCTATCAGACGCAATGATGATTTTCCATAAATTTTTTCATATTCCGGAATGAGGCCCTCGAGTATTTCTTCACTGGCGGTGTATCGGCCCAGTTGAATATATAAATCCAATAACTCTTTGTCGGCATTGAGTTCATCAAAATTCAGTCCTCGTTCGGCTTTTGAAATAATTTTGGCAGAGCGATCGAGCGCGTCTTCCGCTTCGTCAAACAAACCTTTAATACCAAAAAGCTTTGCCTGGGTTTCAATGGCGTTGATCAGGAATACTTTCTTGTCAGGCTCTTTGCGAAACGGATCGAGAATATTGAATGCCTTATTCAGGTTCTCTTCTGCTTTTTCATACTCTCCCAATTTAATTTGCAGCTGTGCAATTTGAGTGAGCTCGGCACCATATTGATAGTCTTTGTCATCGTACTTCGATCGTGCTACCAGTGCGGCTTTATCCAAGGTAGCCTGGGCATCGGCATAACGATCGGTGACCTCGTACAGCACTGCCAGGTGGTTGAGTATGTCAAGCTGATTTTTATGCTGTTCGCTGATTTGCTTTGCTACCACTTTGTTGTAACTGTTTTCGTAAAGGGCAGCGGCCTCATTAATCTTATTAGTGTAATCCAAATAGAAATTGGCAAGTTGAATCCTTGAAAGATGTGTTTCAGGGGCATCATCGCCATACAGCGCACTTTTGATGTCAATAATTTCATTCAGATGTTGTTCTGCATGCTTATAATCTTTCTCGTTTACGTTCAGTTGATATAAAAAATCATTCACCTGAATAGACACCCGGTCAAACCGCGGTAGCTCTGAAGTATTGGTCACCATCGCATTCGCTTCCTTATCCAAATTCTTCATTTTGTTCTTTTCCATTCGCGCGTCAAACTCCATCGCCTTCAGGCGCACGTGGTAGATACTTCTTCCTTTGAAGTTTTTATTAATGATCTTTTCGTATTCCAATTTTGAATTCAGATAGCGCGCATCCTGGCCGGCCTTCAGGTATTGCCGCAGCAGCCCTTCATACATTTCAAGCGACAGGTAATGATCGGGTGCATGGTTTGCATTCATCAAGTCGATCAGCCTGCCGTATTCGAGATCGTTTGGTAATGTCTCATTGCCGTTCTCCACTAAAATGTTAGCATTATAAAACTGATTGCGTACATACCACTCGTTGCTTTTCCCGAGATTTTTGGAGATCCATCGAGCGGCTAATGCAAAAGCGGAGTCTGAACTGATCAGCTTTCCCTGTTTTCCATAAGCATTTCCGGTGAGCGTTAACACGCGAGCATAATCTTTGTAGCGACTGGCGATTTCTTCTTCGGTTAGTTTTCTGGTTTTCAAATTTCCTTTGTCATCCACAAAAGCATCTTGCTTCACTGCTCTTCCTAAATAGTAGCGTTCTCGTGTCTTCAAAATTTCCAATGCTTCATTGTAGTAGCCCTGGCCGGTTAGCACTTCCGCACGATCGACTTCTATTCGCGCTTTAACCGGTTCGGTCATTAAATCGCCTACTAAAATTCTTTCTGCATCTTTAAGAAAATCGGAAGCTACTTTGTACTGACCCAGTTGAAGGTACAGTTCTGCAGTGTTTATCATGAGCAAAGCATGTTTCTCACTATTCTCTTTGTTGATGGATGCACTTGTGGTGATGGCGTTGCGCAAGCGTATTTCAAACTCCTGAAGGTGCCCGGTTGCCAGATTATATTTCGCAGCTAAATAATGATACTTGGGTGTGTACTCGGTTTGCATTCCCATCTTTGAGTACACTTTGCTTTTGAATTTTTCGAGCGCACCCATCGCCTTCTTGTAATTTCCGGCTTCATAAGATGCCTCGGCAGTAATCAGCATTTTATCATACTTATTCTGAGATAAAAGTGAAGACATCGCGCCAAGAATAGTGAAGAATGTCAGCAATAGTGGTTTCATGAGTTACCGTTGATTTTTAAGAATACTGAGAAAAGAATATGTGTTTCAATACATCACACCATGACCGATCGTGGACAACGAATATTTTCTCTTGTTAAAGATAAAAAATTATTCGGCCCTAAGCGTTAAAAATCATGCTGATGTTTTCTTCGCAACGAGCGATTGTGCAACGGGATGCTTATTCTTCCATAAGCTTATCCAGAATTGATTTTGCGGCAGAAGCCACCGTTGTGCCAGGGCCAAAAATTCCACTTACTCCCGCCTTGTAGAGAAAATCATAATCTTTTTGTGGGATCACCCCACCGGCCACCACTAAAATATCCGGACGGCCGATTTTTTTTAACGCCTCAATCAGCTCTGGCACTAATGTTTTATGTCCACCCGCAAGACTGGAAGCGCCCACTACGTGCACATCATTTTCTGCGGCTTGCTTCGCCACTTCTTCTGGTGTTTGAAACAAAGGGCCGATGTCTACGTCAAAACCTAAGTCTGCAAAACTGGTGGCAATTACTTTTGCTCCGCGATCATGACCATCTTGTCCCATTTTAGCTACCAAAATGCGAGGCCTTCGTCCTTGCTGATCGGCAAACTGATCGGACAGTGCCATCACTTCATCAAACTCCTTGCGGTTTTTCATTTCACTTGAATATACACCCGAAATTGATTTCACCGTTGCTTTATAGCGACCAAAAGATTTTTCCATCGCAGTCGAAATCTCTCCCAGTGTGGCGCGTTTGCGTGCAGCATCAATTGCCAGCTCCAAAAGATTTCCCGTGCCTGTTGCTGCCGCGTGTTCGATAGCCCTCAGTGAGGCTTCCATTTCGGCTGTGTTTCTATCGCGCTTCAATTGTTGCAGTCGTTGAATCTGCTCCTGGCGCACGGCCGTGTTATCCACTTCCAGAATTTCAAAATCAGGCTGGCTATCAGTTTGATATTTGTTTACGCCCACAATCACTTCCTTGCCTGAATCAATGCGTGCTTGTTTTGCTGCGGCCGCTTCTTCAATGCGCATTTTGGGCAATCCACTTTCAATGGCTTTGGTCATGCCACCAAGTTCTTCCACTTCTTCGATCAGCGCCCAGGCTTTGTTTGCTAATTCTTCGGTCAGGTATTCTAAATAATACGAGCCTCCCAAGGGATCAACCACCTGCGTAACTCCGGTTTCTTTCTGCAAATACAATTGTGTGTTGCGCGCAATGCGAGCCGAGAAATCGGTGGGGAGTGCAATGGCTTCATCCAGTGAGTTGGTGTGAAGTGATTGAGTGCCCCCCAGCACAGCCGCCAACGCCTCAATGCACGTACGGCCTACGTTGTTGTAGGGATCCTGCTCGGTCAAACTCCAGCCCGAAGTTTGGCAATGCGTGCGCAACGCCATCGACTTAGGATTTTTCGGATTGAACTGCTGCACCAGCTTTGACCACAACACTCTTCCGGCACGCATCTTGGCTACTTCCATAAAAAAGTTCATGCCAATACCCCAGAAGAAGGAAAGACGAGGGGCAAAATCATCGATGGGAATTCCAGCCTTAATTCCTGCACGAATGTATTCCAATCCATCCGCAAGCGTGTAGGCAAGTTCAAGGTGTGCGGGTGCTCCCGCTTCGTGCATGTGATAGCCGCTGATGCTGATGCTGTTGAACTTTGGCATATGTTGCGAGCAGTACGAAAAAATATCCGACACAATGCGCATGGAAGGCGCTGGCGGATAGATGTACGTATTGCGCACCATGAACTCTTTTAAAATATCATTTTGAATGGTGCCGCTGAGCTGACTGGGTTTTACGCCTTGTTCTTCGGCCGCCACAATATAAAATGCCATGATGGGAATGACTGCTCCATTCATCGTCATCGATACCGACATTTTATCCAGTGGAATCTGATCGAAGAGGATTTTCATGTCGAGGATCGAATCAATCGCTACGCCTGCTTTGCCCACATCGCCTGCTACACGCGGATGATCAGAATCATAACCACGGTGGGTAGCTAAGTCAAAGGCAACGGACAATCCCTTTTGTCCTGCTGCGAGGTTTCTTCTGTAAAATGCATTGGAGTCTTTTGCGGTGGAGAACCCTGCGTATTGCCGCACCGTCCATGGCCGCACCGTGTACATGGTAGCATACGGTCCGCGTAAGTAGGGTGGAATGCCCGCTCCAAATTTTGAAGCCAGTCCATCATTTATATCGTTTTCTGCATACGCAGATTTAATGGTAATCTTTTCAGGTGAAATCCAATCGGCATGCGGACCAGATTTAACTACTGAAGTTGTTTGGTGAGCAGAAATCTTGCTAAAGTCAGGTCTCATTGTGCAGCAAGGGTTTGAAATTTTTTCCACGATGCTGACACCAGTGATGATGTCATCGATTCCAGGTAGTATGATCCGGCAGTAGGATCGGCAACATGAGCAAGATGCGATTCTTCGCGCAACAGCGCTGATACATTGCGGGCAATGCGCGCAGTCATTTCATTGGCGTGACTGTCGGGTTCAATCGTCAGCGCATCGCAACCGCCCATCACAGCCGATAAGCCCGCAGTAGTTTGTTTGATCAGGTTTCCGTGCGGTTCGAACGATGCATTGATCCAGGATTTTGAAAACGCATGAACCGGAACAGTGCGCCTGGTAGTAGTGCCATAAGCCCGCTCAATCACTGCCCAAAGATGTTTTAGTGTTTTGATCTTCGCGATTTCTAAAAAAAAGTCGGAGCCTGTGGGAACAAGAAATGCTACCTGCTGTAAAAACTTTTTTTCTGAAAAATATTTTTCGCCTTGTGTGATGGCCTTCATCAACGCTTCGGCAATTTCTTCTGAGGGATTATTTTTTTCCTCAACCATTATTCCCAATCCATAAAACAGGGGCCACGCTTCGAACAGTGCGGCTGGTTCATCGCCTTGCTTCCAGAAAACAGAGCCTGTGATTTTATCGGAGATCGCTTTCTTTTCAACAAAAACTTTGAAATCCTCAAAAAAAGATGATTGAGTATTATTGGTTAGAAAGGAAACCGAACAGTATTGAAGTTCAACCTGGTGGAAAAGCTTACTTACGTCAATCGTTGATCCGGTTAGCTCAAACAAAATACCGTCCGCACCATGGTTTAAATGAAGAAGAGCCTCTTCATTTGCCTTTTTGTCATTTTCTACGATCACCTTGGGCATGTTGAGCCAGGTGCGAGCGCCTAAAAATTCATTTTGTGAAACAGGAATCGAATTGACACGGAAAGCCGGGATATCTTTTTCGGTGTAATAGGGTTTGATAGTGAGGTCAGCCTTTGAAAAGGCTAATTTTTCATTGGGATTTGCGCCATCAAGTTCTTGCCGGGCAGCTTCTTCCCATTGCGCAACGGTAGAAGCAGAAAAATTTAATTCAAGTGGTTTTGTATTCATGAATTCGTTTGCAAATGCCGTTTCAAGTTGTGGTTAAGTTGTCATTAATGCAATTTTTGATTTGAATTTTGAGTGTAGCCATACCGAAAAAATGGTATAAAAATCAAGTGAGATTTTTGTTTTTTTGTTCTTCATTTTTTTTACACCTTTGTCTCCCTTTCCCGAAAAACGGGAACAAAAAACTCCAAAACTCAAACGAGATTTTTTTTGATGGAAGTTGACTGTGGCACAGTATGGAATGATTGTCTGGATATAATTCAGCAAAGTGTTGACGAACAAAGTTTCGTTACGTGGTTCAAACCCATCACTCCCTTGCGCACGGAAGGTGATGTGCTCACCATTCAGGTTCCCTCTCAATTTTTTTACGAGTGGCTCGAGGAACACTATGTTCCTGTTTTGAAAAAAGCAATTCACCAGGTAATGGGCCCCGGTGGCCGTTTAGAATATTCTGTGGTGGTGGATAGCGGCAATAATCAGAATCCTCCCGTTTTGGTAAACTATCCCAATGGCAATGGCATGAAGCGCAACAATGCGCAAGTGGTAAATGGAAATGGCCATGAGGATTATTCACCTTTCAGCTTTAAAGCGCTCAATCCGCAAACTGTTAATTCAAGGCTTAATCCAAATTATACGTTTGATAATTTTGTAGAAGGAGACTGTAATCGATTGGCACGATCGGCCGGTGTTGCCGTTTCTAAAAAGCCCGGAGTTACTTCGTTTAATCCATTAATGTTGTACGGTGGTGTGGGCGTTGGTAAAACGCATTTGGTGCAGGCGATCGGAAATGAAATAAAACGAACACTTCCTGAAAAAATAGTTTTGTATGTCGATCAGAATGACTTTACCAGTCAGTTTTTGAATGCATTGCAAAATCACAAGATGCAAGAGTTCCAGAATTTTTACCTGCAAGTTGATTTGCTGATTCTGGATGACGTTCAGTTTTTGGCCGGCCGCGAAAAAACGCAGGAAATTTTCTTCCATATTTTTAATCAGCTTCACCAATCCGGCAAGCAGATCATCATGACCAGCGATTGCCCTCCGCGCGATTTGAAAGGATTCCAGGAGCGATTGCTTTCACGTTTCAAATGGGGGCTTACGGCTGACTTGCAGGAACCTGATTTTGAAACCAAGTTGGCCATCATTCACAACAAAATGCAATCGGATGGAATTGAGATTCCTACCGATGTAGCAGAATATTTAGCGTACAGCGTGGATACCAACCTGCGCGATATGGAAGGCGTACTCAATTCATTGTTGTTCCATGCTACCTTATTGAAGAAGGATATCGACCTGGAACTAGCCAAGGAAGTACTGAAGAATATCGTGAAGGAGATTCAGGCTGATGTGAGTGTTGATTACATTCAGAAGACGGTAGCCGATTACTTCAAAGTAGAGTTGGAGCAAATGAAGGGCAAAGTGAAAAAGCGTGAGATTGTTATTCCGCGCCAAACGGCCATGTACTTTTGCAAACGCTACACACAACTTACCTTAGCCCTTATCGGGGAAAATTTTGGTGGCCGCGATCATAGCACCGTAATTCACGCACTGGAATCGGTAGAAGATATGATGAAGACCGATGCGAATTTCAAAAACAGTGTGGACGAGCTGACAAAGAAATTTAAATCTCGGATTACCGCTTAAGATTTTTAAGAACTAAACAGGAGGTCGGGTAATTTTTGCCCGACCTCTTTTTTTGTTGCCTCTGAATAAAAATGATTTCTGAATTGAATTCAAAATCTACTCTTTGAGTGATGCTCACTATTGCAACGTGAATTGCAAGGGTAATTCTTGTTTTGAGCTGTTGATTCCGTACAGGAGAACTCTTCCTTTATATTTATTAAAGAATTCAATCACCTCTGGTGGGTCCGTCACGCGCTGGCGATTGATGGAAATGATGGTGTAGTTTTCAGGTAATCCTATTCGCTTAAATAAGCCATCGCGCATCTTAAAAATTTTCACACCATAGTCAACGGCTTCCAGATTCACACCAAGATCAGAGTCGCTAAAGATTTTTCGCTTTACGGAATTTACATCTCCAAACTTGTTCAGTAATGTAACTATTCCTGTATAAGACTTTCCATTGCGCACGTAGGTTATTGGCAGCTTATCTCCGGGATAGTGGTAACTGAGCTCTTCTTCAAATGAACTTTTACTGTTGATGTCTACATTATTCAACTTAGTGATAACATCACCTTCTTCCAGTCCGGCTTTGGCGGCCGCTCCTGATTTTTGAACGCTACCCAGAAGCACACCATTAAATTCTTTCACCTCTACATTCAGATCATATTTTTTTGCATTCTGATAATCATACTCAATCACATCGCCACCAAAGATTGCTTTTTGAGGTACACCAAACTTGATCAAATCATCTACAACTTTTTTAGCAATGTCTACCGGCACAGCAAAAGCATATCCCGTGTACGAACCGGTGCGTGAAAGAATTGCTGTGTTGATTCCGATTAGTTCACCGCGCTTATTAATCAACGCACCACCACTGTTTCCGGGATTGATGGCCGCATCGGTTTGAATGAACGACTCAATTGGAAATTTATCTTCCACGATATTAATGCTTCTTCCCTTTGCACTCACAATGCCCGCAGTTACTGTTGACGATAATGAATAAGGATTACCCACAGCAATTACCCATTCACCAACCGATAGATTTTTAGAGCTTGCTAGTGTGACCGCTGGAAGGTTTACTTCTTTTATTTTTAATACAGCAAGGTCAGTGGAAGGATCTGTCCCAATTAGCTCTGCATCGTACGATTTCTTGTTGTAGAGCACTTGAATTTTTTCAGCCGATTCGATCACGTGATTGTTTGTTACGATATAGCCATCGGTGGTGAAAATCACACCAGAGCCAGAACTCACTTGGGTTTGTGATCCCCGTCCTCCAAACAATAGATCCCAGTACGAATAACTCGCGCCACTTTGTGAGATACTATTTATATAGACTACGCTTGGAATGGCTTTCGCGGAGGCAAGACTAAAGTCAACATTTTCGGAAGTAGTGGGTATAGTTGCAACGGGCTCATTCACCGCAGGGCGATTGATAGCCGGTGCTTCATAATTGTTTACCGAACTGATTTGATCGACCTCTTTGCTACGAGCCTCTTTTTCCTGCTGATAGGCATGAAACGAGTAGGCTCCGGCCAGGCCGGCAATGAAACTGATGATGATCGTCTTGAAGGTATTCATAATCTTGAAATCTAGTTAAACCAAACGAACAATACTCCCAGATGTTGCTAGGGTCTTAATAGTTGCTGTTTCAACTTACAAATTGCAGTCCTAAGTTTAAGATTCGGAAGGTTTGTCAGTAGGCGTGGGGTTATGGCTTGCAGTCTGCTGCCGATAACGCTATTTTTGCAGGCTATGGGTATACGATCTGTCCTTGCCAAGCCTTTTGCAGCTTACATTCACAAACAGACTTTGGAGTGGTCGACTCGACCGGGAGAATTTCAAACACGTATTTTCAAATCGCTGATTAAAAAAGGAGGGGCAACGCTCTTTGGAAGAGACCATGGATTTGATTCTATCCGCAACCATGATGATTTTAAAAAGAGTGTGCCGATCCGCGATTATGAAGCGCTGAAGCCTTACGTTGAGCAAGTGATTGAAGGGAAGTCCGATATTCTATGGCCTGGCAAGCCTGCATATTTTGCAAAAACATCGGGCACCACATCCGGCACAAAATATATTCCCATCTCCAAGGACTCTGCGCCCACGCATTTCATCAGTGCACGAAATGCAACCTTGAGCTACGTTCACGAAACAGGTAACTCTTCCTTCCTGGATGGTGGATTAATTTTTCTTTCGGGCAGTCCGGAGTTGGATGAAGTGGCAGGGATTAAGACGGGTCGCTTGTCAGGAATTTCCAATCACATGGTGCCTGCAGTTTTGAGGACGAATCAAAAGCCAAGTTATAAGACCAACTGCATTGAAGATTGGGAAGAAAAATTGGAACGAATTATTGATGAAACGCTCGGGGCAAACATGACGTTGATCAGCGGCATCCCGCCCTGGGCCCAGATGTACTTTGATCGCATTCAGGCGCGCACCGGAAAAAAAATCAAAGATGTGTTTCCGAATTTTTCGGTGTTCGTGTATGGTGGCGTAAACTTTGAACCCTATCGCGCCAAGTTGTTTGACTCCATCGGCAAAAAAGTAGATTCGATTGAAACCTACCCGGCTTCGGAAGGATTTATCGCTTATCAGGATTCGCAACTTACTGAAGGACTTTTATTGTTATTGAACAACGGAATTTTCTATGAGTTTATTCCTGCCGATGAATACTTTAATGAAAATCCAACGCGCTTAAGCATTGAAGAAGTTGAACTCGGAAAAAACTACGCATTGATCATCAACAGCAATGCAGGCCTTTGGGGTTATTCGATTGGCGATACGGTTAAATTTGTTTCGAAAAATCCATACCGACTATTGGTAACAGGTCGTATCAAACATTTTATTTCAGCGTTTGGAGAGCATGTGATTGGCGAGGAAGTGGAGAAGGCCATGAAGTTTACCATAGCAAAATTCCCAGAAACAGAGTTAGTGGAGTTTACGGTGGCCCCCAACGTAGCACCGGCAGAAGGCTTGCCGCATCACGAGTGGTTGATAGAGTTTTCCTCTCCGCCAAAAGATCTTTCCTCTTTTGCGATAGAACTCGATAACCAATTGCGGCAGTTGAATGTTTACTACGATGATTTGATTTCAGGAAATATTTTGCGCACCCTTAAAATCACTTCCCTAAACCGAAATGCATTTATCGAATACATGAAATCGCAAGGAAAACTTGGCGGCCAAAACAAAGTGCCAAGACTAAGCAACGATCGGAAGATTGCGGAGCAATTGACAAGTTTAAAAACTTCCTAAGTTCGAATGATGAATGTAGAATGTTGAATAATGAAATTGGATTCCCAAAATGATAATGCTCGCGTGAAGAAATATGATCTTGAGAACAGGCTCATCGAATTCTCTGTTCTTATCATTCATACCGTAGAGAATCTTCCAAACACTAAAACCGGAAATCATCTTGTTAGTCAACTTTTGAGGTCATGTACTTCTCCTGCTTTGAATTATGGAGAGGCGCAAAGCGCTGAATCAAGAAAGGATTTTATTCATAAAATGGGAATTATTCTGAAGGAGTTACGCGAGTCACTGGTTACTTTGAAGATTTTAGCCCGGGTTTCATATATAAGTGATCACCAAGTGATGGATGAGTGCAATCAACTCATTGCTATTTTTAATAAAAGCCTGATCACCGCGAAAAATCCTAAGTCTTAAACTAACTTTCAAAATTCATTATTCAACATTCATCTTTCGAAATTGACTGTGACATCCAAGCCTACAAAGAAATCCATCGCCATCCTCGGTTCCACCGGTTCTATCGGTACGCAAGCGCTTGAGGTGATTGCATCGCATGCCGATGCATTTGAAGTAGAAGTACTCACTGCGCAAAACAATGCTGAGCTACTTATTGAACAGGCAAAAAAATTTAACCCTAATGCGGTGGTCATCGTCAATGAAGATCATTACCAAAAAGTAAAAGACGCATTGATTCCGCTGGACATTAAAGTTTTCGCTGGTGAGGATGCCCTTGCCTCGGTAGTGCAGATGGACACGATTGACCTTGTGCTTACTGCGCTGGTGGGCTACTCCGGCCTAAAGCCAACCATCAAAGCCATTGAAGCCGGAAAAAATATTGCGCTCGCCAATAAAGAAACTCTGGTGGTGGCAGGTGAATTGATCACACAATTAGCACAACAAAAGGGAGTGAATATTTATCCAGTGGATTCCGAACACTCGGCCATCTTTCAATGCCTGGTGGGTGAGTTTCACAACCCTATAGAAAAAATTATTCTTACCGCATCGGGTGGACCCTTTCGCGGCAAGAAAAGACACGATCTTGCAGCCGTAAAGAAAGAACAAGCACTCAAGCATCCCAACTGGACCATGGGCGCAAAGGTGACCATTGATTCGGCTTCGCTCATGAACAAGGGCTTGGAGGTGATTGAAGCAAAATGGCTTTTTGGACTAAAGGCGAGCCAGGTGGAAGTAGTGGTACACCCGCAATCCATCATTCATTCATTAATCCAGTTTGAAGATGGCTCCATCAAGGCACAACTTGGCTTGCCCGACATGCGTTTACCCATCCAGTTTGCCATGACCTACCCCAATCGACTAAAATCTGACTTTCCGCGATTTGATTTTGCCCACTATCCCGCGCTGACATTCGAGAAACCTGATACGGAAACTTTTCGTAATCTTGCGCTCGCGTTTGACGCGCTGAACCGGGGCGGAAATATGCCGTGCGTACTCAATGCAGCAAACGAAGTGGCCGTGGCCGAATTTTTAAAGGATCGGGTCGGATTTTTAGAAATGTCGGATGTGGTGGAACAATGCCTGGCAAAAATGGATTATATCGCTAGTCCCGCCTTTGAGGATTATGTGAATACGGATAGAGAAACGAGAATTAGAGCTTTTGAATTAATTAACTGATGGAAGGAATGATTATGACGGCCCAGCTGCTGCTGAGCCTTTCAATTTTGATTGTAGTGCACGAGTGGGGTCATTATATCACTGCCCGCACCTTTAATATTAAGGTAGAGAAGTTTTACCTCTTCTTTGACTTTCTGTTTCCCATGGCCAATGTGCTCAACTTCTCCCTGCTCAAATACAAAAAAGGAGATACAGAATATGGCATTGGCTGGTTCCCCTTGGGCGGCTATGTAAAAATTGCCGGCATGGTGGACGAGAGTATGGACAAGGAGCAAATGAAATTGCCTCCTCAGGATTGGGAGTTTCGCGCAAAACCAGCCTGGCAGCGATTGATTGTGATGCTCGGTGGTATTATTGTGAATGTAATTGTAGGCGTTCTCATCTTCATCGGCCTCACGTATTTTATTGGCGATACCTACATCCCCAACGAATATGTAAATAAAAATGGCGGTGTGGAGGCGCGTGAGTTAGCACAGAAGCTGGGCTTTCAAACGGGCGACCGTATTTTAAAGATCAATGATCAACCGCTGGAGAAGTTTGACGATGTGTACAAAGCTGATGCTTTGTTGACACAGAATGCTTCGTACACTGTGAAACGCGGTGAGCAGGAAGTAAACATTCCCATTCCAACTGATTTTATTGAAAACTTTAATAGCAAAGAAGCTGCGATTAATTTTCTGTTGCCAAGAACGCTGGCAAAAGTGGAGTCGCTGAGGCCAACATCGATCGCTGAAAAAGTGGGACTTCAGAAAGGAGATCAATTTGTAGAAGTGGATGGTAAACCGGTTCAATATTTTGATGAAGTCGCCAGCATTGTAAAACCCTTTGCGGGAGATTCCTTATCATTTAAAGTTTCACGAGGAGGTACTATTCTTTCGTTTAAAGAGAATTATAAAGGCGAAGAAGGAATCGGGTTTTATGTTTCAAACCGGATTGCTAAAGAAGATTTGATCGTGGTGAACTATTCGCTGGGTCAATCGATCGTATTGGGTCCTGGTCGTGCATTTGAAGTGATTGGTGTTCAACTTAAAGCATTTAAAAAAATATTCAGCGGTGATTTGTCTTTAAAGAAATCGTTGTCCGGCCCGGTGGGAATGGCACAAGCCTACGGAGGCACATGGGATTGGGAGCGCTTCTGGCGCATGACCGGATTACTTTCTATGGTGCTAGCCTTTATGAACTTGTTACCAATACCAGCACTGGATGGTGGCTATGTCATGTTTTTACTATACGAGATGATCAGCGGAAAGGAGCCTTCCGAAAAAGTTTTTGAAACCGCCATCAAAATTGGAATGGCCATATTGCTTGTGCTGATGGTGTTTGTATTCTATAATGATATTGCAAAGTTGATTACTGGATAGCAGGTTATCGGTTAAAGGAAGGGGAATAGAATAAATAAAGGGCCTTAAACAGAGGCCTTTTCTAATTCTTAAAAATCTCAAACTCGACTCTTCGATTTAATTGCTTGTGGTCGTCCGTAATTTCTTTCGTGATGGGTTTTGAGCTTCCATATCCGATTGCGGTAACCCGGTTCACGTCAATCTTGTACTCGTAATGCAGGTAAGCTTTGATCGCATCGGCCCGGGCCTGTGATAGTCTAAGGTTTGCTTCTTCTCTTCCGTCTGAATCGGTATGACCAGAGATTTTCAGGTTTACTTCCGGATGATCAAGAAGAAAATTTCCAAGCTTCGCCAAATCGCTGTGCATCACCGGCAGAATATCGGATTTGCCGTTTTCAAATTCCAGAGAGGTAAATGCGATTTTCGATTCAATCGGTTCTGCTGTTTTGTTAATCTCTTTGTCGCCATCCAGAAAGAAAATTTCTTCAATCCTGAAAAAGTCATCGCCCTGAATGATGATGAGGTAATTTCGCTTGTTGATCAAACTGAAATCAAACGTTCCGTCTTCTTTCAAATATTTAGGAGCAACTTCTACACCCTGATCAAGATCAATAATCGAAACGATTCCTTTCATCGGCTTGCCTGCTCGATCTTTTAATGAACCCGTAAGTTTTGTGGTAGCCAGTGGCTGGGCTTCCATCGGCACAGGAAAGGAGTAGAGATCGAGATTTTTTAAATCATCTTCCGTAGAGCGTGCATAGTAAAGCTCTTGTGATTTTGAATCGATGGTAAAATAATATTCGCTGCCGGCACCATTTACAAGCGGTCCAATATTTTTTGGTTCGCTCCAATGCTTGCCAATTCGGTACGACTTGTAAATATCAAACTCACCAAAATTCAACGGGTGTCCATTCGAACTAAAATAGAGCACATTATACTTATGATGAAAGAACGGGCTCACCTCGCTATAGCGCGTGTTAATGATGGGCCCAGCATTTTTAGCCTTCGTCCAATTTCCCTTCGCATCTTTCACTGAAAAATAAATATCGGATAGTCCCAATCCGCCAAACCGATTGGAAGCAAAGAACAGCGTGTCGCCACTGTGGGTGAGTGACGGATGCGAATCCCAGCCTGAACTGTTGATGTTGGGGCCAAGATTTTTAATATCTGTCCACGTGCTGTCTTTTTTCAACGAGGCCATGTAGATATCGCAATTGCCTAATCCATCCGGTGTGTTGCATCGCGAAAAAAGTAATGTCTTCCCATCCAGGCTGATGCAGGCTGAGCCTTCGTTGAATACTGTATTAATGGCGCGAAATTCTTTTGCCTCCGTCCAAAAGCCATCTACTTTCACACTGTAAAAAATATCTTCGTCAAACGCCCGCTGCTCATGCTTGTTTCTTTTTGAGGTAAAGAGCAACACATAATCAACATTGCCGATGGTAGGACCATAATCTTCTTTTGGCGAATTGATTTCATAACCCATATTCACCAGCACCGATTGTGGCGGGCGAAGCGTATCAATTTCTTTTCTATAATTGACAAGTTCGTAATAGAATTTAAGCGGAACGTAATATTGCTTTTTGTTTGTTTCGATGGAGTCATATTTTTTGAAAAGTTCTGCGGTGTTAATCCCTTGCTGATGATGCTTCAATACAAGTTTGTATAAGAGAATGGATTCTCCTTTAGGGCCATACTTTTCTGAAAGTTTTGCCAACGCCCAAATCATCGGAGCATTGGTGCTGAAATTTTCCAGACCAAAATTGCTCACATACGCTTTCAATAATTGATACATTTCCTCACTATCCTTATCCACTTGCTGCATTTCTTTAAGCCTGGCGGCATCAGCATAGTATCGGATTTTATTCAGGTTGGGGAAATTAAATATGTCAGACTGGCTGTAGGAGGTGAGGGTATCATTCAGCTGAACAACTCCAGCTTTTTTAAGGTGTTTCTTGTCTTTTTGTGCTATCGCCACAACGCTTCCCAGCAAAAAAACAAGGGTTGTTATATTGATTAAAAGCCTTTTCACACAAGGTACTTATCGGTAATAAATTTACCCTTCATGGAAAAATGATACAATTTTACTTCATAACCAAAGGCTGGCATATCTATTGACCACTTACCGACCATTAACGTTTTAATTGGAGACACGCTTTTTTTGTGTCAAATTGGCATTTATAAACATGTTTAGAACCATCGCCCCACTTGTGCAGGAAGATTCAGAAGAGTTGATCCAGCTTATTAATCCGGAACAGGAATCGGATTTAAAACCCGAAGATCTGCCCGAAGAACTTTCCATTTTACCCATAAAGAATACGGTATTATTTCCCGGTGTGGTCATCCCTATTACCGTCACCCGACAAAAATCGATACGACTGATTAAAAAAGCATATCAGGGTAGCCGAATCATCGGAGTAATCAGTCAAAAGAACAAACAGGTAGAAGAGCCGGGTATGGATGACCTCTATCGCTTTGGCACCATTGCGCGTATCATCAAAATGCTGGTGTTGCCCGATGGAAATACCACGATTATCATCCAGGGAAAAAATCGATTCTCCGTGAAAGAGTTTGTTCAGGAAGAGCCCTTTCTTTCCGCTCGTGTGGAATTACTGGCCGAACCAGCCTTAGACCTGGAGAGCAAAGAGGTGAAGGCGCTCGTGCAATCATTGAAAGATGCGGCATCAAAAATATTAAAGCTTAACCCGGAGATACCGCAGGAAGCTCAGGTTGCATTGGATAACATTCAAAGCACGGGTTTTCTAATTCACTTTCTCGCCTCCAATCTTAATGTTGATGTTTCTGAGAAGCAGAAAATATTGGAGACAAACAACATCATTGATCGGGGCACTTTACTCCTTCAGTACATGCTGAAAGAAATTCAGATGCTGGAGATTAAACACGAAATTCAAAAGAAAGTACACACCGATATTGATCAGCAACAGCGTGATTATTTCCTGCGTCAGCAAATAAAAGTATTGCAGGACGAGTTGGGCTTTGATGGGCCGGATAAAGAGATTGAAAAACTAAGAAAGCGTGGTGCTGAAAAGGCGTGGCCCAAGGCTGCTGCCGATCACTTTAATAAAGAGCTGGATAAACTTCAGCGCATTAACCCTCAAGCGGCAGAGTTTCCGGTGGCGATGACGTATGTTGAATTCATGCTTGACTTACCTTGGCAGGAATACACACAGGATAATTTTGATCTGAAGCGCGCCAAAAAGATTTTGGATAAAGATCACTTCGGTTTAGAGAAAGTGAAGAACCGAATTTTGGAATACCTGGCCGTGCTCAAGTTGAAGCAAGATTTGAAGGGACCAATTCTCTGCTTGTACGGACCACCCGGTGTGGGTAAAACATCATTGGGTAAGTCGATCGCAAAATCACTCAACCGGAATTATGTGCGCATGTCGTTGGGTGGTGTTCACGATGAAGCAGAAATTCGCGGGCACCGAAAAACATATGTTGGCGCAATGGCCGGCAAAGTGTTACAGAACATCAAGAAAGCCAAATCATCGAATCCTGTTTTTATTTTGGATGAGATTGACAAAGTGCGTTCTGATTTTCGGGGCGATCCTTCTTCTGCCTTGCTCGAGGTTTTAGATCCTGAACAAAACAATGCCTTTGGCGATAATTACCTGGAAGTGGAGTACGATCTCTCCAAGGTGTTGTTCATCGCCACGGCCAATGCATTAGATACCATTCACCCTGCTTTGCGCGATCGGATGGAAATCATTGAACTCACCGGTTATACAGTAGAAGAAAAATTGCAGATCGCCATTCGCCACTTGGTGCCAAAGCAAGTGAAGGAGCATGGCCTCGAACCGGATGATGTCTCGTTTAGCAAAGAAGGAATTTTAAAAGTGATCGAAAGCTACACACGCGAATCGGGTGTTCGTAATCTGGAGCGCAAAATCGGCTCCGTAGTCCGCAGTGTAGCCAAGGCGAAAGCCATGGAGGAGGAAATGGTAAAGGAAATCTCACCGGAGTATGTCGTAAAAATTCTTGGTGCTGAAATTTTTGACGAGGAGTTGTATCAGGGAAATGATGTAGCCGGTGTAGTTACCGGATTAGCCTGGACACAAGTGGGTGGTGATATTTTGTTCGTGGAATCCAGTGTAAGCAAAGGAAAAGGGGCATTGACAATTTCTGGCCAGTTGGGTGATGTGATGAAGGAATCGGCCATGGCAGCATTATCATACCTGAAATCAAATGCTGATGATCTTGGAATTGACCATCGTGTGTTTCAGCAATATGATTTGCACATACACGTTCCGGCAGGGGCCGTGCCCAAAGATGGTCCTTCTGCGGGTATCACTATGCTTACGTCACTCGCCTCTATTTTTACACAGCGAAAAGTAAAAGCAAAATTGGCAATGACAGGAGAGATCACCTTGCGCGGAAAGGTTTTGCCGGTGGGTGGTATCAAAGAAAAAATTCTCGCAGCCAAGCGCAGTGGTATCAAAGAGATTATTCTGAGCAATCGCAACAAGCGCGATATTCAGGAAATTGAAAAGAATTATATCAAAGGACTTACTTTCCATTATGTTGATTCTGTAGAGGAGGTATTGAAGATTGCCCTATTGAAAGAAAAGGTGAAAAAACCCATTGAATTCAATTTTGCAGAAACAAAGCCTCGCTAGATTTTTTACTTGATCTAAAACACATGCACGCTAATCACCTTACTCCGCGCGAAATTGTTGCCGAGCTTGATAAGTATATCGTAGGACAGCACGAAGCCAAGCGAAATGTAGCCATCGCGTTGCGCAATCGCTGGAGGCGAATGAGTGTTCAATCCGAAATCAAAAACGATATCATTCCGAATAACATTCTCATGATTGGCGCTACGGGCGTGGGCAAAACAGAAATTGCCCGCAGACTTGCAAAAATTGCCGATGCACCTTTTGTAAAAGTGGAAGCTTCAAAATTTACCGAGGTGGGCTATGTTGGCCGCGATGTGGAAAGCATGGTGCGCGACCTGGTGGAGCAATCGGTGAACCTGGTGAAGTCAAGAAAAAAGGAAGAAGTAAAAGAGAAGGCTGCGCAGGCAGTTGAAGATATTATTTTGGATGCGTTGATTCCCCCGATGCGATCATCCACGACACGACCAGCAGGATTTACATCACCAGCGGATGAGGACACTGTGCCTGCGAGCGATGTTGAGTTGAATGAACGCACGCGTAATCTGTTTCGTGAGAAAATCAGAAACGGGGAATTAGAAGATCGAAAGATTGATATCAATGTCAAGCAAGGAGGCAACCCCGGCATTGGCATGATTGGAGCAGGCATGATGGATGAAGTTTCCATGATGAATATTCAGGAAATGCTCAGCGGCATGATGCCCAAAAAACCCAAGAAGCGAAAAGTGACTGTGGCCGAAGCACGCAAACTATTGCTCGAAGAGGAAGCTTCACGATTGATTGACATGGATGAAGTGAAAGAAGAGGCAATTCAGCGTGCTGAAAATGCAGGCATCATCTTCATTGATGAAATTGATAAGATTGCTTCCGGTGCCGGAAAAAAAGGAGGAAGCGGACCAGACGTAAGTCGTGAGGGCGTGCAACGAGACTTATTACCCATTGTAGAAGGAAGCACTGTAAATACTAAACATGGTGTGATCAAAACAGATCATGTGCTGTTCATCGCTGCCGGAGCCTTTCACATTTCAAAACCTTCTGATTTGATTCCGGAATTGCAAGGCCGTTTCCCGATTCGTGTGGAACTTAATAACCTGACGAAGGATGATTTCATTCGAATACTAAAGGAGCCTAAGAATGCGTTGAGCAAACAGTATGAAGCATTGTTTGCGGCAGAAGGTGTAATCATTTCTTTTTCAGACGAAGCCATTGATCAGATTGCAGAGACTGCCTTTGCGATCAATGCCGAAATTGAAAATATTGGTGCGCGCAGATTGCACACGGTGATGAGTAAATTGTTAAACGAGTTTTTGTTTGACGTACCCGATAAAATTCAACCTAACGCCCGCATCGAAATATCGAAGGCAATGGTGCAGGAAAAACTTAGTGGCTTGATCAAGAATAAGGACCTGAGCGAGTATATCTTATAAATGCCGAAAGCATTTCTTTTTTTTCTTTTCCTCTTAGCCGCTGATGAAATTTCGCTTCATGCTCAGCAAGTTTCGAAAGACAGCGTTCGCAACTATTACATCAAGGAATATCCTGATCATTTTTTTATTTGGCCGGTGATCAAACAGCGCTCCTTGTCATTCGATATTTCTGAGCGTAACAAAAAAACACAGACATTAAACTATCGTCCGAATTCCACTTTTCATGCTGGGGTTGGTCTTTACCTTTTTGAGATCAGCATTGAATTATCAGCAGCGATACCCCTCAATGAAAAAAGCAAAGCGCGTTATGGCGATTCTGATGCCCGCGATTTGCAAGCGAATATTCTTGGCAAAAGTTGGGGTCTTGATGTATTCAGTCAACGATACTCAGGATTTTATTTAACCGATTCGCGCAATCCTGTTGCGAATAATCAACCTTATCCTCAACGGTCGGACATTGACGTTACTAATCGGGGCGTCAATGGTCTCTACATTTTCAATAAGAAAAAATTCTCGCTGCGCTCTTTCTACACATACGCAGAACGACAATTGCACAGCAGGGGATCTATTGTACTCACCGGCACTGTGAATAATTTCAGAATGGATGCTAATGAAACAGTGCTGACCCCTCAATTTGAGGCGAAGGTGGGCACAGCATCATCTTTTAAAAAATTGCATTACACCACCATCAGTCTTGCGCCAGGCTATACGCATAGTTTTATTTACCGTCACTTCTTTTTGAATACCACCGTATCGTTGGGGCCAGCTCACCATTGGATCTATACACAGCTCAAGGATGGATCAAATCATTATGACATTTCGATTAACTCCTATGCAGATGTACGCATTGGCCTGGGGTACAACAGCGACCGACTTTTTGGTGGAATCAGTTTTGTAAATCGTGCGCGAACGGTGCGGTTTGAAGAAGTTCAGTTTACCAACAGCAGCAGTACACTGAGGATGTTGATCGGCTACCGCTTCAAAGAAGTTGGTATTTTAAAAAATCGTGCGCGGGATTTTATCCCATCTTTTTAACGACATCACTCTCTATTCTTCGGGAAATCAAAAAATAAAAGCTTACCACATCCAAACGCTGCCTCTTTCCAAGTCTTGATATTTAGCTGTGCCGCCACTACACCACACGTTGGAATATTATCAATACTTTCGTTCAGCAAAAGATTGGCAAAATAGGTGAGGCCTGGATTGTGGCCAAAGAGTAACACTACTTCTTCCTGGTCATTCAAATCCTTTAAGTTTTGTATTCTTTTCAAAATTTGATCTTCATCAGCATGGTAAAGATTTTTGTCTAACTCAATCTTGCTTGGCGGAAAATTCAAAGAAGCAGCAATGGCCTTGCACGTTTCCAGTGCGCGCACTGCGGGGCTCGTAATTATAACATCCGGATGCACTCGCTTTTCTTTCAAGCGCCTGCCCATGCGAGGCGCATCTTTTTTGCCGCGTTCATTTAGTGGCCGTTCAAAGTCACCAAGCTTTGGATTATCCCAACTCGACTTGGCGTGACGAATAAGGTATAGTGTTTTCATGAAGTTGATTCTTACCCGTTCAATTTAATCAATGCTAATCTTATCTTTGCCCTTTAACTATGGCAAATCGTCCGCTGAGAAAAGAAATCAAGTACACGAGCCTGTACTACTTTATCAGATTTTTAATATTCGCTGCCAACCTGATGCCACGCGGCTGGTGGTTAGCGTTTTGCGGTCAGCTTGGAAAATTGGCCTATGCATTTTCACCCAAACCCCGAGAGCGGGTGATCTATCATTTGGGCCTGGCCTTCGGCAGAGAAAAATCTTCACGTGAAATTATTACGCTCAGCAAAAATGTTTTCAAAATGCTGGGCAAAAATGGGGGCGATATCCTCCGGTCATTGCGTGTAAAAACTCTTGATGATCTCAATAAGTTTTTGGTTACTAGCGGCATCGAGAATTATGAAAAGGCTCATGCCAAAGGAAAAGGCGTTATGTTTCTCACTTCGCATTTAGGTGCATTCGATTTACAAATCACAAATATGGCACTGCGCGGATTGAACCCAAACATCATTGGCACAGCATTAAAAGATGAGCGGCTAAATGAATTGCTATGGGAATATCGTAACGCACATGGTGCCGTGGCTATTGAGCGCGGAAAGGAAAGTGTTCGCTTATTTAAAGTGTTGAAGTCAGGTGGATCAATCGCGATTCTCATTGATCAGGATACCAAAGTAAAAAGTCGCTTTGTCAATTTTTTTGGAATGCCTGCGGCCACGCCCATTGGTGCTGCAGTGCTCGCATTAAAGACAGGCGCTGCCGTGGTTCCTACCTACATTTTTTTGGATGAAAATAATAAGCAGCAAATGCATATCCTTCCGGAGATTCCGTTAGTCTACACCGGAGATAATGAACAGGATTTGATCATCAACACGCAAAACTTTACCGATTTCACGGAACGCGTAGTGCGCGAACATCCTGATCAATGGGTGTGGATGCATGAGCGATGGAAAACAAAACCCGGAGAAGAAATAGTTTAAAAGAATTTAAAGTTATGAAGCGTTTACGGCTAGTGATTATTGTGTTGAGCGGTTTGATGCTTGCCCATCAGGCGCAATCACAAATTTCAAAAATTGAAAAGAAGATTACCGCCAGTGTTGATGCGAATAATAGCAGTGCATTAAAGTTGCTGGAAGAAGCGGTGAACATCAACAGCGGCTCAATGAACTTTGAAGGTGTATATAAAGTGGGCCAGCTTTTCAAAGCAAGGTTGGATGCATTGGGCTTTGAAACGCGATGGGTAGATGGAAAGTCATTCGAGAGGGCTGGTCACTTAGTGGGCTATCATACCGGCAAAGGAACGGGGAAAACACTTTTGCTAATCGGGCATTTGGACACCGTGTTTGAACCTTCCACTTCGTTTCAAAAATTCACCATGGTAAATGACTCTACGGCCACGGGTCCTGGCATCAGTGATATGAAAGGCGGAGATGTGATGATTATTTATTCACTCGAAGCATTGAAGCAAGCAGGCGTTTTGAAAAATATGAATGTGATTGTGGTGATGACAGGCGATGAAGAACTCAGTGGCCGCCCGCTGGAGCTTGCACGAAAGGATTTGATTGAAGCTGCAAAAAGCGCTGACATTGCTATTGGTATGGAAGATGGCGATGACGATCCTAAAACCGGTGTGATCTCGCGCAGAAGTTCTTCCGGGTGGGAGTTAAGCGTTACGGGTTTACCCGCACACTCTTCACAAATATTCACACCGGCTATTGGGGCAGGGGCTATTTATGAAACATCCAGAATCCTTACGGGATTTTATGAAGCATTGGTGAATGAAAAGGATTTAACCTTCAATCCCGGAGTGATTCTCGGAGGCTCAGATTTGCAGCGTGATAAAGTATTGAATGGGGGTTCTGTTTTCGGCAAGGGTAACATTGTAGCAAAACAGGCGATTGTTACCGGTGACATTCGTGCCATATCACCCGAACAATTAAAAATGGCTCAGGAAGTAATGCAAAAGGTGGTCTCACAGCATCTTCCACAAACCAATGCCACCCTCACATTTGATGAGGGCTATCCTCCGTTAGCGCCTACTGATGGTAACAAAAAACTTCTGGAGTATTATACGAAGGTGAGTGAAGACCTTGGCTTAGGAAAAGTTACGGCCGTTAATCCGCGTGATGCCGGTGCAGCAGATATTTCATTTACGGCAGGCTATGTAGACATGGCGATTGATGGATTGGGATTATTTGGCGGTCATGGCCACACCGATAAAGAATATGCCAACCTCAACTGGCTCCCCAGACAAACCAAACGCATTGCGTTGTTAATGTATCGTCTTACACAAAATCCAGTGGGAGATAAGAAGTAGGAGAGCGATCACGACAAATACTATTATTTCATGATTGGAGATTGCTTCACTCCGTTCGCAATGAGGGAGCTTGAGGTTTCTAAAACTACTTCTTGAAAATGAAGTAAACTGCGAGCACCAAAAAAACAAAGCCAATCAGGTGATTCCAGCGAAACGTTTCTGACTTGAAAAACACAAGGGAAAAAAGCACGAACACTACAAGCGTGATCACTTCCTGAATTACCTTCAGCTCCACCAATGAAAATGGACCGCCATAATTTTTGAATCCAATCCGGTTGGCGGGTACTTGAAGAATATATTCAAACAAGGCAATGCCCCAGCTGATAAGAATAATTCCCACCAGCCCAAGATTTTGGCTCCAGCTCATTTCCTTAAACTTCAAATGACCATACCACGCGAAGGTCATGAAGGTGTTGGATGCCACGAGCAAAAGAATGGTGTAGAGGGCTTTCATATTTTAGTAGGTAGTAGTAAGACATAAGTAGTAAGATTAAAGACGCATGATATTCGATCTTTATCAACCCGCTTCTTACTACTTGCTACTTATATCTTACGTCTATTTCACCAGTTTCTTATACTTAATCCGGTGCGGCTGATCATCGCCCAGGCGTTTGCGTTTGTTCTCTTCGTACTCGCTGAAGGTTCCTTCAAACCAGAATACTTGTGAGTCGCCCTCGAAAGCAAGAATGTGTGTACACACGCGATCAAGGAACCAACGATCGTGAGAAATGATTACTGCACAACCTGCAAAATTTTCAAGCGCCTCTTCCAATGCGCGGAGTGTGTTTACATCCAAATCATTGGTAGGTTCATCAAGCAACAACAAGTTTCCGCCTTGCTTTAGTGCAATTGCTAAATGAACGCGATTGCGCATACCACCGGAGAGTTCTCTTACTTTCTTTTGTTGATCGGTGCCACTAAAGTTGAACTTGCTCACGTAGGCTCGTGAGTTCATTTCCTTTCCGCCCAGCATGATCAAATCATTTCCTCCGGTGATGGCCTGGAATACAGTATCCTCTGGTTTCAAATCATCATGCTCCTGATCAACGTAAGCGATTTGCACCGTCTCTCCGATTTTAAATGTTCCAGCGTCCGGTTTTTCTTTTCCTACAATCATTTTGAAAATCGTGGTCTTACCGGCTCCGTTTGGCCCGATAATTCCTACGATGCCAGCGGGTGGTAACGAGAACGTCAGATTTTCATACAGCAACTTATCGCCAAATGCTTTTGATACGCCTTGCGCTTCAATCACTACATTACCCAGACGCGGGCCGGGAGGAATAAACAACTCCAGTTTTTCTTCTTTGTCCTTTGTTTCCTGGGTCAGCAATTTCTCATACGAATTCAAGCGGGCTTTTCCTTTAGCATGTCTTCCTTTCGGATTCATGCGCACCCATTCTAACTCTCGCTCCAAGGCCTTCTGGCGTTTGCTTTCAGTTTTCTCTTCCTGAATCAATCGCTTTTGTTTTTGCTCCAGCCAGGAAGAATAGTTTCCTTTCCAGGGAATACCTTCACCACGGTCGAGCTCCAAAATCCAACCCGCTACATTATCAAGGAAGTAACGATCGTGCGTTACTGCGATGATGGTTCCTTTATATTGACGCAAGTGTTCTTCCAACCACAATACTGATTCGGCATCGAGGTGGTTGGTAGGTTCATCCAACAATAACACATCAGGCTCCTGCAACAACAAGCGACACAGTGCTACTCTTCTTTTTTCACCGCCCGAAAGAAATTCAATTTTGGCATCGGGAGGAGGGCAGCGCAGTGCGTCCATTGCACGGTCAAGTTTGTGATCTAATTCCCACGCATTTGAAGCGTCTAATTTTTCCTGGATTTCACCTTGCTTGGTGATCAACTTATCCATCGCATCCGGATCTTCCATCACGGCCGGATCGGCAAATTTTTCATTGATGGCTTCAAACTCTTTCAACAACGCCACTACATCTTTTACACCTTCTTCAACAATCTCTTTCACCGTCTTACTCTTATCCAGTTGTGGCTCTTGCTCCAGCAAACCCACCGAATAGCCCAAGTCTGAAACCACTTCGCCTTGAAATTCTTTATCAATTCCGGCAATAATTCTAAGCAAGGATGACTTTCCCGAACCATTGAGACCCAAAACACCAATTTTGGCTCCATAGAAAAAGGACAGGTAAATGTTTTTTAGAACTTGTTTTTGAGGAGGGTAAATCTTGTTGACCCCCGTCATCGAGAAAATAATTTTTTCGTCAGCCATTGCTAGAAATTGAATTTTGGAAGGCAAATATGGGTTTTTTAAGTCAATACTCCATGGTTCAGGTACTTATGGAAATGGATGCAGAACGGTTACTTTTTTAAAAGCTGAACTATGGAGTAGCAACTATTGACTATGGTTTAATTAATTCTATTTTTGCGGGAAATTAAAGGAGGGAAACTATGTATTGGACACTCGAATTAGCCTCTTATTTGGAAGATGCACCTTGGCCAGCTACGAAGGACGAATTGATTGATTTCTCCATTCGTTCGGGTGCTCCGTTGGAAGTTGTTGAAAACCTTCAGGAACTGGAAGACGATGGTCAGCCTTATGAAAGCATTGAAGAAATTTGGCCGGATTATCCCACCAAGGAAGATTTCTTTTTCAACGAAGACGAATATTAAAACTAGTAGATAGTATTTAGTACTTAGCATGGAGGCCCGAAAAGGGCCTTTTGTTTTTCTGAGCTTCAAACTCCTAACTCCTCTTTGCATTCATCAGCGCCTCGGCAATAATCAAATCTTCGGGTGTGGTGATTTTTATGTTTTCATAACTGCCCTCAAACAATGAGATGATCAACCCGGCTCGCTCGGCAACACTGGCGTCATCAGTCAAACTTGCATCTTCTTTTGTTTCATAAGCCTTTTTGATGGTAGCGATGTCAAACGTTTGTGGAGTTTGAATTAGCCTGAAGCGTGAGCGATCAACGGCTTTTGTATTATCCTGATCGGTCATGCGGATGGATTCTTTCAAACGCACTGCGGCCACTGCCGATTGATGAACTGCAGCAAGCCGGAAAGATGCTCCAATAATATCTTCACTCACTAAGGGGCGTACGCCATCGTGTATAGCCACCAATCCTGCATCATGAATTTTGCTCAAGCCGTTTTTCACGGATTGGAATCTTGTTTCTCCGCCCTTTACAATAATGATCGGAAAGGTAAAATTGAATTTTCGGCTCAGGTCGTTCCAAATCTCCAGATCATCTTCTGGTAGCACCAGAATAATCGTAATGTTTTCTGAATACCGGATAAAGGCCTCCAACGTATGGATTAGAATGGGTTTGCCATTCAACTCCAGAAATTGTTTTGGTAGTTTACTTTTGATCCGAGTGCCTTTGCCACCGGCCACAATGAGCGCGTATTCTTTATAATTCATAGCTTTACAAAAATACCGATTCGCGATGGCTCTTTTTAGAATAATATTGCTGGCCTTTAATGTGGCGGTGTTCACTTTTTTGATCTATCGACTGCTGCAAGTGTACCGCTCTTCGGTTGATCGCAAGGGTGCGATCATTTTTGCGGGAATAATTCTCTTACTGCTTCCGGTAGTCATGCTGTCGGGTATTATGCGACCTACGCCACTGTACTTGTTGTTGTACCCCGTGGCCATTTCGCTTTACCTCTTTATGATTAAAAATGCCAGTGCCGATTGAAGGCAAAAAAATGGCCGGTGTGACCCGGCCATTTTAAATTAACATTATGTTCGCTCGTTACACGATCAGCATAGCATCGCCATACGTCAGGAACTTGTACTTTTCTTTTTTAGCCACTTCGTACGCTTTCATCACCAAATCAAAACCGCCAAATGCAGCGGCCATCATTAATAATGTTGACTCCGGTTGGTGGAAGTTAGTGACCATGGCACTACAGATTTTAAAATCATAAGGAGGGAAGATGAAGCGATCGGTCCATCCTTCGCGCTCTTTCAGACGGTTGTTAGCTGAAACCGCAGACTCTAATGCGCGCATGGTGGTAGTGCCAATGGCGCATACCTTATTTTTATTATCCAGCGCCTGGTTTACAATTTTCACCGCTTCTGAGCCTACAATGAAATTTTCAGAATCCATCTTGTGCTTAGTCAAATCTTCAACATCAACGGCACGGAAAGTACCGAGGCCGATGTGGAGTGTCACAAACGTCATGTCCACACCTTTTATCTGCAGGCGCTTCATCAATTGCTTGGTGAAGTGCATGCCGGCAGTAGGAGCAGAAACGGCACCCTTATTTTTTGCAAAAATGGTTTGAAAGCGTTCCTTATCGGCAGGTTCAATTTTACGCTTAATGTATTTTGGAAGAGGAGTTTCTCCCAGGGTTTCCACAATCTTGTCGAACGCCTCTGAATCCCCATCGAAGAGAAAACGGATCGTACGACCTCTGGAGGTGGTGTTATCAATAACTTCGGCCACCAGGTCGCCATCGCCAAAGTATAGCTTGTTGCCTACGCGGATTTTCCGGGCGGGATCAACCAACACATCCCACAAATGCATTTCGGCATTTAGCTCGCGTAACAGAAACACTTCAATCTTGGCTCCGGTTTTTTCCTTTCTTCCGTAAAGGCGTGCCGGAAATACCATCGTGTCGTTTCCCACCATCACATCGCCTTCATCAAAATAATTGACGATGTCTTTAAAAACCTTGTGCTCGATTTTGCCGGTGGCGCGATGCAGCACCATCATGCGTGATTCATCACGGTTTTCGGCAGGGTGAGATGCAATTAAACTGTTGGGAAGATCAAACTTAAATTCACTTAACTTCATAAGCTTACGGGCCGGGCAGAATACCCTATTTATTTTAAGGTTGCAAAAATAAGGTATTTGTTCAATTCTAGGTGGAAAAATTCAGCTTCAATCGAAGAAAACAAATTTTTTGCCCAGTGGCCATTTCACCAGTAAAATTGCTTTATGAATAAAGAGGCTGTTAATTGCATTGTCGAAAGCCCCATACCCTAAATGCTTGTATTTCGCCTAATTCTGGAAAGCCTCGGTTTTGCCTGGAAAGCGCTGAAATCAAACCTTCTGCGCACGATTCTTTCGCTATTGGGGGTAACCATTGGCATTTTCTCCATCATTGCAGTACTCACCATTGTGGATTCATTGGAGAGGAGCATCCGTGCCAGCCTCAGTACTTTGGGTTCAGAGGTACTATATGTGGATAAGTTTCCTTGGGATGCGGGCGTAAGCGGTGGCAGAGATTGGTGGAAGAGTTATATAAAATGGCCTACATCCTCCAATAATGAGTACAGGTTTCTTAAAGCAAATCTACAATCAAATTCAGCCATCTGCATTTATGCTAATTCTTGGAATGCCGTAGTCAAACGAGGTAGTAGTAGTGTCAATCAAATTTCGATGACCGGCTGCTCTGAGGATTATGATAAGGTGTTTGAAGTGAATGTGGCAAAGGGCAGGTATTTTAGTAATAATGAATTGACAGCAGGCCGAGAAGTGGTAATTCTTGGCTATGAACTTGCCAATAAACTATTCCCCAAAGGAGAGGATCCTTATGGAAAATTTGTGAAGGTCAAGAACAAAAACTTCAGTGTGATAGGTGTATTAAAGAAAAAAGGAACTGATTTATTCAGTGGCGACAATGGCGACTATGTTTGTCTGGTGCCCTATGATGCCTTCAGAAAGATTATTTCCACAGGAACAGGTCAGTGGTATGAATTTCCTACGCGATCGATTATCGGAATGAAGGGAAACCCTTCGGATTTTGGACTGATTGAGTTGGAAAATGAGGCTCGCGGACTTATGCGCGTAAAACGAGGATTGAAACCTTTCGAGAAGGAGAATTTTGTTTTGAATCGCCCGGAAGGGATCATGAACGCGCTGGGCCCTATCTTCAATATTTTGACCGTAGCCGGTTGGATCATTGGCGGGTTTTCGATGCTTGTGGGTGGATTTGGTATTGCTAATATCATGTTCGTTTCTGTAAAAGAACGAACCAGTATTATTGGTCTGCAAAAATCATTGGGGGCCAAAAATTACTTTATACTCTTCCAGTTCCTTTTTGAATCTATTTTTTTAAGCCTGATTGGCGGCCTGTTCGGGCTTCTGCTGGTTTTTCTGCTTACCCTCGCGCCTTTTGGAAGTTTAGATGTAGTGCTCTCGATCAGTAACATTGTGCTGGGTTTGAGCGTCTCTTCGGTAATCGGTTTGGTAGCTGGTATTATTCCTGCCGCAATGGCCGCAAGGCTCGATCCTGTTATTGCAATCAGGGCAACGTAGGTGTTTCATTAACCACACTCGTTCGTTTATCGATAGCAATCTCAAAAATTGAGTGTGAAAAAACATCCGTAAACACAACCCGAAATCCCAAATAACGCGTTAAAAGCCCATGCTTGTATTCCGTCTGATTCTTGAAAGCCTCGGTTTTGCCTTGAAGGCATTAAAGTCAAATATCCTTCGTACAGTTCTTTCCTTACTAGGTGTAACGATCGGTATCTTTTCAATCATAGCCGTGCTCACGCTGGTCGATTCACTGGAGAAAAACATTCGCGAAAGCTTAAACTTCCTTGGTAGCAATGTGATCTACGTGGGCAAGTGGCCGTTTACGCCACCAGAAGGTAACTCCCGCGATTGGTGGAAGGATTATATCCGAAGACCATATCCATCAGTTAATGAGTATCGCTTCCTGAAAGCTAACCTGGCCACCGGTCAGGTCGTTTCTATTTTTGCCGATACCCAACAAGCTACAGTAAAAAGCAACAATAACGGGATTAATCAGATCCGCATTAGCGGTGCTTCACTGGATTATGATAAGCTCTTTGAAATTAATGTAGAGAAGGGACGGTATTTTACCGATGACGAAGTGGAGAGCGGTCGCAACGTAGTAATTATTGGTTATGAAGTGGCGAAAGCACTGTTCCCTAAAAATGATAACCCCGTTGGTTCTTATGTGAAAATTAAGAGTTTGCGATTCACCATTGTGGGTGTCATAAAAAAGGAGGGAGAAAGTTTCATTGGGAATATCAGCAATGACTTTACCTGCATCATACCGTATGATTCCTTTCGGAAGATTTATAAAACCGGCACCGGTCATTGGACAGAATTTGATGCCGGGTCGGACATTGGCCTGAAAGGTTTTGAAAGTGATGTGGGCCTTGTAGAATTAGAGAATGAAACACGAGGCTTGATGCGCGTAAAGCGCGGCCTTAAACCGGCACAGAAAGATAACTTTGAACTCAATCGCCCTGAGGCCGTTGCAAAAGCTATCAGCGGAATCTTTGATGTGTTAGGAGTTGCCGGCTGGATTATCGGTGGCTTCTCCATGCTGGTGGGTGGATTTGGTATTGCCAATATTATGTTTGTTTCTGTAAAAGAGCGTACCAGTATCATCGGCTTGCAAAAATCTCTTGGCGCCAAAAACTACTTTATCCTTTTTCAGTTTCTGTTTGAATCGATTTTTCTTAGTCTGATTGGAGGCCTTGCAGGATTACTTTTAGTTTGGTTACTCACGTTTGCTCCGTTCGGAAGTCTGGTCGTAACCTTGTCCATCAAAAATATTGTTCTCGGACTTGGCGTATCCTCGGTTATTGGATTGGTAGCCGGTATTGTTCCTGCGGCAATGGCTGCGCGTCTTGATCCGGTAATTGCTATACGCGCCACCTGATCTTTCAATGATCGATGTTCAATTTGTCAATGGAAATCAATTGACAAATTGAACATCGATGAATTGGTTATTCTTCCTTCTTAATTTCTGCTCCTCCTGCAATTTTCTCTTTGATCTTCTTTTCCAGGTCTTCCATCAATTCAGGATTATCTTCAATCAGTTGCTTCACAGCATCTCTTCCCTGGCCAAGTTTATTTCCGCTGTACGAGAACCAAGAGCCGGATTTTTGAATCACATTCAACTCTACACCCAAATCCACAATTTCTCCTGACTTGGAAATGCCACGTCCATACATGATATCAAACTCCACTACTTTGAAAGGAGGCGCTACTTTGTTTTTCACCACTTTTACTTTCACCCGGTTTCCGGTTACGTCATCGGCTGCTTCTTTGATCTGTCCAATTCTGCGAATATCCAGGCGCACCGATGCATAGAACTTCAGCGCATTACCACCGGTGGTTGTTTCAGGGTTTCCAAACATCACTCCGATTTTCTCTCTGAGCTGGTTGATGAAAATACAAGCACATCCTGTTTTGCTAATCGTACCGGTAAGCTTTCGCAATGCCTGTGACATCAGGCGTGCCTGCAAACCCATTTTACTTTCACCCATTTCGCCTTCCAATTCTGCTTTTGGAACCAAAGCCGCTACGGAGTCAATCACAATGATGTCTATCGCTCCGGAACGTATTAGGTGTTCCGCAATTTCCAATGCCTGCTCGCCATTGTCAGGTTGGGAGATTAATAAGTTCTCGGTGTCAATTCCTAATTTCTCAGCATAGCCTTTGTCAAAGGCATGTTCAGCATCAATGAATGCGGCAAGGCCGCCCTTCTTTTGTGCTTCTGCAATACAATGCATGGTAAGCGTTGTCTTTCCAGACGATTCAGGTCCATATATTTCGGTCACGCGGCCACGGGGTATTCCGCCAATGCCCAACGCGATGTCCAATCCTAATGATCCGGTGGAAATGGCCGCCACATCCATCACTTTCGTGTCATTCAACTTCATCACGGTGCCTTTTCCGTATGACTTCTCTAGCTTGTCAATAGTTAGTTGTAGTGCCTTTAATTTTTCTTTTGCATCGCTCATAATCGGTATATTTTACAAAGGTTGAAATTACTATTAAGGGCGTGATTCCCAAAAGTGATTTCGCGTTTACCACCAATTCATTAACCTCCAATTTCGATTGATTTCTGACAGAAGCGTCTAAAGATTAAGGAATAACGAGCAGTACTTTTAATTTGCACTTTAATATGGTAAAGAAAATATTTCTTTCGCTGTTGGCGGTACTGGTCATTGTGCTCATCTGGAATTGGTCACTGGTGGTGTATGGGGTGAGCATGGGGGCGGGACAGTTGAACATTGTTTGGAATGCCAGGCCGGTAGAATATTATATGAGTGATCCCGCATTTCCCGATTCACTCAAATCAAAATTGAAACTCATTGAAGAAGTGAGGCGGTTCGCGATTGATTCTCTGGGCCTTAAAGACACCGAAAACTATAAAACGCTCTTTGATCAAAAAGGTGAAGAGTTAATGTGGGTAGTACAAGCCTGCGAACCGTTTTCACTCGATCCGGTGGAATGGAAATTTCCGGTGGTAGGGTCAGTACCTTACAAAGGTTTTTTTGATAAGGAGAAAGCGCTTGCGGAGCGAAAAAAACTGGAGGAGAAAGGACTTGACGTTAGCGTGCGCAACCCCGGAGGCTGGTCCACACTAGGTTGGTTTACTGATCCCATTCTTAGCGATATGCTGCAACGAAGCGATGGCGACCTGGCAGAGTTGATTATTCATGAAATGGTTCACGCCACCATTTTTGTAAAGGATAGTGTCGACTTCAATGAAAACCTGGCCACCTTCATTGGCGATACTGCAGCGTATTATTTTTTAGATTATAAATATGGCAATGATGCTGAACAATATCAATCCTACGTGCGCGATGTACAGGACTATCGAAAATACTTTCGGCATATTTTGAGAGGCACACAATCGCTGGATAGTTTGTACCAAACCATGAGGTCGGGGGATGATTTCGAAAATAAAAAGGAGCAGAAGAAAAAAATGATTCTTCGTATCATGGAAACGGCAGATACTTTGAATTTATCGCAACCGCGGAACAAGACCTATAAGAATAAATTGCCTAACAACACTTATTTCATGTCGTATCGATTGTATCACTCGAAGCAAGTTGATTTTAAAGTTGAGTTTGATAAACAGTTTCACGGAAATCTGAAATTATATATTCAGCATTTGAGTAAAGTCTACCCGTATTTGTAGCACATGAAGCAAATGAAAACCAGCCATTAAGGAATTGTTAAGTTGGAAATACTGACTTTTGATTGCCTTAATTTCTCTCTACTTTTAAATCGGAATTAAATAAACCGCTGAACTATGGGTAAGCCTTCGCAAAAAGTGTTGGTCGTGGATGATGAAGAGCCCATTCTTGAATTATTAAAATACAACCTTGAAAAGCAAGGCTATGATGTAAAGACTGCTGCCGATGGCCAGGCGGCTGTGGAGGTTGCCAGAAAATTTCATCCCGATCTTGTGTTGTTAGATATTATGATGCCCAAGATGGATGGCGTGGAGGCGTGCCGGCAGATCAGGGCCATGCCGGAGTTGGCAAATACATTCATTGTTTTTTTAACAGCACGGGCAGAGGAATATTCTGAAGTGGCAGCATTTGACGTGGGCGCAGACGATTATATCCTGAAACCAATAAAGCCGCGCGCGCTAATGAGTCGCATTAGCGCCTTGTTCAGAAGAGATTCAAAAAAGAAAAATACCACCACTCAAATTAAAGTTGGTGACCTGGTGATTGATCGAACCAGCTATACCATCAAAGCCAGAGACAAAGAGATCAATCTTCCTAAAAAGGAATTTGAACTTTTGTTTTTTCTTGCTCAAAATCCTAACAAGGTTTTTAGCCGCGATGAGTTACTGCAAAATATTTGGGGCTCTGATGTATATGTACTGGCCCGAACGGTGGACGTTCACATTCGAAAGGTTCGCGAAAAAATCGGGGAGGACTACATCTCAACCATTAAAGGTGTTGGGTACAAATTCAATTTAGGCTAAGCAGTGGAAATTTGCTAAGCCTGATTTTACCGAGAGCGAATTGTTGATATCCCCGAACTTCTTTCTTCCTTCGTACCTTGCAATTCGTAATTTAACCTCATGGTTTATAGCGCGCGAATTTTAGCCCTGCTCTTAGCAACCTCCATTGCCATGGTTACGGCTTTATTCCTGTCTTTGGTGCAGAATGTAGCCAAGGATGCAATAATTGTTGCTGCGATCATCAGCTTTTCATCGTCTTATCTTTTGGTGTATGTCGTGCTTGAATTTTTGATCTTCCGAGAGATTAACAAAGTGAACAAGATGATGAGTAAGTTGAAGAAGAAAGAACTTTCCGGAATCACCAAAGAAAAATCGCTGGCGCTGAATCCCCTGGAAAAAATAAACGAAGAGATTGTTTCCTTTGCCTTGCTCAAGCAAAAAGAAATTGACGAACTCAAAAAACTCGAAGCCTTCCGCAAAGAATTTATTGCCGATGTTTCGCACGAACTGAAAACACCCATTTTTGCCGCTCAGGGTTTTGTGCACACCCTGCTGGATGGAGCCGTGAACGATAAAAATGTGCGAACAAAATTTTTGAAGAAAGCCGCCAAGAGTCTTGATGGACTGGATGTGCTGGTTCAAGATTTACTCACCCTATCGCAGATTGAAACGGGTGACATTAAAATGCATTTTGATCAGATTGATCTAAAGAAACTTTGTGAAGAAGTGATTGATCAGTTTGAAGAAAAGGCAGAGAAGAAAAAGATCAAACTCAAGTTGGAAGCAAGTCATCATCAGAAAATTAGTGTTCATGCCGATTGGCAGCGCATCACCCAGGTGGTGACGAACCTGGTTTCGAATGCAATTAACTACACACCAGAGGAAGGCGAGGTCACCATTTCATTTGACGTGACCAAGAAAAATGTGACCACCTTTGTTTCCGATACGGGAGAAGGAATACCCACGCAGCATCTGTCTCGTATTTTCGAGCGGTTTTATCGTGTAGATAAAAGCAGGAGTCGTGAAAAGGGCGGTACCGGGCTGGGCCTTGCCATCGTAAAACATATTTTAGAAGGCCACGGCACCAAAGCAGAAGTGACTAGTACTGTGGGCAAAGGCTCTGTCTTTAGTTTTAAACTCCCCCGTTCCAAAAGCGATCGAGAAGAAACAGATTAGCCAAATGTGATTTTACGCCTAACTTGCAGCGTGAAGTCAATCCGATTTAGTTTACAGAACTCTATTTTATATGAGGACGCCAATTTTATTCTCGTAAATAAGCCTCCTTTTATTTCCACCTTGGAGGACCGGAACGATCCTCAAAATATTTTAAGAATTGTGCGGGAAACCGTGGACGATGCCCAGGTGTGTCACCGATTGGATAAAGACACTTCGGGTGTACTGGCGATTGCCAAAAATCCTGAGGCCTATCGTCATTTAAGCATGCAATTTGAGAATCGGCAGGTGACCAAAATGTATCATGCCGTTTCCGATGGAATTCATCGGTTTGAAAATCAATTGGTGGATGCCCCTATTTTGAAGCAAAATGATGGCACAGCCAAAATTTCCCGTGAGGGAAAATCGGCCCAGACCGTATTCGATACGATTAAGACCTTCAAGGCCCATACCTTAATACAATGCAGTCCCGTAACGGGTAGAATGCACCAAATTCGGGTTCACTTGGCCCGATTAAAGGCCCCAATTACTGGTGATGAGCTTTATGGTGGAAAACCCTTCTATATTTCATCAGTAAAAAGGGATTTTCATCTGAAAAAACAGACGGAAGAATCACCACTGATAAAAAGAATGGCGCTCCATGCGTTTTCGCTTAATTTTGAACTTTTAGAAGGAAAATCGGTGACCATTGAGGCACCTTATCCTAAAGATTTTCAGGCACTTTTGAAGCAATTGAATGCCAACTCGCGGTAAATTCAAAAATCATCTTGCATAATCAGTTTTTTGAGCTACTTTTGTGTCCCTTTTTAAGGGGTGAACTGTATTTAACAAGGTTTTTAAAGCTAAAAAAGTGGATCATAACAGCTATAAAACGATCAATTCCAACAAAGCGACTGCCGATAAGGGCTGGTACGTAGTGGATGCAAAAGATCAGGTTTTAGGTAGAGTTGCCAGCCAGGTAGCTCGCGTATTAAGAGGAAAGCACAAGCCCAGCTATACTCCCAATGTGGATATGGGCGATCACGTAGTGGTGATCAATGCGGACAAAGTTCGCATGACTGGAAAAAAGATGAACAACCGTTTGATCTTTTCTTATTCAGGTTACCCAGGTGGTCAGCGTCAGCTTACTCCTAAAACCATCAGTGAAAAAAATCCGGCCAAATTGATAGAACATTCTGTTCGCGGAATGTTGCCTAAAAATACCATGGGCCGTCAATTGTTCAGAAGCTTGCATGTGTATGCAGGTGTTGAACACCCTCATACTGCACAACAACCAAAAGAATTAAAGTTCTGATTTAATGGAGATAATTAACACCATCGGAAGAAGAAAGACCTCGATTGCCAGAGTTTATGTGAAGCCTGGAAAAGGTCAGATCATTGTGAATGACAGAGTATTGAACGAATACTTTCAGTCAGAAATACTTCAAACCACTGTGAAACAGGCATTGACCATTGCGAAAGTAGATGGACAGTATGATGTAACAGTAAACGTTGAAGGTGGTGGAAATAAAGGCCAGGCTGAGGCGATCCGTTTGGGCATTGCACGTGCACTGGTGAATATTAATAATGAAAACCGTCCTCCTTTGAAGAAAGAAGGTCTCCTTACCCGCGATTCAAGAATGGTGGAAAGAAAGAAGCCAGGTCGCAGAAAGGCAAGAAGAAGATTCCAGTTCAGCAAGCGTTAATCGATAAGGATATTTAGCATGGCAGAAAAAATAACAACTCAAGCGTTAATGGATGCAGGTGTTCACTTTGGTCACCTCACCCGCAAATGGAATCCGAAGATGGCCGAGTACATCTTCATGGAAAACAATGGCATCCATATCATTGACCTGAACAAGACGGTGAAGTGTTTGGACGAAGCAACCTATGCTTTGAAAAACATCATCCGATCTGGAAGAAAAATCATGTTCGTAGCGACAAAGAAACAAGCGAAGGACATTGTAAATCAAGAAGCTACGCGTTTGAATATGCCTTTCGTAACGGAGCGTTGGTTAGGCGGTATGCTTACCAACTTTGCTACCATCCGCAAGTCATTGAAGAAGTTGGCTCAGATCGAAAAGTTGATGAAGGATGAAGCCTTTAACAATCTGGCGAAGCGTGAGCGTTTGATGGTTACACGCGAGAAGGCAAAGCTTGAAAAATTATTAGGGGGTATCACAGATCTTAATCGTCTTCCTGCTGCATTGTTTGTGATCGATGTGAAGCGCGAGCACATTGCAGTAAAAGAGGCCCAGAAATTGAACATCCCTGTTTTTGCAATGGTGGATACCAACTCTGATCCTTCCGATATCGATTTCCCAATTCCTGCAAATGACGATGCATTCAAGTCAATCTCTATCATCACTGGCCATATTGGCAAAGCGATTGAAGAGGCATTGATGGAGCGTAAGAAGGACAAGGAAGAAGCAGGCTTGAAGAAGGAAGAAGAAGAAAAAAGAAAAGTAGACGAAGCTGTAGAAGAAGCATAGTCTTAATTAGCCGAGGCCTGCCTGTCGGCAGACGGGTGCTAATCCATATCATTAAACATCGGTCTCAAGCCGGTGTTTAATTTTTTAAGCATGTACCAACGGAATTTTTAAACACAACTTTTAAATATTGAATTGTTATGTCAGCAATAACTGCACAAGATGTAAATAAGCTTCGCACCATGACAGGTGCGGGTATGATGGATTGCAAAAAAGCCTTGACCGAGGCGGAGGGTGATTTTGAAAAAGCAATTGAAATTTTGAGAAAGAAAGGACAGAAAGTTTCAGCCTCCCGTTCGGACAGAGATGCGAAAGAAGGTTCTGTATTTATTAAAGTAAGTGACGACAAATCAGAAGGTTTTTTAATCGCGCTGAATTGCGAAACAGACTTCGTAGCTAAGAATGAAGAATTTCAGAACTTAGGTAAGTTGATTGTTGAAACAGCATTCGCAAAAAAATCTTCTACCAAGGAAGCTCTGTTAGCGGAGAAAGCAGGTGATTTGACATTGAATGATAAGATTACTGAGTTGGTGGGAAAGATTGGCGAGAAGATCGAAGTGTCAACCTATGTTTCCATGAAAGGTGAGGCGATTGTTCCATACATCCACTCTGGTAGCAAACTGGGAGTATTAGTATCGTTGAAGGGCGTGAATGGCAAAGATGTAACCGATGCAGGTAAGGATGTGGGAATGCAAATCGCAGCGATGAACCCTGTAGCAGTAGATGAGAAGCAGGTGGACAAAGCATTGATTGAAAAGGAACTTGAAATCGCCAAGGCTCAGATTCTTGCCGAAGGAAAACCTGAGAACATGGTGGAGAAAATTGCCGCAGGTAAACTGAATAAGTTTTTTAAGGAAAGCACATTGCTTCCGCAGACGTTTGTGAAAGATAATTCTAAAACGGTTGCTCAATATTTGGACAGCGTGACGAAAGGATTGACCGTAGCTGAATTCAAGCGCGTGTCGATCGGATAATTTTTTTAGATTATCACATTATTAGGTAAGGGGAATCATTTGGTTCCCCTTATTTTTTTGCTGAATTGTGAAGAGCGGAAACTTATACCTGCTTACCGGTATTTTGTTTTTCTTTCAAATCACTTTATTTGAAGTCCTAAACCGATCGCATTTTCATGAGATTACTTTACTCAACTTCAATTCTATTTTTTCTTTTTGGTTTTCTTTTTTTATCCAGTTGCAAGAAGGGTGGCGATCCCGAGCCTGAGGTAACAGAGGAACAGCGAGTAACTACTTTACTTACCTCCGGTCAGTGGGCCCCCGCTACCGGTAACTGGGTGACCGTAGATGGTGTAAGTGTAGCAGAATTGTTCACCGATTTTAAAATCACTTTTACTTCTACAGGGTACACCACCACAGGAACAACTCCAGTATGGCCACGATCAGGCACCTGGAAATTTAAAACCGGTTCAACCAAAATATTTATTCGCGATGCCGATCAGGTAGAAGTGACCATCGAGAATCTCGATGACAAAAATTTAAAACTCACGCTCATGTGGAACCAGGAGACCACCGCACCCGGAAGAATGAGTTCCATTAAAGGCAAGCATGAGTTCAATCTTTCAAAGTAATAACCTAAAACAGTTCGATAATTCACCTATGAAAAAACTACTTTTCTTTTTTGCCCTTTTGGCTACGCTTCAGTTGCAGGCACAGAACAAAACGTTGGGCGTGGGTACAACAACTCCTAACACCAATGCTGCTCTACATGTGGAGAGCCCAACAAATAACCAGGGTTTTATCATGCCTAGGTTAACCACGGCTCAACGAAATGCGATGGGCAGTTTGTTGACTGCAAATGACCAGGGTCTGATGCTTTATGATACTGATTTAAAAACAATTTATATCTGGGACGGTGCCAAATGGAATACGTCTGCGCAAGTTGCAGGAGGTGCGCGGTTATCGTTCCCTTATCGCGATAGCGTGACTACTGCACTTACACAGCCGATGATCAATTTGGTGTATAATAATCCGGATGCAGCGCCAATGTTTTACCTCCAGCGCTACGATACCACGAGTGTGACTAATCCATTTGTTGTTGAACAGAATGGTAAAGGAGCTGCAGTAGTCATTCGACAGAATGCTAAACTTGGAACAGGTTTCATTTCTCAACTTAGTAATGCGGCCAATCCTCAACCTGCGGTTAGAGGAATCACTGTAGGAACGGGTGCCGGAATTCAAGGTGTACATAATGGAACGGTTAATGGATTTGCCGGACTTTTCTCTGTTAATCAGGCGGCTAATACATATCCAGCCGTTCAGGCAAATTCTAAAGGCCCCGGTTCAGCATTCCGTGCATTTCAAAGCCCAACAGATGGAATAGGTCCAGGTGTTGATGTGTTTATGCAAAATACTTCAAGCACTGCCGGTGGCGTGGTGGTAAATGCTACTCATGCCGGAGAAGGCGTTACGGTAAATATGAATAATGCAACAAGCGCTGCAGCCGGTATCAAAATAAATTATACGGGCACGGGTAATGCCATTCAAACCGGTGGAAAAATCCAAGCAGGACAGTTTATTGGAGATGGCAGTGGATTGACGAATCTTCCAGCGGTATCCTTTCCGTTTGCAACATCATTATCTGCAGGTACCACATTATTTGATGTTACCAATACAGGAACGGCTTCAGCGGGTAGATTTAAAATTGCTAACAATGCAAATACCGCTCATGCTCTTTATGCAGAATCAAATGCCGATACGCTAGGTGCCGCTATTCATGGCAGTAATATCGGTAATGGATTCGGTGTCTATGGAAAATCAGCGGGGACCAAATTTGCATCAGCAGCAGTCTATGGTGAGCATGTTGGCACAGGTGATGCAGCCGGGGCTTTTAGAATTAGTAATGCGGGTAACCCATATTCTTCACTCTACGGAGAAACAAACGGAACCGGTCCTGCAGTTTACGGAAAGCAAATTACTAGCGCCTCTAACGCTAATGCCCATGCGGCTTATTTTCAACAGGGTGATGCAACACACACTACTGGATTGGGAGCAGCTGTTTTTGGTGTTCAATTGGGATTAGCAAGGGCAGGTCAGTTTCAAATCAATAATACAGCAAACACAAATGCAGCGCTAAGAGCATTCACCGATGGTACAGGTCGTTCAGGATTTTTCACCATCAATAATGCCACCAACGCATCCGAAGGTCTTTATTCTAACACTAACGGAACAGGTAATGCTGGTAAGTTTGAAATTACGAATGCTGCAAGCACAGCTTATGCTCTTGTAGGCGAATCTAATGGAGGATTGCTTGGAGCAGGTGTTTATGGAAATAATACCGGAGGTGGCTTTGGTGTGTATGCAAAGGCAAGCAACGGAACAGCCCTCGGATCTGCTGCGGTGTATGGTGAGCAATTAGGAAGTGGCGATGCCGCAGGAGCATTCCGAATTAATAATAGTACCAATACGAAAGCAGCACTGTATGGAGAAACCAATAGCAATGCTGCCGGGGCAGCGGCAATTCGCGCGGAAAATATCGGTGCAGGAAATGGAGCCTACATTAAGAAGACCGGAGGTACAAAAATATCAGCAGCATTGTGGGCTGATAACTTTGGTGTGGATGGTTATGGCGCCATCATTCAAAATGCCAGCACTTCACCTGAAGCAGCTCTATTTGCAGAAGCGGTTGGAATTGGCCCCTCTATTTTAGCCAGCAAAACAAGTCCTGAAACAGGCAATGCACTGGAAGCTGTTCATTCCGGAAATGGTGGTTATGCAATTTATGCCAACTCCTCAGTAGCAGCAGATGTAATTTATGCAGAGAAGAAAGCTGGCGATGGAACAGGTAGTGCAGGTAATTTCAATAATGCTGAGCCTAGCAATCCAGCTTCTACACTTTTTGCAATGACAAACTCTGCTTCTGGTCCTGCAATCGGTGCGCTGAATTCAGCGAGTGGAATTGCGATCGCAATGTTTCAGGGTGGATTTCAACTTGCCTCGCTTACTGTAAGTTCTGGAGGAGGTTCGATCTCGCAAAGGGCAGGACTTTATGAAATAACTGTAGCAGGGACTTATTCATTGCCAACTGGTGGTAGCGCTGGAGAAACTTGCTGGGTCTATGCTACCTCTACATCTACGGTTGAAGGAGTATCCATTACGGGTGGAGTAATTAGACAGTTTATACGTCTTTCTGGTGGTGCGTGGAAGGCCGTTAACTAAATCGCTTTTAACTTAACTTATGAAGAAAATTCTTCTTCTTTTTTTAACCATTAGCTCGGCCGTTTCCGCCCAGCACATCACCAACACCGGTATCGGTATTGTGAACACAGGGAAATTGATAACCAATGGTGACTGGGTGAATGCGGCAGGCAGCGCGCTAAAAAATGATGGCACTATCATTACCAGCGAAAGCTGGACCAACAACGGAACGCTAAGTGGCACAGGAGCATTTGTGCTGAACTATTCAGCAGATAAAAATTTTAAGCCAGGAAGCCCACTGTTTGGCTCACTGACCAAAACAGGAACAGGAGCTGCCTTGGTAAGTGGCAGCATCCATTTGACGGATTCGTTACTGCTTAATAATGGGCTAGTAAAGCTAGGAGCCACCGATACACTGTGGATGAAAAGCGGAATCGTTCAAGCTGCACCTACCTCTTACATTGAAGGACTAGTAGCTCATAGCGGTCAAGGCGATAAAATATTTCCTTTTGGTCGTGATGGCAACGCATTAACCATGCGCCTGATAAAGTTCGATGCCACCAAAGCAACCGCATCAGTAGTAGCCGCACCAGCAGGCTACACAGCAGGCCCTGGAGTAGAAGCACTGATAGCCTTTCCATACGTGTGGAAAGTATCGGAGAAAATTGCAGCCGATACCTCCGCTTATGTAGAAGTGAATTACCCCAACACACTTCCAACAGCCACCAATCCAATTATCACACGAGAGGTACCGGGCTCGAAGTATGCGAGCATGGGCGCAAGGTTGATTGACACTAGCAATGGGCGAGTGACGGTGAGAAGTTACTCAAGAGGCTTGAAAGGAACCTTTACGGTAGCAAAAGGTTTCCCAGGGAATTTCAAGACCGACTCCCTTGCACTGGTAGCATTGTATAATAATACAACAGGCACAGGCTGGACCACGAAAACAAATTGGCTGACCACCACCGTTGACAAATGGTTTGGTGTAACGGTAACCGGACAGAGCATTACCTCAGTGAATCTTGCGAACAACAAACTTACAGGCGTAGTGCCCGATCCGTTGGTTGATATATTATCGTTGCAAACGGTGAATCTTTCAAGCAATGCCATTACGGCCATCCCCAACTTCAGTGATAACAAACAAATCACTACGCTGAATGTATCCAACAACAAATTGGAGTTTGGCAGCCTTGAGCCGAACAAGGGATTTGTGAACGCCACGGGTATCACCTTTAACTATGCAACTCAAGGAGACTATGGGCAACCCACCACCACGTTGGTTGATGTGGGCACTAACTACACAGCCGAGTCGAAGATGGGCGGAACAAATAATGCATACCAGTGGAAGCGCAATGGTACAGTGGTAACAGGCGCAACATCGAAGACGTATGCGATCAATGCGATCAATCGTGCCAATATGGGCGACTATGTAGCGGAAGTGACCAATTCCTATTTTCCGGGACTGATGATCAAGACAGCCGCGAACAGTATTTTGGCCACCGCGACCATGAGTGGGAAACTATTAGCCAACACCACTACAGCAGCCACCAAAGGAAAAGTAACGGTTCTGAAAATCACAAAGGCAGGAGGTTATGACACGATACCGGCTAAGACGATTAACACGGATGGAGCATACAAATTCGAGAAAATGGTATTGGATGATTATAAAATCGTAGGTTTTGTAGATACGCTGACCTACGCCAAGGCACTGCCCACGTATTATACGAACACCATTTTTTGGGAAGAATCGAGTACGGTAGCGTTGAATGCGAACGCAGATAATTTAACGATCACGACACAATACAAACCAGGTCCATCGCCTACTGGAATAGGCGTGATCAGCGGAACGATTACCGAGCGCGTGGGAAGCGGAAGGACAGCGGTAGACAAGCGCGTACCGAATGCAGGATGCGCGGTGCGCAGAGTGGAGCGGACGGGCAGAACGGAAGGCGAAACGTTGACACTTGTGGGGTATGTCTTTTCGAATGCGAACGGAGAGTTTGTGTTACCGAAGTTGGAGAAAGGGGAGTACCGGTTGAACATTCAATACCCTGGCTACCCGATGGATGAAACTTCTTATGTCACCATTCCGATTGGCGATGGATTACAATCGCAGGTGAAGGTGGCAGCCAACGTGCAGGATGGCAAGATCAAAGTTCAGAAGTTGATTGTAACAGGCATCTGGGAGAAGGAAGAATACAAAGCAGAGGTGTTCCCCAATCCTTCTACGGAATATATTCAATTAAAATTTGCTACAACATCCCAGAACAGGTTGATGAAGCTAATCGACATATCGGGTCGTGAAATTCAGACAACAAATGCTGGAGAACTTGAAGTGAAGACTGACGTTCGAAATTTGGAGGCAGGTATTTATCTGCTTCAGATTTCTGATCACAACCAGGTGGTTAAAACCGTTAGAGTAGTTAAGGAGTAGATTATTTGACCAAATCATTTTTGAGAAGGGGGCAAGTGCCCCCTTTTCTATTTTGATCAGTGGGTTAATCATAAAATACTCACTTTTGGGTATTCTAATGGATTGGTTATAGTGCTAACTTGTACTACCCCAACCATCCACTTATGAAAACCGTGAAAGTGTTCCACTTCCTGTGCTTTCTAGTGCTAGGAAGCTTTTTATTCCTATCCAATTGTAAAAAGAAAGATGATCCTGAGCCAGAGCCAACGGAAGAAGAAAAGGTTATAACAAAACTTGCGGCAGGACAGTGGGCACCCGCCACTGGTAATTGGGTTACCGTAGATGGCGTAAGTGTGGTAGAACTTTTTGCCGACTTTAAAATTACATTTACCAATTCAGGCTATACAACCACAGGCACTTCTCCAGTATGGCCACGTACGGGTACGTGGAAATTCAAAACCGGATCAACAAAAATATTTATCCGCGATGCAGATCAAATCGAAGTCACTATTGAAACACTCGATGATAAGAATTTGAAGCTTTCATTGATGTGGAATAAAGAAACCACAGAACCAGGACGTTCCAGTTCGATAAAAGGGAAACATGAGTTCACGCTGGCCCGATAGTATTTCTGACTAAAATCAAATAACTGCATTGAGATTATGAAAAGGATCATTGTATTAGCAAGTCTTTTTTTTCTATTACGTTTGGTTAATGCGCAAGAGCTGCCGTTTGCATGGAATAACTCCATTCAGCCCTTACGAACTATTAGTACGACAAGCACATCATTTAGTTATAATGTACTTGACGGCAACCTGGACCCAAATGGCAACCGCCTGATCACGGGATGGTACAATGGAACACTTGATTTCGATCCTTCATCAAACACAACAAGTTTAGTTTCTACAACCAATACGCAAGATATTTTTGTGGCTAAGTACGATCCTCAAGGCAATCTCAAATTTGCCATCTCGATCGGAAATGCACAGACGATTGAAACGGGAACATCCATTCACCACCAGCCGATCGGAGATCAGATTATTGTTACCGGAAGATTTTCAGGAACGGTAGACTTTGATCCAGGGGCCGGAACGTTTAATATGGTCTCCAGCGGTCAAGATGCTTTCATTCTTGTTCTAGATAAGAATGGTCTTTTCGTCAATGCTGTGAAAATTGGTGGAGCAAGTACCGATGACATCAACAAAGTATTAGTGTCTTCAACAGGAGATATTTTTGTTTGGGGAAATTTTGTTGGAACAGTAGATGTCGATCCTGGGGCTGGTACAACAAATCTAACTTCGCAACCCTCCACCGCTTTCAACACTTTCCTGGCAAGGTATAATAATACACTAACCTCAACCTACTGGGCGTATAGTTTGGGCGCTCAGATTAGTGCGCGCTTACTGTTAACGGCCAACAATCTATATTTAACTTCCAATACTAACTCTGTTGCTGATTATAATTTTGCTGCCGAGGTCGCCACAATTACCAATAAGAATGGAAGTGGAGACGGTATAGTAGCCAAGTACGATTTGAATGGTGGTTTGGTATGGCTCAAGACATTTGGTGGAGATTTTCTTGAATCCGCTCCGTCCATCGCAGTGGATGCCTCCGATAAAATATATTTGACAGGATACTTTTATGGAACAGTTGATTTAGACCCTGGCTCAGGTATTTCAAATTTTACAAGTCAAGGAGAAGCAGACTCCTACCTTATGATGTGGGATGCAGGAGGTAATCTTCTGTGGACGAAAGTTTTTGGTGGAGGTAATGACGATCTTGCGTCTACTGTCGGCCTTGTGAGTGGAAACAATATTATCATTGGAGGAATTTTTGAAAACACGATTGACCTTGATCCGGGTGCAGGGGTTACTTCAAGAGCATCGAATGGTTTGTTTGACGATTTCATTTCGTACTTCAATAGTGGAGGAACATTCGTAAGTGGATTTTCATTTGGCGGACAAGGGAGTGAAACAACTCCTGTTATTGCTACAGATGGAGCAACAAGAATCGAAGTGGTTTCAAATTACACTAACACAACAGATTTTGATCCGACCAGTGATGTAAACTCTTTGACAGTTGGCAACCCTAATTTTCCTGAGATCCATATTTCAACGTATTTTGTATTGAGTGCACTTCCCACGGCACAGCCAACAGGATTGGTTTTTGGTACAATAACTTCAAGCTCCATCGATCTTTCTTTTACCGATGCTACCCCATTACCTTCAGGTTATATCATACTTCGGAAAAGCGGAGCGGCTCCGGTATCGCAACCCAAAGATGGCAGGAGTTATAACACCGGAGATATTTTAGGAGATGCCGTTGTTGTTCAGAGTAATGCTTCAAACGCATCCACTGTTTTAGGATTGGCCGCCAATTCAAATTACTTTTTTGCTGTATACGCTTATAATGGCTCGGGTACTACAACAAATTATTATTTAACGGGAGCACTGATAGGAAATTCAGCCACTCAATCGATAACGTATAATCGAACAACAGATTCACTGGCTCTTGTTTCCATTTATAATTTTATGGGCGGAGTCAGTTGGACAAACAAAACAAATTGGTTAACGGCCAATCCAATCAACACTTGGTATGGAATTTCCTTTGTTGGTAACAGGGTAACGGCAGTTAATCTTCCCACTAATAATGTAACGGGTCAAATCCCAAGCGACATTGGAAACTTGACGGCACTTCAGCAGATTGATTTTCACGGAAATAGTGTTGGTGGACAAATACCATCTGAAATCGGAAATATTGTGGGTTTACAAAATCTGGCGCTTTATAATAATCAACTCTCGGGCTCCCTGCCGTCTTCGATTGGTTCTCTTTCCGGGCTTCAATATTTTGATGCAGCATATAACAAATTGACTGGGACAATACCCTCAACCTTTTCGAGTTTAACGTCACTTTTCTTCCTAAGCCTCTCTTCTAATAAACTGAATGGAACCATTGATCCTATCAAAAATCTGACAGGCCTGACACATCTACTTTTCTTTAGCAACCAATTTTCTGGCAGCATCCCTCCTGAGTTGGGCACTATCACAGGTTTGGTACAACTGAATTTGTCTGATAATAAGTTTTCAGGTACCATTCCAAATGCTTTAACGGGTTTGACATCTCTTCAATTATTACATCTGGGAACGAATAGCCTTTCTGGAGTCATCCCAACAACTATTGGCAACCTTACCGCATTAACAGATTTAGACTTAGGAGCTAATCAATTAAGTGGAGCCGTACCTGCAGGGTTTAGTAGCCTCACTAATTTAAGTTCTATAAAGTTGGGGTACAATGGCGCGCTATCGGGTGCTTTGCCTGTTAACTCCACCTTCACAAGTTTAACGTATTTGGATATTTCAGGGAATCAATTTGATGTTCTGTCAGACCTTTCCTCTCTTACCTCACTGACCACATTATTAGTGGCTAACAACAAATTCACTTTCGAAGATCTTGAACCAAATATTTCAAAGCTTGGGACATCCACTAATTATGCACCACAAGCAAATATTGGTACCACGCAAACCTTCGTCCTTCTTTCGGGTCAACCGATTAACCTTTCCATTTCTCTGGGAGGTACAGCAAATACCTATCAATGGAAAAGAGGTGCAACTAATGTTGGCACCAATTCAAATTCTTTTTCTGTTGCGTCCGCTACATCAACTGATGCAGGAACTTACACGCTTACTGTTACAAATTCCATTGTTCCCGGCCTCACCTTATCGTCTTTTAATCAGGTGGTTTCCGTCAACACAAAATCAGAAGGATTGTTCGACTGGGTTTCTGCTGGTGACTTGACGAGTGAGGGTTTACCTGCACCGGGTACCTCAACCACCGATCAGAATTATAGTGGCCAATGGGGAGATTTTAACAATGATGGCTTTGAAGATATTTTCCTTTCCGGGATTGCCACACAGGAACGAAGTTATCTCTACAAAAATAATGGTGATGGAACGTTTTCGAAAGCACCCAATGGAGCCTATTTCTATATGACCGGCCGCAGTGTAAGTTGGGCTGATTATAACAATGATGGATTCCTGGATTGCTTTGCGCCTGGCGGTACGTTTGCCCCTGATTCTGTAGGTTACAGTTCAATTTTTAGAAATAATGGTAACAGTACATTTTCCAGAATACTATTACCAGGTAACCCCACTTCCATTGGTGGTACATGGGCCGATACGGATAACGATGGCGATCTTGACCTGATTGTTAACATTGGGTCAACCGCGGTTAGTTTGTATCGAAATGATGCAGGCTCATTTACTCTTGTGGGAGGAATTAATGTTAACGTGGGCGCTCAATGGAATACCATATCCATTGATTTGAATAATGATGGCAAGATGGATGTTTACATTCCGGATGACACTAACAGAAACATGCTATTCGGGAATGGGAACAATACATTTTCTTTGGTAACGGGTAATCCGATAGTAACGGATGCATTAACATCTCCTCGGGGAGCGTCCTTTGCTGACATCGATAACGATGGTGATATGGATGCCTATTTAACCTCAGGCTCCGGATCTAATATGTTTTACATCAACAATGGTAATGGCAGCTTCGCTGCACAATTGCCAACAGCCATATTAGGTCAAGCTGTATTTGGAAACAGAGGATCAACTTTTGCAGATTATGATAATGATGGTTTTGTTGATTTGCTAACAACACAAAATACCGGTTCGGTTGTTGAGTGGATCCTGTATAAAAATAATGGAAATGGAACCTTTACGCGACAGTCTACTCAGAGTTTCAAAGGCGGAGGGCAATTAGTGGGTGCTTCGTTTGGCGATTACAACAATGACGGATTTTTGGATATCGTATCGACTTCATTCGGCCTGGATTACAATGGGCTTTACAGAAATAAAGGAAATGCCAACCGTTGGCTTCAAGTAAAACTTACCGGTAAATATTCCAATCGCAGTGCGATTGGTGCCATGATCGATGTGTATGCTGGCGGGCAACGCAGGCATCAGCGCATTATCACTAATAATGGATTTGGTAATCAAAACAGTTTGATTGCTCAATTTGGCCTTGGCGCATCAACCGTTGCCGATTCGATAAAGATTACCTGGCCCAGTGGTTTTGTTAATAAACTCGTTGGTGTAACCTCAAATCAACGCCTAAATCTTACTGAGATTAATTCTGACTCTGTTGCCTTGGTCACATTATTCAATGCCATGGGCGGTTCAAGTTGGACAACAAAAGCAGGTTGGTTGACTGGACCTTTATCTACGTGGTATGGAGTAACGGTACGAAATAAGCGTGTTGTTAAACTTCAAATGTATTCAAACAATATTAGTGGGGCGCTACCATCAGCCATTGGTGACCTCACCGCATTGGATAGCTTGATTTTGGCTGGAAATAAAATCAATGGCACCATTCCTTCCGCTATTGGTAATTTAAAAAAGGTTGTCTTTATCGATTTGGGAGGAAATCAATTGACTGGAAATTTTCCCGCTTCACTATTCACGCTCACTCAACTTAAAACATTTGGTTTTGCGGGCAATCAATTATCGGGAACCATTTCCACTGCGGTGGGGAACTTGGTAAACCTGGAAAGTTTTTGGATTGATAATAATAAGTTTTCAGGTGCCCTTCCAACGGAGGTGAATAGTATGGTGAATCTTAAAAACTTCTACATTCAAAATAATGAGTTCACATCAGTACCGGCACTAACGGGCTTTACTCTTCTTGGCGGAAGTATTCAGAATAATTTTCTGAATTTTAATTCGCTTCCTCTGATCACTTCCGTGGTCAATTTGCAGTTCAATCCTCAAAAGCCAATTCCGGTTGGCAGTTCCAGCAGCGTTATACTCGGTGGTTCGTTTTCGTTTTCGTATGACGCAGGAGGAACTGGAACAACCTACCAATGGACAAAAAACTACGTTGACATTCCTGGGCAAACTTCCACAACCTTATCTGTGAGTTCTGCAACTGCAGCGAGTGCAGGCATCTATTGGCTCAAAGCGCAGAACCCGGCAGTGCCTGGATTTACTCTGGAAACTTCACAATTTATTGTTGAGGTAACCTCGCCATTGTCAGCAGAAGATTCAGGTTACAAATTCTTAAAAAAAATAGGAGCGGAAGCGTTAGGACTATTTCAGTACGCGTTGAAAGAAATTGTAGTTGGAAATTTTATCTACGCCCATGATTATAATGCTAACAAGATTCATAAATTCGATTTGCAAGGAAATTTGTTACTTTCCTTTAATCTTACAAACAATGCTTTCTCCGGTAATGGAGACATGTCTATCGATGCGAATGACGCTATTTATATTTCAAGCGAAATTTCCTCCAACTTGGTGAAGTATGACGCCAGCGGAAACTTTGTGTACGAAATTATTAATACAGATGGTACCTATGGAAATGCAATCGATCCTTCAGGGAATATTTTGTTTCTGCCAAGAAATACAAGACCCTATGTAATACGGAAGCACGATCGAACAACAGGCCAATTTTTATCCAACATCGCTTTATCCGGAGGCCCTTCGGCAAGTATATATTTAGATATTGAAACGGATGGATCGGGAAATATTTATGCCATTGACCCTAGCGGTGTTACCTATGGTTTCCCTCGCATTGATAAGTTTACCAGCGCAGGTGTATTTATAAGCTCAATCGATTTGAAAGCTGCCGGCATGGATTCATGGCATGGATGGCATTTCAGCGTTGATCAAGTTTCTGGTGAGATCTTCCTTCAAACTCAGGGTTGGGGTGGCGCGAAAACGTATCATTTCGGCAGTGCCGGAAATTTAATTGGAACGTTTACCACCATTGGCTCTGCTCCGTACGATTTAGCAATCACTCCGCAGGGGATATTAGTCTCTGATATGGAAGATGGCTTATTCTTGTATGATAGCAATGGCAATTTCATTAAGAATGTAGGGCCTCAAAAGAATGCTAATGGTCAATTTAATTTTGCTGTTCAGATTGCAGTTGATTCCAAAGGTTTTCGATATGTGGCCGATCGAAAGAACAATCGCATTCAAAAATTCAACTCAAGTGGAAATTGGGTAAGTAGTTTTGGCTCATTCGGATCAGCCGTTGGGCAACTTAGCAATCCAATCTCTGTTGCCCTTGATCGATACAATAATATTTATGTGGCCGACTTTGGAAACAATCGGATACAAAAATTTTCATCTACCGGAACACCATTATTGGCGTTCGGAAGTTCGGGCACCGCGAATGGTCAGTTTTCTCAACCTAATACCGTAGCGATTTCAAAAACCGGAGAAGTCATTGTGGGTGATCGTGGGAATTCACGAGTGCAAATTTTCAAACCCGATGGCACATTTGTCTCATCATTTGGAACTAACGGAACAAACGATGGCCAATTTAATTTTATTCAAACATTAACGATCGAAAATGATGGTAACATACTAGTTGCTGATAATCAGGCAAGGCTTCAGAGGTTTACTCTACAAGGTCAATTTATCAGTTCATTGAATATGTCAGGAGCGGTGAACTACATATCAAGTATTGCAACGGATATGGACGGATATATCTACATGCCTGATAATAGTATTGCAAAGAAATTTGATCGGAACGGAGGTCTTATCCGTAAAATTGGAACCGCTCCAACGGCTGCTTATGCAGATGGTGAGCTTCGTTCGTTGGCGGTGCACGCCAATATTGCCGGTGACACCCTGTGGATATCCGATTACAATCCCACTCAACGTATTTCCATTTTCACGGCAAACTTCAGAAATGCATCCGCCACTGATTCACTTGCCTTAGTTGACCTTTACAATTCAACTAAAGGAACTAATTGGACAACTAAAACCAATTGGCTGACGGGAACTGTAAATACCTGGCATGGAATTAAAATGAGTGCTGGAAAAATTCGAGGACTTAATTTGCAGAATAATCTATTGGATGGGTCGTTACCTGCAAGTATCACTACCCTTGATAATTTGCTAACACTTAATCTTGCACAGAATAAACTATCAGGAGTAATACCGGATTGGAATAACAACTCTTCACTTATTGATATTGATCTGTCTCAAAATTTATTTAGCGGTGCTACCGTGAACTTACCTGCGCAGGTTCAATTAATGGATTTGTCAGATAATCAATTGACCGATGTTCCCAGTATTCCTGGCTTTGCGATGGCAGTAGATTTATCAAATAACAAGTTGACTCAATTAGGTAATCTTCCCTCGTCACATCCGAGTCTGGATACATTGATGGTGCAGCGGAATAAGCTTACGTTTGAAGATCTTGAGCCGAATATGAATATTAAAGCATTCTCTTATTCACCGCAGGATTCTGTCGATGTTGCAGAGAGCGTTCTCAAGCAACTTGGTGAGGTGCAAACGTTCGCTGTTTCGGTTGGCGGAACTTCTAATGTGTATCAATGGAAAAAAAATGAGGCAATTATTGCGGGAGCAGCCAGCACATCGTTGACGATATCCAACATTACGTTTGGTAATGATGCAACATATCGTGCGGATGTCACCAATTCCGCAGTGCCAGGATTGACACTCGCCAGCAGAAAGAAAATATTAAGAGTCTCTTCGTTAACTCGCGACTCCATTGCGCTGCGCGCGCTGTATAACCTGACGAATGGTGCTGGATGGACCACAAAAACAAATTGGCTCACCACCTCACTTCGCACAGGTAACTGGTTTGGTGTCACCATTGCAAACAATCGGGTTTCATCATTGAGTTTACCTAATAATAATTTAGTGGGCCGGACGCCATTATCCTTGGCGGATTTGCAAAGCGTAACATCCCTGAATCTTTCTAATAACAAAATAACTTTTGTTCCCGATTTAGAAACTTTATCAAACGCAACGGCAATTAACTTATCTGGAAATAGATTGGATTTTGAATCAATTATTCCCAACAGCAAAATTTCTGCTGTTAATTATAGCAATCAAGCTGAAATTGGATCAGCGACTACAGACCTGATTGATTTTGGAAAAGACTTCACAGTAAAAGTGAAAACCGGTGGGATTGGAAACAAATACCAATGGAAACGGAATGGGGGTATCGTTACCAATGCTACCGATACTTCATACGTGATTTCAAAAATAGGCCGACCAAATATGGGAGACTATGTTGTAGAGGTTTCGAATCCGGGAGTTCCAGGCTTTGTTCTTAAATCTGCTAATAAGCGCGTTTTGGCTATTGCTTCTGTTTCAGGGAAGGTCTGGGCTACAACTACTGTCCCAGCTTCAAAAGGTAAAATTTATTTACTCCGCGTAGTAAAAGGAAGCGGCTATGATACCTTGGGTACTAACGAATTAGTCGCAGAAGGCACCTATAAATTTGAAAAAGTAGTACTTGATGATTACCAGATCGCATCTGTAGTGGATACGGTATTATATAAGAAATCACTTCCCACTTATTATAAAAACACAATCCTTTGGGAGGAAGCTCAGGTTGTACCAGTCAATGAAAACGTTACTGGTCTGGATGTAAATGTAGTATATAAACCATCATCGGTGCCAGTGGGCAATGGCGTGATCAGCGGAACGATCACAGAAAAAATCGGGAGTGGGCGCACGGCTGTGGATAAGCGCGTGCCCAATGCAGGCTGTATGGTGCGCAGAGTGGAGCGCACCGGCAGAACAGAAGGCGAAACGTTGACACTTGTGGGGTATGTCTTTTCGAATGCGGACGGAGAGTTTGTATTACCGAAGTTGGAGAAAGGGGAGTACCGGTTGAACATTCAGTATCCGGGCTACCCGATGGATGAAACTTCTTATGTCACCATTCCGATTGGCGATGGATTACAATCGCAGGTGAAGGTGGCAGCCAACGTGCAGGATGGCAAGATCAAAGTTCAGAAGTTGATTGTAACAGGCATCTGGGAGAAGGAAGAATACAAAGCAGAAGTGTTTCCAAATCCTTCTACGGAATATGTGCAAATCCAATTTGGTGCGGTCAGCAAATATCGCATCATCCGATTATTTGATAGTACCGGAAAATCGGTAGATCAGGTAAATGCCAATGATAAAGAAGTAAAAGCAGATGTTAAATTACTTCCGTCAGGTGTATATTTGTTACAAGTGGTCGATCATGATCAAATTGTGAAGACCGTTCGTATCCTGAAAGAATAAATATCATGCATAGAATTATTTTCAAATTTCTCTTTGTTGCTATCTCGCTTGCGAGTACTCCTTTACTACTTTCAGCACAAGTGCCACCTAAAATGGCGGTGCCGAAGCTTTACACCACACTGGAAAACCATTTTAATAAAAATGAATTTGAAGCATGCGTGAAGTTGGAAAATGATATCACAAAATTTTCGCAGCAGCGAAAGGATACCCTCGCTACCAATAGCATGTATTACCTTGCCGATGCGCATTACCAACTGGGCGAACTTGACAAGGCAATTCTGTGGCGCGAAAAGCAACGCGATTTATTAAAGGAATTGAAACTGGATGAGTCGTACAGCACTTCCATATTTAACCTAACATATCTCTACCTTGAAGCAGGCCTCTATGATAAAGCAGGAATAGCCGCGGATGAACTACTCGCGACAGACAAGAAAGTGTTTGGTGTGAAGAGTGATGAATATGTTTCGTCTGTATTGTCAGTTGTTGATGTCTATTTACAGTTGGATCGCCTTCAAGATTCTCAAAATCTTTTACAAGCCACATTGAAGCAGCACGAGAAGGGTTCCTTAAATTATGCTTTGCTGAATAATAAAATAGGCGATCTCTACACGTACACAGGCGAGTATTCAAAAGCAAGTAAACTACTGACAGAGGCTCAGCAAATTTTCAAAAGAGAATTGGAAGATGGATCAGAGCCATACATCCGGGCAACGGTGAATTTAGGTATCCTGCACATGGAGCAAGGTAAATATCCGGAAGCTGAAGAGGATTTTGAAAATGCACTGAAGGCACTACCCGATAAAGAACAGCCAGCATATTTGCCAACCCTAAACAACCTTGCATTGGTTTATCAGAGTTTGGGGCAATACGAACGCTCAGAAAAAACTTTTCAGGAAATAAAAGAAATGGATGCTGCGCGCGTAGGAACGACCCATCCTGATTATGCCATTACGTTATCCAATCTCAGCCTTGTTTATAATGATGAAAGCAAGTATGCAGACGCAGAAAAAGTAATTTTAGAGGCCTTGGAAATTCAGCGCAAGAATGATGAGACAAAATCAATCTCTTACGCTCGCAAGCTAAATAACCTGGCAAAGATTTACGTCTTCTCCGGAGCACCTGAAAAATCAATTCCACTTTATTTGGAAGCTTTGGAAATTTTTGGAAAATCGCTAGGAGAAGAAACCGCAGATTATGCCACAGTATTATATAATCTTGGTGTGGCACATTTAAAGACCAATAAGCTCGAAGACGGGGTTGAGTTTCTAAGAAAATCGGCAGCGCTTCGTGCAAAAGTTTTAGGCAAGAAGCATCCTAAGTATGCTGAGAGCAGACAGAAGATTGCCGAGTATCAATGGTTGCGTAAGCAACGCAAGGAAGCTCGTGTTACCTTCGGAGAGGTTTTTGAAAACTACTATACGCAAATTGAAAGCACTTTCCCGGTGCTCACAGAAGAAGAAAAAGCTAAGTTCTATTATAATACGCTTCGCCCATCGTTTGAAAAATTTAATTCGTTTGCCGTTGAATTTTATAACGAAGACCCGTCCATCCTTTCGGAAGTTTACAATCACCAACTGAATACGAAAGCCGCAATTATGCTGGCAACGGAAAAAGTTAAGGAGTCTATTTATGGAAGTAAAAATGCTACCCTGATCGCCAAGTTTGATGAGTGGCAATCTATGAAAGAGAAATTGGCAAAGCTTCAGAGTCATAATGAAAACCCCGAACGACTGGATTCACTTTTGGAAGTGGCCAGTTCCGTAGAAAAAGACTTGGTTCGAGAGTCGTCTGAATTTGCACAACAATTTATTCGCAAGCGATTTACCTGGCAAGAGGTACAAAAGGCATTAAAACCTGGTGAGGCAGCCGTAGAAGTTGTTCGATTCAATACCTACACTCCTGAGGCTGGGGGTAAGTTTAATGACCAGGTTACGTATGCATTGCTGATTGTGACAGCCCAAACCAAAAATCAGCCCGATATTATTTTAATGACCGGTGGAAATGATATGGAGGGACGCAGTTTGAAATTTCATCGCAATACCATTCAACTAAATCAGGACGATTCTTATTCGTATAAAAAATATTTCGAACCGCTGGGTGATTATCTTAAGAAGAAAAAGATTTCTAAATTTTATCTCTCTCCGGATGGTGTCTATAATCAAATCAATCTTAACACCATTAAAAATACATTTTCTAACAAATACCTGATCGATGAGTTTACCATTATTCGAGTAACCAACACGCGAGAGTTAGCAGAATTAAAACCCAGAAAGAGCAATAGTCAGTCTTCTGTTTTGATGGGTTTCCCTAAGTTTAATTTGGATGGAAAAGAAACTCCAGCGATTGCCAAATCTGAAAATCGCTCGCTACGCGGAGGTGGACTTAATCGAAGCTTACGAGGTGGTTTGTTGCGTTATGTGGGGGCGGATAATGGAATTGCTGTGTTGCCGGGTACTCAGGTTGAAATCAAAGAAATTAATTCCTTGTTTACTACGAAAGCCACTGTTTACACAGAACATCAGGCATCGGAAAGATTAGCCAAAAGTATGACCAGCCCACGGATACTTCATGTTGCTACCCATGGATATTTTTTAGAGGATGAAAAAGGATCGGGTGATGGATCAAATCATTATGTGTTTAACCCACTATTGAAATCTGGTTTGATTTTGGCAGGAGCTGAGAATTTTTTGAGAACAGGTGTTCCTGTGGATAGCGCAGGTGAAGACGGAATTTTAACCGCATACGAAGCAATGAATCTTCATTTGGAAGATACTGACATTGTTGTGCTTTCAGCGTGTGAAACCGGCTTGGGTGATGTAAAAAATGGTGAAGGAGTATATGGTTTGCAGCGCGCGTTTAAATTGAGTGGAGCAAAATCGGTGGTGATGAGCTTGTGGAGTGTGGATGATGAGGCTACCAAACAATTGATGATCTATTTTTACGAACAGTATCTGAAATCGAACGATGCACATACTTCCCTTCGCAGCGCACAGCAGAAATTGAAGCAAAAGTATCCCACTCCTTTTTATTGGGGAGCTTTTGTTGTTGTGGGTCTTTGATAGGTTTCTTACTAATCATTGAGTGTTGCGTTCTGGCATCATTTTAAAAATGACCACGCCACACAGTCCAAGGTGAAGTAATCCTGCACTGAAAAGTAATGAAATCTCCACAGTGTGTTCGGTTGTATTTGCCCAAAAGGATTGATCATTATGTAATGACTCAAACACATCAAAAAGGAAAAATAGCCCGAGCAGAATGGAGAAACCTGCCCAGGCTAATTCAAGAATTCCGATATGCTTCAATATCTTTCTCCAATGTTTTTCCGCCTTGTATTTTCTTAAAGCGATAATTACAGTTGAAAATAGTAACAGATTGATGAGTAGAAGCATAAACATAGATCACACTTTAGCTTGATGACTTAACAGTTTAAGAATGATATAAGCTGTGAGCGAAATGCAAAAGGCAATCAAGCCATAAAGCAACGTGATGATGGCAACCTTCAGCCCGCCCATGATAACTTGAAAGGGAATAACGTCCTTCGAATTTTCCAACGCATCAAACGCTTGAAATAAACCGACTGTTGTTCCAAATACGCCTAGAGCAAGGGCCAATGTTCCCAGTTGTTTGCCGGCCTCGACCCATTTTTCATTTACTTCCTTTTTTTGAGCAAGTTGAAAAATTACTAAAACAATCAAAACTAAATTGATAATGAATGGGAGGGATACAGCATGCATGTATTCTACTCCGCCAGCGATGTACAGTTCAGATAAGCTCATAAGTATAAATAGTTAAAGTTTGTTTCGGCAAGCTTAACCGATTCAGCTTTGATAAATTTACATATTTGATCAACCTTTTGTTCTCAAGCGGATTTAAAGATATGCACGAAGGTTGTGGCGAAAGGGATTCAAACATAGTTGAAAGGTCTTTTTGTAGAAATGGATATTTGTTTTCTGATTTGGGTTTGCTTCTTTTTCTTAACTATGCCTTTGAATGTTGCGCCTTAATTCAATTCTGGATGTTCTCTTCACTCGCTACCGTTGGGTTGTACATGTGGCTTTCTGGTTGTTCGTGCTTGGCTTCTATGGAATTTTTTTCGGGCGTGCCAATAGTAACTATCTGCAAACTTTGTTCTTTGTTGGATTGCTCATGCCGGTTACTATTGCTGCAACCTATTTTTTGAACTATACCCTGGTGCCAAATTACCTGATGAAGGAGCGCTATGGTTTTTTTCTACTCTACTTTCTTTATGTATTGGTTGGCTCACTCTTTCTGGAGATGATGGTGGCAATGCTAACCTTCATTGTCATGGCAAAGGTAAATATACATGACATGAGCCCCGCTTCCATTGACCTGTTTCTGATTCTTACCTCATTACTTCTGGTCATTTTTTTAACCATGGCCATCAAAATGGTTTTGCATTGGCGTAAGTCAAAGGAAGATTATCAACAGCTCATGCGCGATAAAGTGGAAACAGAACTAAAATTTTTGAAAACCCAACTAAACCCACACTTCCTGTTCAATACACTTAATAACCTTTATTACCTCTCAACAGAGAAGTCTGACCTTGCACCAAAAGCAATTTTAGCTTTAAGTGAGATATTGGATTATGTTCTCCACTCTGGCCGAACAATTTTTATTCCTTTGTCCAAAGAACTCAAGCAGGCTGAAAATTTTATTTCATTGGAATCTTTGCGCTATGATGATCGAATTGAAATCACGAAAGACTTTAGTGGAGATATTGATAAATTTTTAATACCTCCAATGACGCTGATCACATTAATTGAAAATGCTTTTAAGCATGGTGTCATGCCTATTGGTGGAAGGACATGGATCAGCATGAGCATCCGGGAAGAAAATGGAGTGCTTGAGGTGAACATAAAAAACAGTTATCAAAATGCTCACTCCGGAAAGGGAATAGGATTACAAAATCTAAGAAGCCAATTACATCACTTATATGGTGCTGATTATTCACTTAATACAAGAGAGCAAGAATCGCAATACGAAGTTAGTTTAATCATTAGAAGTAAATGACCTTAAAATACCTGATCGTGGATGATGAACCATTTGCCCGTAAGCTGATGCAGTCACATGCCGGTAAGGTAGAAGTATTGGAGGAAGCTGGTGTTTGCAGCAGTGCGGTAGAAGCGGCAAATTTTTTGAGAAAGCAAAAAGTGGATATTATTTTTCTCGACATTCAAATGCCCGAGCTAACGGGTTTGGATTTTATCAAGACGCTGCGTCAACCACCCGCTATTGTGCTCACCACTGCTTATCGGGAATTTGCTGCGGATGCTTTTGATCTTGATGTAATCGACTACTTGGTAAAACCGATTTCGTTTGAACGTTTCTTAAAAGCAGTAGAGAAGATAGTCAGTATCACTACCGTCAATAAGAAGGAACATCTGGTAGAAACCGAGCCATCTATTTTGATTAAATCAGACCGGAAGGTTTTCCCCATCAACCTAAACGATATCCTTTACATCGAAAGCCTGGACAATTATGTAAAAGTACACTTGCAGGGAAGAGTACTGATCACTCATGAAGGCATTACCTCCTTTGAGCAACGCTTACCAACCGATTTGTTTGTTCGAATTCACCGATCATTCATTATTCAGCGAAAACATATTCAATCCGTTTCGGCAGAGTCCATCCAACTGGCTGGGAAAGAATTGCCGTTTGGGCGGGCGTTTAAGCAGAGGGCAATGAATTTGTTGAGGTTGCAACAATGATTTCTTGGATAAATTTTCATGATCAGTATAACCTTTACTTCTTTTTCCCGTACTCTTGTGTGCACAAGCATAGCTTTATCGCCTATGATCCTCGTATTTTAGCTCAGCTACTAAGGTTCTCCCGGTCGGGATTAGTTGAGCGTTGGTTATATCGACCAAATAATCACTGCCTTTTTTACGAGGTATTATTTCTATTTTAAACTTTTTAATTTTCAGGAATGAAAGCTATCACAAAAACAGCTTCTCTATTTTCACTATTTAAACAGGCTATTTTAGGCACTGAGCAAAACTTTACAGAGGGTAGTATCAATCGTGCCATTTTTCTATTGTCTATTCCCATGATTGTGGAGATGGGCATGGAGTCCATTTTTGCTGTGGTGGATATATTCTTTGTCAGTCAATTGAACAACAGTAATGCTGTTGCAGCGGTTGGCTATACCGAATCTGTGTTAAGCATTTTGTATTCACTCGCAATGGGTTTAAGCATGGGCGCCACAGCCATCATTGCCCGCAGAATTGGCGAGAAGGACGAGAAGGGCGCCAGCACCGCAGCAGTTCAGGCTATTTACATTGCCCTGGGTATCGCATTTCTAATTAGCACCATTGGCATTTTCTATTACAAAGAAATTCTAGCCTTGATGGGCGCTTCACAAGAGGTGCTTACCTCCAGTTCCTCGTATGCACTTTGGATGTTTGGTGGTAACTATACCGTTACACTTCTCTTTTTAATTAATGCAGTGTTTCGCGGAGCGGGTAATGCAGCCATCGCGATGCGCGCGTTGCTGCTCGCCAATCTTCTGAACATGATTTTGGATCCTGTTTTTATTTTTGGCTTTGGGCCGATACCTGCTATGGGTGTGGAAGGAGCGGCCATCGCCACGAACATTGGTCGCGGTGTGGGCGTGTTGTATCAATTGTATTTTCTATTTAATGGCCGCAGTCTGATTAAGATTGATGCATCTAGGCTGGCCATTAAAATGGAGATCATTGCCAATGTGGTAAAAGTTTCGGGTGGCAGCATTTTGCAATTCATCATTGGCTCTGCCAGTTGGATCTTCTTGATGAAACTCATGTCCACCTTTGGTGATAATGCTGTGGCAGGTTATACCATCGCCATTCGTGTTTTTATTTTCACGTTGCTTCCATCCTGGGGACTTGCCAATGCAGGAGCTACGTTGGTAGGGCAGAACCTGGGAGCTCAGCAACCGGATCGAGCCGAGACTTCTGTTTGGCGTGCCGCCTATTATAATGCCTTTTTCATGGCCTTTGTTACCATACTTTTTCTAACGGTTTCGCCATGGATTATTGGAATCTTTACGCAACAACCCGAAGTGCTGAGCCATGGGGTTCAGGCCCTTCGTTATGTAAGCCTTGGCTACATTTTTTATGGATATGGGATGGTGGTAATGCAAGGATTAAACGGTGCCGGTGATACGTACACACCTACTATATTAAATGTGTTTGGCTTTTGGTTATTCCAGATTCCATTCGCTTACCTGGTGGCCATTCAATTAGAGTGGGGCCCCAAGGGCGTGTTCATAGCCATTGCGTTGGCCGAATCATTAATGGCCATAGCCGGAATAATCATTTTCCGAAGAGGGAAATGGAAATCAGTGAAGATTTAATTTGCTGATGATTTCGCTGTTGGTTATTCGTTGCAGATACAAAACGCTCGAGTAGCCAACAGCGATTTCAACGGATCAATTTTCGGTTTCCCTTTTTTTGAAAGCAGACTTGAAAGCTTTTTCCAATTCCTCGGCCGCTTTTTTCAGGCTTGATTCAACCTCCTTCCACCGTTCTTTATTCTCAGCTTCTTTTTTAAACTTCTCACCCGCTGCTTTTAATTCATCAAATTTCGATTGAAAATCCGTTTCCATTCGATTTCCGGCATCTTTCACCTCTTCCAGAAACTGGTCCATTTTCTTTCCAAATTCCTTGAAGATTTTTTCTGCCTTTCCCTCCTGATTTGTTTCCATACGCAAATATTTTTTTTCAACTTACTAAGCTAAAAATAAATCATGAGTGAGCAATCCGATCCCCTGATACACATTCAACAGCTGTTGGAAAGTAAATCCACCGCCAAGCAAATCACTTACAAATTATTACTGGAGTGTTTTGGCTTGCTGGCGAAAGAGTCAAAACGCGTGGTGGGTGAACTGAAGAAAAGAATAAGACCTGGTGATGATGATGTTACGGTCGATTTTAAGGAAGTTCACGAGCACGAATTTCAGGTGAAGCTTGCCGGTGATCTCTTGGTGTTCGTTTTGCACACCAACATTGTTACGTTTGATGAAAACCATCCGGTGATGAAAGAACCTTACATCAATGAAAAGGATGTAAACCGCTACTTTGGTCAGATCATGATTTATAATTTCATGTCTGACTCCATTAAGTTTAATCGCGTGAATGATCCAGGCTATTTGCTTGCGCGATTGCTTATTAATCATGAAGGGCGTTATGTGATTGAAGGTGAGGGCCGCCTGGGAGCGTTGTTCAATAAAATTTCAGATGGCCCTATCACAGAAACAGATTTAAATATTCTGATAAAACTAGCGCTAACCGTAGCCATTGAAATTGATCTGATGGCGCCACCTTACACCGATGTGCGATTCATCACCCTCTACCAAAAAATGGAAAAAACGCAGGAATTGGGTGGAGGTCAGAAAATTGGTTTTAAAATGAGTTATCAGGACAAATTAGGCGGTTAATTTGTCGCTGAACGGTTGTCTTTTGATTCACCGAATTTTAAATTTGATAAGTACCCAAACCTTGAAATTTTGAAGCTGAGAGCTGTTTTTTTGTTGTGTGCAATTCTGGTGTTCAATGCTTGTTCGTCTTCAAAATCGTATCGGCCCAAGTACAAGAAACCTAACCCAAACAAACCGCTGCCATGCCCACTCAAAGATTGTTAGCCCATAAAAAAATCATCATAGCCGTGGATGGCTACTCTGCGTGCGGCAAGAGCACCACCGCAAAGGAAACTGCCAAGGCGTTGAGTTACCGGTATATTGACTCCGGGGCGATGTACCGCGCGGTTACACTTTATTTTCTGGATCATCATGTATCCATCACCAATCCTAAAGAGGTAGCGAAGGCTCTTGATAATATTAAGCTCTCGTTTGTACTTAACTCCAATGGAGTGTCAGAAATATTTTTGAACGGCATCAATGTGGAAAAGAAAATCCGGAAAATGAGGATTTCAGAAAATGTAAGCCCGGTGAGCACTATTAAAGAGGTGCGCCAGGCGATGGTAGAGCAGCAACGGAAGATGGGTAAAGAAAAGGGCATAGTGATGGACGGCCGTGATATTGGCACGGTCGTGTTTCCGGATGCAGAATTAAAATTGTTTTTGACTGCCGATATTCTGGTGAGGGCATTTCGCAGGCAACGCGAATTGCTTGAAAAAGAGGACTTAGTGGATTTGGATACCATCATTGAGAATCTCAGAAATCGTGATAATATCGATAGTAATCGGAAGGAGAGCCCTCTGCGCAAGGCAGCTGATGCTATCGAAATCGATACCACACACATCACCATTGATGAGCAGGTAGATGAGGTGCTAAGGCTTACCTTGTCCAGTCTATTAAGAGAGGTAAAAACCAAAGTTTAAACGGTCGCGAATTAGGTCTAAAAAAGACCTCGTTTGTTGATCCCTCAAACCCTTTGAGGGATGGATTTAATTGCTAATTTTGCCCCGATCTAAACTCTACTGCCGTATTCACATGGGCAAATTAATCCGACTCAAGAAAGGCTTCAACATCAATCTTGCTGGCAAAGCAGAAGCCAAAATAGCCGAAGTTCAATCCGATACTTTTGTCATTAAACCTACTGACTTCCATGGCACTTATATGCCAAAGCCGGTAGTAAAAGAGGGCGATACGGTGAAAGCTGGTTCTCCTCTGTTTCATGATAAGAAGCATGAAAATGTGCTTTACACTTCACCGGTGAGCGGAGAAGTTGTGGAGATCAAGCGTGGCGAAAAGCGTAAGCTCCTCGAAATAAAAATTTTGGCCGACCGGAAGATGGAATACGAAACCTTTAAAAAGTATTCGGTTTCTGAAATTGCCAATCTATCCGCCAACGAAATTAAAGAGCAACTTTTGAAATCAGGTGTTTGGCCTAACCTGGTGCAGCGCCCGTTTGGAGTGGTTGCCGAACCAACTGCCACACCAAAAGCAATTCACATCTCCGCTTTTGATACACATCCATTAGCGCCAGACTACAGTTTCTTGTTCAAAGGACAGGAACAGTATTTTCAGGTGGGAGTCGATGTATTAAAAAAACTTACCAGCGGACAAGTTCATGTAAACACGCATACGACCAGCGAAATATCAACAGTGTTTTCGCAAGTGAAAGGAGCGGAAGTAAATAAATTTTCAGGCCCACACCCGGCCGGATGTGTTGGTGTTCAAATTCACAATCTGGATCCTATTAATAAAGGAGATGTGGTGTGGACAATCAACCCTTTTGGTGTGATTCAAATCGGAAAACTATTACTCACGGGCATATATGATTCATCTAAGCTCGTTGCCTTGGCGGGATCGGAAGTAAAAAATCCTCAGTACTATAAAACGTACACAGGAGCATCAGTAAAAAAACTAATTGAGAATAATTTAAAGAACGACCACGTTCGTGTGATCAGTGGCAATCCCCTTACCGGAACATCGATTGGTAAAGAAGGTCACGTAGGCTTTTTCGATCATCAGATTTCCGTGATCCCTGAAGGTGACTATTATGAGTTTGTTGGTTGGATTACTCCATCGGCAAAGAAACTCAGTTTTCACCGCGCATTTGGATTACTTTCTTTCCTCAGCCCCAACAAGGAACGTGCGCTGGATACAAACACACACGGTGAGCCGCGGTCATTTGTAATGACAGGAGTTTTTGAACAAGTAACTCCTATGGATATTCTGCCTACACATTTGCTCAAGTCTATTCTTGCAGAAGACATTGATGAAATGGAAGCGCTGGGTATTTATGAAGTGATTGAAGAAGACCTGGCATTGTGCGAGTTTGTGGACGTATCTAAGCACAACGTGCAGGAAATTTTAAGAGAAGGACTGGATCTAGTACAAAATAGTTAATAGAAGTTGACATGAAGTTTTTAAGAAATCAACTCGATGGTTTAAAGCACAATTTTGAAAAGGGTGGCAAGTGGGAGAAGTTTTATTTCGCCTACGAAGCGTTTGACACCTTTCTGTTTGCACCGAATTCTACCAATGGAGTTAAAGGCGCGCAGATTCGTGATGCAGTAGATTTAAAGCGCCTGATGATGACGGTGATCATCGCCATGCTGCCATGCTTAATATTTGGAGTGTGGAATGTGGGACATCAGCATTTCATTGCGTTGGGTCAGACGGCTACCCTTGGCGAAAAATTTTGGGTTGGAGCGGTACAAGTTGTTCCGATTATTATTGTCTCTTATGGTGTAGGCCTTGGTATTGAATTCATCTTCTCTACCTTGAGAAGACATCCGGTAAACGAAGGCTATCTGGTTACAGGTATGCTGATTCCATTGGTAATGCCTCCGGATATTCCGTTGTGGCAGGTAGCCATTGCCTCTGCCTTTGCGGTGATCATTGGTAAGGAAGCTTTTGGCGGAACGGGAATGAATGTGCTTAACGTAGCATTGACTGCTCGCGCATTTCTTTACTTTGCTTATCCTACTGATATTTCTGGAAGTGTATGGACATACGTTGGTGAAGGTGCCAAGACGGTGGCAGGGTATTCCGGTGCAACTCCACTCTCCATTGCCGCTGACGCAGCAACAACAGGAACGAATGTTGTTTCCCAATTAAATTCCTTTGGTGCAGGATGGAACGATAACGTGTTTACATTCTCTAACATGTTTATGGGTGTAATGCCAGGCTGTGTTGGAGAAACATCAACATTAATGTGTTTGATCGGTGCGTTTATTCTGATTGCAACAGGAACAGGCAGTTGGAAAATTATTGTGAGCGTATTCGGAGGCGCTTATGCTATGGGCTTATTGTTAAATGCTATTGGCGGAAATGCTTTTGTTGAAATGCCTGCCGAATATCACCTCGTGATTGGTGGCCTTGCTTTCGGTGCCGTATTCATGGCAACCGATCCGGTAACAGCCGCACACACCGAAACAGGAAAATGGTTTTATGGTGCGTTGATTGGAATGTTTACTGTTCTGATCCGCGTATTTAATCCGGCCTACCCGGAAGGTATCATGTTGGCGATATTGTTGATGAACGTATTCGCTCCACTGATTGATTATTTTGTAGTAAGTGCAAACAAAAAAAGGAGATTACAACGTGCGACAGTCTAATCTTTACATCGTATTATATGCAGCTGCCATCACCGTGGTGTGCGGTGGCTTGCTAGCCTTTGCATCCATCAGTTTGAAAGACAAACAGGATGCAAATATTGAGTTGGAACGTAAGAGCAATATCCTGGCTACTGTAATGGAGCTGAAGGAAGGTGACGATATCGAAAAAATTTATTTAGCGCGTGTGAAAGAGATCGTCATCGACTTCAATGGTAATGTTAAGGAAGGCGTGAAGGCGAGTGACGTGAAGATTCCAGAGCAATATAAAAAGAGCCCTGCTGATCGCCTTCTTCCCGTATACGAATTCAGAAGTGAGGCAGATCCTTCAAAAATTGAAAATGCAGTTTTGCCGGTATATGGTTATGGACTCTGGAATAATATCTGGGGATTTGTTGCATTGAAGTCAGACTTAAATACTATTCAAGGTGTGAAGTTTGAACACGCTGGTGAAACACCCGGTTTGGGAGCACGCATTACTTCCTCCGAAATTCAGGATCGTTTTAAAGGCAAAACGATTTTTGAAGCTGATCAACTGGTATCCGTGATCATTCAAAAAGGTGAGGGTATGGATTATTCATCAGATGCTCATAAGGTAGATGGAATGTCTGGTGCAACACTTACCGGTAAGGGAGTGAATAACATGCTCAAGGATTACCTCGCATGCTATCAGAATTATTTGAAGAAAAATAAAGTAACCGCAAGCTTATGAGTGAAGTTGCAGAAAAAGTAGAGGTTGTTGAGAAAAAATCAGAGCCTCTTTTCTCAAAGAAAAACAGGAAGTTGATTTCCAATCCTTTGGATATCGACAATCCGGTGACCGTTCAGATCCTAGGAATTTGCTCAGCGCTGGCAGTGACTACTCAGATGAAACCGGCATTTGTAATGTCGTTGGGATTAACCATCGTTACGGCAAGTTCGAACGTGGTAATTTCTTTGATGAGAAACTCCATTCCTTCGCGAATCCGCATTATCGTGCAACTCGCCATCGTTTCACTTTGGGTAATCCTGGTAGATCAGATTTTGAAGGCGTACGTGTACGATGTGTCCAAGCAATTATCTGTATTTGTGGGATTGATCATTACCAACTGTATTGTAATGGGTCGTCTGGAAGCTTTTGCAATGGGAAATAAACCCTGGCCATCTTTTCTGGATGGAATTGGAAATGGATTAGGATATGGAATTATGCTGATGACGTTGGCCTTCTTCCGCGAGCTACTAGGCGGTGGTTCTCTTTTTGGATTTAAAGTGTTTGAATCCATGGGACTGCACTACCAGGGAAATGGCCTAATGCTATTGCCAGCCGGTGCCTGTATTTTGTTAGGTATTATTATTTGGGTTCAGCGATCAATCAACGGCTATCGCGAGTCTCATTAAGACATCTTAATTTTTGAAAATGGAAAATTTAGTAAACATAGGGATCCGTTCGATTTTCATCGATAACATGATCTTCGCCTACTTCCTGGGCATGTGTTCTTTTCTGGCGATTTCCAAAAAAGTGAAAACCGCCTTCGGCTTAGGCATCGCAGTTATCTTTGTGATTGGTATTACTGTTCCGATCAACTGGTTGATTCAAAACTATGTTTTGAATGCCGGAGCATTAGCGTGGCTTGGCGATGACTTTAAAGATATTGACTTAAACTTCCTCCAATTCATTGTATTCATTTCTGTAATTGCTGCGATGACTCAGTTAACAGAAATGGCAGTGGAAAAATTTTCACCTGCTTTGTATGGCACGTTGGGAATTTTCCTTCCCTTGATTGCGGTGAATTGTTCTGTGTTGGGGGCTGCACTTTTTATGGTTGGCCGTCCGTATAGCCTTGCCGAAGCAACAGTGTTTGGATTGGGCTCTGGTATTGGTTGGATGCTGGCCATTGTAGCACTGGCGGGTGTTCGTGAGAAAATGAAGTATTCAAATGTTCCCGGACCGCTGAAAGGTTTGGGTATCACCTTCATTTTGGTAGGATTAATGTCCTTAGGATTTCTGAGCTTCCTCGGATTTTCATTATAAAAAAAATTAATAAAAAATAAAGGCTTCCTTCCCTCATTGGGGAGGAAGCCTTTTTAATTTTGTAGCTAAATCACCACCCAATGAACATCCTGATTCGCAGCATTGCCCGATATTTTTTTGGAGGAACATTGTTCATCGTGCCGCTGGTGGCTACCGGCTATTTCATCTTTATTGCTTTTCGCTGGTTGGATAGTCTGCTCAATCTTCCTTATCCGGGATTAGGCTTTGTAATCATCTTCGGAGCAATCACCATCTTCGGATATTTCACCACCAACTTTGCCTTTAAGGCATTCTCGGATTGGTTCGATCATGGGATGAACAAAATTCCACTAGTCAAATTGATCTATTCTTCAGTGAAAGATTTGCTAGCAGCGTTTGTTGGAGAGAAACGAAAGTTCAACAAACCAGTATTAGTTACCATCAACAAGGAAAATAATCTTCACCGCATTGGGTTCATTACGCAGTCTGACCTGGCAGAACTTGGCATTGACGATATGGTGGTCGTTTACTTTCCCCAGTCGTATGCCTTTGCAGGCGATCATTTTCTGGTGCCAAAGTCAAACGTAAAGCCACTGAACGTTTCCGGTCCAGTGGCTATGAAATTTATTGTTTCTGGTGGTATCTCCGGATTTAAAGAGCAATAGCAGTTGCAGTTTCTTTCTTTTTGAGCAACACGAATAAGGTTGCAGCCATGGCAAAAGAGAAAGCCTCTGTGAACAGCCAGGTTGTTACAAATTCATTTGGCTGACCATCCATCATAATACTAAAGAGCCTTCCAACAACAAAGCCCGCGGTGTAAAGCATGAGCATTACCAGTGGCAATTTTGCTTCTTTGAAAATTCCCCAAATACAAAGGACGCCAAACGCAAAGTGCATGCCTCCGTAAACTGCTCGGATCGAGCTGAAGGCGCTCACATTGTCTAAGGTTATTCCAACATTGGCCATTACCACTTGTGGAGTGAGCAATGCCTCAACACCAACTTTACAAAAGGCCAGGCCCATCAGACCCAGAAATACTTGTGTGATTCGTTTTGTGATCATAATCTTTCTTTTTTTGATGTAAATCTAAGTTGGGCAATTCGCGTTGTATGTGATAAATTGTGACAGAAACCTGACGAAACACGACATCATGTTTGCTCACATGCCCATCATTCGTGAAATTATTTTTGGTGCCGTCAATCGTGGTGCATCATTAGCGGATCTATGTCAAAGGCTTTCCATTGCTCCTCAGGACTTACATGATTCCAACAAGGTGGTTAACTTTGAGCAGGCTTATTTGGTGTGGGAATACGCAGTGAAGCAAACCGGTGATTCACTCCTTGGCCTTCATCTTGGCGAACAAACCAGCCCATCCATTTTAGGATTGATTGGTCACCTTATGCAAAGTAGTGGCACCTTGAAGCAAGCTTTTGAAAAAGTGTGCGAGCACAATCATGTGGTCACGGATCTTTTTAATTACCGTTTCAAAGAATCGGAAAAAGAAGTAACGCTTTATTACGAACCGATTGAACTCTGGATGAATGTGTCACCCGAAACAGCACGACAAGCAGTAGGGCAGGCCATGGCCGGAACATTAAGTGTTTTTGAATTGCTTTCCGGGAAAAAACTCTATCCGATAAAAGCATTATTCAATTGCAAAAAGCCCGCTCAGACAAAAGAGTACGACAGGATTTTCAAATCACCACTTGTATTTTCTGCCGGATCAAATGCTTTGATTTTTTCAACTGAACAATTGGCAACAGCAGTCACCAGTTATGATGAATCGTTATTCGCTTTATTTGATGAAATTTTAACCGAGCGAAAGTCACATCGAAAAAAGAATGCGTCATTTACTGATGAAGTTTCTCAAATTATTTCATCAGAATTCAAAGGTCTTGTGCCACCGATCGAAATCATTGCTTCCCGTTTTAGTATCACCACGCGCACATTACAGCGAAGGCTAAAGGAGGAGGGAAGCAGTTATCGTGAATTGGGAAATGAAATAAAGAAGGGGCTGGCGGTTAAGTTACTGAAAGGAAATTCTAAAAAGGTTGACGAAATTGCCATGATGCTCGGTTATGCCGAATCGAGTTCTTTTCAGCGGGCATTCAAATCCTGGTCTGAAACAACACCTGGAAAAATCCGGAGGTCAGCATGAAGAAGGTTGTTCGGTTGCTTTTTTTCATCTTTATAACCCTGTTTGTTATTGCTCAGATTTTTGTGGGAATCTCATCAGAATCAAATAATGAAGAAAGCTTTGGAGGTTCTGATTGCGAAGAGTATGAGATGATGGACAGCACGCATCAGGAAAATCCTTTTAAAAATATCTGGCGCTCGTGGTTAGATCAGTACAGTGGTAACAATTACTGCCTCGACTATACTGTTTCTTCAGCCGATGAACGTTCATCTCAGCAGTTCAGAAATGAGATGGAATATCCAGCTTATGAGTCTGATTATGATTACTGGGGTGCGGTATACCGTAAACTATATGATCAGGATAAGGATAGGCTAACAGCTCTGCAGGATTCCATTCTTGCGGTTATTCGCAAAAGAGAGTTTACAGAAAGTGAAAGTATTCACTATCTGGTTTCGATGGTGCAAGACATTCCGTATCATTACATCATGCCCGAAAGTTGCGATGGTCATACTGATCATCCTTGTGTACCGTATCAGCGATTTGGCATTCTTTCGCCAGTGGAGTTTCTATATCAGCTCACAGGCGATTGTGATACACGCACGGTCTTGTTATACTCTTTGCTGCGTAATCTCAATTTTCACCCGGTGATCGTCAATAGTGTGGAGTATGGACACTCTATGCTTGCCATCGATATACCCACGGGAGGTGACTATATTGATTATCGCGGCCAACGCTTTTACTTTTGGGAGACCACCGCCACAGGCTGGCAACCCGGCATGCTTCCACCGGATATGAATAATGTTGATTATTGGAATATTGCATTACACTATGAAGACTAAACTCACACTTCTCGCAGTCATTGAAATTTTGTCCGCTGTCAGTATGGGCATTTTTATTTTGGCAGCCACCTACCAGATGCTAAAGTATTTTGGTAAGAAGAAGTATGATATTCAGCACAGCAATCAGGCATATGGTATTTTTATAGCCAGCGTACTTTTTTCGGTAGGCTATATGATGAGCAGTGTGATTGATCCGCTGCTTTCGCTTTTCAGGATTTTAGCAAACGATGGACGAAGTTCTACTGAACTCATTCTCTCTTTTTTAGTGTATGGAGGACTTTACATTGGTGCGGGTTATATTCTGGCGGTACTGATTTGCCTCACCGGAATTATGCTTTACATGTACATCACACCGATAGATGAATTTGCCGAGTTAAAAAACAACAATATTGCAGTAGCACTTATTGTAGCAGGCATACTTATCACATTGAGCTTGATGGCACACGATGGTATTGCATTGTTTATTGAATCTTTTGTGCCTTATCCGGCACAGCCGCCAAAAGGTGTGTAGCAAAGGAATAATTCAATTGATTACTCCGGAACCAATCAATTCATCTTTCTGATACCAGGCAGCAAATTGACCTGGAGTAACACCACGTTGGGGCCTATCAAAAATAATGTAGATACCATTTTCTTTTTTGTGCAGCACACAATTTTCCAATGGCTGGCGATAGCGAATGCGTGCCTGAAGGGATTTTGAGTCACCGACTGCAAGTTTCAAATCTTCACGAATCCAGTGTTCATCCTGATTGGGTATGAACAATCCTCTGCGATACAATCCAGGATGATCCTCACCCATGCCGGTATAAATAATATTTTTATCGGTATCCGTGCCGATCACAAACAAGGGTTTTTCAAAGCCTCCAAGGTTAAGTCCTCTGCGTTGTCCAATGGTGTAGAAATGTGCTCCATTATGATCGCCTACTACTTCGCCTAATTCAGGCGCCAATGAATACGATTGAGAGAGATGTACCAGATCATTATCAGTATATCCGTTTGAAAATACCGATGCACTCGCAGGCACTTCGATTACTTTTCCTTTTTTGGGCTCAAGACGTTGTTGCAAAAATTCCGGTAAATGTACTTTGCCGATGAAGCACAATCCTTGAGAATCTTTTTTCTCCGCAGTAGCGAGCCCTGCTTCCTTAGCAATGGCGCGCACTTCTGACTTTAACAATTCACCAATAGGGAAAAGTGCTTTTGATAATTGTGCTTGTGTGAGTTGGCACAGGAAATAACTTTGATCTTTGTTGGGATCTTTGCCGGCCAACAGTTGGTAAATTTTTTGGCCGCCTGCTTCAAATTCCCCCTTTCTGCAATAATGCCCGGTGGCAACAAAATCTGCTCCGAGTTTCATCGCAGTTTCCAAAAAGATATCAAACTTGATTTCACGATTGCACAATACATCAGGATTAGGAGTACGCCCATTTTGATATTCTGCAAACATGTAGTCGACAATGCGTTCTTTATATTCTTTGCTGAGATCAATGGCCTGGAAAGGAATGCCAAGGTGTTGAGCCACAATCATCGCATCGTTGCTGTCATCGAGCCATGGACATTCGTTGCTAATGGTCACGGAGTCATCATGCCAGTTTTTCATGAACATGCCAATCACTTCGTAGCCTTGCTTTTGCAAAAGGTACGCAGTAACACTGGAATCAACCCCTCCGGATAAGCCAACAACTACTCTTTTTTTCATGACGGATTTGCTGCACGAAGGTACGGCAGCAAATGTTTTCTAAGAAGGATTTTTCTCAGCCAAAAGTTCATTAATGACCTGATTAAACCGTTCTTTAAACTGATCATAATAAATACCTGTGCCAGGGCCTTCAAAACCCGTTCGGATGTGCTTCACTTTCCCGTCTTTGCCAATGAAAATAGTGGTTGGAAAAGCGATAATTTTATTGAGCATGGGCAGCGTTGCGGAAGCCTTTTCTTTATCGTTAGTTCCCGCAATCACAAACGTATAATCAACGCCCAGCTTTTGGACCATTTTCTTTACACGCTCACTTGCGTAGCTAAAATCATCCTTTCGCTCATAGGCCATTCCAATAATTTCCACCCCACGATCTTTATTTTCCTTATACCATTGCGATAAGAATTTAGTTTCGTCCATGCAGTTGGGGCACCAGGTTCCAAAAATCTGAAGGATCACAACTTTATTGGCAAACCTTTCATCCGTTGGGCTCACCATGTTTTGATTGACATCCGGAAAACTAAAGGTGATTCGATCATAGCCTTCTTTCAAATATGTGAGTGACTCAGGATGTGGGAGCGATGCACTGCTGGTTAATACGCCCGTCCAGGTTTCATGCGAGGAGCTACCCGACCAATAATCTCCTGTTAATCCTTTTTCATCTTTGCTTGCGATGAATAGAAAAGCATGGTTACCATCAAAAGTGCTTAAGTAAAGTTTGTTGTCAATCACATTGCCTTCAAGGTATCGATAGTCGCCTGTGGGTGTTAAGAATGTGCCCTCCGCATAATTTCCTTTTTGAGAAAATAATCCCACAGAAATGATTGTGTCATTTTTTGCAGTGATGAATTGCACCTGGTACTTACCTGAAAAATTAGTGGTTGAGTCAGCCGTAACAGGAACGAAGCGATAGTGATCATTGAAGGTAGCGTTGAATGGAAGTTTGAAACTCTTGTCGTAGTTTTTATAATAGAATCCTGAAAGCGAGTTTTCGTTCACTTTTGCTCTTAGTTCTGCATCGAAAATATGCAGCACCATTCTTACCGAATCGCCAATGATTTCAATTTCATCCAGCAAGAGTTTTTCTGAAACATTCTTGAGATATGCATTAAACTTTCCGTCCTTATTTTCTATATCAAAATTGAACGGCAATTGCTGGCCTTGCATTTCAATCACACCGCGCCACGTGCCGGTTTTTAGTTCAACAGGCTTCTTAGTGCACGAAGCAAGTGCAACAACAATTAGTAAAAGGCAAAGAATTCTCATGGATTATCTTAATTTTCTGAAAGCAAAACGCAAAAATGCGATAAATCATTTAGAGTTTGAACGCCTTATGGAAAGGTTTGTCTTCTATTTTGCAATTCTTTAACAAATGGAACCAATTTTTAAAAACCTGAAAGTATTGGAGCTGGCCTCTGTTTTGGCCGGGCCCAGCGTGGGGCAGTTTTTTGCAGAGCTGGGAGCCGAAGTGGTTAAGGTGGAAAACTTGAAGGCAGGCGGAGATGTAACACGAACCTGGAAAATTTCGGGTGAAAAGGAAGGAGATTTGTCGGCATATTTTTGTTGTTGCAATTGGGGCAAAAAATCAGTGGCTCTTGATCTGGCGTCTGAAGAAGGGAGAAACCATGTTCTCGCGCTGGCCAGGCAATCACAGGTAATTATTGCCAGCTATAAACCGGGCGATGCTGTGAAGCTTGGAGTTTCTTACGAGCAGGTTCGAAAGGTAAATCCATCCATCATTTATGGGCAGGTGTCTGGTTATGGTTCAGCCAACGACCGCGTTGGCTATGATGCCGTGATTCAGGCAGAGGCCGGATTTATGGATCTTAATGGTGAAGCGGATGGACCTCCCATAAAAATGCCGGTCGCGCTTGTGGATATTCTGGCCGCGCATCACCTGAAGGAAGGATTGCTTTTGGCACTACTGAAAAAAGGACAATCGGGTGAAGGAAGCCTCGTTGAAGTTTCATTAATCGATGCAGCGATTTCCTCGCTGGCCAATCAAGCCACCAACTGGTTAGTCGCAAAAAAATTACCTACACGCAAAGGCTCATCCCATCCTAACATTGCTCCGTATGGCGATACATTTCTTACTAAGGATGGCAAGCGAATTTTATTGGCCGTAGGTAGCGATAAACAATTTCAAAATTTAATGTGGCTATTGGGAAATGGCCGTGAAGCCAGGCATCCCGATTTTATTACGAATGAAGCAAGAGTAAAGAATCGCGCAAAGCTCACAGAAATATTATCGATGATGATCCGGCAAAAAGACAGCAAGGAGTTTTTGTCTGAATTGCACGAGGAAAAAATACCGGCCGGACAAATTCAGAATCTTGAGGAAGTATTCTCCATGGAAGAAGCACAACGATGCTTAATCCGCTCGCAAGAGTTAGTTGGAGTTCGCTCGTTTGTTGCCTCTGGCTTTGCCAAGGCGGGGTTGAATCCACCTCCAAAATTTGGAGAGCACACAAATGAAATTTTGAAGCAGTTGGTATAAGGGCTTTGATAATTTTTAAGTCAGCGCTTTGATTTCAAGCATCAGAAAGATTGTCTATTTTAGAGAATAGATTTTTATCGTTATGCTCAGTAGAAAAATCATAGTTGCTTCAGTATTCCTACTCGTGATTACTAATTGTTATGGACAGTTGGCCGGCACTTCATTTAACGAGGCATCGAAAACAAAGAAAGCGAAAATAGTATGCACCTATTCAGAGACACCCGGTTATATTACCAGTGCTAAAGATGGTCCGGTAGGCGTGTTGCCGGAAATGATGGCTGCTTTTGCAGCGCACATAAAAAAGAATAATGATATTGATATTACTTACGATTACCAGCCATTTCGCAAAGATGCGCCTATCGCAGAGATTTTTGACAATGTAAGCCGCGCGGGTGATGGTGTGTTTGGTTTGGTGTTCGTGTTTATTACTGAGGACAGAAAAAAGTTGTTGAATCTCAGTGCTCCGGTGTTTGAGTCGCCCTCATTCCTCCTTACTTCTAACAAAGCTCCTGATATTGGTTCACAGTCTGAAGTTAAGGACAAACTGAAAGGCTACACAGGTTTTGTTAATAAAGGAAATTATTTTGAAGACCGGTTGAAGGATCTTCGATCAAAGTCATTGCCCGATTTGAAGATTGATTATTTTAAGGGCTACACAGTGGATAATATTTCTGAAACGATTTCAAAAGATAAAGCCCTTCTGTATGTTGATATCAGCGGACTACTTTATGCTATGGAGAAAAAGCTACCGTTCAAAAGTCATAAGCTTTTACAGCTATCAACCCCCATGGGTATAATCCTATCGAAGCAAAATACCTGGGAGACTGCGTTCAATAAATTTCTGCAGTCAGGATTTTTGAAAAGTACAGAGTTTAAAAAAATTATAGCCGACAACCTTGGATACCGGACACTTAACCTTTTAAAATTATAAACACATGGCAAAAAGACTAGTTAAAGGCGAAAAGAAATTATTTGGGGTTTGCAGTGGTCTTGGAAATTATTTTGACATAGACCCTACCATCGTTCGCATGATTTTTCTGGTGGCCTTACTCATGTTTGGCACAGGACTTTTGCTTTATATTATCATGGCCATCATCATGCCAGACAAGTAAATCGAAGTTGGTGTGAAGCATCTCTTCATAATTCTATTTGTGTTTTGGTCTCCGCTGGCGTTGGCGTTTCAAAAGGTTTTGCCCGCTGACTCCATGCTTCAGGCTATTGAAAAGATGGAGGGCGTTGCCAGAGCAGCGGCATACTATGATGCCGTATATTATTGGCTCCGGAGCGATCCTCAAATCGCAACCAGGTTTATTGATGCTTCGGCAAAATATGCTGCAAGCCAGGATAATTTAGCAATCACTGCTTATTCACTTTTGAATCGTGGAATTTACTTTTCTGCTAAAGGAGTTCCTGACAGCGCTATTTATTTTTTGGAAGATGCAAACAAAAGTGCTGCGAAGTCGGGAAACCGGGAAGTGATGATTAAGATAAACAGCAGCTTGGGCAAAGCATACATATCCGATGGAAACCCAGAGACAGCATTGAAAAACCTTTTTGAAGCGCTTCGCATTTTGCGTGATCATCCTCATGTAGAAACAGAAATTAAAGTAAGAAGTAATGTATGCTGGGCGTATCTGGAATTAAAGCGTTATCAGGATTGTGTTAATTATGGAAGGCAAAGTCTGCCGTTAATGAACACTCCAGATTTCGAATGGATGAGCGCTTACTTCTATAATAATATGGCTGCAGCCTACGGAGCATTGATGAGAATTGACTCTGCAAAATATTTTGCTGAAAAAAGTATCGTTGTGTCAGCCAAAACCAATCAGTACAACTTGTTGGCTAATGCTCATTTTATTTTAGGAACTGCCTACGCAAACTCCGGAAAGTATGCATTGGCTGCCAGGGAATTTGAGAGCGCTAAACCTTATCGGGAAAAAATAGGAGATGTGCTCTTTTTGGTTTCTGACTTGTATGTACTGGCTGATTTGTATTATAAAATGGGAGACTATAAAAAGGGAATTGCCGCAGGGCAGGAATCACTTGAGCTTATCCAGAAAAATAATCTTCGATTGAAATATGAGGGCGCCTACCAAGCCTTGGCTCGAAATTATGAGGGGCTTAAAGATTATAAAAGTGCAAGTACATATTATAACCTGTTAGCAGCCGCTCGGGATAGCGTTTACAAACATGCCACCTCGCAGGCCATCGCTGAGATGCAGGAAAAGTATGAAACAGAAAAGAAGAATCGTCAGATATCAGACTTGAATAAAGACAACCTGCTTAAAACGGCTACGATTGAACGAAATTATTTTTTGATTGGAGGATTGACTGCGTTGCTCTTACTAGTGATCGTTCTCTTCTACATGATTCGCTATCGAAGCAGACAACAGCAGCTTACTATTTTGAATGAGCAAAAGATGCGTATGCGCGAAGCGCAGATCACCGCTGTAATAGATTCGCAAGAGAAGGAGCGAAGAAGATTTGCAAGTGATTTGCATGATGGAATGGGGCAATTGATTTCAGCACTGCAATTGAATATCCAATCCATGAAGCAATCGCAACCTACGCCAGAAAGTCGTGATGTTTTTTTCGAAAGCTCAGAGCAATTAATTCGCGAGATTCATGATGAGATTCGGAATATTGCTTTTAATCTGATGCCTCCAGTGCTGGTAAAAGAAGGTTTGATTGCGGCTACCAGCGAACTGATTCGTAAAATCAACAAAGTGGGAAAAATCAAAGCCACCATTTCAGTGTTTGATGTGAACGAAAGATTTTCTGAGATCGCAGAGATTTCATTATACCGGGTGATTCAGGAATTCCTATCCAACATCATGAAGTATTCACACGCCACGGAAGTGAACATCTCATTTACGGGTCATGAACACGAGGTGGTGATGACCATCGATGATAACGGAATTGGATACAATCTTGAGAATTTTAAACATAGTGAAGGTAATGGCTGGAGAAATATTAATTCACGACTGAATCTTATCAAAGCAGCCATTGAATGGGATGTGGTGGAGGGCAGAAAAAACAATACGATAATTATTTCTACCCCTATGTCCTCCCTTCGTAATGCAAATACAAATAACCCCTTAGTTCAAAATACCGACCAGTGGGTATAGCATGAGGCTCGTGCCATCGATTCATTTGTGAAATGAATCCCCGGTGCTAAGGTTTCAAAAAATTTGGTTTACTGAATGGTTTGGGCGTACTTTATCTTCTGTGGAAAAGTACGCGGTACTCTTGGTAGACGATCATCGGATGTTGGTTGACGGCTTAAAAAACCTGATCAATAACCTCCCGCGATTCAATGTGGCAGACGTAGCCACTTCAGGCAATATGGCGTTGGACTTGATCAAGAGAAATGATTATGACGTCATCGTTACAGACTATGAAATGCCAGAGCTTACTGGCCTGGAATTAATCAAAGCCGCCCGAGCAGTTCATCCCGAAGTGAAAGTGATTGTGCTAAGTATGCATGACGACCCCGCTGTGGTTCGTGAGCTTTTGCGCGCGGGAGTGAATGGTTATGTTCTAAAAAAGGATGCTCACACCACCCTGGTCGAGGCGCTTCAAAAGGTGATGGACAATAAGAAGTTTCTAAGTGATGAGATTTCTGATGTGCTCATCCAACTCTCCGATGGAAACGAAGATCGCGGTGTGCTCACCTCGCGTGAAGAAGAAATACTGCGTTTGATTGTGAAAGAATATAGCAGCCGCCAAATTGCTGAAATCCTCTTTATCAGCGAGCGCACGGTTGAAACACACCGAAAAAATATCCTGCGAAAGACCGGTGCGGCCAATCTGGTCGGTTTGATTAAGTACGCCTACGCCCACAATCTTATCTAGGCTTTACTTTTATATAGGCCTTTCTCTCCACAAACTAAGCTCAGTTACGAGCTTTCCTTACAACAATATTAATTCTCTCATTATCAATCATTTGATGTTTTTAGCCCTGTGGCAGTAATCTTTTTATGCCCATTTTGAGCTGTGAATGATGAAAAAATGTAAAAAAGTGGGTTAAAGTGGTGTAAAGTGGTTGAAAATTACATATGTTTGCTTAGGAGAAAAAGACAACCACTACGTCAATGACTTTCTTCACTAGTGAATATGAGTGTAAGCTTGATGCCAAAGGCAGACTGGTGCTGCCTGCGCGGATCAAAGCTCAGTTGCCCGAGCCGGAAGGTGGGGTACAAGAGCTTGTGATCAGGCGTGGCTTTGAGCAATGCCTTATTATTTATCCCATGGTGGAGTTTAAAAAGGTCTTCTCAAAAATTTCGGGTCTCAATGAATTCAATGAAGAGTATCGCAAACTCCAGCGAAACTTTTTATCGGGTGTGGTCACCATCGAACTGGACAGCAATGGACGGTTTTTGATACCAAAGAACATGCTCACCTACGCACAAGTCGATAAAGATGCGATGCTGGTAGGAACAGGAAATAAAGTTGAGATCTGGAATCCATCAATCTATGAGAAGCACCTGATTCAGGATCCAAGTGAGTTGTCGAGGCTGGCGCAAAAACACCTTGAGCAGTGATGGGTGCGTTGAGCACTTTGAATTGTTCGAATGTGGTAGAAGTGTCTAAGGGAATGATTGGCTGCCATTGGCGAGCCACGAGTTTCGAGAAACGAGTTTTGAGCTTGTATGAAGCATGAAAAATTTCAAGAAACTCAAGATTTGGGAAAAGGGAATGGAACTAGTAGCGCTTACCTATAGGCTGGCAGGGCAAATGCCCAACGAGGAAAGATTTGAGTTGAGGAGTCAGGTAACGCGTGCGGTAGTGTCAATCCCTTCCAATATTGTTGAAGGCAGTGCAAAGAGAAGTAAGAAGGAATATGTGAAATACTTGGAAATAGCGTTGGGTAGTGCGTACGAACTTGAAACGCAAGTTCTAATCATCGATAACCTTAATTATGGGGAAGCCGAATTAAGAAAGTCGATTTTAAAGGAGATAGATGAAGAGCAAAAAATGATTCAAAGCTTTATTAATTCAGTTGAAAGCCAATGACTCAAGGCTCTAATCTCGGGACTCGCGGCTATCATCGGCCAGTGATGTTGCAAGAGTGCATGGATGCCTTAGCGATAAGGCCCAATGGAACTTATGTTGATGTTACGTTTGGTGGTGGCGGGCACAGTCTTAAAATTCTTGAGCAGCTGATTGAAGGAAAACTAATCGCGTTCGATCAGGATGAAGATGCCAGGAAGCAGTCTGAAAATATTCAGAGTCGTTCTTTTACATTTTGTCAGGCCAATTTCAGATACATGAAACAGTATTTGAAGCTGCATGGAATAAAGACGGTTGATGGCATACTTGCCGATCTTGGCATTTCCTCTCATCAAATCGATTCGCCTGAGCGTGGATTTTCTACCCGATTTGACGGACCATTGGATATGCGGATGGATAGGAAGAGTAAACTCACGGCAGCAAAGATCGTCAACGAATATCCTGAGCAGGAGCTTCATAAAATATTAGGCATGTACGGTGAATTAAAAAACGCCCGTACTGCGGCACATGCCATCGTGATGGCACGAGGAATAAAGCCTATTGAAAATACAACGGATTTGAAATTAGCCTTAGAACAAATCGCTCCTCGCGGAAAGGAGAACAAATACTTCGCCCAGGTGTTTCAGGCGCTTCGCATTGAAGTAAATCAAGAGATGAAAGCGCTGGAAGATTTTTTGCACCAATGTGGCGATGTGATAAAGACCGGGGGGCGATTGGTGGTGATGAGTTATCATTCACTGGAAGACCGGATGGTGAAGAATTACATCAACACCGGCAAAGTGTATGGTGAAGTGGAGAAAGATTTTTATGGGAATAAGATTCGGCCTTTTGAAGCAGTAAATCGCAAACCGATTGAAGCTTCAGAGGAAGAAGTGGAACAAAATAAAAGAGCTCGCAGTGCGAAGCTGAGGGTGGCAGAGAGAGTATAAATCGTTATGCGTTGTTGATTTCGTTATTTAAATACGAACAACCAACAACGAATAACGAACAACGAAAAGAGTATGGAGAACAAATTCAGAATTGAACCGAAGCAATCCAACGAAGCTAAAGTAAAGGCTCCGCAAGGCAATGGTTCAAGTCTTTTTTCTGGAATAGAGAAGCGGCTGAAGCTCGAAACGTATTTTGAAGAGGGATTTCCGGTGCAATACCTTCCTAAGATTTTGTTTGTCACGTTCCTCAGCCTGATCTATATCAGCAATACTCATTATGCAGAGAAGACAACACGGCAAATTGATCGTGCACAGAGTGAAGTGGAAGATTTGAGAGCAGATTATACCACACTGAAAGCGGATGTGATGTTTGCCAGCAAGCAAAGTGAAGTGGCCAGACGAGTAAAGGAACTAGGATTACAGGAGAGTTCAAATCCTCCATTTAAAGTAGTAGTAGAAGCAGGTGAATATTAAGAAGTCCATATTAGTAAGAGTTCGCATCGCATTTTTGTGCGTGGTGATTTTTGCACTTTGTGTGGGTGCAAAAATTGGTCACATACAAATAGTGGAAGGTGAGAAGTGGGCCAAGTTAAGTGAGGAGATTCACTTTGATTATAAGAAGGTAAAGGCTACGCGCGGCAATATCTATTCTGACAATGGAAGCTTATTAGCTACCAGCCTACCATTCTACAAAGTGGCCATCGACCCGACACTTGCCAAAGATGAAATTTTCAAGAAAGGTGTCGATTCTTTGTCGATGCTTTTGTCGCGATTTTATAAAGACAAATCGGCCACAGAGTATAAACAACTTTTGAAAGATGCTCGTGCTGCTGGTAAGCAGTACATCGTAATCAATCGTAAGCAGATTAACTATCAGGCAAAAAAGGAAATGATGCAGTGGCCCATTTTCAGAGCCGGTCGCTATAAAGGCGGGGTGATTTTTGAGAGGATGGATGTGCGTTATAGACCTTTTTCCAATCTGAGTCACCGCACCATTGGATTCATCAATGAAGATGGCCAAGGGGCAGGGCTTGAATTTAGTTTTCAATCGGCATTGGGTGGACAGGACGGTGAGGCGCTATTTCAAAAAATAGCTGGTGGCACATGGAAGCCAGTGTTTGATGGGAATGAGATTAAAGCGGTAGATGGATTTGATATTCAAACAACATTGGATATTAATCTTCAGGATGTTGCTGAAACATCACTCTATCGCGCAATGGCTGCCCACAATGCTGATGAAGGTACAGTGGTAGTGATGGAAGTGAAGACGGGGCACATCAAAGCGATTTCCAATTTGACTGCCGATGGAAATGGTCGTTATGCCGAACGATTCAACCATGCCGTGGGAGGATCGATCGAACCAGGATCAACCTTTAAGTTAGTCACCATGCTTGCCTTACTTGAGGATACGAATATTGATCTCAAAGACAGTATTAATACAGGAAATGGTGAGTACACTTTCTATCGAAGAAAGGTGAAAGATCACCACGAAGGTGGATATGGAAAAATTACCATTAAGCAAGCTTTTGAACTTTCTTCAAATGTGGCGATGGCAAAATTGATTGATAAGCATTTTGGAACTAAACCTTCAAAGTTTTTGGAACATGTTGATCAATTAAGACTTTCTAAACCACTGGGCTTACAAATCAACGGAGAAACTTATCCTAAAATAACCCGTCCAACGGATAAAGCATGGAGTGGAATAACCTTGCCGTGGATGTCTTATGGCTATGGCTTTGAAATTTCGCCTCTTCACACATTAACCTTGTTCAATGCAGTAGCCAATGATGGCAAGATGGTGAAGCCACTATTTGTTACTGCAGTAAGTCAAGCTGATAAACCAAAGCAAGAATTTGAGACAGAGACAATCAACAACAAAATCTGTTCCTCTAAAACATTAGGACAATTAAAGCTCTTGTTGGAGGGTGTTGTCGAAAACGGAACAGCAAAAAATTTAAAAAATGCTCATTACCGAATTGCCGGTAAGACTGGTACTGCGCAAATCCTGGAGAATGGAAGGTATGAGAAGAAGTATATCACTTCATTCGTGGGTTACTTTCCGGCACACGCGCCTAAATATTCAGCAATTGTGTTGATCAAAAATCCACGTGGAATTTATCAGTATGGAAATAATGTGGCGGGCCCCGTTTTTAAAGATATCGCTGATAACATTTATGCGCGCGACATCAACCTTCACTTTGCCATGGAAAAGAAGGCCACCCTGGAGCCGGGAGTTTTTCCAACCATTCGTGCTGGCCATCAGGAAGAACTAACCATGCTCAGTAATGAATTAGGTGTGTCCAATCATTCGCTTACCGAAGAGGAGTGGATCAAGGCTACGAAGAATGGTAATTCAATTGTGTGGAAAAAAAATCCAGTAATGAAAGATCAGGTGCCGGATGTAACCGGAATGACTTTCCGTGACGCCATCTACTTGCTGGAAAAGTCGGGCTTAAGAGTTTCATATGAAGGAAAGGGAAGAGTAAGCGATCAGTCACTTTCTCCTGGCACAAAAATTTCGAAAGGTGCGCGAATTTATTTAAGACTAAGTTGATGGCAGAACTAAAAGACATATTATACAAGGCACACATCACCTCTACGTCAGGCAGTATGAATGTAGAGGTGTTAGGGATCTGCTTTGACTCGCGCAAAGTGAAGCCTGGGTCTGTATTTATTGCTATCAAGGGATTGCAATCCGATGGCCATGCATTTATTAAAACTGCTGCGTCTACCGGAGCAGTGGCAATTGTTTGTGAAAAATTGCCCGATGAGATTTCTGATAAGATCACTTACGTCACTGTGAAAGACAGCTCAAAAGCACTTGGTCTTATTGCATCAAACTTTTATGGTAATCCTTCATCGAAACTAAAATTAGTTGGCGTTACCGGAACAAATGGAAAGACTACTGTAGCAACACTTCTTTTTAAATTATTTACATCGCTGGGTTATCGCTGCGGAATGTTATCCACAGTTGTGAATAGAATTGTTGATAACGAAATTCCAGCAACACACACTACACCTGATCCTATTCAAATCAACGAGTTGCTAGTGAAAATGGTGGAGGAGAAGTGTACTCATTGCTTTATGGAGGTGAGCTCACATGCAGCAGCACAGGGGCGCATTGAAGGATTGAATTTTACCGGTGCCCTATTTACCAATATTACTCACGACCATCTCGATTATCATCGCACGTTTGAAAGTTATATTCGAGCGAAGAAAATTTTCTTTGATGGGCTTTCGTCTGACGCATTTGCTTTAGTAAATGTTGACGACAAACGTGGAATGGTGATGCTTCAGAATTGTAAAGCCAGGAAGCATACGTATGGCTTAAAAAAGATGGCCGATTTCAAGGCCAAGATTATTACCAACTCCATTGAAGGACTTGAACTGGAAATCGGTGAGCGTAATGTTTGGTTTAAGCTGATCGGTGATTTCAATGCCTATAATTTATTAACTGTTTTTGGAGCAGCATCGCTGTTGGGCGAAGATCCTGAGATGGTGTTAATGAAACTATCTTCACTCACCGGGGCTTCCGGAAGATTTGAATTAGTACTGCCCGGTTCAAAGTTTACAGCTATTGTTGATTACGCACACACCCCTGATGCATTAAAAAACGTGTTGGAGACAATCGAACATTTTCGCACTGGTCAGGAGCAAGTTATTTCCATTGTTGGCTGTGGAGGCGATCGTGATAAAACGAAACGTCCATTGATGGCGGCCATCGCCTGCAAATATTCAAACAAAGTGATTTTTACTTCGGATAACCCAAGAAGCGAGGACCCCATGGAAATTATCCGCGAGATGCAAAAGGGAGTTGGCCCAACGGATGCAAAGAAAACATTGGTGATGCTCGATCGTGAGGAAGCAATCAAAACAGCATGCATGCTGGCGAAGGAAAAGGACATCATACTCGTTGCAGGTAAAGGCCATGAGAACTACCAGGAAATCAAAGGAGTGAAACATCCTTTTGACGATAAAGAAGTATTGACGCGTATGCTTAAAATGTTTGCTAATTAGTAATCAATGATCAATTTGAAAATTAGCCAATGAGGAACTATAATGATAATCCGATTGTAGCAATGACTTTTCAGTTTGCTGTTGAGATAATAGAGTTTGCTGAAAGACTTCGCGAGCAAAAACGATTTTCTATTTCTGATCAGGTGTTACGATCAGGTTGTTCTATTGGAGCAAATGTAAAAGAGGCTCAGGGCGCAGAAAGTAAAGCTGATTTCATTCACAAGATGAAGATTGCATTGAAGGAGGCAGAGGAGACCGAATATTGGCTTGAGCTATGTGAAATTGCAAAAAGTTACACCAAGCCGGGAAAGCTACTGAGTGACATCGAAAGTATTTTAAAAGTTCTAAATAAAATTATTTCCACCTCTAAGAAACCAAAATTGGCTAATTGAAAATTGAGTAACTGAAAAAATGTTATACTATCTATTCGACTATATCGAGAAAAATTTTAATCTGCCTGGTGCTGGATTGTTTCAATACATTTCATTCCGAGCAGGTGCCGCTGCGATATTATCATTGATCATAACAATTTCATTTGGTCAAAACCTCATCAGCTATTTAAGAAGAAAGCAAGTTGGAGAAGACATCCGCGACCTTGGACTGGAAGGTCAACTGCAAAAGAAAGGCACGCCTACCATGGGCGGCCTTATCATCATCGCTGCGATCTTGATACCTACTTTGCTGATGGCGCGGTTGGATAATGTTTATGTAATCCTACTGATTGCTACAACGCTGTGGCTTGGCTTTATCGGATTTTTGGATGATTACATTAAGGTGTTTAAGAAGAACAAAGAAGGTCTTGCCGGGCGATTTAAAATTGTGGGCCAGGTAACCATCGGATTAATTGTAGGCCTTACTCTTTACTTTAATGAAAATGTGGTAGTGCGTGAGAAAGCTCCAGCAGCAGTGGCAAGTATAGAGCTGTCAGCTATTCCTTCAGATGTAAAATCTAAGTATGATGTAAAATCGACAAAGACAACAGTTCCATTTTTGAAGAACAACGAATTTGACTACGATGATTTAGTTCCCTGGCTGGATGATAACTACACCTGGATTGTTTACACACTGGTGGTGATTGTCATCATCACGGCTGTTTCAAATGGTGCGAACATCACAGATGGGATTGATGGATTGGCAGCCGGAACCTCAGCAATTATCGGGTTGACGATCGCCATCTTTGCGTATCTCTCGGGCCGTGTTGACTTTAGTAATTACCTTAACATCATGTACATCCCCAACCTTGGGGAGCTTGTAATTTTTTGTACGGCCTTTGTAGGCGCGTGCCTTGGTTTCCTTTGGTACAATGCATTTCCGGCACAAGTATTTATGGGTGATACCGGAAGTCTTTCTCTTGGTGGCATCATTGCCGTGTTGGCGTTGGCTGTTCGCAAAGAGTTGATGATTCCATTATTGTGCGGAATTTTTCTTGTGGAAAATGCATCGGTGATTATTCAGGTTTCTTACTTCAAGTACACAAAGAAAAAGTATGGTGAAGGGAGAAGGATTTTTCTGATGTCTCCTTTGCATCATCATTATCAGAAAAAGAACATTCACGAAGCAAAAATCGTAACCCGGTTTTGGATCGTGGGAATATTATTGGCAATCCTTAGTCTGGCAATGTTAAAGTTAAGATGAGCAAACGAGTAGTCATATTAGGAGGAGGAGAAAGTGGAACTGGTGCAGCGCTTTTGGCGAAGGTCAAAGGCTATGATGTGTTTGTTTCTGATCAGAGCTCATTAAAAGAAAAGTATAAAGCTGAGTTAGTTAAGGGGAATATCCAATTCGAGGAGGGCCAGCATTCGATGGATAAAATTCTAAACGCAGATCTGGTGATCAAAAGCCCTGGCATTCCGGATAAAGCGGAAGTGATTAAGAAGCTGAAGACTGCCGGTACTGAAATTATTGATGAGATTGAATTTGCCTTCCGTTACCTCAAAGGAAAAGTAATTGCTATCACAGGGACAAACGGAAAGACAACTACCACACTGCTTACTTATCATTTAATGAAGGAGGCAGGTAAGAGCGTAGCATTGGCAGGTAACGTGGGTGAGAGCCTTGCACGCAAAGTGGTGTATGAAAGTCATGACTGGTATGTACTGGAGATCAGCAGTTTTCAACTGGACGGCACTACTTCATTTAAACCATTTGTAGGAATACTTACTAATATTACTCCCGATCATTTGGATCGCTATGAATATAAAATGGAGAATTATGTGAACTCCAAGTTTCGACTAATTCAAAACATGGATGGAGCGGATCACTTCATTTATTATTCTGAAGACCCAGTTGTAGCGGGAGAGATGAAGACCCGTAAAGTCACACCTAACGCATTAAAGGTTGCCTTAAAGGATCAAGCGACAGCCGTACATTACAATGGAGAGAAGATGTCATTTCAATTTGGCGATGAACATTTTTCTATCGCACAAGCTGACACCACGTTGAAAGGACCTCACAATCTGATCAATACAATGTGTGCGGTTTCCGCAGTCCATTTTGCCGGTGTAAGCGCGGATCAAATTCGGTCAGGGTTGAAGACTTTTAAAAATGCACCGCATCGCCTTGAGTCGATCGCTACAATTAACGGAGTTGAATTTGTCAATGACTCAAAGGCAACCAATGTCGATTCGGTAGTATACGCGCTTGGAAGCTATACCCAGCCATTGATTTGGATAGCCGGTGGAATTGATAAGGGCAATGATTATGGAATTATTGCCGAAGAGGTGAAGAAAAAAGTACGCACGCTCATTTGCCTGGGTAAGGATAATGAAAAATTGAAGAAAGCATTTTCAGGTATTGTAAGTGAAATAGTTGAAACGCAGAGCGTGAAGGAATTGGTGCGCATAGCATTGAAGTCTGCAAAAAATGGCGATGTTGTTTTACTGTCACCCGCATGCGCAAGTTTTGATCTCTTTAAAAACTATGAGGATCGAGGAGATCAGTTTAGATCAGAAACTTTGGCATTAAAACGTGAGATTGAAAACGCAAGAGTATGATTGCAAAATTTAAAACGTGGGCCGACAAGAACTTGCAAGGTGACCGTGTCATCTGGGCAGTAGTATTTGCCTTGTCGTTGATCAGTATATTGGTTGTCTACAGTTCAATTGGAACATTAGCCTACAAACGTACTGCAAGCCCGGAGTCATATTTACTGAAGCATACGTTCATGGTATTTCTTGGATTAGCAGCAATGTGGTTTGCTCATAAAATTGACTATCGCTACTACTCTAAACTTTCACGATTAGCATTGTGGGTAAGTGTTCCTTTATTGATTTACACATTCACCAATGGAACAACCATTAATGACGCTGCGCGATGGATTACTCTTCCCATCATTAATACGTCATTTCAGCCTTCTGATTTTGCAAGCCTTGCGCTGATTATTAATCTGGCGAGTATGCTTTCGAAGAAGCAACAGAATATCGATGATATAAAGGAGTCGTTGATACCTATGTTAATATGGTGTGGTATTATTTGCGGATTGATAGCACTCACCAACTTATCAACGGCAATGTTGCTGTTTGCCACGTGTATGCTCGTGATGTTTATCGGAAGAGTTCCCGTAAAATACCTCGCAATGTTAGTGTTGGTAGGTTTGCTGGCGGGTGCAGTGGCATTAAAGTTTGGTGTGCGTGGCGAAACTGCAAAGAACCGTGTCCTAAGTTTTATCAACGGCACTGAACTTCCCTTTCAAGCAAAGCATGGAAGGATTGCCGTAGCAACCGGAGGCGTGTTTGGAAAAGGTCCTGGCAACAGTGAGCAGCGAAACATTTTGCCTCATCCTTACTCCGACTTTGTTTATGCTATTGTGATTGAAGAGTACGGGATGATTGGCGGTGTTGTCGTGTTGATTTTGTATTTAATTCTTCTCCATCGCGGAATGAAGGCAGCATACAATAGTGAGCGGGCATTTGGCGGATTACTTTCGGCCGGGTTGAGCTTTGATCTCGTCTGCCAGGCTATGGTAAATATGGGTGTTGTGGTTGGCTTAGGTCCAATCACCGGTCAGCCACTTCCCTTGATTAGCATGGGAGGAACCGCTATGGTATTTACAGGATTGTCAGTAGGAATAATTCTTAGCGTGAGCCGAGGCGAGCGTGATGAAACCTGGCAGCAAACAGAATCAATAACCCACGAAGGTGAAGGCAAGAATACCGAAATGAAAGCAGCTTGAGTACCACGCAACCATATCGGATTATCATAAGCGGTGGAGGCACGGGAGGCCACGTGTTTCCTGCACTTGCTATAGCCAATACATTTATGGAGCGTCATCCTGGTTCGGAAATACTTTTTGTCGGTGCCGAAGGTAAAATGGAAATGACCCGCGTGCCGGAGGCTGGATATAAAATTGTTGGCTTGTGGATAAGTGGATTACAGCGCAGCCTCAAACTCAGTAATCTGCTTTTCCCGATAAAATTAATCTCCAGCTATATCAAGGCAGGCAAAATTGTGAAGGAGTTCAAACCGCAGGCAGTGATTGGCACGGGTGGCTATGCAAGTGGGCCGATTATGCTGGCGGCTACCAGCAGAAAAATTCCTGCCCTTATCCAGGAACAAAACTCTTATGCCGGCCTTACCAACAAGCAGCTTGGTGAGAAAGCAAGTAAAGTTTGTGTTGCCTATCCTGGGATGGATTCCTTTTTTCCAAAAAGTAAAATTGTTTTTACTGGTAACCCTGTCAGAAAGGATATCATCAGCCTCGATTCCAAGCGCAATAAAGCATTGGCTCATTTTGGATTTAGCGAGAATGAAAAAACAATACTGATACTGGGTGGAAGCCTTGGGGCTCGCACCATCAATGAAAGTGTATTTTCAAAGATTGATCGTTTGATTGATTCACGCGTGCAAGTGATCTGGCAAACCGGTAAAGTCTATTTTGAGAATGTGAAAATGCAGCTTCAGGCAAAAGACTTGAGTAAAATTCGTGTGGTTGATTTTTTGAAGGAAATGGATCTTGCCTACGCTGCCGCGGATGTGGTGATCTCTCGTGCAGGTGCCCTCGCAATTTCTGAATTGTGCTTAGCCAAGAAGCCCAGCATTTTAGTACCCTCTCCAAACGTGGCAGAAGATCATCAAACAAAAAATGCAATGGCATTGGTGAAGGAAGAGGCTGCACTCTTAGTAAGAGATGCAGAGGCGAAGAGCCAATTGGTAATGGAAACACTGAAGCTTTTATATGACGAGCAACGGTGTTCAAAGTTAAGTGCAAACATCAGTCGCTTGGGCAAGCCAAATGCGTCTGAAGAAATAGTAGATGAAATTGAAAAAATGATTGGTATCAAATGAAATTAGATCAATACGATAGCATTTATTTTTTAGGTATTGGAGGCATTGGCATGAGTGCAATCGCCCGCTGGTTCAAGCATAAAGGCTTGCGCGTTGCCGGCTATGATCGCACTCCTACTCCGCTTACACATGAGTTGATCGAGGAGGGTATGGAAATTCACTTTGACGATAAGATTGAATTTATCCCGGGCTATATCACCAAAGAAAAAACGCTGGTTGTGTTTACTCCGGCCATACCAAAGAATCACACCGAGCACAATTATTTAAAGGAGCAAGGCTTCACCATCATGAAGCGCTCCGAAGTGTTGGGCTTATTAACAAAGAATTACAAAACGATTGCTGTTGCAGGCACGCACGGAAAAACTACTACTTCATCGTTGATCGCACATATTTTAAAATCCGCAGGTGTTAATATGGTTGGTTTTCTGGGGGGCATCACTGCTAATTATGACTCCAATTTGGTGATGCATGGTGAAGTGAATGAGAAGACAATTGTGGTAGTGGAAGCAGATGAATTTGATCGCTCCTTTCTCAGATTATTTCCTGAGATGGCAGTGGTAACCTCTGCCGATGCTGATCACCTTGATATTTATGGTGATCATCAAAGTATGCTTACTTCCTTCCGTGATTTTATTAACCAGATTTCTAACAAAGGCAATTTGGTAATTCACGAGTCAGTTTCTTCACTGGCTGATGGTGTAAACATATCAAAAGAGACTTATGGCATGAGCCGGGGACAATTTTTTGCCGGCAACATTATCCCGATGGGTCGGGACGGTTTTTTTCAATTCGATCTTCAAGGACCTGGACAGAAGATTGAAAAGATACAGCTCGGTGTCCCCGGTTTTCACAATATGGAAAACGCAATCGCGGCAACGCTCATCGCCTTAAAATTGGGCATCAGTGAAAGTATTATTCGCGAAGCGTTGGCATCTTTTAAAGGCGTGAAGCGCAGATTTGAATTTGTCATCAAACGAAACGACCTGATTTATATTGATGACTATGCGCATCACCCTGCGGAGATTGAAGCCTTTTTGAAATCATTGAAGTCGATGTATGCAGGTAAGAAGATTACGGTCATCTTTCAGCCGCACCTCTTCACGCGCACGCGCGACTTTGCAGAAGGATTTTCAAAAAGCCTCAGCCTCGCAGATGAGTTGCTGCTCATGGATATTTACCCGGCACGCGAAGAACCCATCCCTGGCGTAACCAGCGATATGTTATTTGCAAACATTACCAGTCCTGTAAAAATCAGGTGTAACAAAAAAGATGTGATGGAGAAGTTGAGTGCGCTGGATGTGGAAGTACTGGCCACCGTTGGTGCCGGTGACATTGACACGTTTGTAAAACCAATTAAAGAGTTGCTAACAAAGAAGTGATGAAGTGGTCGGTTAACATACGCAAAGAAATCAAAGTGGCGCTGGCGCTGATTGCGCTGTCATTTCTGATTGCTTTTGGAGAGCGGAAGCAGGGTGGTTCTGTGTGTAAGGAGATTGTAGTAGAGCTTGAGAATTTGCAGGAAAACCATTTTTTGGATGAAGCTGATGTGATGAAGTTGGTAGAGGGCAGCGGACAGACGATAAAAGGCGTGGGAATTGATCGTATCAATTTAAAGGCTATCGAGTCAAAATTAAAGTATGATAAACACATCCTGGATGCAGAGTTGTATGGTGATTTGAAAGGAAACCTGATGGTAGAAGTGGAAATGAGAAGGCCTGTTGCCCGCATTGTTCAGTCAGACGCTCCGGATGCGTACATCGCTGAAGATGGTGTGGTGATGCCGGTATCGGAAAAATATACGACCCGTGTTGTGTTGATTAGCGGCCCTTTTGTGAAGAAATTTTTAGAAGCAGAGGATTTGAATGTGATGGATGAGGGCAAGCAGTTATTGAAGATGATTGAATTTATCAATGCCGATAAATTTTGGAAAGCGCAGGTGGCACAACTTGATATTGATCGGGATGGAAAAATTACAATCTATCCTCAAATGACCGGTCAGCGTGTGGAGTTTGGAAGACCTGAAGATATTGAAGTGAAGTTTAAGAAGCTGATGATTTTTTATAAGGAGATCCTTCCGCAGCGTGGCTGGACAAAATACGAACGAGTGAATTTGGAATACGAAGGACAAATAATTGCCGAATAAAACAACAACCCAAAACGAACAACCACTAAAAAATTGAGATATGGAAAACGAGAAAATAATAGTAGGACTAGACATTGGCACCACTAAGATTTGTGCGATTGTAGGTCGTAAAAACGAATTCGGAAAGCTCGAGGTTCTTGGTATGGGCAAGGCGGAGTCAGAGGGAGTGATCAAGGGCATCGTTACTAATATTGATAAGACTGTTTTTGCCATTGAAAAAGCCGTGAAGGAAGCCAGTGACATGTCGGGCATTGACATTGGCGTGGTGAATGTTGGAATTGCCGGGCAGCACATTCGCAGTTCTATTCATCACGGAAGCATTACCCGCTCTTCCAAAGACGATGAGGTGAGCATTGAAGATATCAATCGCCTGACGGAAGACATGTACCGCATTGTGATTCCTCCCGGCAGCGAGATTATTCACGTGATGCCTCAGGATTATACGGTGGATTATGAAGAAGGCATTAAAGATCCTGTAGGAATGAGCGGTGTGAAATTGGAGGCTGACTTTCACATCATCACGGCACAAACCAGCGCCATTAATAATATCAATAAGTGTGTGCGCAGGGCTGGATTGGAGATTGAAGATTTAATTCTTGAACCGCTTTCCTCCAGCCTGGCAGTATTGAGTGAAGAAGAGAAGGAAGCAGGCGTGTGCTTGATTGACATTGGCGGTGGCACCACTGATGTGGCGATATTCTATGACAATATTATTCGTCATACTGCTGTTATTCCGTTCGGAGGAAATATTCTTACCAATGATATTCAGCATGGCTTGATGGTAATGGCCAAACAGGCTGAGCAGTTGAAGACACGCTTTGGAAAGGCGATTGCTGAAGAGGCTAGTCCAAATGAAATTGTTTCCATCCCTGGTATTCGTAATAGAACGGCCAAGGAGATTTCAGTAAAAAATCTTTCCAGTATCATTCAGGCAAGAATGGAGGAGATTATTGAAATGGTGCATACTGAAATTATCAATTCCGGTTTCGAAAATCGACTGGCGGGTGGTATTGTGATTACCGGTGGCGGATCGCAGTTGAGTTGCCTCAAGCAACTGGTGGAATATATGACTGGTATGGATACCCGCATTGGTTATCCTAATGAGCACCTCGGCAAAAGTAAGCTGGAAGCTGTGAAGAGCCCGATGTATGCCACTGCTGTTGGCCTAGTGCTGTCTGGTTTCCGTTCGTTGGACGAGCGTGAGGAACGATACAAAGAGGCAAAGGATATGCAAAAAGTTGTGAAGGTGAAGAAGGAAAAAGTAAATCCGGCCTCCGACTTTTTCTCGAGCATTCTGAACAAGACGAAAGGATTGTTGATTGACGATCTCGATGGAAAGAATGAGTACTAATAAATTTCAAATTGAACCAACCACTAAAAAATAATTGTCATGTTTGAACCAATAACAGGATACAAATTTGACCTCCCAAAACATCACAAGTCGATCATCAAAGTGATCGGTGTTGGTGGCGGAGGTAGCAATGCGGTGAACCACATGTACCGACAAGGCATCAAGGATGTCGAGTTCGTTGTGGCGAACACGGATCTACAGGCGCTCAATAGCAGTCCCGTTCCTTACAAGTTACAATTGGGAGTAAACTTAACGGAAGGACTTGGCTGCGGAGCAAATCCCGAAGTAGGTAAAGCTGCCGCCATTGAAAGCAAAGAACAAATTCGTGAAATGCTCATGGGCACGAAGATGGTTTTCGTTACTGCCGGTATGGGTGGCGGAACGGGGACAGGTGCTGCTCCCGTGATTGCCAAGATTGCTAAGGACATGGATATCCTTACTGTGGGTATTGTTACGGTTCCTTTTTCCTTTGAAGGGAAAAAGAAAATGGCACAAGCTGAATTAGGAGTGGAAGCATTTCGCTCCAGTTGCGATACGGTGCTGGTGATCCTTAATGACAAGCTTCGCGAAATTTATGGTAACCTCGCCATTGGTCAGGCATTTGGTGAAGCGGATAATGTGTTAACCACGGCAGCGAAAGGCATAGCTGAAATTATTACACTTGCCGGTTATGTAAACGTTGACTTCCAGGATGTGCGCACGGTTATGTTTAATGCAGGCGCAGCAGTAATGGGCTCAGCTGAAACACGCGGAGACAATCGTGCAATCAAAGCTGCACAGCAGGCGCTGGCGTCTCCTTTGTTGGATAATAAAGATATTATGGGCGCTAAGAAAATTCTGCTCTCTATCATTTCTGGTGAGGAAGCTGAATTGCAAATGGATGAACTGACTACGATTACGGAATACATACAGGAGCAGGCTGGTGATGAAGCAGAAGTAATTTTTGGTCATGGTGTGGATGCTGGCTTGGCAGATCGGATACGTGTTACGGTGATCGCCACTGGTTTTGCTTCTGAAGGAAAAATAGCGCGCAAGGCTGAAGAAAAGAAAGTACATGAATTAGACCGCTCGCAAATTCCATTGTTCGGACCGATTGATAATTCTGTCAATCATCGCACAACCGATTTGGAGTTGAAACTAAAAGAAGATAAAGAAAAGCCTGTACTTCAAACACCTGAAGAGAAGCCCGTGGCGGATGGAAGGCCAATTCTTAAAGAGGAGAAACCAAAAGAAGAAAAACGCATCGAGGAAACTCCCTATCATTTTACACTCTTTGAAAAACAAGAGGAAACACCAATCAAAAAGGAATCTTTGTTTGATGAAGACGAAGATGAAGGTGGTTTGTTTGCCGATGATGATGAGTTTGGATTGGGAAGAGAAATTGCAGCTGATCAAACCATCAACGATGATGGAATGATGGAAGTGCGCAGAACGAAAGAGCGCCTTGAGCAGCAGGCAAAGGAAAGAAGGGAAAAACTGAAGTCGAATCGGAAGCAGGAGATGACGAAAGAAGAGTTTAATGAGAAGTGGACCTTGCCGGCATACCTACGCAGAGGGGTGAAGATGGATAATGTGCCGCACTCTTCGGAATCCTTTATTTCGCGCTATAACCTGAATGATGACAACAATCTTTTAGGCAACAATAAATTTCTACACGACAATGTAGATTAAGGCATGGCATTTCCGGTACGACTGGTTTTTACTCCATTCGTAGTGGTTGTTGGTGGTAAATATTTTTTGCCGGTACCGGAGTGCCTTATTTTTTAAACTGAGTTTGACCCATTTTTTAAACTCAAAAGCCCTCTTGACGAGATCAGGAGGGCTTAATTTTTTTGGTGGCATAACTACCAACATCGTCATTTCTTCTTTGGCCTGAGGGTTGCATTATCCCTGTTAAAATGATGCGTTATGAAAAAGTTTATCCTGATCATTTCACTCTCTGTGGTTTTGTTTTCCTGCGATGTGCTGATTGTAGAACCTGCTTATGATTACCGCACACCCCTGTTAGGAAGCTATCAATTGGAAGAATACAGTCAAACGTATAGTCGCAATTTTAATTACCAGGTTTACATCAGCCGGTCAGTTTATGGAAGCCGCTATATTGACATTGATAACTTTTATGACGAGGGAATTTCCGTTCGTGCAGAGGTGAATGGATCCAAAATTTATATTCCAATGCAAACGGTAAATGGCTTTCAGGTAGAAGGCAGCGGCAATATTTTTTCTGGAGAAATAAATTTGACCTATCGAATTCGCGACATCTATACGAATACCCGAGCAGATTTCTGTGAAGCGAGATTATTTTGATTTTCACTGAAAGAGCCTGAGCTTTCAAGCTTTGAGCTCTTTTGGGTTTAGCTTATCTTTCATAAAAAAAAAGATATGAGCAAGCGCTGGATCTATATCTCGTTTCCAATTATTCTGATTTTCAGTATTTACTTCTTAGGCCCGGAGCCAGCACGACCCAAGTGGGACCTCGCTATGCCTTCGGTTCCTTCCGAACCGGTGGCGTTGGAAAATTATATACGCAACCAGGAATCAAAACACAAACTCAAGCCTGATAATGAAGCCCGTATTGTTTGGGCCGATTCGTCAAAGCGAAAAACTGAATACAGTGTGGTATACCTTCATGGTTTTTCGGCCAGTCAAAAGGAGGGTGATCCTGTTCATTTGAATTTTGCCAAAGAATTCGGTGCAAATCTTTACCTCGCACGGTTAGCCGATCATGGTGTAGATACCACGGAGCAGCTCCTTTATTTTACAGCCGATCGTTGGTGGGCCAGTTGTAAAGAAGCTCTTGCAATTGGAAAAGCCATTGGTGAAAAAGTGATTATCATGAGCACCTCTACCGGTGGCACGATGGCCTTGGTTCTTGCAGGCGAATATCCACAGGATGTGTTTGCGTTAATAAATATGTCGCCCAACATTGCTATTAATAATCCTACTGCCTTTTTGCTCAATGATCCGTGGGGCTTGCAAATCGCGCGACAGGTATTGAAAGGTAATTATCAGAATATTCCATACGACTCGGCACGACAAATTTATTGGAATGGTAAATATCGGATTGAGGCCATCGTGCAGTTGGAGGAGTTAATTGAAGATAAAATGAACAAGACAACATTTGAAAGAGTAATTCAACCAACGCTCACGCTCTATTATTATAAGAATGAAGCAGAGCAAGACCCAACGGTGAAAGTCAGTGCAATGTTGGAGATGCACAAAGCCTTGGCAACTCCGGATTCACTGAAGGTGGCCGTGCCCATTCCTAATGCCGGTGCACACGTTATTGGTTCTTCTCTGGTATCAAAGGATTTGGAGACGGTGCAGCGTGAGGCGAGTAAGTTTGCAGTGGAGAAATTGAAAATGAGGAAGGTGAATTGATGTTTTGATTTAGTTAAGCTATTATTAATTCATACTCTTTGTTGGTGAAGAACACCAACAAAGGCGAGAAATACACAGTCCTGTAATTAGTCCCTTCGTCATAAATAAGCTGGCCACCGCACCTGTGTATATTCACAGCATAAAATAAATATCTTCAAATTGAAGGAGTAATACAATCCAAAAATTGATGTGCTATTCTTTCTCAAACTCCATGATCAAATGCTTGGAAAGCAATACCGTGTTTGAGGTATTGATAGCATAGATCTCGCGGTAGGTGGATTTGTTTTGGGGATCTCGCTGAAGTTGTTTTTTTAACGCTTTGCTATTGAAATACCAAAAGATCGGATAGCACAAGATCATGAGCACCACAGAGGTGGAACTCGATTTTGTTTTGTGAATTGTTTTTAACCTTAACCCGTTAATGGCCGCCAACGTCCTCAGTCGCAATACTCCACTCAAAAATAATTTCCCAAAGTAGCCACTGCTACCCCAGGGAGTGAAAGCATTTATCTCATTAGGGGCGGGCTCTGAGTAATGTTCACTTTCCATCAAAAACTGTGAGAAGCGGCTGCGCATGGAAGAAGTGTTGGGCGTAGTGAGAATGAGTACACCTCCGGGTTTTAGAATCCTTTGCACTTCCTGGAACAGAAAAAACTGATTAGGCAAATGCTCAATTGTTTCTGCACAAATCACAATGTCTGCACGTTCTGGTTCAATGGGAAAGGTTTGTTGCAAGTCAATTTTTTGCAGGGGCTTGCTGAAGAATTTATTCTCTTCCGGAAATAACTCATAGCCCATCACATTGACTCCGGCATCTTCAAACATTTTACAAATGTATCCTGTGCCGGCAGAAAGATCGATCACTGTTTTATGAGTCAGATCTTTTCGTTCACGGGCAATGTAGTCTTTGAAAAAGAGTAATGCACTTTCGCGTGTGTGGGCTACTTCAGGTTCAGGCATGAGCTTTTATGTAGGCGAGTGCTTTTTCTAAATCTTCCGGAGTATCAATACCAATGGTCTCCAAATGAGTTTCGGCTACTTTGATTTTAAAACCATTTTCAATCCACCGTAGCTGCTCTAATGATTCGGCTTGCTCGAGGCTTGATGTTGGGAGCTTTGTTATTTTTTCGAGTGCATCGGCACGGTAAGCATACATGCCAATGTGTTTATAGAATGTATGATATTGCAACCATTCGGTTTGATTTTTATTCCGGATGTGCGGAACTGGCGAACGACTGAAATAAATGGCTTCATTATGTTGGTTGCGAATAGCCTTTACCACGTTTGGATTGACCAATTGCTCAGGATCATCAATTTTTTTGATAAGTGTGGCCAGGGCAGTTTGCCCATCAAGCATGGAAGCGAGCAAGTCAATTTGTTCCGGAGCAATGAAGGGTTCATCGCCCTGAATGTTGATGACGTAATCGTATTTTTCAGATTGCAGGGTCAATGCTTCAAACACACGATCAGTTCCGCTGGGATGAGATTCGGCAGTGATCACCGCCTCGCCACCGAAGGATTTTACATGGGTGAGAATTTTTGAGTTGTCAGTTGCCACCACCACGTTACTTAAGCTCTTTGATTTTTTTGCCTGACGATACACCCGTTCGATCATTGTTTGACCATCAATATCCACCAATGGTTTGGCAGGAAAACGCGTGGAGGCGTAGCGAGCGGGTATTACTCCTAGTATTTTCATTTCATAGTTCGTTGATCGTTGTTAGTTGGTAGTTGATCGTTTTCTGTTAACAACGATCAACGAAGAACGAACAACGAGAATCCAGTCAAATTTTCTTAACCTTCAGTGTTACGCCTTCTGTTTCCACTACTTCAATGGCTTCGCCTTTCTCAATGAATTCTCCGCGAGTGAAAGCATCATACAGGATATCGTCAATCATTACTTTTCCACTGGGGCGAAGAATAGTGTACGCTGTCCCTTGCTTTCCAATGAGTGCGTTTGCATTTGAATTGACGGTGTATCCTTGTGAACTTTCTTGCGTATCGGTTAATGCCATTCTTTTAAAAGCTTTTGTCTGGCTAAGTTTGGCGCCACCAAAAAATAACAATAGCATTCCACCGGTAAGCCCACCTACGGTGGCAAAGGTTGCCATGATGATATCACCCAGGGGCACAAATTCAAAATTGAAAAAATCGTTGTCGAGCATGATCAGAATCATGGAACCTACCGTCATGGCAATGCCGGCAATGCCTGCTATGCCAAATCCCGGTATTACAAAGATTTCAGCAATGAGCAAGCCGATGCCAATGAATAGCGTGATGATCTCCCAGTATTGTGCAAGTCCATTGAGGTAATAGGGCACCAGGTACAGCACCAGCGCTGTGATGGCGGCAAACAAGGGAAACCCAACTCCCGGTGTTTGCAACTCAAAGTAAATCCCGCCAAGGATGACCAGGATAAGGATGCCGCTGATGAAGGGATTGAGAAAGATGGAGATGATTTTTTCAGAAGCGCCTAATTGAAAAGTTTCAATTTCATAATCGGTAACGTTGTTGCGTTTCAGGATTTCTGCTATTGATTCTACTTTCGCTTCGCAATACTGGTTTTCAATGGCTTCAGAAGTAGTGAATGTGATTACTTTTCCGGCCTGCTTAAGACTATCGATCACTATGGTTTCATCTACCATTCCTTCGGCAATGCGGGGATCACGCCCGTTTTCTTCTGCTGTCGATCGCATAATCGATCGCATGTACGATTGGTATTTGTCCGGGGCTGCTTCGCCACTTCCATTTACCACGGTGGCAGCTCCAATACTTGCTCCTGGCGACATGTAAATGCTATCGCAGGCAATGGAGATCAATGCTCCCGCAGAAGCCGCATCGGAATTAATGTAAACCCAAATTGGTTTTTTTACATCCATGATCATATCCACAATTTCTTTGGCATCGGTAAGCACACCGCCATAGGTATCCATTTCAACGATGATGTAATCCGCTTTAATTTTCTCAGCATTTTCCAACGCAAGCTTCACGTAGCGTGTCATTCTCGGATCGATCTCCGCTTTTATTTCCATCACCATCACCTTGCTCTTTTGCGACCAAAGTGAGAAAGACGTTGTGCTGAAGAGAATCAATAAAATGAACTTGCTCATAGATTTCTTTTGTCTAAAATTAACGCGTTTGATCAATACTTTTGAGTTTGTGCGGATATGATCCTCCAAATATAAAATAGATCGCAGATTTTGACGTTTGACTATCGACTGGCAAGATTGATTTTCTTCATTTCCTTGCAAATTTGAAGGATTTTGACGGGCATTAAATTTGTTTAATGCAGGTCATGAATTTTATGAAGAACCCTATAGAATTGGTAACTTTTCGCATTGTTTAAACACTATGATTGCTACTATTTTTTTATCTGCCCTTTCTTTTTTGAATATCAGCGCTCCCAAAGATTCACTTCGCCTGGAAACCATCAATGGGCAGAAATTTATTATCCATCAAATTGATGAGAAAGAAACGCTCTACGCGATCTCGCGAAGGTATGGTGTTCCCATCACCAGCATTTTGGAACACAACCCAACCGCAGACGGAGGGCTTTCCGTTGGCAATCAGTTGAAAGTGCCTTACACGCCAAAGGTGAGAACGCAAACTTCTGAAGGACTACTGCACCGTGTTGCTCCAAAGGAAACACTTTTCTCAATATCCAAATTGTATAATGTGTCTATCGATGAGATCAAAGCCTGGAACAACATGAAAGAAAATGCTCTTTCCGTAGGTCAGGATGTGTTGATCAAAAAGCGGAATACACTGGAGGCTCCCAAAAATCTTGAAACAAAGTCGATACAAGCGACCCACACTGTTGCCCAGAAGGAAACGCTCTTCTCCATTGCGCGCCAATACAACATTACTGTTCAGCAATTGAAAGAGTGGAATGGTATTCAGGAAAATGATTTAAAGATTGGGCAATTGCTGGTGATTGTGCCACCGATGAATGCGAACAAGACAACGGAAATAAAAACGGAACAGAAACAGGCGATTCAACTTCAGCCTGTAGTTAAAGAGCAGCCAAAAGAAGTAAAGGAGAATACCATAAAAATTTCGGAGAAAGTAACCGGAACAGATGAAGTAAAAGAAGGTGGCTTGGCCGAGCTGATTGAGGGAACGGAGGGCAATCGTAAGTACCTGGCGCTTCATCGTTCTGCCAAAGTGGGCAGTATCCTGAAGATTCGAAATGAAATGAATAACCGTGAAGTGTTTGTGCGCGTGGTTGGCCCACTGCCTGACACGGGCGTGAACGATAAAATTGTGATTAAGATTTCGAAATCAGCGTATGACAGACTCGGAGCGATCGATCCTAAATTCAGAGTGGAAGTGACCTATTACAAATAATGAAGTGGACGTTCATCGGATTGTTGCTTTTGATCCCGCATTTGTCCGATGCACAGAATCTTGTTCCTAATCCGGGGTTTGAGGAATTTACCAAATGCCCCACTTCGTTCAGTACCAGTCCTACCGATTTTGGTGCCATGCACTGGACGTCCGCCAACAATGGCACGCCCGATTATTACAACCGCTGTAGTTTGGGAGATATGCATGTTCCCAAAAATTGGGCTGGTGTTTCCAATACACATTCTGGTGCGGGCTATGCTGGTATTTATGCATGGTCAAACGGTACGGGAGGCTATCGCGAGTATATTCAATGCCAACTGATGGAGCCACTGAAAGAAGGAGTGATTTATAAGGTAAGTTTTTATTATCGCATTTCTTCGTATTCTGTTTACGCCATTGACCGTGTGGGGATTTTACTTTCCGACACGTTACTTTCGTACAAGGGCGATGGACGTATTCCCATACCGCCCACGCATGAGCAAGTGAAAACATTGGAAGAACTGACCAATGGCTGGCAATTACTTTCGTTCGATTGGAAGGCAAAAGGAAAAGAGCGGTATATCACCATTGGCAACTTTGCTACAAATGAAGATACCCGAAACCTGAAGATCGATTTTCGCATTGGCAAAAGCTGGATGCTCCGATCTTCATCTTATTATTACATCGATGATGTAACCGTGGAAGCGTATGACCTCGAGAGCGAAACTCCTGACTTGCTTACGGTGGAAGATAAAATTGTCCCCGAAGAAGTTTACATCTTGAACAACATTCACTTTGAGTTCAATAGTTATAAGCTGTTGCCTTCCTCCTTTGCCGAATTGGACGAGCTGGTGAAAATTCTCAAGAAAAATCCGCAGTGGACGATTGAATTATCAGGTCATACCGATGATGTGGGATCAGAGACTTACAACCTGCAACTTTCGAAAAGCAGAGCCAAAAGCGTAGGCGATTATTTAAGCTCTAATGGAGTGGATAAGAATCGTGTATTTACTCAGGGCTTTGGAAAAGAAAAACCTTTGGTGCCTGCTACGAGTGAAGAAGCCCGCCAGAAAAATCGAAGAGTTGAGCTGAGGTTTCTAAATTAATGAAAAAGCACAGCGGGCGAATTGAGAACCTAAAGGATTTTCTGGACGAAAAAGTAATCCAATTCAATCGGCCGGATTTTATTGTTCATGATCCGATTTCCATACCACATCAATTTTCTAAAAAGCAGGATATAGAAATAGCGGGATTATTTGCGGCCATTCTGGCGTGGGGCCAGCGCGTTACCATTATTAATAAATGCAACGAATTGCTCAATTACATGAGCGGAGCGCCTTATGATTTTATTCTTCATCATCGTGAAAGCGATCTGAAGCCTTTTGCAGGATTTAAACACCGAACCTTCAATGGAATCGATGCACTGTATTTCATTGAATTTCTCCATCAGTATTATCAAAAAAATGATTCATTGGAAAAAGCCTTTCAAATTCCGGCCTCAGAAGAGCACGTGGGACCTGGCTTAGTCCAGTTTAGAAAATTGTTTTTTAATATTCCTGATTATCCAAAGCGTACAGAAAAACATATCGCTACACCAGAAAGAAAGTCGGCATGCAAACGATTGAACATGTACCTGAGGTGGATGGTAAGACAAGATGCCAACCACGTGGATTTTGGAGTATGGAAAAATATTTCGCCATCACAGTTAGTCTGTCCGTGCGATGTGCACGTGGAGCGTGTGGCACGAAAGCTTAAGTTGATCCGCAGCAAAAATATGAATTGGGAAACCGCGCTTGAACTTACCCGAAGTCTTCGCCTGCTGGATGTTCATGACCCGGTGAAATATGACTTCGCACTATTTGGCTTAGGTGTAATCGAAGACTTCTGAATTTTTTCCGGACGGCAACCCGAAATAAAAATGACAAACGGTGAATCAGACTTCTTAAAATCTTTATAACTTTTAAGACTGTTTAAACCTATATCCAATTATGAATTTGAACCTTCAGGCAGAGAAGCAAAACACCTACGATGCGATCGTAGTCGGCACCGGAATAAGCGGTGGTTTTGCAGCAAAGGAACTTAGCGAGAAAGGCCTTAAAACATTGGTTTTAGAGCGCGGCCGAAACATCAAACATCCCGATGATTATCCGACAGCCACTAAAGATCCCTGGGATTTTCCATATGGCGACAAACCCACTCAAGAAGATTTGAAAAATTTTGGTGTGGCTGATCGCTCAGGGTATTTGGTAAGGCAATCAAGCAAGCACTGGCTGGTGAATGATCTTGAACATCCCTACACTGAACTGAAGCGATTCGATTGGATTCGTGGCTATCATGTTGGTGGTCGTTCCATCATGTGGGGCCGTCAAAGTTATCGCTTAAGCCCAATGGATTTTGAAGCAAATGCAAAAGATGGGATCGCAGTAGATTGGCCGGTTCGGTATAATGACCTTGCACCGTGGTATGATTATGTTGAATCTTATATAGGAGTAAGTGGGCAGGCAGAGGGATTACCTCAATTGCCGGACGGAAAATTTCTTCCACCCATGGAATTGAATTGCGTTGAGTTGGAGTTGAAGAAAGCCACTAAAGAGAAGTTTGGAAGAGCACTTACTATTGGCCGTGTGGCGCATGCTACCGCACCACTTCCTCACACTCCCTGGAGAGGGACTTGTCAGTTTAGAAATCTGTGCATCAGAGGATGTCCTTACGGAGGTTACTTCAGCAGCAACTCGTGCACGCTGCCTGCAGCGGAGAAAACACAAAACATGACATTACGACCTAACTCTGTAGTGTATGAATTGATTTACGATGAGCAGAAAGGAAAGGCAACAGGCGTGAAAGTGCTGGATTCCGAAACGGGAGAACAGATGGAATTCTATGCAAAAGTAATTTTCCTTTGTGCCTCTACGTTCGGTTCTACCTTTATCATGTTGAATTCTATTTCGAAGCGTTTCCCCAATGGTTTTGGAAATGATAGTGGTGAGTTGGGTTGTAATATTATGGATCATCACCTGGCAGTAGGAGCTAATGGAGAGGTGGAAGGCTTTGAAGATAAATACTATTCGGGTCGCAGAGCTAATGGATTTTATATTCCTCGCTACCGCAACATCGGAAATGATAAGCGTGATTACATCAGAGGCTTCGGATATCAAGGGGGAGGAAGCAGGCAAGGATGGGCAAGCATGGTGGCTGAAATGTCGATTGGAGTTGACTTGAAAAAGCTGGTTCAAACACCCGGAAAATGGACGATGGGTATGCAAGGCTTTGGTGAATTTTTGCCTTATCACGAAAACAGAGTGTTCATCAACAAAGACAAAAAAGATAAACACGGCTTGCCTACGCTTACGTTTGATGCAGAGTACAAAGAAAATGAAAAGAAGATGCGCATCGACATGATGAATGACGCGGCAGAAATGTTGGAAGCTGCCGGTGTGAAAAATATTAAGACGTATGATGACACCGCTAAGGCCCCAGGTATTGGTATTCACGAAATGGGAACAGCGCGTATGGGTAAAGATCCTAAAACATCTGTACTCAACAAGTGGAATCAGGTACACGCCTGCAAAAATGTTTTTGTAACCGATGGTTCTTTCATGACCTCGGCCGGATGTCAGAATCCATCGTTGACCTATATGGCATTTACAGCACGCGCAGCAGATTACGCGGTTAGTGAATTGAAGAAAGGAAATTTATAACATCATAATCTTTGACGATATGAATAACACTATTGATCGGAGGGAAGCATTAAAAAAGACAGCATTGCTCATGGGCGCAGCGCTATCGGCTTCTTCCATAGCTGCTATCATGAATGGATGTAAGGCAGCACCTGAATTAAATTACAAGCCGCAATTCTTTACAGAAGATCAGGCGCGATTAGTGAGCGAGATTGCAGAAATTTTTATCCCTAAAACCGATACGCCAGGGGCTAAGGATGTTGGTGTACCTAATTTCATTGACACCGTATTAAAGGATTGTTACAAGCAGGAAGACAAAGATCGCTTTATTAAAGGACTCACCGAGTTTGATGAAGATGCGAAGAAGTCTTTCGGAGACGCCTTCATCTATTGTGATCCGGAAAAACAGGTTGAACATGTAAAGAAGCATAATGAAGCCGCAATTAACGATAAGCCAAAGGAGAGGCCGTTCATCATGATGGTGAAAGAACTCACCTTGCTTGGATTCTTTACTTCACAGCCTGGGGCAGAAGAGGTATTGCAGTACGAAGCAGTGCCGGGTGCTTACAAGGGATGCTTGCCATTATCGGAAGCCGGCAAAGGAAAAACCTGGGCAACCAGTTGAGGTACTTATAGGTTTAAACAAAAAAATGGATGGCGCACTTTGGTGCCATCCTTTTTTTATGCACTCGCTGGCCTGACGATTAATTCGTGTAGTGCTCCAGCGTTTGGGACTCTGCTGAGAAAATACCACCAACAAAAAAGCCCCGCAGTTGCGAGGCTTTTAGTACCTAAGGCCGGAATCGAACCGGCACGCCCGAAGGCACACGATTTTGAGTCGTGCGCGTCTACCAGTTCCGCCACTCAGGCTTTTTTTGCTGGAATTGGGGTGCAAATATGTTGAAAGTTTAAAACCCTACCAAATCACAACTCGATAAATTTCTCCAGCGAGAAGGCCTGCGTGCGCTCTGAAAAAAGCGTTTTCACCCGGCCCCACACTTTTCCAAACAATTCGGACTTGCGGTACTGTTCCAGGCTCTCGGGCTTGTCCCAATGGCTTAAGGTGGCATAGCAGCAATCATCATCGGCATCTTTCAGTAGTTGCAGGTGCGTGCAGCCAGGAAAGTTGCGGATGGCAATCTTGTTGTCGTTGAAAATCTGCAGGAATTCTTCCACTCCTGCCTCCGTAAAATGCATGCGTACAATTCTGATCAGCATAGGTTAAAAATTTTCAAATTATTGATCGGTCGTGCTATTCATCAAAGGTGATGTTCACAGGACTGTCGTAACTGAGGCCCAATAACTCGCTGGCGTTACCTTTATAGATTCCGATTTCTAAAAGGCCAAGGCTATTAAACAAGAGGAAGCAATCACCTTGTTCAGTCTGATAATATTGAGTGTGAATTTTTTTGAATTTCTCCCCTCCAAACTGAATGGTATAAGTTTTTCCTGCGCTGAGTGTATCAAAAGCATCTTTCGGGATGTTGGTAATCACATTTCCATAATTGTCTACCCGGATTACATTTCCGGCAATCATTTTTTTGGTGGCCTTAACGTGCCGGCCAATCATTTTGCGAAAGGTAGCCATGGGTTTTCCAAGGGTGGAGATGGAAACTCCGCTGGCAAGCTTTGCGGCAGCCGCAGCAAACAAATCTTTTTCCGGAAAGGTGGTTTGTATGGGGTTGATGGAGTTAATGTCTACAATTTGTTGACTGGGTCGCTCACTGATCAGCCCCAGCAAACCATTATCGGCCCCCACGAAAAAATAATCTTCCAACTGCAGGGCAATGAAGGTGGCATCGCGGTTGCCAGTGGCATCTACACCTACCAGATGTACCGTGCCTTTTGGAAACTCATTGAAAACAGCTTTGAGTACAAATGCTCCATGAGCGATATCGCAAGCTCCGATTTTATGGCTGATATCGATAAGGGTAAGGCCTGGATTAACGCTTAGAATTTTGGCTTTAATGGCTGCCACGTAATGATCGCTTTCTCCGCTATCGGTCAAGAGTGTGACTATGGCCATGGTTGAACTTTATCGATGGATGTGGTCTCACACCCGCTGGATTTCATTAATTTTACAAAGCTAAAATTAAATCCAACACGGTACTTCCTTGATCGAAAAAACCATCACACTCGAAAACATTTCCCTCATTGATTTTTTGGGAATAGAAAATAGAAACATCAATGAACTGGCATCGGCATTTCCCAAGAGCCGGATTATTTCGCGCGGCAACGAAATTCATGTGAAGGGAGAATCGCCTGACCTCATCCAAATCACAGACATTCTCAATTCTCTGGTAGATCATTTTCACCAGTTTGGAAAAATAACCGAGGAAAATGTAAGGGGCTACATCTCGCAGGAGCGCCAGGAGTTTGTGCCGGAAGATGCGGAGGGGATTATTCTGTATGGAACAAAAGGAGCACCCATCAAGCCAAAAACAGTCAATCAGCAAAAGCTCGTTCAATCCGTTAAAGAAAACGATCTGGTGTTTGCATTAGGGCCGGCCGGTACGGGTAAAACGTATATTTCCGTGGCGCTTGCTGTCAGAGCATTAAAAAATAAACAGGTAAAGAAAATTATTATCACCAGACCTGCGGTGGAGGCTGGAGAGAATCTTGGATTTCTGCCGGGTGACTTAAAAGAAAAAATCGATCCTTACCTGCGCCCCATCTATGATGCATTGAATGACATGGTGCCCTTTGAGAAATTGAAGTTTTACATGGAGCGCGAGGTGATTGAGATAGCACCCTTGGCATACATGCGCGGCCGCACACTGCACAATGCCTTTATTTTGTTGGATGAAGCGCAGAACACCACACCCATGCAAATGAAAATGTTTCTCACCCGCATGGGGCCCGATTCTAAAATGATCGTAACAGGCGACACCTCGCAAATTGATTTGCCGCCCAATCAGCGCTCTGGGTTAAAAGAAGCTGTTAGAATTTTAAATCAAGTGAAAGGGATCGGCTTTGTGGAGTTGAATGAACGTGATGTGGTGCGCCATAAATTAGTGCGCGATATTATCGAAGCGTATGGTAAAGTTACTCCTTCTGATAAATCAAATTCATAACCTATGCCGGCATACATTATTGTTGAAGTAAAAATTAATAATCCTGAGGAGTATGAAGGTTATAAAAAACTGACTCCGCTATCATTGGCAAAGTATCAGGGAAAATTTATTGTGCGCGGTGGCAAGACCGAAACACTGGAAGGCAGCTGGAGCCCCGAACGGATTGTTGTGCTTGAATTTCCTACCACAGAATTAGCACGCAGCTGGTGGGCATCGGAAGAATATGCGCCTGCCAAAGCCATTCGCCAGCAAAATGCCAGCACTAAAATGATTTTGGTAGAAGGCCTTTAGATAACGATTACGGTATTGACTATCGCTTGTGTACTGATTAACTTTCAGTATGATCAAGTGGATTCCCTTCGCGATGGTTCGCGTTGCTATCTTTTTTATCGCAGGAATATTAGTAGGAATCTATCTGCCAAATCTAATTCCCCTCAATCAAGCGATCATTACCCTTGCGGGGATTTCTGTTCTTTATTTCGTTGCATTTGCATTATTGAAGCGCTATCGGAGTACGATGCTAGGCTCTCTTGGCCTGCTTGCGATTTTTTTTATGGGCTATGTTCACCTCCTGACGCAAACTGAATCGCGCGAAGAAAATCATTTATTGAAGGAACACGATACGATTACAGCCTATCAGGGAGTTGTGAGAAGCTACCCGGAATCGAAAAGCAAATCTTGGAAAGTTGAATTGGAGGTGTCTCATATTAAGACCGATCATTGGAAGCCCGCAAAAGGACGAGTGCAGCTCTACATTTCAAAGAAGGAGAACACGATCACCTGGCGCTACGGTGATGCAATGATCATTAGGGGAAGTCCTCAAATTCTTAGCCCCCCGGCAAATCCATCAGAGTTTGACTTCAGGAGATTCCTTACGTTTCGGAATATTCACCATCAACATTTTTTGAAAAAAGGTGATTTTGAAATAGTAGCACCTACTTCAGCATACGGACCAATTTACTATTCACATCAGGCGCGCGAGTGGTCAAGTCGTAAGATTGAAACTTTTATTGCTGGCGAAGAGCAACAAGCCATTGCGATGGCGTTGATTCTTGGTGTTACCGATGGCATCGATACCGATTTGCAAAATGCTTATTCTGCCAGTGGTGCCATGCATGTACTGGCAGTTTCAGGTCTACACGTAGGAATCATCTATGCGATGATTTTGTTTTTGCTACGCCCATTAAAATCAAGAGCATGGAGCCGATGGTTTGTAGCAGCGATCAGCTTGTTAGCACTTTGGGCATTTGCTTTTGTTACAGGGCTTTCTCCTTCAGTGTTGCGTGCGGTAACGATGTTTTCTTTCGTGGCGATTGCAAGACCGTTTGGGGTGCGTACTAATATTTACAACACGCTGGCAGCTTCGGCATTTGTGCTGTTGCTATATAATCCTTACCTCATCATGTCGGTAGGGTTCCAGTTGTCATACCTTGCGGTGATTGGAATTGTTTATCTGCAAAAACCGATTTACCGATCGTGGGATATTCAAAATCGAGTAGGTGATTGGGTGTGGGAGATCACCTGTATTTCAATTGCAGCTCAACTCACCACGTTTTCCCTTGGCTTACTTTATTTTCACCAGTTCCCGGTTTACTTTCTGGTATCAAATCTTTTTGTCATCCCACTTTCTATAGTCATTCTGATTCTCGGAATTGTATTATTGGTGGTAAGTCCTTTTTCTTTTTTGGCGAATGGATTGGGCTGGTTCATCGGGATTCTCATCAAAATATTGAACTGGATTGTTTTCAAAGTTGAGGAGCTTCCCTTCAGCCTGATCAACAATATTCAAATGACCACTTTTCAGTGTTGGCTGATTATGGGCATTTTGGGTGCATTGATTTTGTTGATAGAAGTGCGATCCATCCGGTGGCTGATTACTTCATTGCTGCTCGCGATTGTTTTTTCACTTACGCAATGGTTTCATTTTTATGAATTTGTCGATCAATCGCATGCGATTGTGTATAGCGTGTCAAATCATACCGCCATTGATTTTATCGATCGTGGCAATGCAAATTTTCTGGCGGATTCAGCACTGGCCAATGATCAGGAGCGAATTCGATTTCACATCCGCCCCAATCGATTAGAAAGTGGAGTAGCCTTCATTAATCAGCAAGACACAAAATCTATAACACGAAATGGAATCACATTTTTTCATTGGAAGGATAAGTTATTTGGCATCGCTCGTGCAAAGAAGGTAAAACTTCCTCTGAATGGTTTTGTCGATTACCTCATCATCAGTCAAAATTCTTTGCCATCTTTGAACGGGAATGAAACCGTCAGGATCGGACAACTAATTGTTGATGGATCGAATTCGCGTTGGGTAGCGCAACAATGGAAGACATGGGCAGCGCAACGGAATATTCCAATTCATTCTGTATTGACTGAAAATTCTTTTGTGATTAATTATAAATAACGATGAGCCTGGTATTGTACACAGTAAAGGATCGCATTGGGTTTATTACACTCAATCGTGCCGAAAAGCGAAATGCACTGAGCCATGAAATGGTCAGTGAATTAAAAATAGCTTTTAAACAGGCAGAGGATGATCCTGGAGTAAAGATTGTTGTGCTTAACGCCCTGGGCGAATCTTTTTGTGCAGGAGCTGATCTGGCCTATTTACAGCAGCTTCAAAATTTCACGTTCGAGGAAAATCTTGCAGACTCCAGTCATTTGAAAGAGTTATTTCTGATGATTTACTCGTTGAAGAAGGTGGTGATTGCGCAAGTTCAAGGACATGCACTGGCCGGAGGTTGTGGATTGGCATCGCTTGCCGATTTTGTATTCGCAGTGCCAGAGGCAAAATTTGGATATACCGAAGTGAAGATTGGTTTTATACCGGCCATCGTTCTGATTTTTTTGATCCGCAAAATAGGGGAGCAGAAAGCACGACAATTGTTGCTTAGCGGTGACCTGATCAAGGCCGAAGAGGCCCTGAGTTTGGGGTTAATTAACTATGTTGTGACGAAGGATAAACTGGAGGAAACCGTGATCAATTTTGCTAAAAAACTAGCCCTCCAAAATTCAGGTCAGTCCATGCAATTAACAAAACAAATGATTGCCGAGGTTCAATCAATGAGTTTATATGAGGCGTTGGACTATGCCGCAAAAATGAATGCTACGGCCAGAGGTACTGATGATTGTAAAAGAGGTATTTTTTCCTTTCTCAATAAGCAGGAATTGAGCTGGTAAACTGCAATCTCGTTTCAAAAGTCACATTGATATTACGAACCCTTGCATATTTGCATGGATGTTGCTATCCTTCGATAAATGAAGTTATTATGAAGAAGAATAGTTTATTTTCTTTGTTGGCGTTAATCATCTCTTTTTCAGGAATTAGTCAAAATTATACGGGCGATAGCTGGGGACAGGTGAAGGCAAACGGGCAAGGCACTATTGCGCTGGCCTATGTTGAAACGCCAGAGTTGGTGTATAAAGACAATTCCGGTAAGCTTACCGGAATTTGTGTGGACATCATGGAAGATTTTGTCAAATACGTAAATGAAAAGAAGGGTGTGAAGCTGGGAACAAAATTCGTTGGCGATGGCACTTCTTTCAAGGGCATGTACGACAAAGTAAAAGGATCCGTAGGTGGAGTGTTTGGATTAGGGAACATTACGATTCTTGAAGAACGCAAGAAGGAAATTAAGTTTAGCCCACCTTACATGACCAATCTGGCGTTTTTGATTACCCAAAACAGCGTCCCCACATTGGCAAAAATGGAAGACATGGCCACCACATTTTCCAACCTTACTGCGTATACGGCAAAAGGGACATTGAATGAGAAGCGCACGTTGGAGTTGAAGCAAAAGTATTTTCCAAACATGAAAATCACCTATACTTCGATTAGTCAAGAGACCTATGAGAAAATAGTGAGCGATCCCAACGGATTGGCATACCTTGATATTGCATTTTACCTCGAGGCGGTGCAACAGCGTAAGCCATTGAAGCGGCACCCGGTGGGAGATAAAACCGCTGAGCAGTTTGGTTTTATAATGCCCCTGAACAGCGACTGGTATCCCGTACTTGATGAGTTTTTTAAAGCCGATGGGGGATACACCAACTCGCCTGCTTACAAGGGTATTTTGAAGAAGCATTTGGGTGAGATCGGAGTGAAGCTTCTCCAGTCTTCTGGTAAATAGATTTTATTGATCGCAATAGCAAAGCGGGATTCGTCCCGCTTTTTTTTTTGATTGCCACGGTGGCGTGGCCACTGACGGTAATCGTAAAAGGATCTCACGCTTTCGTTCCTCGCTAAGTGAATTCCCTAATTCATAAATGTTTTATTACCTTTTCAAGGTATGACACCTCGTGAAGTACTTAAACACTATTGGAATTATGATCAGTTCCGCGGACCGCAGGAGAAGATCATCGAGGCGGTATTACAAAAAAAAGATGTGGTGGCGATTCTGCCTACCGGAGGTGGCAAGTCAATATGCTTTCAGGTACCTGCGCTGGCGCAGGAAGGGATTTGCATTGTCATCACTCCGCTCATCGCATTGATGCAAGATCAGGTTAAGCAATTGAAGACTCTCGGAATTTCTGCAATCGCCATTCATTCAGGATTGAGTAATCGGGAGATTGATATTCAATTGGATAATTGTGTTTACGGGAAAATCAAATTTTTATACCTCTCGCCTGAGCGATTGCAAACAGAGATCTTTCAGGTGCGCTTCAAGAAAATGAATGTGAATCTTATTGCCATTGATGAAGCGCATTGTATTTCGCAGTGGGGTCATGATTTTCGGCCCCCGTACCTTCAAATCTCTGTGCTGCGTGAGTTGAGTCCGGAGATTCCCATGATTGCATTGACGGCTTCTGCCACCCCACCGGTTCAGGAAGAAATAGCATCGAAATTAACGCTGAGAAATCCGGGCATTTTTAAAAGCTCTTTTGCGCGCGAGAATCTTTCCTTTGTGGTGCGAGAAACAGAGACCAAAGAGAAAAAACTTTTAGAGATTTTAAGCAGAGTGTCAGGCTGCGCCATTGTGTATGTTCGCTCACGTCAAATGACGGTAACACTTTACAAGTTTTTGGAAAAGAACAAGATCAGTGCAACCTTTTACCATGCGGGGCTTACTCATCAGCAACGTTCGGATGCTCAAGAGTTGTGGATAACGAACACGAAGCGCGTGATGGTGGCAACGAATGCGTTTGGCATGGGTATTAACAAGCCTGATGTTCGTGTGGTGGTTCACATGGATTTGCCGGAAGATATGGAGTCGTATTACCAGGAGGCTGGACGAGCGGGGCGCGATGGAAAACGATCCTATGCTGCACTGGTATATCATGAGGTAGATATCCTTTCTTTACGCCACAAGACAGAACAATCACAGCCTACGCTGGAATATTTAAAAAAGATTTACCAGGCAATTTCAAATTACTATCAGCTTGCGTTGGGTAGTGCGTTGGGCGAGAGTTTTGATTTTGATCTCGATACCTTTTGTAAGCGTTTCAGCTTAAAAGCAACGGCTGTTTATCCCGCATTAAAAAAATTAGAGGAGGAAGGGCTTATTCAATTTAGCGAAAGTTTTTATCGCCCTTCACGCCTGCACATTTGTATGAACCGCCAGAAGATTTACGAATTTCAGGTGGCGCATGCGCATTATGATCCCATCATAAAAATGATTTTACGATTGTACGGTGCTGAATTGTTTAATGACTTTATCAATATTTCCATTCACCAACTGGCCACCTCGCTGAAAAAGACCAATGAGGAGGTTCATGTGGAGTTGGAGAACCTGCATAAAATACAAGTGGTCATTTATGAGCCCATGACGGAGCAACCGCAAATCACATTCACCATTCCCCGTCAGGATGCCGATCGGCTGCCGGTAGATAAGGAGCGAATGGAGAAACGCAGAGCATTGCACTTTGCGAAAATGGAAACCATCATCCGATATGCCCAACAAGAGAGCCAATGCCGCATGCAACTCATCCAGGAATATTTTGGAGAGAGTACCTATGCCACGTGTGGAAATTGCGATGTGTGCATTGCGAAACGAAAAAAGGAAAACAATGCAGCACTCAAAGACTATCAGGAGCAAATTCTTTACCTGCTGGCAAGAAAGGCAATGACCGTTGATGAATTAGAGACTTCCGTTGCTCCAAAGGATGCTGAACTATTTGTGGAGGTCATTCGTGAAATGGTAGAAGGGGGAGTAATTGCCTATGACGATTTTTGGGTTTTACGAGTCGTTAAAAACTGATTTTATAATTCTTTAGCGGCACGCTTTCTCCACGTTTTCCAGCCAACGATCACTAGTGCCCCAATAATTACTACAAACGGCCAAATACTGATTAACCCGATCAGAAAGGAAAGCAAATTATCCCAACCGTTTCCCAACGCATTTACAAATTTAGAGGCAAAGCCGAAATCCGTACCAATCATTTCATAGTATGTTAGGTTTAGCGTGCTGAAGGCGATCTGGTTCTTGAGGTAATTTAAACGCCCTTCCATCGATTCAATTTCAGAGCGAACGGTAGCAATTTGGTTTTCAATGGAGACAATATCAGCAACGGTGTGAGCCTGTTTCAGGATTTCGCGATACCGTAATTCCAGTTCCTTTTTTGTCTTAAGTCGTGCTTCTACATCAATAAATTCTTCGGTAACATCCTCTGAGTTGATACTTTTTGTTTCTACTTTTTTGGCAATCTTCTCAATAGCATTAAGCAGCGAATCAAATAATTTAGCCGGAACCCGGATAGTCTGGTCGTATTGAATGCGATCATCAAAATTATTTTTACTTTCAGAAGAAGTGTAGCCATTAAACAGTTTGCAAATTTTTTCAACTTCTGCCTTTGCACTGATAATTTCTTTCACCTCAATAGTCATTGAACCGTTGCGAATGAGCTTTCGTTCGATAACCTGATTTGCAGGAGGCACCTTTAGATCTTGATTCACCTCAATGTCTAATGCCTCTTCAAATACATATTCCTTTGAAGCCGCCTTACCTGCAGGCATAGCATCGTAGCTAGCATATTCAAGCTTTGCTTGTTCATCGCACGATAGCAAAGTCAACAATACAAGTAGTAGTGCGTTCATTTTCATGGCAGGATAGTTCATACCCATAATGACAAGAATTTTAATTCGTCACAGAAGTTAAACAAAAAAGTCAGGCATTAACCTGACTTTTTTCAACGTAATTACGTTTATTATATTATTCAAGTGCCTTCACACCGGGTAAAACCTTCCCTTCAAAATATTCCAACAAGGCTCCTCCACCAGTAGAGACGTAACTCACCTTTTCCTCGAAGCCAAACTTGGCAACGGCCGCTGCGGAATCGCCACCGCCAATTAATGAAAATGCCCCATTGGCTGTTGCACGCACCACGGCTTCAGCAATGGCTTTAGTTCCTCCTTCAAATTTCTCCATTTCAAAAACACCCATCGGGCCATTCCATAAAATCGTCTTGGAGCTTTCAACTACTTTTGAAAACACTTGTCTTGATTGTGGCCCAATGTCCAAGCCCATCCAATCGGCTTTGATATGGTTGTTGTTGGAAATATCAGTTGCAGCATTGGCATCAAACTTATCGGCAATAACGCTATCAATGGGTAAGTGCAATTCAACTCCTTTTGCTTTAGCTTTCTGAATTAACTCCTTTGCCAGATCGAGTTTATCCTCTTCCACTAACGATTTACCAATGTTTCCGCCCAGCGCCTTGAAAAATGTATAGGCCATGCCACCACCAATAATTAAGTGATTCACTTTATCCAGCAATTTCTCAATTATTAAAATTTTGTCTGAGATTTTTGCTCCGCCCATGATGGCAGTAAATGGTTTGGCTGCATTTTCCAAAACCTTTTTTGCATTGTCGAGTTCTGCTGCCATCACGTAGCCTGCACATTTTTCTGAAAAGAATTGTGCTACGATGGTAGTAGAGGCATGAGCACGGTGTGCGGTACCAAAAGCATCGTTCACGTAAATGTCTCCATGCTTCGAAAGTTTTTCTGCGAAAGCAACATCACCTTTTTCTTCCTGCTTGTAGAAACGCAAATTTTCAAGCAGCAACACTTCGCCAGGCTTCAATGCTTTTGACAAAGTATATGCTTCGTCACCAATACAATCCGAAGCAAACTTTACTGAAACACCTAAGAGTTGTTCCGTAGTTTTCACCGTGTGCTTCAATGAATATTTCTCTTCTGGTCCTTCTTTTGGTCTGCCAAGGTGCGACATGAGGATGCAGCTACCACCGTCTTTCAAGATCTTTTTAATAGTGGGTATGGTGGCACGAATTCGATTATCGTCTGTTACTGCAAAACTTTTATCAAGGGGCACATTAAAATCCACTCTGATTAACGCTCGCTTACCAGAGAAGTTGATATCGTTCAGATATTTCATGAGTTTGAAATTTTAGGTGGGTGAAATTAGCAAAGAGAATAGTGTCTCCTGTGCTATCGAAGCTCTTTTTTTAAAGAATAAAACCGCAATCGGTTTAGATCAAGTACCGGAAGATTCTTTAAAAGTACTTACCGAGACAGTCGAAGAGTTTTTGAAAATCCAGAGGCTTTACAAAATGCTCATTAAAACCTGTTTGCATGATTTCTTCTGTGTGCGCTTTGGTGCCAAAGCTGGTAACTGCAAAAACCGGGATGTCTTTGTACACGTCATTCAAATCGCGAATCCAGCGCACGGTGTCCAACCCATCTTGCTCGGGCATGCTAATGTCCATGAGTACAAAATCAAATTTCACCTGCTTCAATGCATGAAGCGCTTCCGTTCCATTGGAGGCTGCCACGGACTGAATGCCTGCCGCATCCAATTCTTTTTTCATGATCAACTGTAACACGCGATCATCATCCACCACCAATGCCTTCAGCCGGCTAAAGTCTTTTTTACTCATAGCATTAAGTTACAAAAATTTCAATCTCCAAAACTAATACTTAAGCCTTTTGCGGCCCTCACCAAATAGGAATCTTTCCGCACAAAATTATAATCCTTGGTAGCCTCTTCAAAGGAAACCGAGGTGATAGTGTTGTTGCGCAGGGCAACCATTTGACCAAATTTTTTCTCCAGTGCCAGCTCAAACGCTTTTGCACCGAAGAGCGTTGCCAATACCCTATCAAACGCAGTTGGTGTGCCACCGCGCTGTACGTGGCCCAATACCGTTTCGCGAATTTCCGCTTTGCAGCCGGCATCTTTCAATTGCTTGGAAAGTTGGTAAGCAACACCACCCAACCGAACATGCTCTGATCCCTTTTCACCGGCAGAGGCCGTGATCGATCCTTCTTTCGGTTTCGCTCCTTCAGCAATAACAATGTTTACAAAACCTCGCCCGTTGCGATAGCGGCTTTCGATGCGCTTCACCAGCTTGTTGATATCATAAGGTATTTCAGGGATCAGGCAGATTTCCGCACCACCGGCAATGGCGGTGTGCATGGCGATCCATCCAGCATCGCGCCCCATCACTTCCATAATCATCACGCGATGGTGGCTTTCTGCCGTGGTCACGAGTTTATCAAAACTATCCGTTGCAATTTGTACGGCTGTTTGAAAGCCAAAGGTCATGTCCGTGGCCGAGAGATCATTATCGATCGTCTTGGGCACACCAATCATGGGTATGCCTTTATCGTGCAACACTTTTGATATTTTCTGCGAGCCATCGCCACCAATGTTTACAATGGCATCAAACTTCAGCGCTTTTAATTTTTTCACAAGCTCGTCCGAGCGGTCAATAAATTTTGTTGATCCATCGGGCTTAACAACCGGAAATTTTATGGGATTGGACTTGTTTGTTGTTTTTAAAATGGTGCCTCCTTTTACGTGAATCCCGGCCGTTTTTTTGCTGGTGAGTTTTATAATTTCCTGTGGCTCGTTGAGTACGCCATTGAAAGCTTCAATACTTCCATACACCTCCCAGTCTTTTTCTTTTCGGGCGCGCTTGGCCACACCTCGTATCACGGCATTCAGGCCTGGGCAATCGCCACCACCGGTAAGGATCAAAATTTTTTTCATGGGTTTGTTTTTCAAAGCTTAAGATAAGATTTCTATTTCAAACGGCATTCATACCCAATGCAAATTAAGCGTGGCTTGGTGCCGTCAAAACTTTGGTATGATCGCTACTCGGCTGCGGCTCTTTTCAAGCGGTCGTTTACGGCCTTGCCCAGCCCTTGATCAGGCACCCATTCCGCAAGAATAACAGCAATGTTTTTTTTATCGAGTTCGCGCAAAGCGGAAAATAAATTCTGGGCGGCTTCATCTGTATTTCCATTGGGCGAAAGGATGATTTGATTACTTGCCGGAATACCCTCCACCGCGTTTTGGAAAACAATCGTTCCTGTCTCTTCAGGTCGATAACGATTTGTGAATTCAGTAATGTTCCCAACTAATAACTTTTTGCGTGGAGCATAGTGACTCTTCAGTTGTCCGGGAGCTTTTGGGTTTGATGATGAGTTCAACTCTAACCGCACAGGGCCCGTGAGGGCTTCAATCGCTTCAATGCCTACTCCACCAATGCGATGAATGGTTACCTGATCATTTTCAAACCCTACAATGGTTGACTCAACACCAACAGGGCAGGGGCCGCCATCGAGAATATATCCGATCTTATTACCCAGTTGTTCATTCACATGTTCTGCCCTGGTGGGACTGATGTAACCAAAAGGATTGGCACTGGGGGCGGCCAACGGAAATGGTAATGAGCGAAGCAATTCCCTGGTCAATGCGTGATTGGGGCAACGTAGCCCCACCGTATCCAGTCCTGAAGTAACGAGGTCCGGAATGATAGATTTCTTTTTCAGCAAAATCGTGAGCGGTCCGGGCCAGAACGTATCGGCAAGTTGCCTTGCAATAACCGGTATTTCCTCCGCATATTTTTCAATGGAGGGCAAGTCGGGCACGTGCACAATGAGCGGATCAAATTGCGGCCGCTCCTTGACTTTAAAAATTTTTGCGACTGCAATGACAGATAAAGCATTTCCGGCTAACCCATACACTGTTTCGGTTGGAATCGCCACGAGCTCGCCCTGCTCCAACAGCGCTTTAGCTTTGGTGATGTCCTTTCCGATCTCTGCCATGGCTGCAAAGCTAAACTATATTTGTGACCTGAGCAGAAAGGTATTATGTTGGTGCTTAAGAATTGAACTAAAAAGAATTAAGAATGAGTAACAAGACGAGATCAATTTTGAAAGCCATTGCCGCAGGATTGGTTTTATTGGCAGTGCTGATGGAGTTGAAGGTGGTGATCATTCCGGCCATCAGCGTTTATAAATTCTGGATGGTAGTGATTGGCTTTGCGCTGATGACCATCAGTTCAAAATAGTTTTTCTTTCAGCCTTACCACGGCCCGTTCGGCATTGTAAGTCTCCAACTTGGAGAGCGAAATCCACTTTACGTCATGTGATTCTTCACTTACGATGATAGGCTCCTGAGTATCGGCTTCAAATAAAAACCGGACATCATAATGGTCATGGGCAGGGAAGTCTTTTCGTTGTGGAATTAAATGGATGTCGATATCAAAAACTACCGAAGAAATGATTTTCAGCTTTTTCAATCCTGTTTCTTCTTCTGCTTCTCTCTGCGCCACGCGAAGCACGTCTTCGTCACCATCGGCATGACCTCCTGGTTGAAGCCACCGATTTAATTTAGCATGATGCACCAGCAGTACGCTTGACCGCGATGAATCCACGATCCATGAAGAGCCAGTGATGTGGCCAGGTAAATGAGTGCGCTGGTAACAATCAGGGTGTTTCAATAAATCCAAAAACCGTGAAATGAAGTCAGCTTCTTCAGAAAAGACTGTGCGATAATCTGATAATTGTGCAATGAGTGAGGCCCTGTTCGCACTCATTGAATGACAACCGTAACCTTGTTGAACTTTCCTTCTTCCAACTTGCCGATTTTTTCTCCACCACCGGTGTTGTCCTTGTCATCTTTTCGCGCCAGCACAAAATAGGAGATAGCCTTTAGTCTTTTAAACTTCACAATGCCTTTTGCATCAGTGGTGCCTTTGAAGACCGCATTCTTCTCTTTGAGATAATCATCTTCTGATTCAAACAATTGCACAGGCACACCACTCACAGTATTTCCAAGTTCATCCCGCACGGTGAGGGTAAGGGAAGTATTGAGTATTTGCGTGTTGATGGTAAACGAAGATGCTACTAAAGAAATCAAGAGCAAGGCTATAAAATTTTTCATACCTGAATTATTTATGAAGCATAATTAATCAAAAGTCAACAAAGAATAAACAAAGGTTAACGGATTAGCGCCACCCCACCACGCTGCTCCTGCACTCCTAAGTCTGGCCGGAAAGAGCTGGTGAATTTAATAATGTAAGCGTACGTTCCGCCCGGTAATGGATCGCTTGCGTTGTTGTTGTAGCCGCCATTCCATTTGAAGTTGCGGTCTTTCGATTCAAAAACCACTTCTCCCCATCGGTTAAATATTACCACCTGAAACTCACTGGTGATGAAGAAACTGTACACAAAGAAATTTCGATTCAATGCCTCAGCGCTGTTGGGGCGGAAAGCATTGGGGGCTACAATTTTTGGGATACACTGGTTAATGACTTCTGTCTTGTCGCTGTTTACACAGCCAAACGAATTGGTGATGTCCACTTTATAAATGCCCTCACTGGTAGCATTGTAGATCTGACTGGTGTAGCCGAGGGCGATTTCATTTTTAAACCAATTGTACAGCGTGAACGATCCAGGACTTAAGTCTACGCTTGAGGTTGTAGGGTCTGCGTTATCCGGGTCGTTGCAAATAATCACCCGATCCAGCAGTTCTCCTTTTGGAAGGGGTGCTTTAATAATTTGTATCGCTGCAGAAGCTTTGCAGGTGCCCAGGCTGACGTCTACTTTATAAACTCCATCATTAAGTTGATTGGTGCTTGCGGTTGTGACAGCGGGCGATAAAGCAGCGCCATTGAATGACCATGCATAGTTTACCCCGGTTGCATTGGTTGTTGCCGTTAATGTGAAAGGCTTACCATCCAGGCAGGGTGGAGTTGATGTAACGTTGGCAGTAACAGGGCCAATAACCTGAACAGTTTGAGCGGCTGACTTTACAACGCAACCACTTACCGCATCCACTACTTCAACTTGGTAGGAAGATCCGTTTTCAGAGGTTCCCAAAGTTATTTGACGACCATTTAATGCAGCTTGATACACCCCACTCTTATACCATCGGTAGGTATAGCTTCCTGCAGGTGTTGCTGTTAGTACTACCTGATTTGTGCACGCATTACTTTGCGTAAAAGCAGGAGTAAGGCCTCCGCTGTACGTTACGGTTGTGCTTTGCGTTAATGAGCATCCTCCAATTGTAGCAACCACCTGGTAGGTCCCGCTTTTGTTAATTGAAACGGTGCCCGCGCTTGCGCCACTAACAATACCAGGGCCTGTCCACGCAAAAGCAGTTGCTCCTGATACCGTTGCAGTAAGGGTTCCGGGACTTGTACAAAGGCTTGAACTTATAGTAAGTGTTGGTACTGTCGGATTTACAACTTGATTAAAAGTGTAAATACAAGTTGTATTGTCTTTAACTTCGATCGTATAGTTTCCTGGAACCAACAGTGCTGTATTAGCAGGAGGAGTTACAACAGCACCGGTTCCTGAATTCGTAAACTTATAAGTAAAAGGCGCTACACCACCACCTGCATTTGTGACCGTTACTGTTGATGGATTACAGTTACTAACTGTCGCTGTGGAAGTAAAGGTTGCTGTTGTTAACCCTATTGTTTGTGAAATAGTACATCCCGATACTTGATCAGTTACAATTCCGGAATAAGTTCCGGCAGCAATTGAGGATGTAGGGGAAGTAAAGTTTGCCGTTGTGGGAGCAGGCTGATCAATCCCTTGTTTATTAAATCCACCAGGACCTGTGAGGAAGTAGGAATACAAAGGTCCTCCTGCGGGAGTTGAAGTGTTCAATTGAAGTTTAACGGTACCATTTGTTCCACCGCATGTCGTTGGGTTGGTTCCCGTAAGGGTAAACGATGGTGATACTTTTATGGTGTACGTTTTATCATCGTAAGCAAAGCAGGTGGTTACTGGATCTGTCACCGTCACCTCATATTTGAATAGCCCAGGCACACTGGTGTCTACAAATTGGTTTTGCGTGGTGTTGGAAGTAACGCCATTGATTTTCCACAGATAGGTTGCCCCAGGGTTTTGAGCATCCAGCGCTGCAGTAGCGTTGTCTTCGCAAATGGTGAGATCAGGACCGAGGTTCAGCACGGGTCGGTTGTCGGCAATCAATGCCTGTGCGCTGGAAGTACAGCCAAGGTTATCGGTGTTTACCACTGAGACGCGGGCTGCGCTGTTGATCACGATGGTCTTCGTGGTTTCTCCGGTTGACCATAAGTAGGTAAGACCTGCCGTGTTAGCAGTGTTGGCATCCAACGTTACAGGGCCAGTACATAAAGCAGTGGCCGGAGGAATGGTAGGTTTTGCAGGAGGCGTGGTGATTTTTACCTTTTGAACGATTGTAACATCCAGCCCACATCGGTTGGTGAGCCGCATGGAAACGGTGTACGTTCCTGCTGAAGCATACAAATGTTTAGGCGATGCCTCCGTGCTGCTTGCTCCGTCACCAAACGACCATTGAAACTTATCGATTGCATCGGTAGGAGTTCCTGTAAATCGTGTGGTATCTCCCAAGCATAAACCAGCAAAGTCGAAAGCAGGACCACCGAATGCATTGCCTTGCTGTTGTATAAAGTTTGGAAGACCAAGTTTGCTGGTAGTTCCAGCCTTCAACGCATATCCTGCAAAGTTGAAGCTGGATAATTTTGTGGTGTCTTCATTGGCAGCAACTGTTCCTAAAACCGTAAGCCCATTCATAGCAATGTAGAGTTGCCCATCGGGTGCGATTTGAATAGCACCAAGGTCATTGGCATTCGTTACTTTTTGTTTGAAGTGAGGCTTCTCTACCGAATCAATGGAATACTCAAATATTTTGGATGGCGGAGGCAATCCTCTTACGGTGGCGAAGAGTTTGTTTCCTCCGGGAGAAAACTCAACACCATACACCTGCCCGTTGGGTTCTTTCAAATCTATTTTACGATAGTTGTAAATCGCACCGGTAGAATCATTCAGTTGAAATAATTCAACCAGATTGCTTGTGCCCGGAGTTGATAGCGCTACAGCCAGATTGTTTCGAGGTCCAAGCTTCATGTAGCCTTCTCCATTTTGTTGTGTTTTGAAAGAGTGAACCGAACCGATATCGCTATACACGGGAGCACCAATGCCGGCTGCAGAAATAGGGTAGGAACGGAAGATACTATTGCCGTACTCATGCACAATCAACCAGCTTCCATTAGCAGTGATGCGTTCGGTGCTTTTGGAGAAGAGCAGTACATTTTTTTGAATCACTGCGCCTTTGCCTGAGTTCTGTTTTAAATCAAACAGTGAGTAGTGCAGTTCATATTGTGATGTGCCGTTAATCGCTTGCGTGGTAAAAATGTAGTATAGCGTTTCATCGCCCGGCACGGCTACAATCAATGCAGATTGTGATGACGTTGGATCGCCACCAATCCCGGTGTCAATCTGAGTATTGGTTTTGTCGTAGACTTTATCACCATCGGTGTAGAAAATGGCGTTTCCATTTCGATCGCATACAATCGCACAGCCTTCTGGTGCATTCATGGCGCTAATGCTGAGTGCCTTTGGCGGAGAAAAATTGAAATCAATTCCGGCTTTATCTCCAAAGTGCCAAAGATTTGATCGCTGATCCTGAAGGCCATACTCTTTTACATTCACCCCGGCATAGGCAGAGCATCCTGATGCATCTTTGACTACCACGTAATAATAACCGGCAGAATCCGGAGTGAGTGTTTGGCCCAAGTCACCGTTCGACCACGTGTAGGATGTAGGTGTGCCGCCCTGTACACTTACTTTCACAGAGAATTGTTTGGGTGATGAGGTGCCTCTCGGAGGCGGAAATTCATCGCGACAAGCGGTAGTATCCTGAACCAATTGTAATTGAAGTGGAAACGCAGTAATGGTAACAGGCTGTGTCACACTTTTCGATTGCCCTTGATAATAGGCCGTGAGCTTCACATTAAATGCCTGAGCAAGCGAGTAGGTGTGCACTGGACTCCACGCGGTGGTATCCGTCATGTCACCAAAGTCCCACTGCAAACTATCTGCGCCTGGTGAAACGGTTGGAAAGAAAATGGTTGGTGTATTTTGACACGTGCCTGAAGAAGTAAAGCTTACCGTAATATTTGGATTGGCTCTTGGTATAAACGATGGAAATTGTTGCCCTTTGAAATCAAGATTGCCAAACGGCAGCGTGGTATGCACCACCTGGCTGGCAATGGTATCAGAGTTAGTAAACTTTCCCACCAGAAAAGGGCCTCCACTCACTGCCTGATAAAGATGATAGATAGCGCTATCGGGTGCGAGTTGTAGTCCATAACTTCTGAACACCGGTGTCTTAAGAAATGAGGTTAAAATGGTAGTAGGTGTGCTGATGTTTGAATTTCGATAGTCATATTGAATGACATCGGCATTCGTTCCGGTTTGTCCATTTCTGGAAATGTACAGATACTGACCACTGGTACTCCATTCAATGTCATAAATTGATTGTGTGGTGGTAGAGGCTACACCGGTGTTGTAGATGTAACGATCAAACGAAAAATTACCGGTGAGATCATCAAAATTCAAAATGATGGCGTCAGTGCTCGCATCCTGCGGGGCAACAGCAAGTTTTTTAGTGCGTGCATAGTACGAGAAATTGGCCACAGTAGTAGGCAAGGCTACATTTGAAGTAGTAACAGTGGTAAATGTGCCGGTATAACTTGCTGCGTTAATGAGCGTGGCCGAATAATTTTGTGACGCATTCTGATGTGTGATCAACCAATAATCTGTACCGTTGCCGTGAGGCACTACAATCATTCCTTCCGATCTTCCTGTTAAGCCGGTTATCGCAACACTCTTGGGTGTTTCCACATCACCAAATGCCGGTGCAGGAAAAACTGCATTACCAAACTGTGTCATGTCCACCACACTTTTGCTAATAGCTCCGCCAGTGGTATAGTTGGCGGTGTTGGTGAAAATAAAGTATTTGTTGGGCGATCCGGGTACAGGGCTCACCACAACGGGTTGATTAGCCGATGTGTTTGCACTGAGTCCGCTGCCATTGGGCATTAACAAATGACACGCATCGTAAACATTAGCACCATCAGTGTAGAACAATAGATTTGAACTGGACGGATCGGTAACTACGGCACTGCCGCCAGTGCCGAACGGAATGGCTTGATTGGTAACGGATTGAGCTGCGTTGGTAGAACGATTGAAGCGAATGCCGTTGACGGAATTACCAAAATACCAATTATGCTGTGCAAGAGTTTGTGACCACACTTGCGAAGAGAGCAAGAGGAGTACAAGAACTGCTACAAGTTTATTACGTAAAGGATACCTACTCATGCTACCAACAATTACTTCATTCCGCATACTTCTTCTGCGCTATAGTTGATCATAAATTTACAACGCCCAAACCCCACTAAAGTATACAATTTGGGTGAAAATATCGTTAACCAGATCAAAGCCTTCTATTTGTCGCTAAACACTTTTTTTAATCTAGTTAATCGATTTAATTTGCCAAGATGGTGGATTGCAAATACCCCAACATGATGTATCGTTTCCTCTTCTCTTGTGTATGCTTGATGCTGTTGATGACGGGTACGGTAACTGCCCAGGATCCCCAATTCTCCCAGTTCTATGCGGCACCGCTTTACCTGAACCCCGCCTTTGCAGGTTCTACCGGCCAGGCACGCATTGGGATGAACTATCGCAATCAGTGGCCGGCTATCGATGCAAATTTTAATACCATCTCGGCTTACGGAGATATTTACATCGAAGAAAAGAACAGTGGTGTAGGATTTATTCTCAATCGTGATACCGAAGGACTGCTTGGATTACAGTCAATGAACTTTGCACTTCAGTATGCTTATGATTTGCAGATTGTGAAAGGCCTATCATTTCGGCCGGGCTTTCAGGCAGGCATTTACAATCGCTCGATTAATTTTTCAAAGCTCACTTTTGGTGACCAATTTGATCCCAGCACCGGTGATGTGGTTAGTCCCACTTCCGTGGAAGGGTTAGCCACTGGTCAAAATAAATTCTTTCCGGATATTTCTGCCGGTGGATTATTTTATTCGAAACGGGCATGGTTGGGTTTTGCCGGGCATCATCTTAATCAACCGAATCAATCCTTGATCGGTGATGTGAGCAAACTACCGATGAAGCTATCGGCCCATGCCGGATTAAAATTTTATTTCAAACCCGGTTTAATGGGCGATGGATTTTATGCAAAGCCTCGCGAGCGAAGTGTAGCTCCAGCATTACAGTACCGTCATCAGGGTAAATTCGATCAGATGGATCTCGGAATGTATTTCACCTTCGAGCCGCTGATCATTGGAACCTGGTACAGAGGCGTGCCTTTTAAAAAAGTGAATGGCATTGTCAACAATGAATCCATTGTGCTGTTGGTGGGATTCACCAAAAAAGGATTGAAGGATATTCTGAATATTGGCTACAGCTACGATTATACGATTTCAAAATTGGGACCGGGCAGCGGAGGCGCTCATGAGTTCAGTCTTGTATACTCCTGGTCAACGCGCGATCCGCGCAAGCCACCAAAGGATAAGCTGGTGATTCCTTGTCCGGATTTTTAAATTCCTTTTTATTTCAGTTTGCGCAGATCTAAGGACATGCCGGTTACTACATCTTCGGCAACCAGAATTTGATCAAAGTGATTAAGTTCTTTGACATGCCCCTTTTGATAAACAAAGACTTTCTGATCGATGGGGTCAATAAGCCATCCAAGCTGGCAGGCGCTTTCAATCCATTCGTTCATCTTATTTTTAAGAGCTTTAATAGAATCTGTATTAGAACGAACTTCTATTACAAAGTCAGGTGTGATGGGAGGGAATTTCTCTTTTTGCGGAGCACTTAATGCATTCCATTTTTCTTTGGATACCCAGGCGGCATCAGGAGCGCGCATGGCACCATTGGGCAAAACAAACCCTGCAGAAGATTCAAATCCATATCCAGCGTCCTCATGGTCAGAAACCCAACTCATAAACGCCATAAGCACTTTAAAAAGTTTTTGGCTTGAAGTTCCTCCTGTGGGTGACATAATTATGATTTGACCAAAAGCATCTCTTTCAATTCGCAAATCTCTGTTCGATGAACACAACTCAAATAACCAATCATCAGTTTGATCGGCATAGTTGGGATATTGCACTTCGAATTTCATATTTAAAGTTAAGTAATTTATTTAAAGTTAATCGTCACCACTTCCCCCAATCTTGCACAGGTTGTCCATACCAATGTGTATCAGTGCATCACCAGCATTTACTACAGGATTGTTGTTGAGACCTACTACATAACCAGTAGAGGGAGATTTAATCTGCTCTTTGTATTCTCCGAAAGGATCAGTAAGATTTCCAACCACTTGATTTTTTTGAATTAACTCTCCGCATTTGATTGTGGGTTGAAAAAGTCCTGCCGTGCGGGCACGTGCCCACGAAGAACTCCAGATGATTTTGTTGTCTTCTTTTGGCTCGGGTGCCCAATCAATCATCTTCAAATGTTTCATCAAACGCAAGGTGCCGTGAATTCCTTCTTCAATCGCGTGCTGATCGAAGCGAATGGATTCACCACCTTCATACACGATGATGTGCTTATTCTTTTTCGCTGCCGTTTGCCTTAGCGAGTGTGGTCGAAAAGGTGAATCAATTGTGAACGGTGCATTGAAGGCGGCAGCCAGCCCAACATTCACTTCATCTTGCATCACACAACGCACTTGCGGATAATTGGTGCGCATGGCACCACCGGTGTGAAAATCAATTCCGTAGTCAATAGAAGGAATGATATCGTGTGTCATGTGATAGGCTACGCGCGCTGCAAGCGATCCATTCTTCGATCCTGGAAAAGAGCGATTGATATCTTTGCCATCGGGCACTTCGCGCGAGTAATTTAAAAAGCCATACACATTGATCACGGGCATGCAAAGGGTGATGCCGCGCTTCACGCGATTGTGACCATTGTCAATTATCCTTCGCACTATTTCCATTCCGTTGATTTCGTCACCGTGCATGCCTGCTGTGAGCGCAAGGGTGGGCCCATCTTCTAAACCACGATAAACATAAATAGGCGTTTCAATTTGAGTTCGTGAAGGAAGCCGCGCAATGTTGATGTTGATCTCTTTAAATTCTCCCGGACGGATGGAATGATCGGCAATGACAACTTCTTTCATAAGGTGTTTAGTTAATCCATCTGCACATGGAGGAGTTGAATAATAAATGCAACGAGAAAACAAACCGAAGAGATGGCGATGCCAATGAGCGGAACACGGAACCAATACTTAATGGCCAGCAACAAGAATGTGATTACAAAAAGAATGTTCACCATTTCAATCATGAGGGACTCTTGATACAGAGAAGATTGGATAAGCACCAGATTCATTAACCCAAAGAAGATCGCGCCCATGCTGTGACTTCCGTTAAAGCCAACCCAGGCTTTCCACATCGTTGTTTCTTTGGTCAGGTTGGGATAGGTTTTTTCCATCGCGAGTTTCGCATTCAAATCTTTTGGAAAGAACTTCGTTCCACTAAATGTATAAAGCAGATGTATGGAGCCAAGAATCAAAAAAATGAGGGAGCCCGTAATGATTAAAAAATTGAACATCATCAGGCGTTGATTTTATCTTTTTGAATTCGCTTTTTACCCGCGTGCTTTTCCAGGTATTGAATAATTTTTCCTGCAATGTCTACTTTGGTAGCTCCTTCAATTCCTTCAAGGCCGGGAGACGAATTCACTTCAATGATCAGTGGGCCGCGTTTGGATGGGAGCAGGTCAACACCGGCTACCCCCAGGCCCATTTTTTTTGCGGCAGAAACAGCAGCATGCTTTTCCTGACGGCTAAGTTTAATCAAGGAAGCGACACCACCACGATGAAGATTTGAGCGGAACTCACCCTCGCGCATAGCCTGGCGTTTCATGGCACCCACTACTTCACCATTCACCACAAAGGCTCTCAGATCTATCCCCTTCGCTTCTTTTATAAATTCCTGCACAATGATTCTTGCGTGAAGACCGTGAAAGGCTTCAATTACCGATTGTGCTGCCTTTTTATTTTCGGCCAGTACAACCCCAAGACCTTGCGTACCTTCTAAAAGTTTAATTACTACAGGTGCACCGCCCACGGCTTCAATGATCCCCTCGGTATCGCGGGAGTAATCCATGAAAATCGTTTTGGGCATGCCCAATCCCGCACGCGAAAGAATTTGTAAGCTGCGAAGTTTATCCCGTGATCGAATCAACGCTTGTGATTCCACCGCGGTGAATACTTTCATCATTTCGAACTGACGCACTACTGCGGCACCATAAAACGTAACAGACGCACCGATTCTCGGAATAATCGCGTCAAAGTAATCGAGCTTGCGGCCGTTGTACCACACCATCGGATTTTTCTTTTCGATGAGCAGTACACATTTCATGTGATCAATGATTTCTACTTTATGACCTCTTTTTTCGCCTGCTTCTTTCAGGCGCCTGGTGGAGTATAATTTTGGATCGCGGGAGAGAATGGCGATGTTCATGCGCCTTGCTTTTTAGTATCGAAAGATAAATCTTTTTTAGTAACGTCAATCAGAAAGCGATGCCTCAAGATCTTACGACCCAATAATACCGGAAAACGAAGTTTATCCCGATCGCTCAGTGAAAATTCTGTTTTTATGACCTGATCAAAAATGCGAATGGTAGTTTTTATAACAAACCTCATTTCGGCTTCGCCAAAAGAATTTTTTATTTCACGCTGTGTAAATTTTTTGAACCGGAATTTCATACCGGTAAACTCCGGATGTTCTTCATCCAGCAGCACAAATTCAAGCTTGCCATTGACGATTTCGGCCCTTGAACAATGCAGGCTTGAGGTGTAAGCACCCGTATCAATTTTTGCATGAATATCCTCAAGGCCAAGGCCAGGTAGATCAACACGGTCCGAACGTCCAAGAGTTTGCATGAAGGATACAAACTAACCCTATTTTGAAAAATAAAAAAGTCCCGGATTGCTCCGGGACTTCTGCCGTTTAATTTAAAAGCTTTCTATCCTTTTACTTTGAAAGCCACCAAAGTGTTTTCCCACTTCAGCACCACTTTGTCTTTTTCAACGGAAATGGTAAAGGTTTCTACAAATGCATCCGTCTTTCCAGCTTTCACAGTGGCACGCAATACGTCATTGCTATCTTTGTAGCTGTAAGCACCCCATTGTTTTCCAAATTTCTGAATGATGATCACCCATTCTGTTTCACCTGGAATAGTGAATAGCTCATATTTTCCTTTCGGTAGATCTTTGCCTTCAATTTTTACATCCTTGTCTACTTCAAATGTGGTGGCCTCATTAGCACCTGTTCTCCAGACTGCTCCAAACTTTTCTATGCCGCCAAGCATTTTTCTTCCTTTCGCGGAGGGTGCGCTGTAGTTGATTACAATTTTAGCTCCATCGATGGTGCCTTCTGCAACAGCAGCCGGGCTCACTCTTTTTTCCTGTGCAATAGCCGAGAAAAACGTAAGTAAGCTTAACGCAAAGAACAATAGTAGATTTTGTTTTTTCATGGTGATTAAATTTTGATTGAGTTAGTGTTATAAATAGGAAAGTGCCTTTTTTCCGAAGGCACTTTCCGTTTTGAACTTTCCGATAACCTGTAAACTAATTCGATAAACGCGCTCCATTGTTATTTGGTTCTGCCATTCATCACATTTGTTAGGATTGGTCTGCAGGGTGACAAAAAAAGAGACACCCTGTTTGAGGGTCTCTTTATCCCCAATTGGGGTATTTTATGAAAGTATAAACAAGAAGATCAGCGGGAAGATGAGTCCGAGTAAAGCAAGCTTCCAGCCACGGCTACGAAAACTGGTATCGCCTTTTTGTATGAACATGCCTGTGATCGCAATCACCATCATGGCCAACCCAAAAATATCGGAATAATAAATCCACCATTTGCTGGTGTCTACGTGCAGTTTTGTCATTTGTCCCAGTATAGGGGTGGTGCGGTATTCATCAATTATTCCTTTGCCGGTGGCGATGTCTACTTGCACATCGTGATTGACATACGAGATGCGCAGATTATTTCCGTCTACGGTAAATCTTCGCAAGTCATCTGAAATGTTTTGTTCCCTCGTGAATTTTTGAATGAAGGCATCATTCACTGAGTCTTTTACCATTGCGGGAATCGCAATTTCAGTTGAATTAAATGTGTAGCGCCTTGGGTGCCAAGCCTGGCGATGGTTAAGAAAAATTCCCGAGAATGAGAACGCGATGATGAGTCCTACATAAAAATACGCGATGTCGCGATGGGTGTTGCGTGCAGTTAGTTTCATGAAGTTAGGGTTATCGGCCAAAAGGATTTAATGCATTGAGCGCCCGCTTGCTGCCGCCCATTTTGTTCATGGTCTTCATCATCTTTCGCATCTCTTCAAATTGTTTCAGCAGTTGATTCACTTGCTGCACGGATGTACCGCTGCCTTTTGCAATTCTGTTTTTTCTGCTGGGATTGATTTTATCCGGATTTTGCCGTTCATCCATCGTCATGGAGCGGATGATGGCTTCAATCGGTTTGAATGAGTTGTCATCAATGTCGATATCTTTAATGGCTTTGCCCATGCCTGGAATCATTCCTAGCATGTCCTTCATGTTGCCCATCTTTTTGATTTGCTGCAGTTGGTTGAGGAAGTCATCAAAATCAAATTGATTCTTCCGCATTTTAGCGTTCAGCTTGCGCGTTTCTTCTTCATCAAAAGTCTGCTGCGCTTTCTCTACCAAACTTACCACATCGCCCATGCCCAGAATTCTTCCGGCCATACGATCGGGATAGAAGCGATCGATCGCTTCCATTTTTTCACCTGAACTGACAAACTTGATGGGTTTATCCACCACTCTGCGAATCGACAGTGCAGCACCACCACGTGTATCGCCATCAAGTTTGGTCAATACTACGCCATCAAAATTCAGGCGATCATTAAAAGCTTTGGCGGTGTTCACTGCATCCTGTCCGGTCATTGCGTCTACAACAAACAGTGTTTCGGAAGGATTTACGGCAGCTTTCAAATTGGCAATCTCATTCATCATCGCTTCGTCTACTGCCAGGCGGCCGGCCGTATCGATGATGACAATGCGATGATTATTTTTCTTCGCGTGTTCCAGTGCAGCCTTTGCAATTTTGATTGCATCTTTGTTTTCCGGCTCGGCATAAACTTCAACGCCTACTTGCTCGCCCAATACTTTCAACTGATTGATGGCAGCAGGGCGGTAGATATCGCAAGCCGTTAACAACACACTTCTGCCTTGTCTCTTCAGGTAGCTGGAAAGTTTTCCCGAAAAGGTAGTTTTACCTGAACCTTGCAAACCGGCAATCAAAATAACAGCAGGGTTGCCATCAATCTTGATGTCTTCACTGGCACCGCCCATGAGCATGGTAAGCTCATCATTGGTAATTTTTGTAAGCAGTTGGCCTGGAGAAATCGCGGTGAGCACATTTTGGCCCAGTGCTTTTTCCTTGATTTCGTCCGTTACCTCTTTGGCAACTTTATAGTTCACGTCAGCATCAATCAGGGCTTTGCGAATTTCCTTGATGGTGCTGGCTACGTTAATTTCTGTAATCCTTCCCTGGCCTTTCAGGGTTTGAAAGGCTTTTTCCAGCTTGAGACTTAAACTATCGAACATCCGTGATTTATTTTAAAATAGGCTGCAAAATTAACCTTGTGGTTAGCCCTGTGCAAATGCCTTTTTGGTTTTCTCGAAAGCACCTAAATTCTGGCAATTTGAATGATTAGGACGGGTTCTTAGTTAATGATTGATTTCAAATACTCATTTTCCAGAATTCTCCTTACGATAAGATCGTGCGTGTGCTCCATCGATTCTTGTTCGGTGGTGTTTGCGTTTGTAAGTGTAATCACCGCACTCAATTTCAAGTGGTTCATTCGTTCCGCTGGCAACTCATTTTTTCCTACAAGCGCTACAACCGGGATGGCGTGTTTGGCCGCTAACTGCGCTACCCCCATCACCACTTTTCCAGATAATGTTTGGTCATCCATTTTTCCTTCTCCGGTAAATACCAAATCGGCAGTCATGATTTTATGCTCGAGCTCCAGTGCATTCAAAATGTAATCGATGCCTTTTGAAAAAGAAGCATTCAAAAAAGTTTTTGCGCCTGCCCCCAATCCACCAGCTGCGCCCGCGCCCGGAAAGTGAACATCACAGTTGAATTTTTCTTTTGCTGCAGCTGCAAAGTTTCTTAAGCCGGCATCCAACTGCAACACTGCCGTGTGATCAGCTCCTTTTTGGGGAGCGTAAACATGTGCTGCCCCATTAGTGCCATACAACTCATTATTCACATCGCAGAGCACGATCACCTCAATCGGTTTTAGTTTTAATGTGAATTGCTGATCATCAACAGTGTGAATCTGAATCAGGTTTTCCCCAATCGGTTTGAGGGGTTGATTGTTCTGATCAAGAAATTTTATGCCGAGTGCGGCAGCCATGCCGATACCGGCATCGTTTGTAGCACTGCCTCCAATTGCCAACACAATTTTTTGTACACCACGTGCTATGGCATTTGCAACAAGTTCACCTGTTCCAAACGTTGAGGTCTTGAGTGGATTACGTTCTGCTGTTGACAGCAACTGCAGCCCCGAAGCACTTGCCATTTCAATAAATGCTGTTGTGCCATCGCCAGAAAGGCCATAGGTAGCGTTAATTTTTCGAAACAACGGATCGTGAACTCCGCAATGAACCATTACTCCTTTTGTGTGAGTTGTCAATAATTCGGCCGTTCCCTCACCACCATCAGCAATCGGTACACTAAGAATCGAGAGTGATGAATTAAGGTGAGATAACCCTACTTGCATGGCATCACAAACCTGAGCAGCGGAAAGCGACCCTTTGAATTTATCCGGTGCCAGCAGAATGGTCATGCTAAAATGAGGTGCAGAAGTACAGCTGTAATCAAGGCGGTAATGCCTTGCGCAAAGGTAATCAGTGTATAACTGCGGTAAGTATCTCTTTCATTGATGCCGCTGAATTGCGACACCACCCAAAAGTAAGAATCATTGGCGTGCGAAACCGTCATTGCACCACCACCGATGGCCAGAATCAAAATTGAAATATCGAGGACGGAAGTAAACCCTGCCGAACTGATCAGCGGAAATAATAATGAGCTGGTGATAATGATGGATGAAGTGGTTGATCCTTGCGCTGTTTTTAGAACGGCAGCCAGCACGAAAGCAATGAATAAAAATAAAATGCCACCGGCTTGCGTGTTTGCAACATAGTCTTTCAATACTAACTCAACGCCACTGGATTTAATTACCCCACCAAAAGCGCCACCAGCTCCAGTGATGAGCAGGATAATTCCTGCATCTTTCAATGCTTCCGAAATCCAGGACGGCCATTCTTTTTTTTGCTCACTAGAAATCAGCAATAGTGCGGCAACTAATCCCAGCAATAAAGCGACAGCAGGGTTTGCAATTATTTTTAGATAAGGTGAAACTGATGCTAAGTCAGGAAAAATTTCTGGTAAGGAACTGCTGGCAATTAAAATGATGGGTAGAATCAATGGAAGCAAGGCAATCCAAAATGAATGCTTGTTGGTCTCATTTCCTTTTATTGATGTATACGTAGTGGTGATGCGAACTCCCAACCTTCGGGATAGCACGTGCGCTACTAAAACTACGGGCACAGTGCCAATGAGCCCGATAAGAATTACTATTCCCAAATTTGACGAAACACCCAAGTTTGCCGCTGCGGCTAATGGACCGGGAGTAGGCGGTACTAATGTGTGCGTGGTATATAAGCCTGAGGAAAGCGCTAGTGATAGTTGAGCTGAATTAGCACTGCTGCTGGATAACGCGGGTATTAATCGTGAAAGAATAATGAAGCCTGAATCACAAAACACAGGGATGCCAACCAAGGCACCAATTAATGACATTGCCAGCAGTGATTTATTGGGACCGAGTGTGCTAATGATTTTACTTCCGATAGCCGTCATGGCACCCGTTCGCTCAAGAACAATTCCAAGGCTGGAACCAAATGCAACTAAAAATCCAATCTGCAGGAGCAGCGACCCAAAACCAGATTGCATCACTGTAATTATTTCACCGAGCGGCTTGCCCACAATTATTCCAAACAAAAAGGAAGCAAGAAGCAATGAGAAAAAAGGATGAAGGTTCAGATAGCGACTCGCACCGATGAGTCCAGCTATAGAAATGATAATTGCGATGATGATCTGGGCCATCACGTTGTTTTATGATCGGAAGGAATAATACTTAAAAACTTCACCGGCTCGAAAAGATGAGCGCTTTTGAGGGAGCTCTAAAAATCCATCTACTTCCTTAAGATTGGCAAAGTCACCTGAACCACCACCTGCCTTTGGCCACGCCATTAATTTACCATGGTCATTTTCAATTTTCACTTGCAAAAAATAAGTTAGGTCAGGCTCAAACGTAAAATCTTTGGCAAGCACTGCCTGCTGTGTTTCAGATTCCTTGCCACTCAAACACTTTTGCAGCCACGGCTTGAGGTAGCGGTAGAAGCAAAGATAGGTTGACACTGGATTTCCTGGCAAGGCAAACACTGTGTGACTTTCTGATCGGCCGAACCAAAATGGTTTGCCCGGTCGCTGACTCACGTGATGAAATATTTTTTGAACTCCAAGGGAAGCCAGCGTTTCAGGAATGAAGTCAAATTTTCCTTTGGAAACTCCTCCGGAAAGAATGATCACGTTATGACTGCTGAAAATGACACGAAGCCTTTCTTCTAAAACCTTGCGATCATCAAGAAGATGAAACGGATTGGCAACACAGCCCATTTCACGAAGTGATGCCTGAAGAGCGGCATCATTTGATCGCCTCACCTGGTGTGGTAAAGGGGTTAGATTGACATCTATCAATTCATCGCCTGTAGAAATAATCGCCACATTAGGAAAGGAAAAAGCCTTTACCGAAGATTTTCCTACCGAGGCAAGTAGTGCAATTTCAGCAGGTGAAATTTTCTGGCCGGGTGAAAGAAGTACTTCATTAAATTTCGCATCGGCTCCCTGGCGATGGACGTTTTGAAAGGGTGCTACTTTTTCAACTGACGTGGTGGCAACGCCATTTTGGATATTCACCAATTCGTAGGGAATGATCGCATCAGTGCCGTGCGGCAAAAAGGTACCGGTCATCACTTCCAGGCAGCCATCATCACTTTGCAAACTTAAGGGTGACTGCCCGGCAGCTTGCACGCCTTCAACCGTAAAACTGCGAGGGCCGGCAAAAAATGATTTTGAATTTATGGCAATGCCATCCATCGTGACACGATCATAAGGAGGCAAATCGCGATCAGATGTGATTGACTCTGCCAGTATTCTGCCAATAGCATCAGAGAGGTTAATCACCTCTGAACCAAAGTTGACGGAGTGTGAGAGAATGAGAGCCGTTGCTTCCTCGACAGTGATCATGAATTCGTTAAATTTGATCAAATTAACGTTAAGTTAGTTTCTGTAAAAATGAAAAAACAATTTACTCATGTCAGCCCTTCGGGAAATCCACAAATGGTTGACGTTTCGGAGAAGGCAGTAACCAGGCGGGTGGCGAAAGCACAGGCTACTATTTGGCTGGGCAAGGAGATTGTGAGTAAAATGAAAGGTGACGAACTCATCACGAAGAAAGGACCGGTTTTTCAAACGGCCATGATTGCCGGTGTTATGGCCGCAAAGAAAACCCACGAGTTAATTCCTTTTTGTCACCCCTTGGCGCTGGAAGATTGCCAGATCACCATAATCGTAAAAAATGTTAGTGCCGTGATCAATACTACCTGCGTCACCTCTGGTAAAACAGGAGTAGAAATGGAAGCGCTGACGGCAGCCTCAGTAGCTGCCCTCACTATTTATGATATGTGTAAGGCGCTTTCGCACGATATGGTTATAGGCGAAGTGCAATTGCATGAAAAGACGGGAGGGAAGAAAGATTTTAAAAGGAAAATGACCAAATAGTTGATTTACTACTTCTTGTTGATAGCCCATTCCGAAAAAGTGTCAATCCAATAACTATCAATTTTATAGCGACTTAGGGTGTTATGATTTAACTATTTCTGGCAAAGCTGTGCGTCAGTGCAGGTTAATAATTCAAAATGTTGGCGTAAACATTACTTAATCGATTATCGTTAAGCTTTCAAAATAATTATAAAATGATTTGAGTAAATTTATATAACTAAATAGTTGGCGCTATGAAATCACTTCAACACTTAATCCATCTTCCACACATCAACCCAATTTACCGTGATCTGGTGCTTGTAGCAGGAGCAGGTCTCTTAATTGCAATGGCAGTAATTACGCTGGCCGTAATGATCGGAAGTCAGGTATAATAAAAAAAGCCTCGTTGAAAACGGGGCTTTTTTTTCGATTCTACTCAAAGAATTAGTTGGGGTTCACCGCCATCATTTGTGGTCGTGCAGCTACCCACTCTTCACCATCTTCAAACACTTCTTTTTTCCAGATTGGCGCTTTGGCTTTTAGGTTATCGATGATGTACTGGCATGCTTCAAAAGACTCCTTGCGGTGCGGGGTGGAAACAGCAACCACAACAGCAACCTCTCCTTGCTTCAAAGTACCGATGCGATGGCTCACCGCCCATCCTGTTAAATTCCATTGCTTGGCAGCCTGATCAATAATCTTTCTAATTTCGGCAACCGCCATCGATTCAAACGCTTCATACTCCAACCATCGTACTTTTTTACCGTGCGCGGTATTTCGGATGGTACCAATAAAAACATCAACGGCCCCTGCACTTAAGCTGGAGGCCGTTTCGATTACCTTTAAAACATCGATGGGCTTTTCAGTTATTTTAATCATAGCAGTAGATCTTTTAGGTGGGACAAATCAAGGATAAAGTAGCGATTCGACGCTGAATTATCAAGGAAGAATCGGAAAGAAATTTCAAAATCAATTTCACTCCCTAACTTTAATAAAATATCCATAAAACGGCCTTCTTCTTATGCTCTCTCAGTCTGAACTAGTGCGGTACAGCAGGCAAATTTTGTTGCCCGATTTGAAACTGGAAGGCCAGGAGAAGTTGGCGCGTGGAAAAGTGCTGGTGATTGGCGCAGGCGGCCTTGGTTCACCGGTGTTGTACTACCTCGCTGCCGCGGGAATCGGTACGTTGGGAATTCTTGATTTTGATAATGTTTCCATCAGTAATCTTCAGCGACAGATTTTGTACAGTTCTTTAGATATTGATCATCCTAAAACAGTAAAAGCAAAACAACGACTGACGGAGTTGAATCCGCATGTGAAATTGGAAGTACACAATGGTGTATTGAATTCAGAAAATGCAATGTCCATTATTGCCGGCTACGATGTGGTGGTGGATGGTTCAGATAATTTACCCACGCGGTACCTTGTGAATGATGCTTGTGTGTTGCTGGGAAAGACATTGATCTATGGAGCCATCTTTCAATTTGAAGGTCAGGTCAGTGTATTCAATCAATTGCTAGATGATGGATCACGGGGGCCCAACTATCGTGATCTTTTTCCAGAACCTCCTCCTCCCGAAATGGTTCCCTCTTGCAGCGAAGGGGGCGTGTTGGGGGTGCTGCCCGGAATTATTGGATCAATGCAAGCTAATGAAGCAATTAAAGTGGTGGCAGGCATCGGCAAAACATTGAGCGGGCGATTGATGATTTATGATAGTCTTGATTTTACCGTTCGGTTTTTAAACATCAAAGCAAATGCGGCTAATCCCATCTCCGGGGCAAACCGAACAATTCATGCATTGATTGATTACGAAGCGTTTTGTAATCCTGTACACGCCTCCGCTCAAAAAAATAGCAAGGAAATTACCCCGACCGAATTGAAAAGACTTCTTGATGCCGGAACTGAAATTCAGATCATTGATGTGCGCGAGCCATTCGAGTTTGAGTTGGTTAATTTGAACGGATTAAATATTCCGCTTGACAAGATAGAAGAGCAATTGAAAATAATTCGGACGAGTGGAATGGTGGTGGTCCATTGCAAAAGTGGAGGAAGAAGTAAGGCAGCCATTAAATTGCTGCAGAAGCAAGGCTTCACCAATCTTGTAAATTTAGAGGGTGGCATTCTTAAATGGATTGAAGAGGTAGATCCATCGCTGGAGAAGTACTAGCAGCAAAGCCATTCTTTCAGGTTAACTATTTATATTATTTATTAGGAGTGAAGGCAAGACAATTTACACTTGCCAGATGTTGTGAAATGTTCGTCCAGTTTTCACCAAAATCTTCGGATAGGTAAAGATTTCCGTTGTTGGTTCCAAAAGCCAAAATGTTGGCCTGTTTCGCGAAAGCGTGTCGCAGCACCAGGTCAAAAGAATAGGAGTGAGGTAATCCATTGTTGATTGCCTTCCAATGCAATCCACCATCCACTGTTTTGCAAACCTGTAATTTCAAATCATGGGGAATTCGCTTTTCATCGCTTTGTGCTGGAATCACCCAAGCTTCCTCCGGATCGCGATCATCAATCGCCAATGCAAAACCGTAAAATGGAAATCCACTTTTTCCGCTTACATCAGTCCACATTTCTCCTCCATCAATTGATCGAAAAACTCCGCAGTGATTTTGCTGCCAAAGAATATTGGGCTGAGCATTGCAGAGGAGGACACGATGCGGATCGTGACCCAGTTCTGCTTTTGGATTGGGCAAATATGTGGCGACAAGCCCGTTGTTTTTTGCGTGCCACGTTTTTCCGCCATCCATACTCTTAAAAATACCGGCACAACTTACTCCGATATAAACTACTTCACTATTGCGCGGATCAACCAGTATGGAATGAATGAATGGAAAATCTTTCCCTGCCCCAAACCACTGCTGATCATTCAATCGACTAGGATGATTCCAAAGGCTTTCGATCAGTTGCCACGACATACCATGATCGCTACTGTAGAACAAACCACCCGGTTCGGTTCCCAGCCACAAGCACCCGGGTTTGTCTTTCCCGGCTTGCTGCATTACCCAAACTTTTTTTAAGGTGGCGGGCTTATCCGGGCGATAAAAATAATTTTTGTAGCTCGGTATTCCGGCTTCCTGCCAGGTGATTCCTTCATCTTTTGAGAAATGTAATTTCTCTCCCCAGTGGCGATGCGAAATACCGGCCCACCAGGTGTTGTCGCGCTCATCAAGGTATGACAATGATATCGGCAGGCCTGCAAAGTGTACATGACTAATCTTCCAACTTGTGTTTTCTTTGATAAACACTACGAGCCCTTTAGAAGTAGCAGCCAGAATTTTTTGTGGCATGATTCGATTTTGGTGTGATTACCGTTAACCTCCCGATAAAGCCTGAAAGATCAATAGCTCATCGGTTTGTTTTACAACATCGCTTAATGTTTGTCGGTTTTCAATAAGATTTCCTTGCAAAAAAATGTTCACGTGCTTGCGCAACGATCCATCATCCTGAACGAGGTAGTTGGAAATACCCGGATATAACTTTTCTATGTTCATTAAAACTTCCCGCACGGTGCCCCCCTCTGTTTCAAGTTCGGTAAGTGTTGGGAAAAAGCGTTTGAGTGCAGATGTAAATTTTATTTTAGGCATGTACACATTATCCTTTTGAAATTGAAGCAACATAGGCTTGCATTCAGAATCGCTTTGTTTCAACTTTACTGATAGAATCAAATGTAATTTTTTTTAAACCCCTGTACAAGATGAAAGAGGTGCTGGCACAAGTTCAATCATGGGTAACACAAAAGAAGCAAGTTGTTTTAGCACGTGTAATTCAAACCTGGGGTTCGTCACCAAGGCCGGTAGGATCGGCCATGTTCATTTCAGAGGATATGGAAATGATTGGCTCCGTTAGCGGTGGCTGTGTGGAAGGTGCTGTGCTAAAGGAATCAAAGACGCTCTTCGGTACAAACCACGGCAGGCTAGTGCACTACGGTGTGAGCGATGAAGATGCCTGGGCAGTGGGCTTGAGTTGTGGCGGTAAAATTCAAGTGTACTTTCAACCCTGGCAATCGAAAGATTCGGCATCATTGGAGCTGGTCAATAAGTTGATGCAATTATTATCAGAAAATAAAAGCTGCATCCTGATCAGTGCGCTCACCGAGGAAGCAAGAAATACCTTGCTAATGCCCGATGGCTCGAGGTCGGGATCAGATTTGCCGAAGGAAGTTATCAGCACGGCATTGGAATCATTTGAAAAGAGGAGACATGAAATGATCTCGGTGGGGAAGGAGCAATATTTTATCCAGGTGTTTCCGCGCAGAAGTCAAATGGTCATCATAGGCGCAGCGCACATCACGGCCGACCTTGTGCAACTTGCACATCAATTTGATTTTGAAACAATCGTGATTGACCCGCGTGGCGCATTTGCTAAAAACACAACCTTTGCAGTGAAGCCCGATCGAATTATTGAAAAATATCCATCCGAAGTTTTGAATGATTTTCCCTTAGATCCCAATACGTATGCTGTTATTCTTTCGCACGATCCAAAGATTGATGATGACGCACTCCAGATTCTCCTGAAAACGAAAGTAGCCTACATCGGTGCGCTGGGCAGTAAAAAAAATCATGAAAAGCGAACCAACAGACTCCTGGAAAAAGGATTTTCCGCAGAAGAAATTGGCCGCATTGATGCGCCCATCGGTTTGGATATAAATGCTATTGGCGCCAAGGAAATAGCATTTAGCATTATGGGTGCAATTATTAAAGCCAAAAACTTCTATCGCTAGTTTTAAAACAGCGCCCATTGGGTAAAGGATAAATTACTGAAATGATGTAAATTAGATCAAACCTTTAACCCCAACCCCGTATGATACTTACACAACTCAATTACCTGGCAGTGGCCGTTTCGGCACTTGCTTATTTTGCTCTTGGCGCGCTATACTTCAACCCTAAAGTGATGGGCACCGCCTGGATGAAAGGTCATAACCTTAGCGAACCCACCGAGGAAGATAAGAAAGGCATGGGCAAGATGATGGCTACTACGTTTGTCTATGGCTTTGTTGCTTGCGTGGGCATTGGCTGCATGATGAAGATTGTTGAGCCAGGCACATGGCTGGTAGCCGCAAAAGTTGGTTTACTCGCCAGTGTTTTTGCTTCAATATCGCTGGCCATGAGTTACATGTATACCAAAAAGTCATTGCAACTGGTGGCCATCGATTCTTTTTATCATGTACTCGGCCTGATCATCGCCAGCGAGGTTCAATTTGCGATGGGATAAATCCCAACTGAAAGATTCTTTTTTGAGTAGCGAAAGTCATCCACCACTTACCGGTGGAATGATTACTACCTCATCGCCATCGGTTAGCCGATAGGAATCTTCCTGGTAATTTTCACCTACTGCAAACGCGAGTGACTGGAGTTTGGAGAACTCGGGATAACGCTCAAAAAGATTTTGTTTTAGCGCTGCAATTGTTTCTCCTGGCATCTCAAACTCCAGCTGTTTGCAGGCGATTATTTCTTTTGCAATTCCGTAGGCCACTAATGTTATTTTCATTGTACTGAGTTCTTACGTTCTAAAAATTTCTTCATCTCTTTCCACGCCAGTGTGGCGCATTCCAGCCGTTCAGGAAAATCTCGTACCCCAGAAAAGGCCAGAAACTCGTTTGATAACCACGAATCATCTTGTGAAGTTTCCCCACTCACAAATTTCAAAAAATGATTACACAACCCGATGGCCTCATCAATTGTTTTACCCTCCAGCGTTTGGGCAAGCACTGATGCAGAAGCTTTCGATACAGAGCAACCAAATCCGTGAAAATACAGTTCGTTCAGTTTATTGCTTTCGCGCATAATAAAGAATTCGAAGCGATCACCGCAAATCGGATTGTACGCACTGATCAGCTCCCCCTCAGCTCGTTTTTCAAAATGATAAGGTGAACTGTTATGGGCTTTTATTATTTCCGGATATAATTTGTTCAGATCTTGTTTCATGTTGAGTAACCGTTCAAGACCAGAATTTTTTAAGGTCTGTGAGTGCAGCAATGGTTCGATCAATATCCTGCGCGGTATTGTAAACGGAGAAAGATGCTCTTACCGTTGCGGCAACACCCATCGATTTCAATAGTGGCTGAGCGCAGTGATGACCTGCGCGCACTGCAATATTTTCGTTGGCGAGAAAACCAGCCACATCGTGAGGATGTATTCCCTCCACATTGAAGGAAATAATTCCGCTCAACTTCGTTGGATTTCCGATCACCCTAATGCCACCAAGTGCTTTCAACTTTTCTTTAAACAAAAGAGTTAGGTTTTTTTCATGTGCTGTTACTTCCTGCCAGTCCCATTCACGAATGAAATCAATAGCATCACCCAACCCCAGCACTCCGGGAATATTTGCAGTGCCAGCTTCCAAACAAAACGGATATTCTAAAAACTCAGTTTTTTCAAATTCAACATTCCTGATGCTTCCTCCTCCAAAATTTACAGGCTCGATTTCATGCACGTGCTCTGGCCTTGTGTACAAAACGCCCGTGCCCAGCGGGCCAAACATTTTGTGTGCTGAGAATACCAGGAAGTCGATTTCTGATTTTGTTACATCAATGGGATAGTGGCCAACGCTTTGTGCTCCATCAATCAACACAGGGATGTTTTTGCGATGGGCCAACTGAATAATTTCGTCTATGGGGTTGATCGTTCCCAAAACATTTGAGAGGTGTGTTATAGCCATCAGCCTCGTGCGAGCATCAAGCAGCGAATCGATTTCACTCATTATCAATTCACCTTGTGGACTTACCGGGATCACGCGAAGTGTGGCCTTCTGTTGTTGGCAGAGTTGCTGCCATGGGATGAGGTTTGCATGATGTTCCATTGCGGAGATCACAACGTTATCGCCCGGCATTAATTTTTTTTTGAGAAATCCCTGAGCAACGATATTGATGGACTCAGTTGTTCCTTTTGTAAAGGCAATTGATTGCGGGCTCTGGGCACCGATGAATTCTGCAGTTTTTTTTCTGACGCTTTCATATCGCTTTGTGGCCGATGCGGAAAGTTCGTAGAGGCCCCTATGAATGTTTGCGTTTTCGCTTGTGTAAAAATCGCTAATCGTCTGAATGACGGATGAAGGTTTTTGTGATGTGGCAGCATTATCCAGATAAACCAACTCCGGCCGATGGGTGAAAATCGGGAAGTGTGATCGAACGGATGATAACGATTGTGCCATTTCTACTCGTTATTTTTTGATGGGTACAACAATACTTTCCGAAAGATAATTGCCGTTTCAACAAGATTTAATTTTTTGTGATTTAAACTATTGTATTTTTATCGAACTTAGTAATAGCGATGAGTGTACCAACCTTATACGATAATCACGGAAGACCGATTAATTATTTAAGATTGGCGGTTACCGATCGTTGTAACCTCCGCTGTTTTTATTGCATGCCGGAAGAAGGAATCAAATATCTTCCTAAAAAAGTACTACTCACCTTTGAAGAGATTGAGCGCCTGGTGACGTTGATGGCGCAGTTGGGAATTTCTAAAATCCGCTTAACCGGAGGCGAGCCTTTTGTACGCACCGACTTGATGAAACTCATCCGGAAAATTGTGACTATTCCGGGCATCACCAATGTGCATTTAACTACCAATGGGATTTTAACTGCCCCACACATTCCGGGATTGAAAGCGTTAGGGATATCCTCTGTTAATTTAAGCCTAGATACACTGGATCGTGAGCGATTTCATCAAATTACCAGGAGAGATGAATTTACTGCCACGTGGAAATCGCTTGAATTATTGCAGCATCATGAAATTCCAGTGAAGATTAACGCTGTGGTGATGGAAGGAAAAAACATTGAAGACATTCATCCGTTGGTAGAGTTAACGAAGCAAAAAAATATTTCAGTTCGTTTTATCGAAGAAATGCCATTCAATGGTGAGGGTAATCATTATCCTAAACTTCACTGGACGTATCAGCGCATTTTGGAGCATATCAAAGAACGATACCCGGAAATCCGGAAAATTCAAGATCCTGATTTTTCAACTGCCTATCACTACCAGGTACCCGGCTATCACGGCACGATCGGAATTATAGCGGCCTTCAGCAGAACGTTTTGCGGTACCTGCAATCGCATTCGCGTAACGGCACAAGGAACATTAAAGACGTGCTTATACGATGAGGGTGTGTTAGATCTTAAGAAATTGATGCGTGCTCAAATGTCAGACGATCATATCAAAATGGAATTGATGAAGACTTTCCAGGAACGACCCAAAGACGGGTATGAAGCCGAACAGAAACGCGTGACTGCCCCCGCACAAGAATCGATGTCTACCATTGGAGGGTAAATTAAAACTTAAGTAACTCAGCGTAAGCCTATGTTTATATTCAGGAAGACAGTTTTTGGTTGCCTGTTCTTAATTACTTCTCTCGCAGCGTTTGGTCAGAAGGAATTCAAAACCACTAATTCATTTACCATCTCCGGTGCGGTGAAATCTCCCATGGTGGTGACATTTTCCGATCTAGAGAAAATGGAATCGCGATTAATTGGTTCGGTTGTGATCACAAATCACTTAGGAGAAAAGAAAAGTGAAGCGAAGGACTTGAAAGGTGTGCTCTTGAAAGATGTTATGAAATCACTGGAGTTTGTGGCCGAGAGCCCAAAAGTACTAAGTGAGTTTTATTTTGTGTGCAAAGCAACGGATGGTTATACAGTCGTTTTTTCATGGAATGAGCTTTTTAATTCTCCAACTGGCGATGCCGTTTTTATTGTTACCGAAAAAAATGGAAATAAACTCCGGCAGATGGATGACGCCATGCTTTTACTTTCCCCCACCGATTTTAAGACAGGGCGGAGACATGTGAAGTCATTGACTACCATTGAGGCAAAACGCGCACAATGATGGAGATTTACCTGTTGATCTTTTCTTTTTTTGTAATCGCACTCATATATTCTTCGGTAGGCTTTGGTGGAGGCTCCAGTTACCTTGCTTTATTGGCACAACCATTTTTTCATTTACTGCCGGAAGTCATTCGCCCTACCGCGCTTATGTGCAACATCATCGTAGTAACGGGCGGAACAATTATTTTCTATCGCGAGGGCAAAATTGATTGGAAAGAGTGTTGGCCCTTCCTGGTGTTTAGCGTACCCTTGGCATTACTGGGTGGTCGCATGCGGCTGGATGATCGTTCTTTTTTTCTGTTGCTGGGAGCTACCCTTATTGTGGCATCGATCTTTTTATGGATTCAACCCAAAAGCAAGAAAGACATTGCACCAAGCTCACCTTCAAACAGCTGGCAGCACACGTTGAGTTTTAAAATTGGTTTGGGCGGAGGCATTGGTTTTCTCTCGGGCCTGGTGAGTATCGGTGGAGGAATCTTCTTATCGCCCATTTTGTATTTACTGCGTTGGTCTGAGCCCAAGAAAATTGCGGCACTTGCCAGCATTTTCATTTTGGTGAATTCGATTGGCGGATTGATCGGTCAGTTTCAAAGGGGATTACCCGCGATGAGTTGGAATTATATACTTCCTTTGCTGATCGCTGTTTTTGTCGGTGGCCAGATTGGGTCACGTTTGGGCGCACAGAAATTCAATCAACTGTACATTAAACGAATCACCGCAGTACTTATCCTGTTAGCGGGAATAAATATTTTAACTGATCACTTATGAAAATTTCACTGTGTAGTCTATTGCTGTTGGTTTCTTCAATTGCATTTTCACAATCACGCATCAATCCGATCATCAAAAGTTACGGTGGTATTTTTGATATTCCCTATGCTGAGGAGAAACCTGATACCAACATGGTTTATAATATTGTCATCGAAGTGGAGCGCGAAAGTGATCGGCCCGATAGTATCAATTGGGCACTCAACAATGTGGCGCGGCTGATGAACATTCATGTAATGGCAGGAGTAAAGCCCGAAAATCTGCACGTGATTATCGCTATTCATGGAGGAGCAACCTATACGATTATGAATGACGAGGCATACAAAGCGAAATACAAAGTGAAGAATCCTAACTTGAAGCTCATTGACGAATTGGACAGAGCAGGGGTGAAGATGGTGGTGTGCGGGCAGTCGCTCGTAAATCGCAAGGTAGATCGTATGAAAATGGCACCTTCAATTAAAGTTGCTTCTTCCATGCTTACCACCCTTACTACGTATCAGCTAAAAGGCTATGCTGCGTTGAAGTTTTAAGAATGGCTTACAAAGACTTTACCATAAAAGCCCGAGTGGAAGACTTCAAGGCGGCAGAGTCAGCATTAGCCCGAATGAATAGTGTTTACATTGGTCTTGACCATCAAACTGATTATTACTTTAAAACAGCTCAAGGCAAATTAAAACTGCGCCAGGGTACAATTGAAAACCTGATCACACATTATGAACGTGTGGTGGTCGACCATTTGGAGAAAACAATTGTCTATCGCTATGATGTTAACCCTTCGCAGGCCGCGATTGATGGACTAAAGAAAAGTCATCAGCAGATCAGCACTATTTGTAAAGACCGAAAGATATACACGGTAGAGCATATTAAGATTCATTTGGATCAGCTTCCATCCGGTGAGCGATTTATAGAGATTGAAGCGATTGATCGGCATAATCAATTCACTGATGACGAACTAAAGGATAATTGCATTGAACTCCAGCGGGCATTAAGCATACCCGATCAAGCATTAGTGAAAACAGGTTATATGCCTTAGCTTATCCGCTTCTTCTCTGAGCTGATCGACTTAAATACAAATAACTATCTTTAACCTATAGGGTCTAATCATCCCATAGCTATCGGTGGTTTTTCTTTAATCTTCACTAAAATATTACAGTGCTTTGCTCCTGAAAATGCAATTGGTCTTCTTGCATTAAACCCGAACAACAAATGAAACGAATAATTTTATTGATTTTCCTAATAGCCTGTGTGAAGATTACTTTTGGCCAGGTCGATTCTGCAAAAATGTTCATTGACAGTCTTGAGGCGAAGTTCCGATATCAGCACGGTGAGATTAAATTTGAAAACGGCATTGGCACACTCAAGGTGCCTGATGGTTTTCGCTACCTGGATGGTGAGCAGTCACGCTATATTTTGGAAGAGGTATGGGGTAATCCTAAGGATACACTCGTGATGGGTATGATTGTGCCCGAAAGCCGTGGGATGCTTGTAGACAATTCGTGGGCTTTCATCATCACCTATGAGCAAATGGGTTACGTCAAAGATGATGATGCTGATGACATCGATTATGATGAGTTGATGGAAACCATGAAGAGTGACGCAACAGCTGAAAATGAAGCGCGTGTAAAAGAGGGATATCCCACTATTGAAATTGTGGGCTGGGCTTCAAAGCCCTATTATGATGCCGACAAAAAAGTGTTGCATTGGGCTAAAGAAATAAAGTTCGGTAGCAGTGAGTTGAATACACTCAATTACAATGTCCGAATCCTTGGACGTAAAGGAGTATTGGTGCTCAACGCAGTGTCATCCATGAATGAGCTGAGTGAAGTACAGAAAAATATTAACCCTGTTCTCTCATCATTTACCTTTGCAGAAGGTTCATCTTACGGAGATTTCAATCCGGATATTGATGAAGTAGCGGCCTGGACCATCGGTGGTCTTGTGGCAGGTAAAATGCTGGCAAAGGTCGGGATCTTTGCTATTCTCTTGAAATATATCAAAGTTATACTTTTAGCCATTGCAGCTATGGGTACGGGTATTTGGAAATGGTACAAGAAAAAGACGGAAGCACCTACCGTGCGAAACATTAGCGATCCCTCCAATTCATGATGATGATTTTTTAATTCAGTCGCTGGGTGATCAGCGACTGAATTTCTTTGCTCACAAAAATCCAATACCAAAAATGATCTGACTTCCTTTTTGGGTAAAGCCAGTAGTTTCTCCAGTGTATTTTTCGAACCTGAAAAATAGAAATACATTTCGATCGGCATCCACATCAAATAAGTAACGACCCTCGGCCATCATAAATTTTCCGGCATTTCCACTGCCGCTGTCACCTGTTTTTGCTGTTCCAAAGCCTACCGATCCCATAATGTTTTGATAGCGTGCTGTAGGAATAATGGCTGGTTTTTGACCCAGGCTAAAATCATTTTTCAGATCACTAAAATAATCAGCAGCACCAATCATGTACTTGACACCAACCTCAAGATCATCGCTTACCGAGTAGGCGGCCTTCACACCAAACTGCAAATCAAGACCAAGCATGAATGGCACATCGTCATTGGTCTTTTTCCAATAGCCAACGGCAAAGCCGGCACCAATGTGATCACCAATCATAAACTTTGAATCGCTGTTGCGAAAGATAAGCGACCCCAGAAGTGAATAATTAACACGCATATCCAAGCCAATGCCAGACATTTTATTGGTGCTGCTGGGTTTGAAACTCGTGTATGGAAAAGAAGCCTGCGCTTCGCGCAGAAATCCCAATCGCGTTTGCGCCATCGCGCCAAGCGAAGTGATAATAGACAACATTAAAGCCAACGATAGTTTTTTCATAGATGAAAGATGAAGGGTTATAGACATACCAAAAATAGGAGGGACTGAAGGTGAGTTGAATACCAAGCCTTAGGTATTTGAGCCGTCAGTAATGGTAGGTATTTTTTGGTGTGCGAACGAATATCCTAAAACTGATCAATCTGATTATAAGACATGTCATCTTCAACTTTAAATGAGATGCATTGGATTACTTTACTATATTTCACTCTTATGAAAGCTAGATTTACTTGTGCTATTATTTTAGCGCTTCATGTTACCTGTATACTTAAAGCCCAAGCTATTTTTGAATTGCCAATTACTATAAGAAGTGGTTATGATTCTTTTCCGGTCGGTTTCGGAAGGATGAATTGGGAGGGTATCGATGAATCTAGTCCTTGGTTCAAAACGAAGAGCAACATTAGTGGTCTGCCATTAAATTGGCCTGCTATTACCGTAGGCACTATTTGGTTTGATGGAATGCAATTTGCCTTCCAAAACTTTAAACAGGGACTGATAAGTGAAGATTTCTACAATCAAGTAAAACAAGCCTGGAATATTCCATTTGATAAGCGGAGGTTTTCAGCTTCACCGATCAAATGTTTTGTGAATGTTATCTATGGAAAAAATCAGAGCGGGAATATACGATTCATGCTGGACACAGATAATGATTTTGATTTTTCCGATGAACAGGAGCAAGTTCCACAAAAATTAGATTGGAAGGCCATTGATTCGCTCGCAGCACAATTTTCGATATCGGTAAAGTATGAGTCAATAAGAAATGGAATGATTGTTGAACTTATAGCTCCAGTGCTAATTCTTGAGCGCGATGGCATGTTAGCGAGAAACATTCCACTTCATGCAGAAGCTTTTTTGGGTAAGACTAAAATCATGATTAGATCCCAGCAATTTAATTCAATAGATTTTGAACATATTTCGATTTATTCGCAGAATCAATCTAAAAAGTCTGAAGTTGTTGAACAAAATGAGTTTATTTCTGTTGATAATGTTTCTTACAAATGCCTTGGAGTAAATATTGAAAAAGAAATGCTTTTGCTTCAAGAAATGCCATTAGATACGATTATTTATTCAAGCCAAGTTGGCTTTAATGCTTATTCTTTTGTCGCAAAGGAGTTCACATCTTCCGAAGAATTGACACTTGAAAGCTTCAGAGGTAAATATCTATTCTTAGATTTTTGGGGCAGCTGGTGTTCCCCCTGCGTTCAGGAGTTACCTGCGTTAATAAAAATTTACGATAGCATAGATAAATCTAAAATTGATTTTTTAGGCATCGCTAGTGATAATCACTCTTCTTTGCGAAAGATGATTGATAAGGAGAAAATAAGATGGAAGCAAATTATGGTAAAGGAAGATGACCAAGTCATAAAGAACTATGGCATTACTAAGTACCCGACTTCGTTTTTGATTAGCCCAGAGGGAAAAATACTAGCCAAGAATATACGAGCTGATAAGCTGCTCGATATTTTGAATCATTTTCTTGACAGTGAAGGAAGATAGGGCTCTACGAAGTGTGGTCATAGACAATAACCCACTGACCTTCTTTCTTGCGGAATACTAATGTAAAAATCCCGGAAGGTGCATCATTGGCGCGCGTTAAAAAATAGTTGCCCGTAATCAGGCAGGCATCTTCTGAGATAAAGCTGAGCCGAAGAATTTCGAATCGAAGTGTGCCCATTGCGGCCTGATCAGGATAAGATCTTTTGTAGCGTGCAAGAGTGCTATCCCAACCGTGTGTAATTTTTGAGCCAATGAATAAGATGGAATCTGATTTCCAATAACCCTTCATAAATTCCTCTACGTTTGCCTGGTTCCAGGCTTCCACTTGCCTTTGTAATACCAATCGGATACTGGCTTCTTCCTGTTTGAAATCTACCAAACTTTTGGTAGTAGGAGCAGTGCAAGAGAAAAAAATGATCGGGAGCACAAGCAGGGTGGCGAGGTATTTCATGGTTCAATTCGGTTTATGCCTGAAGATGTAAATTCCAACCACGAAAAACAAGGCAATATTCAGTTCCGATATAGAGTGTTTCAGCTTTCAAATTTCTATTTTGCGTGTTCAATTTTCAGGCAATGAAGAAAATAGATTTTAGAGAAGACGTTTTACCGCATACGCTGGCAGTGTTAGTTTTTTTGGTGGTGACCATTTTCTTTTTCAACCCTGTTTTCTTTGATAATAAAATCATCAATCAGAATGACATCAGTCAATTTCTGTGGGGCAGTAAAGAACTGCGCGACTATCGCGCTGCCACTGGTGAAGAAGGGCTTTGGGCCAGTTCTATGTTTAGTGGCATGCCAGCCTACCTCGTCAATCTCGATTGGAGTGATGGTGTGATTGCTGGCATGAAGAAAGTGCTTTCGCTTTTTTTGCCACATCCTATCAGTAATATCTTCCTGTCATTTGTCTGCTACTACATTATGTTGCTCACCTTTCGTGTGAGACCTTCACTGGCAATAGCTGGGGCACTTGCATTTGGGCTTACTTCATATATGATCATCGGTCTCTCTGCGGGGCACAATTCGCGCATTGGTGCCATCGCTTTCATGCCCTTGGTGATGGCAGGCATTCACCTGGCTTTTACGAATAAGAAAATTTTGGGATTAGGCGTAACCGCTGCAGGTCTTGCACTGCACTTGCGTGAAAGCCATGCACAAATTACGTACTACCTCATCATGATCGTTGCTGTGTATGGATTGATTCAATTAATGGAAGCGTTTCGCGAAAAGCAACTTCCTGATTTTTTTAAAACGCTGGGCCTGTTAGCGTGCGGTGCAATCATTGCAGCAGCCACATACTTCGGGCCGCTTTGGGCGATTACTGAGTTGGGCAGATACAGTACGCGCGGAAAATCTGAATTGGTTACAACCTCTGCCAATACAGCGGGCTCAGGATTACCCAAGACGTATGCCTTTCAATACAGTAACGGAATACTTGAGCCTATTACCGCATTCATCCCCAATTTTTTTGGTGGCGCAAGTTCCAATGCGTTTGTGAGCGATCAGAATAGCAAAACCTACAAAGCACTTGTGCAGTCAGGCGATCAGAATATGGCCAATCAACTTGCACAATACACTTCATCGTACTGGGGTGAGCAGCCGCTCTCTGCTCCGTATTATGCTGGTGCAATCATCGTGTTCCTTTTCGTTTTAGGAATTGCAGTAGCCGATAAAAAATATGTATGGTGGCTGGTGCCAGTAACGGTGCTGGGCATCATGCTAAGCTGGGGTAGCAACTTTGAATCCTTCAATTATTTTGTGTTTGATTATTTGCCGGGCTACAACAAGTTCCGCTCCGTCACTTTTGTGATGGTGATGGTGTTCTTTTCTATGCCGCTATTGGGCATGCTGGGCCTTGAAAAGTTTTTGGAAAATGGATTGACCAAAGAAATGAAACGGAAATTGATCATTGCCTTCGGTGTTACTGGGGGTGTTTGTCTTTTCCTGATTCTGTTTGCAGGCATGTTCAGTTTTTCCAAATCATATGAAAATCAGTTGCCATCATGGTTTGCGCGTGCGCTTCAGGCCGATCGGGAATCGTTGATGCGGAGCGATGCCATTCGAAGTCTAAGCTTTATTGCTGCGATTTTTATTTTACTTTTTTTGAATGTGCCTAAGAAGATCACCATGATCGGATTCGTAGCATTCTTATTATTCATGATTGTGATTGACCTGGCCGTAGTGGATGCGCGTTACTTTACAAAAGACAATTATCAGCGCAAGCGCGATTTTGCAAACCTCACCCCTTGGCCCGCTGACGAAGTGGTTTTGAAGGACAAATCAAATTTCAGGGTAGCAAACCTGCGCGACTTTTATGAAGCTGGAACTTCTAACTTCCATCATTCCATTGCAGGCTACCATGGTGTGCGACTAAAGCGCTACCAGGAATTGATTGACTCGTGCATCATGCCGGAACAAGAACGCTTGATTAATGATGCACAGCAGCGTCAGCTCGATCTCTCAAAATTTGGTGTGCTGAATATGTTAAACACTAAATATTTCCTTTACGGAGATAAGGCTACCGACATGATTGTGAATTCTGCTGCCAATGGCAATGCGTGGTTCGTTAGCAGTGTGATCGGTGTAAACTCGCCTAATGAAGAACTTGAAAAGACTTCCGTCATCAATACCAAAACTGAAGCTGTTATAGATCAAACGAAATTTAAAATTCAACCAGTTCATTACGATAGTGCCAGTTCAATAGCATTGAAAGAAGGCAAGCCAAGCTATCTTAAGTATGAGTCCACCTCAGCGGTGAATGGCTTGGGCGTATTCTCAGAGATTTATTATCCAAAAGGATGGAGCGCATTTATCGATGGAAAAGAAGTAGCTATTCTTCGGGTAAATTATGTCTTGCGTGCGCTTGAAATTCCGGCAGGCAACCATCAGATCGAATTTAAGTTTGAACCTAAGCCTTACTTCATTGGCGATAAAATCACGATGGCTTCCAGTTGGATTCTTCTTCTGGTGGTTATCGGCTCTATCGGCTGGAGTTTTAAAAAGGAAGATTGAATCTGGTGAGCCAAACCTTAGCTGTTTTGGATTTAAAGCATCGGGAGTATAATACCGTTAAACATTTTATACTCCCTGCCGAGCGCGGAAGTCAACCTTACAATCGTTGGCTCAGGCACAATCGGTCAAGTTTCAGGTGACAACGATCAATAGCGTGATGCAGAGCGAGGAAAGTCTTTATGGAAGTGGTTCGGTTCAAATAATTTATTACTTTCGGGAAACAACCTAAATTTCATAAGGTAACTTTTGAAGATGGCGTCCATTCTGTTTAATCAAAATCGCTAAGCCCCCCAACACATGCAAACCATTGACTACATTGTTTTCCTGTTTTATTTTTTAGTAGTATCCATTTATGGCTACTGGATTTATAACCGGAAGAAAAAAGTACAAACCGATTCTAAGGATTTCTTTTTAGCAGAAGGATCACTCACATGGTGGGCCATCGGTTCTTCACTAATTGCCAGTAATATTTCTGCCGAACAATTCATCGGTATGTCGGGCAACGGATTTAAAATGGGTCTGGCCATTGCCGCATATGAATGGATGGCAGCGGCCACTTTGATTGTGGTGGCGGTTTTCTTTTTGCCGATATACCTGAAGAATAAAATCTATACGATGCCGCAATTTCTGCAGCAGCGGTATAATGGAACCGTGAGTATGATCATGGCCATCTTCTGGTTGTCGTTGTATGTCATCGTTAATCTCACTTCCATATTGTTTTTAGGAGCGTTGGCCGTAAGTACCATCTCTGGATTAAACTTTACGCTGTGTATGATCTTCCTTGCGGGCTTTGCAATTATTATTACGCTGGGAGGTATGAAGGTGATCGGTTACACCGATGTGATCCAGGTATTTTTTCTTGTGCTCGGTGGATTAGCCACAACGTATCTTGCCATCAACATGGTGTCGGATCATTTTGGAACCACCGGGATTATGAATGGTTTGGGAATGATGATGAATGAAGCGAGCGATCACTTCGATATGATTTTTGAGCGGACAAATCCGAATTACATCAGTTTACCGGGCCTTACTATCCTGATTGGAGCGATGTGGGTAGTCAATCTCAATTATTGGGGCTGCAATCAATACATCACTCAGCGTGCATTAGGTGCTGATCTTCCTACCGCCCGTAACGGACTTTTGTTTGCCTCATTTTTGAAACTGGTCATGCCGGTGATCGTGGTACTTCCGGGTATTGCGGCTTATGTGCTGTGGAAGAATGGCATGTTTCAAACCGAAATGTTGAAAGATGGAGAGCTCACACAAGACAATGCTTATCCCGTGTTATTGAACCTGTTGCCGCAAGGCTTGAAGGGCCTCTCTTTTGCGGCATTGACTGCGGCAGTAGTAGCCTCACTGGCAGGTAAGGCTAATAGTATTTCTACCATCTTCACCCTGGATATCTACAAAAATTTTATCAATAAGAATGCTTCCGAAAAATCATTGGTGTGGACGGGGCGTGTTACCGTATTGGTGGCAATGGTGATTGCGATTATCATTGCGCCATTCCTGGGCATTGATAAGAAAGGTGGTTTTGAATTTATTCAGGAGTACACAGGTTTTGTGTCGCCTGGCATTTTCGCCATGTTCATTTTAGGTTTCTTCTGGAAGCGCACCACTGCGGGCGCTGCAATGTTTGCCATCATTGGAGGGTTTCTGCTTTCTGTATTCTTTAAGTTTCTCCCTGATTTTGCCGATGTATCCTTTCTGCAATCAACAGGGTTTGCAGCGTTGAATCCAGCGAGCGGTGTGATCGAAATTCCATTCATCGATCGGATGGGTTTCGTATTTGTAATTTGTGTGATTGCAATGGTTGGCATTAGTTTATTGACACCAGAACACAAGAGACCAAAGAATACACTTGAGGTAGACGCATCGATGTTTAAAACTACCCCGGGATTTGCAATAGGAGCAATCATTGTCATCATTGTAATAGGCGTGTTGTATACCGTCTTTTGGTAAGAACACTTCCGAGGCATACTCTAAAATCATGTCGGTGCATTTCCTGCATCGACATGTTTTTTTTGAGGGTGTTTAATCAACTCATCGATCTATTCTTTTTCTCAACCATTCGATTTGATTATTCGACTTTGTAAATGCTTTTTGTATCGTTTCATTTTCTGTAATCAATCTCATTTTTTTAGTAAAATCAATTCGTCAGCATAATTGTTAGTTCATCCTGTCAATCCACTATTCAACGAAGCATTCTATTTGTGCCACAATTTGGAGTCAGTTCGCATCGTATATAAAACACAAACTAACCTACTTTAATTATGAAAACGAACACAAAAAATTGGATGAGTGCAATGATGATCATGTGCTCCGTATTCATGGTGACATCGTGTGATAATGCCGAGGAGCCGCTGGGAAGCGGTGAGGTTGATTTTGAAGTTACTGATGCACCCATTGATGACGCATACGTTAAAGGTGTCTTTGTTACCGTCACCGATGTGAAGGTAAATGGAAAATCAATTTCAGGTTTTTCAGGAAAGCAGACGATTAATTTGAAAGCTTATCAGGAAGGAGCAACCAAACTGCTCGGGACAACAACACTTGATGCCCAGGCATACAGCAGTCTTACGTTGGTGCTAGATCTCAATCAGGATGCTAATGGAAATGCACCAGGATGTTATGTTTTGGCGGCTGATGAGGCAAAGTATAAGTTAGCCACTACAGCCAGTGGCACAGCCGAGATTGCGTTAACCAAAGCGTGGTCGGTAAGAAAGAACATGAAGACAAGGGTAGTGATGGATTTTGATTTGCGAAAAGTGATTCGCTATTCCGATAATCAATCTAATCCTTATGCGTTTGCTTCTGCAAGTGAATTGCAATCTTCTATTCGGTTGGTAGCGCAGGATAAAACGGGTACCATTACCGGCACGTTTAACGGTGACTATAATAGTGACTCCCGTCAGGTGATTGCATATGCCTATAAAAAGGGAACTTTCAATGCCAGCGCAGAAACACAAGCAAGCGATGGTGTGATGTTTAGGAATGCGGTCAATAGCACTTTGGTAAAAGTTAGTCCGTTGGGAAAAACGTACACCCTTGCCTTTATGGAAGAGGGTGATTATGAAATCGTATTTGCAGCCTATTCCAAGAATGCGGTGAGCGGCAGGTATTCCTTTGATAGCATGCTCACCGCAAATACCAGTGTAAATGGAGCCGTCACCAATTTTATCACGGTGAAGGCTGGTGTTAACATCAGCATCGCGGTTTTGGTTAGCGGCACAATCTAAGTTCTGGTAATCAAATCGTATAATGGCGCCCCAAATGAGGGCGCCATTATTTTTTTGATGTTCCCGCAGTAGATATTTACTTTCGTATCATGAATCGCATCGATCGGCTCACGGCCATCCTCATCCATTTGCAAACAAAACGGATTGTAAAGGCCGAAGAAATTGCCGATCGTTTTGAAATCAGCTTGCGCACGGTCTATCGCGATGTAAAAGCGTTGATGGAAGCAGGGGTGCCAATTGGTTCGGAGGCTGGCAAAGGATATTTTATTGTGGATGGCTATCACTTGCCACCGGTCATGTTTACCCAAGATGAAGCAAGTGCGATGTTGTTGGCAGGAAAACTGGTGGATAAGATGACGGATAAATCTGTGCGCTCAGCTTACGAATCGGCCATTGCCAAAGTAAAAGCAGTACTGAACGATTCAGAAAAAGATCATCTTGAAAATCTTCAATCACACATCGAAGTGTTTCTTCGCGGTAAGTATGAGCTGAAAAATACGGAGGAGTTTCCTGATCATTTTATGACGGAGATTCAGCGAGCGGTGGCAAAAAAAGAAGTGCTCCGCATTGAGTATGTCAGCAACCAGGAGGAACAAACCGATCGTGAAGTGGAACCCATAGGATTGTTTTATTACAGCATGTCCTGGCACCTCATCGGCTGGTGTCGCTTGCGCAATGGCTATCGCGATTTTCGGTCCGATCGCATAAAAAATCTGGTGAATACTAAAATTCATTTTGAAGGCCGCAACTTGCTTACGCTGCAGGAATATTTTGATTCCATATTTCAGTCTAATCAATCGCTGATTAAAGCGGTGGTAGTATTTGATAAATCTGCGCTTCATGGCAGACCCTTGTATGGCACCATGACCCAAACCGATTTGGGCGATAAACTGCGTGTGGAATATATGATGGATAATCTTAATTACATGGGCCGCTGGCTGCTGGCATTCGGCTCTAATGTTCGTGTGGAGGAACCGCAAGAATTAAAAACACTGCTAAAAGAACTTTCCGAGGAGATTTACCTGCACTACGCCACGGAGCCTCAGTTGCAAAGCTCACCCCAATAACGTCACTGCTGACATAGGGCTGTCAGTACGCATCAAAATTTTTTCTTGACTAAAAAAACTCTTGCCATAGGGCTGTCATGAGTGAGTGGTTGATTAGCGTAAAATTTTTCGCGCATGCTGATCAAATACCTTTCAATAAACTTCTGGAAACGCCTCATACTGATTTTGGGTGTGGTCATCGCTGTGGTGGCAATCTGTTTCATTCAGTTCGGAGAAATCATTTTAATGTAAGTGCACTATGGAAATCCTGGTTTTTAAAACATCCGTTGATTCGCCCGAATGGGTGAGAATGCTGAAACCTGATCTGGATCAAAAGGCAGGCAAAGGGAAATGGAATTTTGCGCTTGATGACTCCGACAATATTCTGCGCGTAGCTTCAAACAAGATTAGTGCAAACGAGACAATTCAATTGCTAAAGGAAAGGGGTTTTGCATGCCGTGAACTTGATTATTAAGAAAATGAGAAAAATAATTCTAAGCGTAGCCTTAAGTATGGATGGGTTCATCGAGGGCCCTCATGGCGAATACGATTGGTGCACGCCACCTGAAGCGGGTGAGATGAAAAAATTCCTGAATCGCATTGATGCCATATTTTATGGTCGCAAGAGCTTTGAGTTAGCAGGACCAAATGCCTTTCCGGGAAAGAAAAATTACGTGGTCTCGAATACCCTTAAAGGCCCGATTAAAAACACCGAGATCATTTCAGGAAAAGTACTTGAAGAAGTGAAGCACATCAAACATGATAAAGGAAAAGATATTTGGCTTTATGGAGGTGCAGAATTAACTACGTTTTTTATCCATCACGATCTGGTGGATGAAATTAATATTGGCCTCGTACCAATTCTTTTGGGATCGGGAAAACCACTTTTCCAAAATATTCATCAACGCAAAAAGTTTGTTGCCAGGAATGCCAGGGTCGCCTCTTCGGAGTTGATCTACTTAGATTACGAACGATCTCCGCTTAACTCTTAGAAAGTACCGGCATCCACGTCTTTCATGAATTTAATCAAGCCCGGAAAATAATTTGTTTGATCATCCCACATGGAAAGGTGACTTCCGTTAGGACAGTAGAGATACCTGCCTTTGGCCACCTGAGTTGACATCCACTCCATGTGCTTAGGGTCCATCGTGTCGTGTTGAGCGCCAATGGTTAGGGTTGGTACTTTGATTGAAGGCAAATCTTTTGTTCTATCCCACAAGGCGAGCCGACCGGAGATACCAAATTCACTTGGCCCTTGCATCATCACATAAATTGTACTGTTGAGATGACCGAAGGATCTGATTACAGGTTCAGGCCACTGCTCCAAGGGGAATCGGCATAAATGCTGCGTGTAAAAATTTGGGTAGAGCAGTTCCATGTATCGGGGATTGGCAAAATCTTTTTTTGCTTCTAATGCCCGCACCTCCTCCAACACTTTTGGATCCATTTGTTTGGCCAGCACTTCGTCAGCATATTTTCCATATTCCGGTGCACTCGCCATCATGTTTGAAATGATTAACCCTTTCAGGTTCTCTTGATATTTCAGGGCGTACTCCATGGCTAGTATTCCTCCCCACGAACTGCCGAGTAAATAGAAATTATCTTTGTTTAGGTTTAATGCTTTGCGTACCTCTTCAACCTCTTCCACAAATCGGTCGGTTGTCCATAGGCTGCTATCAGCAGGCTGATCGCTGTATGCCGAGCCCAATTGATCATAATAGTAATATTCAATTCCTTCCTGTGGCAAGAAGCTGTCAAAGCTTTCAAAATACTCATGCGTGGCAGCGGGTCCTCCGTGCAGTAGGAGTAATTTTATTTTTGGATTGTTGCCTACACGCTTGGTCCATACCTTGTACTTTCCACCCATGATGGGAATCATTCGCACCCCTCCGCTTTTTACACCGGATTCTTCAAGATTAAAATAGTTTGTGTTTTCTTTTGCCTGCTCTTTTGGTGCGCAGCAAAAGGCGAGAAGGGAGAGAATGAGGAATAGATTTTTCATGGACTTTAGGTTGGCTCAATTCGAATATAATAAAAACTGACTAATATTCGACCGTAATTGTGTGCTACTATGATTGAAAAAGTGAATGCGGTAGAAGAAGTTTTTAGAAAACTGGATGCAGAAATAGCAAGCTTTCAATCTTGGTCAAATCTTCATTGCAAGTTTGGGTGTGGCAAGTGTTGCTTTAAGCCCGATATTGAAGCAACCATTCTTGAATTTGTACCCTTCGCATATCATCTCTATCAAAATAATTTAGCCTTTGAGTGGCTTGAAAAGCTTAGAAGCAATGATGATCCGATTTGCTTAATCTTGAATCCAACCCAGGCCGGAGCTGGTCTTTGTTCGCAATACACCTATCGCGGTTTGATCTGCCGATTATTTGGCTACTCTGCGCGAACGAACAAATACAATCAAAAAGAATTAGTCACCTGCCAGATTATTAAGACCGAACAGAAAGAAAACTTCGAACAAACGGTTTTGAAAATAGAGCAAGGTGAGTCGATACCGGTGATGAGCAACTACTACATGCAGCTGCATGCTATTGACTATGAACTTACGCGTGAATTTTTTCCCATCAATATGGCCATACGCAAAGCCATAGAATTGGTGCTGCAATATTATTCGTATCGCGATGAAGGGAATTAATGGCCAGATACGTTAGAAGATGCTAACAGAAGCCTTCTTTGCTTTCTGAAAAATGGAAAGCGGAGACACAGCGATTTTTTTTGGAAGGATGGATTTGTGAAGCGATGAGTTAAGCGGAAGTTGATCGCGGTAGATAATGGCCGTTACGGTGATGATGGCTGCCACCAAAATCCCGAGCAAGAGAAGCAAATCTTTAATCGACCATTTCATACTACAAGTATCTAAAATTACCAACCGTGTGCCAGTCATGAAATCGACCAAATTGGGGTAATTTCAAAGGTTAGCCCAAAATGAATGTACACCAGCGTACAATTCCTTGAATTTCCGTACAGAATACCGGTTTTGTTGCCGGAGGTTACACCGTCAATTAATAATCCATTAACAAATCAAAAACTCTTTTGTAATTACTTTTGTATTGGAGAGTGATCACGACTCAATAGGATATGAAAAAATTAACCTTTTTAATGCTTTCTGCACTTTCTGTTTCGCTGGCGTGGGCGCAGAATGAAAATGCCGGCACCGTCAAGTGGATGACATTTGAGGAAGCGGTGGAAAAATCGAAGACAGAGAAAAGAAAAATCTTCATCGATGTATTTACAGAATGGTGCGGCTGGTGCAAGGTGATGGACAAGAATACTTTTACTGATCCTGCAGTGGCCAACGTGTTGAATGAAAAGTTTTATCCTGTAAAGTTTGATGCAGAGCAAACAGCAGATGTAAACTTCAGAGGCACTACATTCAAGTTTGTTCCTTATGGGAATAAAGGCTCGCATCAACTGGCGATGGCCTTACTCAACAATCAAATGAGTTATCCCAACTTTGTATTTTTAGATGAAGACTTTAGAATCGTTCCAATCTTTCAGGGTTCAACTTCCGTTCCTGGCTACCGAAAGCCTGATGAATTTCATGTGATCCTAAGCTTTGTAGGATCGGAGTTTTTTAAAAAAGGAAACCTTCAGGAATTTCAAACGAAAGAATATAAATCGCCTTACCAACCGGTATCAGTTGTGAAGGGAAATGGCACCGGCAAATAATCTGCATTTTTGATTTGAGGACAATAAAAAAACCCTGACGACTGCCAGGGTTTTTCGTTAGTATAGGTTTTTAGGTATAATTATTTCTTTTCTTCTTGTTCTTTCTGGGTGCGCAGATAATCAACATAACCCATGGCGGCACCGAAGCCAATGATCACGGCTACAATGGTTAGAAACAGATTTGCTCCATCGCCTACAATTTGTTCGAACATAGCGGTAACATTTAGATTTGCTCAAAGTTAATCCTTCCGTCTAAAACAGGAAACGAAACCATTTAAATTTTGTCAAATTCCCAATTCCTCGCGGTGGCGTTTCAAAACCTCAATGATAAAAGAGATGTGCTCCTGTAAATCTACACCAAAAACCTCAGCGCCTTTATACACTTCATTACGGTCTACTTTTGCCGCAAAACCCTTGTCTTTCAGTTTCTTAATCACCGACTTTGTTTCCAGAGATGAAATACCATCGGGTCTTACCTGGCAGCAGGCCACCACAAACCCCGTCAATTCATCGCAGGCCAAAAGGGCTTTGTCCAAAAGGGAGTCGTAGGGAACATTCCAAAGGGTATAATGGGCTGAAATGGCATGGGCAATTTTTGTTTCGCCCATCTCATTAAGCTTACCAACAATAATATTCGGGTGCTGATCTGGGAAAGCTTCATAATCGGCATCGTGAAGGAGGCCAGCTATTCCCCACTCGTTCACATCTTCACCAAGTTTCTCTGCGTAAGCTTGCATCACCAGTTCGATGGTACGCATGTGGCGCAGCAGGCTTGCGCTTTGGGTCATGGACGTTAAAATGGCATACGCCTCTTCGCGCTTAATCATCTGGTTTTTGCCACACTTCTCTTAGACATGAACAAATTGAATCCCGCGAAAGCGGAGATGATGCCCAGCACCACCAGCGTGATCACCATCCGTGTGTTTTTTAGTTCCAGCGACTTCACCATGTCTTCCATTTTCAATTGATCAATTTCCTTCTCGCGCTCGGAAAGATCGAGGGCCATTTCCATCTGTGCAATCTTACGACTGCTCTCTTCTCCATAAATTTTGTCTTTAGCCTCTTCGTATTTCAGCATGGCTTCGTAGGCATCTTTCATTTTGTTTTGTCGCGCAAAATTTTCAGACATGCTCTTCAAAATTTGCGGTTCAAAAATAAATGCCTGCAGTTCCCGGCTCAAGCGCAAGGCACTGTCTAAGTAGGCCTGAGCCCGCTGACTTTGGCCCGCTTTGTTAAAAATTTCACCTAAATCCGCATAAATATTGAGGCGCGCAATTTTATTGTTTTCCTTATTGGCCAGCACAAGGCCCTTTTGATAATACTCGGTGGCCCGTTGATAATTTCCCTGCTTGTAGTACAGGTTGCCAATATTCACGAGCGGATCAGAAAATACTTTTCCATTTTTTTCGCTCAACTCGTAGGCATCGGTGTAGTATTTCAGTGCTTGTTCGTACAGTTGCAAGTCGCTGTGCAGGTTTCCGAGATTATTCATGGAACCGATAATTTTCTCCTGATTGCCCAACTCCACAAACACAGCATTGGAAGCCTCAAAATATTTCATCGCCTGAGCAAAGTCTTTCTTCAGCGAATAGATGGTGCCAATATTATTTTTGGTGGTGGCGATTCCTTCTTTGTTTTGAAGCTCTTCGTAAATCTTTGAGGAGTTGAGATAATACTCCAGTGCCTTATCCAGCGCCCCCTGGCTTTTATAGGCCACGCCCAGATTGTTGTAGCTGGCCGCCTGGCCTTTCATATCTTTTATTTCGGTGGCCAGGGTAAGCGCTTCGCGAGTATAGCCAATAGCCTTTACGGGATCTGAATTGATGTGAAAGCGAAACAATTCATTGAGCGTTTTCACTTTCAATTCGCCCTGAGCAGTTTTCAATACATTCTCCAGACTATCCAGCGGGCTGGAAAGGGAGGTAAAAGAAATAAGCACCAACGCGAACAGGGTAGGGTGTTTTAGGTTCATGGTTTGGATTTATAGAATATCAAAAATAAGATTTTAAAGGATATTTATGAGTATCCCTCCAATAACATAAAATCAGGTCTCTTTTTTGTTTAAAAAGTGCATCTTAGCTTTTCAAAAACAAACCACTATGAAGTCCATCGTGCTAATACTTTTGATGTCGCTGGTGTGCGCGGCTGGTCACAGCCAATCGGCCCAGGAAGGAACGGCCATCATGCGGCCCATCACTCAACTTTTCACAGGCATGAATCTGGGCGACAGCGCCATGGTGCGACAGGCGTTCACCGCCACGGTATCCATGACAAGCATTGGAAAAGATAAAGAGGGAAAGCAGCGCGTCAATCATGAATCATCGTTGAATCAATTTCTCAAAGCTGTTGGCACACCTCATGCCGAAGCGTGGAGCGAACCTATTTGGGATGTGAAGATGAATGTGGACGGGAACTTTGCAAGCGTGTGGGCGCAGTATGCCTTTTATGTTGGCAAGCGATTGAATCATTGTGGCGTAGATGCATTTCACCTGGTGAAGGGTGAAGATGGACAATGGAAAATATTTCACCTCGCAGATACACGCAATAAAAAAGAAGAGTGTAATGTTCCCGCAACGGTAAGCCAAATGTTCAAATGAAAAAAATTATTATTCTTTCAGGTCTTGTTTTGTTGATGGCTTTCGCAGCCTCAGCACAATCCGTGACTACCTTCATTTTGGTGCGCCATGCTGAGAAAGCAAATGACGGATCAAAAGATCCGATGCTCACTGAGCAAGGAATAGCCCGTGCAAATTCACTTTTTGCATTGCTCAGTAAAACCAAAGTTGATGCCGTGTACTCCACACACACGCAGCGCACTGAGAATACGGTCACTCCGCTGGCGAATGCAAAAGGATTAAAGATCATAAATTATAATCCCTCCAAGAATGATTACCTGGATCAGTTGCTTCAGCAACACAAAGGAGGTACAGTAGTGATTTGTGGTCATTCCAATACCATACCCGGTGCAGCAAATTATTTGTTGGGCAACAGCGACTTGAAAAATTTTGATGACAGCGATTATGGCAATATTCTGATTGTCACGCTGAGTGAAATTGGAAAAGGCAAATTGGTGTGGCTGAACTATTAACTGACTCACGCGATCGTTTCTCACTCGCAATTACGTAACACTGGCCTGAACTTTTGTTCATCAATCTTGTTTAAAATCCAAACGGTTCAATTTAGAAAATGGAATATCGAAGACTTGGAAAATCGGGCTTGCAATTAAGTGCCCTTTCATTTGGATCATGGCTAACATTTGGAAAACAAATTGGAGACACTACTGCCGAAGAGTTGATGACAACAGCCTATGATAATGGTGTGAACTTCTTTGACAATGCCGAAATCTATGCACGCGGTCAGTCAGAACTTGTGATGGGGCAGATTTTGAAAAAGAAAAATTGGAGGCGCGATAGCTATGTTATTTCAAGCAAAGCCTTTTTTGGATTGGGTGGCGATTTGAAACCCACGCAAAAAGGACTGCACCGCAAGCATTTAGTCGAGGCCTGCCACCAGGCACTTGAACGTTTGCAGCTAGAGTATCTTGATTTATTTTTTTGCCACCGCCCCGATAAACAAACTCCCATCGAAGAAACCGTGTGGACGATGCACAACCTGATTCTGCAGGGAAAGATTTTATATTGGGGAACAAGTGAGTGGAGTGCTCAGGAAATAATGGAGGCACACATGGTGGCGCAACGGCATCATTTAATTGGCCCTGTGATGGAGCAGCCTCAATACAATATGCTGGTCCGCAGTAAAGTGGAGGTGGAGTTTGCTCAGATTTATAAAACGGTTGGTTTGGGTACTACCATCTGGTCACCGCTGGCTAGTGGAATACTGAGCGGCAAATACAACGATGGTTTCCCTAACGATACCCGACTGAATATTGAAGGCCTTGATTGGTTAAAAGATTCGCTGTTGGTTCAGGAGAATCTCACTAAAGTGAAAAAGATCACCTTGTTAGCTCATGAATTGGGTACCTCTGCTCCCGTTCTGGCCATTGCCTGGTGTTTAAAAAATCCTAACGTAAGCACGGTGATCCTGGGAGCCTCCAAGACTTCGCAGCTACAAGAGAATTTTAAAGCATTGGATTTCCAAGTCAAACTGACAGACGAAGTGATGACAAAGATTGAGGAGGTACTGGGCAATAAACCAAAGGCGCCAGAGTATTAAATCTTCTGAGCATTGAGCACTTAATATTTGTTTCTGATCGGGCTTTTTTTTCTTGTTCTCTGTCCGGATCGCCTTATTTTTGCACATGGCAGAGCAGATACTTATCCTCGATTTTGGTTCACAATACACACAATTGATCGCCCGTAGGGTAAGGGAGTTAAATGTGTATTGCGAAATCCACCCCTTCAATCATCTTCCTAAAATAGCCGATAGTTATAAAGGTGTTATCCTGTCCGGCAGCCCATGTTCTGTGCGCGATGCCGGGTCGCCTGATGTAGATCTTACCCAATTTGGCTCTACTCCGATTTTAGGTGTTTGCTACGGTGCCCAGTTGGTGGCTCATAAATCGGGCGGGGTTGTCTTGCCTTCGCAGATTCGCGAATATGGACGAGCAAAACTAAGTACCGTAGATCATCACAACGAGTTACTGAAAGAAATCTCCATCGACTCACAGGTATGGATGTCTCATGCCGACACAATTGCGGCCATCCCGGATGATTTTGAAATTATTGCCAGTACACCGTCCGTAAAAGTTGCAGCATTCAAAAAGAAAGGTGAAAAATTATATGGCATTCAATTTCATCCGGAAGTAACACACACGTTGGAAGGAAAAAATCTGCTTCGGAATTTTGTGGTGCACATCTGCGGTTGCAGCCAGGATTGGACACCCGATCAGTTTATCGAAACCACTGTGCGTGATTTAAAAAATAAAATCGGAGACGATAAAGTGGTGATGGCGCTTTCCGGTGGCGTGGATTCTACCGTTGCTGCAATTTTGGTGAACAAAGCGATTGGAAAAAACCTCTATTGCATTTTTGTCGATAATGGGCTGCTCAGAAAAAATGAATTCGAGCAAGTGCTCACTTCGTATCAGGGCATGGGCCTCAACATAAAAGGCGTAGACTCAAAAGCAAAATTTTATGAGGCGTTGAAAGGCCTAACAGATCCGGAGGCAAAGCGCAAGGCCATTGGCAAAACTTTTATTGACGTATTTGACGAAGAAGCACATCATATCACCGATGTAAAATGGCTGGGCCAGGGCACAATCTACCCCGATGTGATTGAATCTGTTTCGGTAAAAGGACCTTCTGCTACTATCAAATCTCATCACAACGTGGGCGGACTTCCGGAGAAAATGAAACTTAAAGTTGTTGAGCCACTCAACACCCTATTCAAAGATGAAGTTCGCTTGGTGGGAAAGACGTTAGGCATTGATCCTGCATTGCTGGGTCGTCATCCCTTTCCAGGTCCTGGATTAGGAATTCGAATCTTAGGTGACGTGACTCCTGAACGGGTACGGATATTGCAGGAGGTAGATCGTATTTTTATTGAAGGCTTGCGCAGCCATGGTTTGTATAATCAAGTGTGGCAGGCTGGAGCAGTGCTGTTACCAGTTTATTCGGTAGGGGTAATGGGAGATGAACGTACTTATGAGCAAGTGGCAGCGTTAAGAGCGGTGGTAAGTGTGGATGGCATGACGGCAGATTGGGCGCATTTGCCGCATGAATTTTTGAGTGAGATATCGTCAGACATTATTAATAAAGTAAAGGGGGTTAATCGTGTGGTGTATGATATTAGCTCCAAACCTCCGGCAACCATTGAATGGGAATGATACTCGATTGTAGATTTACGTCTTTAGTTTTGCGATTTGAGAATACAAAATACTGGAAGGTAAACCCCTCACCCTTGAAGGTCAGGCTACTCTCAATTTTCATTTTACTCTTCGTAGCTCAGTTATCTTTTGGTCAGGATTTTAAGCGTCAGTATCGTCAAGCGAAAGATTTCTTTGATGCCGGAAGTTACAATCAGGCAATGGAGTCGTTCAAACCACTCACCGTTTACGATCGTGAGAATCCCTATCCTGAATATGCATCATTTTACTATGCGGCATCGGCCTACCGCATGGGCTTTACCTCGGTGGCTAAGGATATGTTCCTTCAGATTCGAAAACTTTACCCAGCATGGGACCAACTCGATGAAGTGAACTATTGGCTTGCGAAAATTTATTTCGATCAGGGCGAGATCTTTCAAGCCATGCTCACCACTAGCCAAATTTTACGAAAGGATTTACAAGACGATTTACTCAATCTGAAAAAAGTTGGCCTCGCCAAAATCACCGATGTAGAGACATTAAAAATGTTATTGGAAGATAACCCTGGAGATCTGGAAATTGCCAAGAACCTGGTGAAAGCACTTGCGTTGCAAGAGTTTCCGAATCAGGAGCTAAGACTCCTGGATTCCCTGATCACCAAATACAATTTGCCACGCGATCAATACGTGTCAGAAAAATCTTATCGCCCCGTACTAAAAGATCGGTATAAAATTGCGCTGCTCTTTCCGTTTCTCGCCAATACACTTGATCCGTCTCCCAATCGAAAAAAGAATCAGGTAATTCTAGATCTTTACCAGGGCATGCGACAAGCTGCCGATACTTTGAGCAAGCAAGGTGTTTCGATTGATTTATTATCCTATGACACGGAGCGCAATCCTGAACTCATCAATCAGTTATTGCAATTGCCTGAGCTGAAAAGTGTAGATATGATGGTGGGGCCAATTTATAGTGAAGGTCAAACCGTGGTGCAAGATTTTTCAAACAAGAATAAAATTAATCTGGTGGTTAGCCCATTTAGCAGCAACCTTGATCTGGTTTCCAAAAATCCCTATTCAATATTGTTTCAACCCAGTCATGAAACCATTGGTATAAAGTCTGCCGAACTGATTGCGGAGCGGACAAAGAAAAAGAACTGCATTGTATATTTTGGCGATACTCCCAAAGACTCGGTGATGGCGTTTAGTTTTATCAAAAAGGCGATGGCACTCGGTGTGAAGATTGTGTTAGCAGAAGAAGTGAGAACAGAAACTTCGGGCCGCATCCTTACTACCCTGGCGACTCCTACCGAATATGATGAATGGAAAAATCCGATTCAGTTCAAATTAAAGAAAGATAGTATCGGAAGTATTTTTGTAGCATCAGACAATGCTTTGATATATACCAAAGTGATTAACAGTGCAGAAACGCGAGGAGATTCCGTGCTCGTGGTTGGGCAAGAGAGCTGGCTCGAAGACGGATCGGTTGATCTTCATAAGTTTGAGCGGATCAAAGTGGCATTGGCTTCACCAAATTTTTCGCCCGAGCATGGTGCAGAGACATTGTCGTTTCGAAAGTCTTTTTTGAAAAAACATGGTGTTTTACCATCCGATAATTCAAAAATCGGATACGAGTTTGTGATGACGATGGGTAAGATATTAAAGGAGTATGGTGTTTACTTTCAGCCATTGCTGATGGAAGCCGGCAAACAGAAGGGTACTGTTGCATCGGGGTATCAGCTTCAGCCTATTCGCGATAACGGAGTGGTGCCTTTCGTGTCCTTTCGGTCGGGTGAACTGGTGATTATCAAGGAGTAAGCCTGTTGGTTTTCACACTATTTATGTGAATTCCTTACACAGTTTTATATTCAATCTGTGTTTTATAGTACCTTTCCTCTGTTTTATGAATTTTTTGGACAGGTGTGCCCCATTGGGTGGTGCCTTAAAAGCCGGTCTTTTTACTAATTTTAGGCTATCTATGAAACGACTTGTATTCAGAAGTTTTGTAATCACCTTCTTTGCCTTTGCGGGATTTGCCGCCTTAGGTCAGGATAGAAAAGACAAAGCCCCCGTAACGTTTGAGGAGTTGTATGATGAGCCCTACACGGTGAACAAACTGTTTTTAGGGTTTCAACCTTTTTATGGAGAATTGTTTGCCACCAATGTGAATGCCGGATATGGGGTGGAGGCAAGTTTCTATCACAAAGATAAAATGGACTTCAAAGCGCATTTACGGAAGACATACAGCAGTTCTTTTTTTGATTTCAATCGGGATGTTGCCATTCGCAACAGCAATGTGAGTAACAAGCCTGAAGTATATAATTATTATGAACTGGGCGGTACCTATCATGTTAAAGATTTTGATGTAGGCTCAAAAACCAAGATGGTGCTGTACAAAAAAAGTCTGAAGGGAAATCGATGGTCGGCCATGGTGCCGCTGCATGCTGAAGTGCCCTGCAAGCTTCGTAAAATTTATGGTGCCCGCCTTGGTGCGATTATGTGGAATAGCACCGCGGATGTTAAGCGTGCCCTGGAAGCACAAAATCTTTCCAGTGCTGATTTAATTAATGATCAAGGACAAAGCTTGTTTGAAGTTTCCGGTCAAAATGCGGACTTCAATATCTTCAGCAATATTTACGCTACCAATATTTATATGGGAGGCTCCATGTCATGGTTTAGAAATGTGGCGGTGAGTTTCGATAAGTATGACGAAGCAGTAGACGATGGTTTGCTCACCGTTTTTTTCGATGTCATGTTTGCGCCTGCATTGAAAGTTGATCCGGTCAATTATCAGGGACTGGAATATTCCACGGATGTGTTGAAGACTAAATCTTTTGGGTTCAGAGCCGGTGTTGATGGTAAATTTAATCGCACATTAAGCTGGTCATACGGAGGTGAGTTTGGTTACCGGCCAAGTTTCCAGGGCCAAGGTTTCTTTATGATGTTCAAGATTGCTTTCCCGGTATACGGCACCAACCTTGATTACAAAGTGGAATCCTTCGGTAAGTAATTCAATAGTTTTCCACCACATTTAGTTAAGCCCTGTTGGCATGATCATTACCAATATTAAAGGGTTAGTACAAGTAAGAGACGCAACGCCTTCTTGCTTGTCTGGCAAAGCAATGGGCACCTTACCTATCCTTGAGAATGCATACCTGAAAATTTCAAATTATTTGATAGAAGACTTTGGTCCAATGGATCAGTTGTCAATTGATTCTTCTCACGAGATTGTAGATGCGAGTGGTCGCTTTGTTTTTCCGTGTTGGGTGGATTCGCATACACACTTAATTTTTGCAGCGAGCCGTGAAGAAGAGTTTGTGATGAAGATTAAAGGTGCATCCTACCAGGAGATTGCCGCAAAAGGAGGAGGTATTCTAAACTCTGCCCGAAAACTTCAGGCAACATCAGAAGATGAATTGTTCGAACGGGCTCTTCCTCGCGTGCAGGAAATTATTCATTCCGGAACCGGAGTAGTGGAAATCAAAAGCGGCTATGGCCTTACGGTGAATGATGAGATGAAAATGCTTCGCGTAGCCCGAAGAATAGGTATTGAAACCCCGCTGAAGGTTAAGACAACTTTTTTAGGTGCTCATGCTGTTCCGGCCGGGATGCAAAAGAGCGATTACATTCTTCTCATTTTGAATGAAATGATTCCGGCAATTGCCCAGGAAAAACTTGCAGACTACATTGACGTTTTTTGTGAAAGTGGATTCTTTACTCCAGAAGAAACAGAACGAATCGTAGAAGAAGGAAAACGATTTGGAATGCTTCCCCGGCTTCACGCCAATCAATTAGGTAGATCAGGTGGTGTGCAGGTAGGCGTTAAGGTTGGAGCGGTAAGTGTAGATCATCTGGAAAATATTGATGAAGAAGAGATTGCCTGTTTAAAAAACAGTAAGGTGATGCCAACAGCACTTCCGGGCGCAGCGTTCTTTTTAAATCTACCATTTCCGCCCGCGCGCAAACTGATTGATGAGGGGCTTCCTCTGGCGATTGCGTCTGATTTTAATCCGGGCAGTGCACCCACCGGAAATATGAACTTGATGGTGGCCCTGAGTTGCATTAAAATGAAACTTACACCGGAGGAAGCCATTAATGCAGCAACGATCAATACCGCTGCCACACTGAATATGCTGTATACTCACGGCAGTATTACCAAAGGAAAGGTAGCTTCTGTTTTCATTTCACAACCGATGCCAGCGGTTGCTTATCTCCCTTATCGTTTTGGCAATAACCTTATCGATAAAGTAATCCTAAATGGTAAATTAGTGCCTTAAAAAAATATTTTAGAATGTCTTTAAATCTTCATGACTTCCTTCGTGATGTACCCGATTTTCCTAAGAAGGGGATCATCTTCAAAGACATCACTCCACTGCTGGCGAATCCTGCTGCCCGAAAGGATGTTGTAAAAACCATCGCAGAGCATTATTCAAAGGAGTCAATTGATGCGGTGGCAGGAGTGGAGGCGCGCGGTTTTATTTTTGGAACCCTCATCGCCCAGGAATTGGACATTCCGTTTATTCCTATAAGAAAATCCGGAAAGCTGCCCTATCATAAAATACATGAAGAATACATGTTGGAATATGGACAAGCTTCTATTGAAATGCATACTGATGCGATTGCTACCGGGGCGAGAGTGTTAATTCACGATGACTTACTGGCAACGGGTGGTACCGCAACAGCGGCCGGCAAAATGATTCAACGCCTAAATGGGGTAGTAGCAGGGTATTCCTTTGTTATCAATCTCTCGTTTTTACCGGGGGAAAAATTATTGAAAGAGCGATTTTCAGTGAATCCTCATTATTTGATTAGCTTTTAATAGCAAACCAGAAGAAACAATTTTTACCCGAATGGGTTAATACTGGCATGAGCGAGATCTCTAAAATAGCAATGTTTCCACTTTCTATTTTTCCGCTGCCCGGAGAATTAGTGCCATTGCATATTTTCGAACCCCGTTATCGCCAGCTTCTTCAGGATGCTGAGACGAAAGATATTTCTTTTGGTATTTACTTTACACATACCTCCAATGAACAAAAGCTTGGATCGTTGGTGAAACTCGAAAGTGTGATCAAGCGCTATAGTGGCGGTGAATCCGACATCATTGTCAGATGTATTGATCTTTTTGAACTTAAGAAATTGCTCCGCACGTATCGTGATAAGTTATATCCTGGCGGAGAAGTAAATCTTTGGAATCTGGAAACAAATGTGCCCATCACCAACGAAAAACTTTTATCGCTGTTCCAGGAGTACCGAAATCAATTAAAGATTTCTGCCACGGTTAAAGACCCTTCAATCTTCGATATCGCCAATGAATTGAATTTTGATAATGAGCACAAACTAAAATTTGCATCGGCCCTTGATGCAAAAAGAGAATCTTTCCTGATCTCTCAATTGCGGTATCATACTCAGTTATTAAATCACGTAGAATTAGCGAAAGATGTATTTCATCTGAACTAATTTCCAACAATAGTTTTTTTAGCTTTCGTTTTCTGAATCTAAACTCTTCAGGTTCCGTTACGGCAATTTTTTTTCGCTCGATCAGTTAATATTCACGTTAACAATATTTAACATACCTCTTGCAACTTTCTTTTGTGGCTGCGCGTCCTTAGCTCATCAAACAAAACAAAGTCAAGTATGAAAAAAATTGGTTCAATGTTGGTGGCGTTGCTTTGCAGCTCGCTTGTGTTCGCAAATGGTACAGTGGAGTCCACTTCTGGTACATCCTCTGTTGCAGTTACAAATCTTTCTGGTTCAAGTGTATTCAAGTTGTATTACAAATCTGCGTCTGCAAGTAATGTAAAGGTGTCTATCCTCAATTCCTCCCGATCCATTGTGTTTTCAGAATTGATAAAGAAGAGCGAAGGGTTTTCAAGGCCATACAACTTTGAAGGTTTATCGGAAGGTGACTACACCATCGAGATCGAAGATGTTTCCGGAAAAATGGTGGAGAAGGTCAGGTATGAGATGGGCAAAGTGGAGAAACTTGTTAAGGTTACAAAAGTAAGCGGAGTTGAAAATAAATTTCTATTGACAGTGGCATCACGTAAATCAGATTTTGTTGCCGTAAAAATTTTCGATCGCGCAGGTAAGATACTGTTAAATGAAAGTTATCGTGTGAATGGTGAGTTCGCCCAGTTGTACAATCTAAAAGAGATTAGCGATTTCACGATTGAAGTAGAAGACAGTTCAGGAATTTTGAAATCAATCAGTTATTAAGCGAAACATTCCTTCAAATTTCAGAAGCCTCAGCGATAATGCTGAGGCTTTTTTGTATTAGCTCCTGCAATCGTTTGAGAAAATGGTTTGCAGTTTTTTTCGAATTTGAATGCGCTTTATGGCAGAAATTGAGCAACTGATTTTCGAAATAGAGGATCAAAAATTATGCAATCGATTTTTTAGATTAAAAATCAAGTTTACTTACAACTTCGCAACTCTTCAGTTTTTATGCCCGTACATTTGCATCATAACAAAACGAAAAAGAACTATGAAAACGAAGTCAATCATTCTTTCAATAGTAGCTATAGTAATCGCAAGTACTTTTACGATGGCTGCTGAACCGATCAACCCTAAAGTGGTTGTCGTTAACCAAAAGGAGTCCAGTGTATTTAAGGTTATCTATGCCGGTGATGCATCAAGACTGGTTGTTTTGAAATTGTACAATAGTAATGGTGACGTAGTGTTCACCGAAAAGCTTAATGCAAAAAATGGCTTTTCACTTCCTCTGAATTTTTCAGGAATGAATTTTGGTGAATACACTATCGAGGTTAACAATGGTGTTACTTCTGAGAGAACAACAGTAGATTTCGAGAGAGCCGAGGCATCTAAAGTTGGTGAACCTGCTGATTTAAGTGCCTACGTTGCAAAGATATCCGATGATCGGAAATTCTTATTATCAGTATCAAATGGGGCCGAGGAGCGTATCAATCTGAAAATTTATGATGATGAGAAGAATCTGATTCATAATGAAACGATGACAGTGGCAGGTACAAAAGGGATCGTCTACAACCTCAATAATGTTACTGGAGCATTAACATTTGTGGTGTCATCAAAGTCAGTTGCAAAGAAGTTTCAATATTAATCTCTAATAACCTGTAAACTAAGAAGCCTCTGCCAAAAGCAGGGGTTTTTTGTTTTTATTATTTTTTTTCTTTCTCTTTTTGCCTGAAATATTTTCGGGTAAGGAAATTATGCTTCAGGGCCTCCATGTTTTCATCAAACTTGGCAGTACCCTTGTTTAGATTTGAAAGAGTCTTCCTGAGGTTATTGGCCATGGTGGTGTCATACATCAAGGCAGGGAGTGTTCCTTTTCCGCTGTTTATTTTATCTACAAACCCTTGCAGACTGTCAGCGCTTTGTTTGAGCGAAGAGGTGGATACCTGAAGATTGGTAAGCATTTTATCAACTTTCAACCTGCTGATGGTGTCTTTGGCTAGCCAACCTGCGAGGCCTTTTCCCTGATTGATTTCGCCTGTGATATTCTCTACAATTTTTAAAAGATCATTCGTTCTTTCTGTTGCTACTTTCAAATTATACACAGCCATAGAGAACTGATTTCGAAGAACGGTATCGTATACCAATGATGATATTGTTCCTTTTCCGTGTCGGATGGATTGAATGACCTCCAGCAAATCGGACGTAAGCATGGCGGCATTTTCATTGGTGACATTCAGGGTTTTCAGAATATCATCGGTTTTTATTTTGGTGAAGGTGGGCAAGAGATCGTTGTTCTCTACAGCGGGAGAAGTAAGCCCGACAGGGTTAAGATTCACAAGCATATTTCCCATTAAGCCATCGGTGCCAATGCTTGCCACCGCATTTTTCCGAATGAATTTGCGAACGTTTTCCCGAATGCGCATGGTTACTTCAATGGCCGAATCACTTTGAATTTCTACGGATACAACGGACCCCACGTTGATACCTGACAAGCGCACATTGTTGCCGGCCTGAAGCCCGTTGATATTGTTGAACGTAGCGCGCAGCATAAATGTAGTGCTGAACATATCCTGTTTTTGGCCGATGAGGTACGCTGCGATGGATAGCAATAGTGCGCCTATTACTACCATTACCCCTAATCGTATTGTTCTGCCGGTTGACTTTTCCATACAATCTTATTTCAACTGAAAAATTCTTTTACTGGCGGATCTTCACTTTTCGCAAGATCATCATAGGCTCCTTCCGCATGATTTTTTCCATCGTGTAAAATCACCATTCGATTGCTCGTAATTCTTGCACAGGCCAGGTCATGAGTGATCACGATCGATGCAGTTCCGTAGCGCTGCTGTATTTCCAAAATCAATTCGCTTATTTCTTTTCCAGTAATTGGATCAAGACCGCTGGTGGGTTCGTCATAAAGAATAATGCGCGGTCGCAAGATCAATGTTCGCGCCAGCGCAATTCTTTTTTTCATACCTCCCGAAAGCTCCGCGGGCATCAGGTCAATAGCATGAAGAAGCCCCACATCTTCCAGCGCCTCTTTGATCAGCACATCGGGATTATAATCCGATCCTAATTTTTCAGGATGCCTTCTCAATGGAAATTCTAGATTTTCCCGCACGGTCATGGAGTCATAAAGTGCACTTCCCTGAAATTGAAAACCAATATCGGTTCGAAGTGCGTCCAATTCCTGCTGACGAAGTTCAGGAACATTCTTTCCCAGTACTTCAAGTTTGCCCTGATCAATATCTACCAACCGAATGATGCATTTAATGAGTACGGATTTGCCCGAACCGGACTTGCCCATGATCGCAACGTTTTCACCTTGCCACACTTCCAGGTTAAAACCTTTTAATACTTTATTGGAACCAAATGCTTTGTATAGATTTTGAATTTGGATGACGGGTGATTTTGTCTTATCGATTCTAGCATTCGTCATTATAATTCATAAAAAATATCTGAAACCAACACTGCAATAAAATCAAGGATAAACACCAGCATGGAGCTAATCACTACCGCTTCGTTGGCAGTGCGACCAACACCTTCTGTGCCTTTTGTAGAAGTATAACCTTTGTAGCAGCCAATGATGCCGATAGCAAAACCAAAGAAGAAGGCCTTGGTGATGGAAGGGATCAAATCACCAAACTGGAGAAACTCAAATACCTTGTTGAAGTAAAGCTCAAAAGTAACGCCACTCTTCAGCGATTCCACTGCGGCCGAACCAAAGAGCGAAACAAAATCAGAGAGCACAACGAGTACCGGCAGCATGATTGTGGTGGCAGTAACCCTTGTAATGACAAGGTATTTAAATGGATTTGTTCCCGACACTTCCATGGCATCAATCTGTTCAGTCACTTTCATAGAGGCTAATTCGGCACCAATGCCAGAGCCGATTTTTCCTGCACAGATCAATGCAGTAACGACAGGCCCAATTTCACGAACGATGGCAATGCCCACCATGGCAGGCATCCACGATTCTGCTCCAAACTCGATCAGTGTGGGCCGGGTTTGCAAGGTGAGCACAATACCCATGATGAAACCAGTAGAGGCCACTAAGCCTAACGACTTGTTGCCAATAAAATAGCATTGCTTCAGTAGTTCCTGAAATTCGTATGGCGGAAAAAATACCCCCTTAAAATACCGGATTGCAAACTCACTGATTTCGCCTGTTCTTTGAAAGAAGTCGATGATTGGCCTAAGCATAACTCTCAACCCTCCATCGAAAGATGGATGGTTTTACTGAGTAAAATAATGACGGTGATCACTTTTGCGGATGAGCATTCTCAGTAACTAAAAAGTCGTCTGGTCACTTTTCGCATTGCAGTCAGTGACCAAACGACTTTCTCATTGATTCTTACGCACGCCTTTACATATTTCTACGATACTGTCCTCCGACTTCAAAGAGTGCTTTTGTAATCTGACCCAAAGAGCAAACCTTGCACGCTTCCATCAGTTCTTCAAAAATGTTTTTGTTTTGAATGGCTGCTTGCTGAACATGATCTAATAAATCGTTAGCCTGGTTTCCTCTTAATGCATGAAGATTTCGGAGCATCTTAATTTGATATTCTTTTTCTTCTGATGTTGCACGAATCACTTCCTGTGGAATGATGGTAGGAGATCCTTTGGAACTCAAGAACGTGTTCACACCAATGATGGGATATTCACCAGTATGTTTCAATGTTTCATAGTAAAGGCTTTCTTCCTGAATTTTTCCGCGTTGATACATGGTTTCCATGGCGCCCAGCACTCCGCCTCTTTCGGTAATGCGGTCAAATTCTGAAAGTACCGCTTCCTCAACCAGGTCAGTCAATTCTTCAATGATAAACGACCCTTGCAGTGGGTTTTCATTTTTGGCTAACCCTAATTCTTTGTTGATGATCAGCTGAATGGCCATCGCCCTGCGCACGCTCTCCTCTGTTGGTGTTGTGATCGCTTCATCGTAAGCGTTTGTATGGAGTGAATTGCAGTTATCATAAATAGCATACAATGCCTGCAGTGTAGTGCGAATGTCATTGAAATCAATCTCTTGTGCGTGCAAGGAGCGACCTGAAGTCTGAATGTGATACTTCAGCATCTGGCTTCTTGAATTTGCACCGTACTTGTTTTTCATGGCCTTAGCCCAAAGTCTGCGTGCCACACGACCAATTACTGCATACTCCGGATCAACACCATTGCTAAAGAAGAACGAAAGATTGGGAGCAAACTCATTGATGTCCATGCCCCGACTAAGGTAATACTCCACGTACGTGAAGCCGTTCGCCAGTGTAAAGGCTAATTGTGTAATCGGATTTGCTCCGGCTTCTGCGATATGATATCCTGAAATGGATACTGAATAAAAATTACGAATGTTATTCGTGATAAAATATTGTTGCACATCGCCCATCAACCTCAGCGCAAACTCAGTGGAGAAGATGCACGTATTCTGTGCCTGATCTTCTTTTAAAATATCGGCCTGAACGGTTCCTCGCACCTGCGATAAAGTTTCTGCTTTTATTTTGGCATACACCTCTGCAGGCAAAACCTGATCTCCGGTAACACCGAGCAACATCAAACCTAATCCATCATTCCCTTTAGGCAATGAACCCTGGTATGCTGGCCGCTCATTTTCTCTGCCTTTGTAGATCGCAGCAATTTTATTTTTTACTTCCTCTTCCAGACCATTTTTCTTGATGTAGATCTCGCACTGCTGATCGATGGCTGCATTCATAAAGTAGCCTAGCAGCATCGGTGCAGGACCGTTGATGGTCATGGATACGGAAGTCTTTGGATCAGAGAGATTGAAGCCACTGTATAATTTCTTGGCATCATCAAGACAGCAGATGCTTACACCAGAGTTGCCAATCTTACCGTAAATATCCGGGCGATAGTCAGGATCATTTCCGTAGAGCGTTACCGAATCAAATGCGGTGGACAAACGCTTTGCCGGCATGGCCATGCTCACATAGTGAAATCTTCTGTTGGTGCGCTCGGGCCCGCCTTCACCGGCAAACATTCGTGTTGGATCTTCGCCCTCACGTTTGAATGGATAAATGCCCGATGTATAAGGGAATTCACCCGGCACGTTTTCTTGCAAACTCCATCGGAGAATATCACCCCAACTGCGATAGCGTGGAGTGGTCACTTTGGGCACCTGAGTGTGCGAGAGTGATTCGGTATGGGTTTGTATCGCGATTTCTTTGTCGCGCACTTTGAATTTGAACTGTGGTTCCTTGTATCGTTTTACTTTTTCATTCCATTGCTCAACCAGCTTCCAGTTTTTTGGATCAAGGTTGAGTTTGTATTTGTCAAATTCTGCCTGGAGCACTTTTGAAATTTCTTTCTGATCTTCTCCGATGGATGAAATGGTTTTTTGAATGGCATAAAGTTTTTCGGCTGTTTCTGCCTGCTGGTTCACCCACTCGTCATACTTGCGATTGTTTTCAGAAATCTCGCTGAGGTAACGGGTGCGGTGCGGAGGGATCACAAAAATTTTCTCCGACATCTCGCGCGTAATTTCAAAACTTGATTTTAAATCAGCGCCTGTCTTCTGCGATACTTTATCAATGATGTGTTTGTATAATTGGTTTGTTCCCGGATCGTTAAACTGCGAAGCGATCGTGCCAAACACCGGCATATCTTCCGGCTTCTTATCCCATAGCTGATGATTGCGCTGATATTGTTTTTTTACATCGCGCAAGGCATCTAAGGCACCGCGTTTATCAAATTTGTTCAGCGCAATTACATCGGCAAAATCAAGCATGTCAATTTTTTCCAACTGAGTGGCAGCTCCATACTCTGGAGTCATCACGTAAAGTGATACATCACTATGATCAAGAATTTCCGTATCGCTTTGGCCTATGCCGGAAGTTTCCAGAATGATCAAATCAAATCCTGCGGCTTTCAGCACTTGAATAGCTTCCTTCACGTATGCCGACAGTGCCAGATTACTTTGGCGTGTTGCCAGCGAGCGCATGTACACTCTTGAATTGTTAATTGCATTCATGCGGATGCGATCACCGAGCAATGCACCTCCGGTTTTACGTTTGGAAGGATCGACCGAAACCAATCCAATCTTTTTGTCTTTAAAATCGATCAGAAATCTTCTCACAATTTCATCTACCATCGAAGATTTTCCAGCACCGCCCGTTCCGGTAATGCCCAGCACCGGAGTTTTAGAAGCGGAAGCTTTATGATTAATATCTTCAAATATTGTTTTGTGCTTATCGTAATAATTCTCGGCAGCTGAAATAAGCTGTGCGATTTTTAAATGATTGTCGCTGGTCAGTTCTTTTTCGGCAGAGATAGATTCTCCTGTGGGAAAATCGCTTCGTTCCACGAGGTCATTAATCATTCCCTGCAGTCCCATCGCACGGCCATCGTCAGGAGAGTAAATGCGGGTGATTCCGTAGTCCATCAATTCTTTAATTTCCTCCGGAAGGATTACGCCACCGCCACCACCAAAAATTTTGATATGCCCCGCACCTTTTTCCTGCAGCAAGTCATACATGTATTTGAAATATTCATTGTGCCCGCCCTGGTAACTGGTCATGGCAATGGCTTGTGCATCTTCCTGAATGGCTGTGTTCACCACTTCTTCTACGCTGCGATCGTGTCCTAAATGAATTACCTCTACACCGGTAGACTGAATAATTCTGCGCATAATGTTGATGGCGGCATCATGACCATCGAACAAGCTGGCGGCAGTAACGATCCTCACTTTGTTTTTAGGCTTATAAGGTTCTGGTGCTTTATGGCCGGCCAGATTTGGTGTGTTCTTTTCTTTCTTTTCTGCGCTTAGCGTTCTGGAGCTCATCAGATGTAAATTTTAGAGGGCCAAAATTAACCAGAAGTGGTTTATTTAGCTAACACTGGTTAGCCTATTGAAAATACCTTTTTGGATCTGAATGAGAATTTCAGCTTTTTTCTATTCAGCCAACATCTATTCCAACCATTTTGCCGTATGAGTGTCTAACAATAAAAACATTCATGACGCGATTACTTACTGCTGCCTTTATAGGTATTATTCTTAGCTCTTGTTCTACCGATGATCCTCAGCCTGTTACCCAAAATCCTCCGCCCGGTGCTCCTAAATTAATACCCGAAGTATTTAAAGAAGCAGATTTTTCAAAGCAGTTTGTTTATAACACTTCGGGGCAATTGGCTCAAATCAAAATGTCGAGTCAATTGTCGAACGGTGGTACTATGGATAGTTGGCAAAATTTCGAGTACGACCTAAATGGCAAGCTCACGCAATCTACAACTGATACCGGCTGGCGAATGGAATACACTTTTTCGGGCGATTATATTGTGAGAACGGATGAGTTTGTGAATGGTACACACTCGCAATTTCATATCTACAGTTATGATGCAAAAGGCAGGCTGGCAGAGAAAGTTACGTATCAGGATATTCCCGAAGAAGGAGGGATCATTCCGGTTTCAAAAGATACCTATCAATATGACGAACGAGGCAATCTCACTGCACAGCAACTCTATTACTATACATCCTTCGGAGCAGAGGCAAAGTTGTTAACGACCATGACCTTTAGCAATTACGATGACAAGATCAATTCGGAAGATTACTTTGATGCAAGTCCCTTTAATCCTCTGGTGATGTTTAGGAAGAATAACCCTGGAAAATTGGAAGTGCGAAATGGCCAGGGTGTATTATCGATGAGCGAGGTATACACGTATGAGTATCATGCAAAAGGATATGCCACAACGAAGACCACAGTGGTAACGATGTACAATGGCACCACCAATTCCTACCAAAGTACATATCGGTTTAAAGAATAATTTCTTTTTTGAAAAATTGAGAATCGTGTTCTCTATCGAGGGCACGATTTTTTTTTTGAAGAGCTAAGCCTTCTTCTTTTTAAAAATATTCTTCAGCCAGCCCGCGCCTTGCTTTTCATTGATCTCGTCAAGAATTGTTCTTAGCCGAACCAGCGAGGCAATGTCTTTAGAGATAAAGCCGGCAGCTTTTCGCTTCATGATTTCCTTTGCCAATGCTTTGTCCGTTTCGCTGGTCATGTAAATCACGGGCGTTTTGGGCATTCGCTTTTTAAAAAGCTTAAGATAATCCAGACCCGTCTTTCCTTCCGATTCGGATAGATAGTGATCCAGAATAATGGCGTGAATAGTATCCTTGATGGGATTGGCCATGAAGGCGGCTCCTGAATGGTATCCCTTTACCGCGTAGCCTTGCGCGGTGAGGGTGTGTTCCACCAATTTTAAATGTGATGGATCATCATCAATAACACAGATGAGTTTCATAAAGCTAACGTATAGATTTAGTAATTTACATCCTGCAATACGATGCTGCAAGGTCATGTACTATAATTGTTAACTCTAATTTTTTTTCAAATGATCACCCGAAGAAACATGCTTAAGGCCCTCGGCCTCTCAACGCTAAGCGTTCCGGCCTTTGCCAATATCGCGTCCGAGCCCGTTTTGGAGCCATTTCCGCAAACACAGGATTCTGAGTATTGGAAAAAATTACGCAAGCAGTTTATGCTGGCCGAGGACAAAGTGTTTTTTAACACGGGCACAGTGGGCGTTATGCCCAAGGTGGTTGTTAGTAAAATGACCGAGCATCTTACCATGATGGCCACACACGTGGCAGACTGGGCATACAAGGACGATAATGCAGAACAATTTATCAGTGGCTACAATAATCTATTGCCCATTCGCACTAAAGTAGCCAGAATTTTAGGCTGCGATGCTGCTGAAATTGCCATCACCGATAATGTCACCCATGGCATGAGCTACCTGGCCAATGGAATCACACTGCAAGCGGGAGACGAGGTAGTGACAACCGATCAGGAACATCCCGGAGGAAAAGGAGGATGGCTGGTAAAAGAAAAACGGTACGGAGTGGTGTTCAAACAAGTGCCCATAGCCAAGCCCGCAAAAGACGCCAATGAATTATACGATAGCATCGTAAAAACCTTTACACCCAAAACAAAAGTGCTGATGTTGTCTCACATGATTTCAGGTAGTGGTGCGATTTTACCCGTGAAGGAGTTGTGTGCCGAGGCTTCCAGGCGCGGTATTTTTACCATTTTGGATGGAGCGCAAACGGTAGGTCATATCAAACTCAATCTGTACGACATCGGGTGCGATGCATATGTCGGTTGTTTTCACAAATGGATGGGGGCGCCTTGCGGTACAGGCTTCATGTACGTGAAGGCAAACCGAATGAACGAAATCTGGACCACCGTTGCCAGCACACGCTGGGATGATCATGCCGATGAGGGCTTTCGCTTAACCCAACGAGGCACCGGAAGTTTTTCAATTTTAAAAGGCATGGAAGCCGCGTTGGATTTCCATGAAGAAGTTGGAGCCGATCGTGTTTATAACCGCATAAAATTTTTAGGTCAGCGTTTGCGCACCGGCCTTCGTCAAAATAAAAAAGTGAAAATATTCTCTCCGCAGGATGAATCACTTTGCGCGGGCATTACCGTGTACAACATTGAAGGCTGGACGGGCCCCCGGCTGCAGGATGAATTTTGGAATCGCGCGCGCATGCGGCCACGCAGCAGTGGCGAAGTTTTTGGGGTGCGCCATAGCACACACATTTTTAACAGTGAACAAGAAATTGACCGCGCCATAGAAATTGTTAATCAGCTGTCTGCCTAGTTTAAATTATCATAACCAGCTTTTCATGAAAGTCATTCTCAGCAATCGCAGTGTGTTTTTTATACTTTTTATGGGGATTGGTTTTGCCGTTCAAAGCCAGAACCTGCTGCCCCCGGTGAATGAATGGAATGGCAAGAGCACTGCGCTAATCGCTAAAGCCAACGACCCGCTGATCACCATTGCAGAGAAAAGCAATTTTACACAAACTGCTACTTATGAGGAGACGATGCAATGGCTGAAGAAAATTTCGACCTCGCCCAGCTTAAAAATGGTAACGATTGGCAAAAGCTTAAATGGCCGCGACATCGTGATGATAATCGTTTCGAATGATAACACTTTTGATGCTGTTTCACTTGCCAAATCATCCAAGCCATTGATATTGGCACAGGCAGGAATACATGCCGGTGAAATTGACGGGAAGGATGCAGGCCTCATGTTGCTTCGCGATATTGTTTCCGGAAAAAAGAGTGATCTGCTGGGTAAAGTAAATTTTGCGTTCATCCCCATTCTTAATGTCGATGGTCATGAGCGTTCTTCTCCTTACAATCGCGCCAATCAGCGAGGTCCGGAAAATATGGGGTGGCGTACCAATGCGCGTAATCAAAACCTCAATCGTGACTATGCTAAATTAGATACAGAAGAAATCAAGGCGGTAATTAATGTTATTAATCAGTACGACCCGGACTTGTATATCGATTTGCACGTAACCGATGGAGCCGATTATCAATATGACATCACGTATGGCTTTCATGAAGAGAGTACGTATTCACCGGAGATTTCCAGGTGGATGAAATCGATATTCACAGTTGCGGTGGATCAACATCTTTCTGGTGGTGGTCACATTCCCGGTCCTTTGCTTTTTTCGGTTGAAGATCATTCTTTTTTGAAAGGAAACTATGCCGATCATTTTCCACCCCGGTTTTCTCATTCCTATGGTGATGTGCGTCACTTGCCCACTGTGTTGGTTGAAAATCATTCACTTAAGCCTTATCGACAGCGGGTGTTGGGTACTTATCTGTTTTTGGAAGGAGCCCTTAAAGTAATGAGTGCGTCAGGGCCGCAGTTGATTGCGGCAATGGCAAGTGATCGAAACTTGCGGAGCGATTCGCTCGCGCTCACATTCAAGAGAACCACCAAAACAGAAATAACAACTCATTTGGGTATTGAATCTAAGGTGGGAAAATCATCCGTTACTGATAAAGATTATGTGGAATGGACAGGAAAAAAACTATCGATGGAGATACCGGTAATCCGCATCAATCAGGTGGACAAGGCTGTGAAAGTTCCCAAAGCTTTTTGGGTGCCGGCAACACACCCTGAAGTGATTAAGCGTTTACAGCACCATGGAATTAAAATGGAGATTTTATCGGCATCAAGAGAAGTTGAACTCACCATGTACCGGATTTCGAATCAGGAATTTGGAAGAGGCCCGTCTGAAGGACACATGACTGTGAAGGGGGTTGCCACTAAGGAAATCCGAAAGGAAATATTTCATCCTGGCAGTGCGCGAATTGAAACCAATCAGGACCTTGGATATTTGACTACTTTGTTATTAGAACCGGAATCTCTCGACTCTTTTTTTCAGTGGGGATTTTTTCTTGAAATCTTCAATCGCACCGAGTATGCCGAAGGTTATGTCATGGAACCGCTGGCGCAAAATATGTTGAAGGATGAAAGCCTTCGCAAAGAGTTTGAGAAGAAAAAACAAGAAGATGCAAAATTTGCCGCTGATGCCCGTGCCATCTACGATTGGTTTTACCGTAAATCTCCGTATGCCGATCATCGGTATTTGTTATATCCGGTAGGACTGGAGTATTGATCGGTTTTTACTCCCAGCGAAATTATTATCACCTTTGCCTCGTCTATGAGGCTTATCAATTCTCTCCTGTATCATGGGGTGCTTATCCCCATTTCCTATCTTCCCTACCGTGTATTGTACTTCCTGTCCGACACCATGTACTTGCTGTTGTACAAAGTTGCAGGGTATCGCAAGAAGGTAGTCTTTCAAAATATCGCCAATTCCTTTCCTGAAAAATCAAGAGAGGAGCATTTACTGATCACCGATAAATTCTACAAGCACTTGTGTGATCTTATTGTAGAGAGCATTAAAGTGTTCACCATTTCTGAGCGCGAAGTGAAAGAGCGAATGAAAGTGTTGAACCCGGAATTCATCAACCGTTTTTTTGATGAAGGGAAAAGTGTAATCCTGGCTGGTGGACATTATAATAACTGGGAGCTCTTTGCCGTGGCAATCGATGCTGTCATAAAGCATAAAGCAGTAGCGCTGTACAAACCTTTTACCAATCCATACTTTGATGAGAAGGCCCGAAGCAGCCGGGGAAAATACGGACTGCGCATGGTTTCCACTAAAATGACCAAAGAGGAATTTGAAAAAGGCGAGGGGTTGCGTGCTATTATTTTTGGCATCGACCAATCGCCTAACAATCATCGCAATGCGTATTGGGCTACTTTTTTAAATCAAGAGACGGGGATGATGTTTGGAGTGGAAAAGTACGCAAAGGAATATAACCTGCCGGTAATCTCGGCTCACATTACAAAGGTGAAGCGCGGGCATTATACTTTCGAATTCATTGACGTGATTGAAGAGCCACGCGCTACTGCTTATGGTGAAATTACGCTTCGCACCAACGCGCTTCTTGAAAGAGACATTGTTGCCCAGCCAGAATATTGGCTCTGGAGCCACAAACGATGGAAGCACAAACGCCCAAGTGCGGAAGAATTAATTCGATACGAGATTTCTCATGCTCCGCTTCTAAAACCGATAAGCGCTGATTAAGTCGTTTTTCTGGTTTCAAGTTTTTTCTCTCTTAAAAATATGACGGATATCAGTGCATGGAACTAGTGCTCGAATTACTTTTCGGGCATGAAACGCTTATTCATTTTGTGCATCACTGCCTCATTGTTATTGGGCTGCGGTGTAGCCGTGAAAACAGCCTTTGAGCCGAAGATAGATTTTGCAGCCTATAAAAGTTTTTGTTGGCTCGAGAGTTGTGAATTCACCTTCACGGGCCCTCGTTATCTCAATGACACCATCATCAGGCAGAATCTTCAGAAAGCAGTGATTGCCGAGATGCAGCAGAAGGGTTTAAATTTTCTTTCGAATGATCCTGACTTGCTATTGGATGTGCACGTTGTGGTGGAAACGGACACCGCCTTCGTTTATCATCGGCATAATGATGACATGGCATTCCAGCCATTCACAAATATTGAGGAAGTACCATTGCTAAAAGGAACTTTGGTGATTGATATGGTTGATCAAAAAACAGGCGCCATGGTATGGCGATCGGTAGCCCAATCATACTTGGATATTCATCCCGACTTGACGGAAATGAATTTTAGGAAAGGTGTTAAACTCGCGCTTAAGGATTTCCCTCCCGGAAAAAAGTAATCCTGCTCAGTGCTTCCAAACTTCGTACTTTAGATTTCTTAAATACTCTAATCATGAATCGAATAATTTTGTGTTCCATTTTTATTTTGGTGGCAACGATTGCTCATTCACAAAGCCTTCAGGTGATGTCCTACAATCTCCGGTTTGACAATCCTCAGGATGGCGTAAATCAATGGAGCGCGAGGAAGGATAATGTTTATAGCCTGATCAAAAAATATAATCCTGATGTAATGGGTATACAGGAAGGACTTCAAAATCAACTGGAAGATATCAAGCAACATACCGGGCTGGACTATGTGGGTGTTGGGCGCGATGATGGCAAGAGTAAAGGCGAATATTCGGCAATTTTTTTCAGGAGAGAAAGATTGGAAGTGCTGGAGCAAAATACATTCTGGCTTTCTGAATCTCCTGCAGAACCGGGAAGCAAAAGTTGGGATGCCGCGATTACACGTGTAGCCACATGGGCAAAACTTAAAGACCTTAAGACAAGGAAAACTTTCGTGGTGATCAATACTCACTTTGATCACATTGGCAAAACGGCCCGGATGAAAAGTGCTGAACTAATTAAGCAAAAAATCAAAGCAATAGCAGGTGACTTACCCGTCATCGTTACCGGGGATTTTAATGCAGAGCCGACCGAGCCACCCTATTCCATCATGACCTCGAACGAAGGCATGCAACTCTTTGATGCCGGAAGAGAAAGTAAGGAAGGCACTTACTGTACGTTTGTGGTAGGCAGCGTTCCGTGCAAACGAATAGATTATATCTTTCATTCCGCGAAAGCGAAATCCAATAACTTCAGCGTGATATCCGATAATGACGGAAAGCACTACCCATCCGATCACCTGCCGATTCAGGCAAAACTAAAAATTAGATAAGGGGTACGTTAAAGGCTACGATGCGTATGTGTATTTCCCTCAGATTTAAGGACGTGGCTTAATTTTGTTAATACTTTCCCTAAATCAGGCGAGAAATTATTATCTTACCTGGGTATGAAAGTTCTTCAGCCGGATATCGCCTTTATTTTTATTGGTGGATTTTTCCTCGCAATGTCGCTCATTCATTTTGTGCTTTTCATGTACAATCGGCATCGCAAAGCAAACCTTGTGTACTCTTTAGGAATTTTTATGGCATTTATTAATTATGCTTTGATTCCGATTAGCACAGATCCCAACTACAATTACGATTATGAGAAAGCAAATGTGATACTCAGTGCTGCCAGTGATGGAGCATTACTTTATTTCATAGCCTATTATTTATTCGCTTCCAAAATGCCGGGCATGAAGCTGCTGGTGAAACGTTTGGCTTGGGTGTACGTAGCCTGCTTCTTTGCATTATTAATACTGAACTATGGTAGCCCTGTTTTCACCGCAATCAATTATGGATTAAAAATACTCGTCTACTGTCTTGCCCTTAGCATTTGCGTGATTGGATTGGTAAAGCGAATATCCTACTTTCCATTTATTGTCATTGCTGCGCTGTTGTTAATAGGAACAGAAGCATTTCTGGCAGCGGATTTATTTGGAATTTGGAATGGCTTGTATCCGCCCCTGCGTGTACTATTCATCATCATCGGCTATACCTCTCCCTACTTTGCATACACAGCTTACATCTCCATTGATTTTGCTGAAACAAGTAAGCAACTGGTAAAGGAGCATGCTACCAACGAACGACTCACACGTGAAAAGTATCAACAAGAAATTGCTACCCGTAAACTTTTGGAGGCACAAAATCTTGAGTTGGAACGAAATGTAGAGGAACGCACCCGGGAGATTTACAATCAAAAGAAGGAACTTGAAGAGCAATCAGAAAAAATCAAAGAGTTGGATAAAGTGAAGTCACGCTTCTTCGCCAACATTTCTCATGAATTTCGCACTCCGCTCACATTGATTCTCGGGCCAGTCAAAAGACGATTAAGCCTGACGGAGGATGCGAGTGAGCAGCGTGATCTGAAATCTGTCTTTCAGAATGCTAACCGTTTGTTGCAACTCGTAAATCAATTGCTTGATCTCACAAAAATTGAATCGGGGCTGTTGACCTTGCACGTGAGACGTACGGATTTGAATTCGTTTGTCAAATTTATGGCGGATGCGTTCCGATCTATGGCCGAACTAAAGGGCGTTCAATTAACGGTTAACCTTTGCCCGCATAAAGTTGAGGTGTTTGTCGATCGCGAAAAACTAGATAAAATTATTAACAACCTTCTTTCGAACGCTTTCAAATTTATTCAGAGTGATGGTATAGTTTCGGTGGGCATTGAAGTCTGTAATCCTTCTGCAAACTATCCTGACGGTCATGTGGAAATTCATGTTAGTGATAGCGGAATTGGAATTGAACCGGAACATCTGACGCGAATTTTTGATCGGTTCTATCAAGTGGATAATTCGTCTACGAGAAAGTTTGAAGGAACAGGCATTGGTCTGGCGTTAACACGCGAACTTGTTGAGCTTCACAAAGGATCCATACACGTTACCAGCGAAATAGGGCGAGGCAGCAAATTCACAGTGGAGTTGCCATTGGGCACATCGCACTTTGGGCAGGAGGTGATTGTTCTCGATGATCAACTGGGCGATGAAATAATTTCTGATGGTGCACTGCCTTCAGTAGCCAATGCAGTTAATGATGGAATAAAGCGCGATACCATTTTGATTATTGAAGACAATGCTGAGCTGCGCACGTACGTAAAAGATAACTTTCGTGAACACTATCATCTTCTTGAGGCCAAGGATGGTAAGGAAGGCCTGGTTGTGGCGTACCGTGAAATTCCAGACCTGATCATTTCCGATGTGATGATGCCTTTAATGGATGGGTTTCAGGTGTGTAAAAGTTTGAAAGAAGATGAGCGCACCAGTCACGTCCCAATTATTCTGCTCACGGCCAGAGCCGATAGCAAATCAAAAATAGATGGCCTTGATACCGGGGCGGATGACTATATCGCAAAGCCATTTGACATGGATGAGTTGAAAGCCCGTGTTCGCAACCTGATTGAAAACAGAAAACTTTTGCAGGAGAAATGGGCGAAACAGATTTTGCTGAAGCCGAGAGAAGTCGCAGTTGAATCGATGGATGATAAGTTTGTGCGCAAGGCAACGGAAATTGTAGAGCAACATATTCCGGATAGCAGTTTTAGTGTGGAAGTATTTGCCCGTGAAATTGGAATGAGCCTGGCTCAGCTCTATCGAAAGATAAGTGCCCTTACCGGGTTCACTCCCAATGACCTGATTCGCAACATGCGATTGCAATATGCATCCGAACTGTTGAGACAACGCGCAGGAAATGTGGCTGACATTGCTTACCAATCGGGTTTCAATAACCTTTCGTATTTTTCGAAATGTTTCCGCGAAAAATTCGGATGTTCGCCCTCTGAGTTTGTAAAGAAAGAGAATCTCCAAAAGGATCTAAAATAATTTCTATTCAATGATACTTTTTCATGTGGCTACTCAAGCGGAGTGGCAAGCCCAATTAACTTCATCAACATTTGCACCTCAAGGATTTGCCCAGGAGGGATTTATTCATTTGTGTACCAAGGCACAGTTGGCGGGTGTACTGGATCGCTATTACAAAGGTCAGAAAGGATTGGTATTGCTACACCTGGATGATGGCCTGCTGATGGATGAATTAAAATACGAGGCATCCACCAACAGTGAAATGTTTCCCCATCTCTACGGACGCATTAATAAAGAGGCTGTAGTGCGGGTAGAGGAATTGTAGCTAATCGTTAATCCAAACGAGGAATGAAATCATCACCAATTGATCCGTTACATACTGAATAATCGGCTCGTCCGGGTCAAATTGATTTCCATACTTTTTGCGAATGGCGGCCAATTCATCATCCGTGATCCATTCTGTTGTGATTAGTCGATGTTCGGGGTCTACCTTTTTCTTTAGGGTGACCAATAGGCGTTTCATACGTAAGTGATTTGCTTAATCAACGTTACCCACTTCAACAGGATTATGAAATGACTTTTGTCATTTTTCGGATTTTCCGAATCAAACGCCAGTATTCCGCACCATAATAGACAAAAATTTCTTCGCCTGCCTTAATGTTGCGCGATGCTTCAATGAAACATTTTTTTCCTAGATAAGAATATTCGGCATTGTTCCGAAGGCCTGTGACCTTTACTATTCCCCGTGCGTCATTCGCATACCGTCCAAACGTGCGCTTTGCATTCAATGCGTTGATTACGGTATTTCGGTTGATCAGCATCAGATATCCATTGTGTCCATCTTCATGCTTGACCTCCTCCCATTTTTGAATTTTGCCTTTGTATTCACAAATGATTGTTCCTTTATGAATGTCGATTGTGGTGAAAAGTCCTTTGCCGGCATTAGGCAGTGTTGATTTCTTTATCTTCAGAAATCGTTCAAGATAGGCCATGAGATGCGGGCGTGTTATTCTTCGTAGAATTCGATAAGTGAGCCGAAGTAGGCCTCCTTCCAGCCTTCAACAATATCATCATAGGCTTCGTCTGGAATGTTGGTATGCCGAAGCTCAGCCGATGTACCCTGATCATGAGAATGCAGAATGATGGTGACGATAGAATCTTGTGATTGGTCGCCAAAGTACCATTGCTGAACGATTTTCTTTCCTTCAACAAACTCCAGATTTTTTCCAACGATGCTCCCATCCCACAAGGAAAATTCACTTCCCACTTCGGTGGACATTTCAGCCGGTTCCCCTGTCCACAAGTGAATGGTAGCAGGGTGGGTAAGTGCACGATAAACATCTTCAGGAGGAGCGGGAATGATGAAGTATTTCTTGAAGTCTTTCATTCACCAAAGATACTTTCACTTTTTGGCAGCTTTCTTTTTCGTCACTTTTTTATTTTTCTTCTGCTTACCAAAATCGTCATCAATCAATTCAGCTTCGAAAAGCAATGCCCGGATTAGGTCTTCCTTAATTTCGGGCAGCGATTGGAAATACATGCAATACACTTGCTTGCGTCCTTCGGCCAGCAGCAGTCCATCTTCATTGCTCATGCGGTTTCCCTGACAGAAACCAAGTACTACGCCTTTGTCTCCTTTGTCGTTCCAGGCATCCTTCGGTCCCCAGCGAACGGAAGGTGGCCATAAAAAACAGATCATTCTGTGATGGGTGTAGAAAGGGACGCCATAAGAATTTTTTTCCGTTGCCTTAGGAAGGCATTCCAGAATAAGTGAGCGAAGTTTGGTCATGATCACCTGCTCCTTTTTTGGAAGGCCACGAATGACTTCCTCAATTGATTCTTTTGGTGAAGGATTATCGGCCATAGTGAAGTAATAGCCAAAATTAATTTCTTACCGTGACAGCCCTATGTCAGGTGTTATTGAAGTGGTACAAAAATACCAGTATGCCATTGAATGCATTTTTTGGATTGTCTTTAATTTCCAGTGTTACTTCCACCTCAAACTTGGTGATGCCTCTCAGATTCACAATGGAATGCAACCTGGCGCGTAAACGCACCTCGCTATTGACCAGCACAGCCTGGTTGAATTTTAGTTTTTCAATCCCATAGTTGATCATCATCTTCACATTGCGGAATTCAGCAATCTGATCCCAAAGATGCGGCACCAATGATAACGTAAGGTAGCCATGTGCTATGGTACTCTTAAAAGTAGTTTCCGCTTCGGCTCTTTTGGGATCGGTATGAATCCATTGGTGGTCGAGAGTAGCGTCAGCAAAAAGATTAATTTGTTCTTGAGTTACTTTCAGGTAATCGGATACGCCCAACTCCTTACCTTTGTAGGATTCAAATTCTTCGTGACTGCTGATGATTAATGGATTCATCGGTTAGGTTAGTTTCAACCTTTCGAAGATATGAATTTTAAACATTTTTGCTAAGGCTTTTAAAGAAGATGACTCCGGAAAATCGATCCCCCTCCATTGTTGAAGAACCACCGGTAAAGGTTAAACCCGAAGTGGATGCTGATGTGTTGTCGGCCATTCAATCCCTCTATCAGGAGGACTCTTTTATTTATGTGCACTGTTACTTTAATAACGAGTGGAAGGACATGCTGATCCGAATCTGGAAAACAACTTTCTTAATCGACCGCGCATCAGCATCAAGAGCTAAATTGGTTCATGCCGAAAATATTTCGATCGCTCCGCAATGGACTTTAATTGCCGATGGAAAAACGCATCATTTTTTGTTGATCTTCACCTCGCTGCCGAAAGAATGCACCGCCTTTGATTTGGTTGAAGATATTCCTCAGCCAGGTGGTTTTTTTATTCCGGGTATTGCAAGAACACGGGATGATATTTACCATGTCACAATCCCTTAACCTTGTGATGGATTATCCCGTACTGGAAATCATTCCTGGTCTTAAGAAATATTTACAGAGCCGCTCCATTGTGATTTTGCAGGCGCCACCTGGTGCAGGTAAGAGTACAATCGTTCCGCTTCAACTACTAAATGAGCCGTGGCTGGAAGGAAAAAAAATTATTCTCCTGGAACCAAGGCGGCTTGCTGCACGATCGGTAGCACAGCGTATGGCAAGTTTGCTGAAGGAAGAAGCCGGAGAGACCATCGGCTATCGCATACGATTTGAAAATAAAATTTCGCCAAAGACAAGAATTGAAGTTGTCACGGAGGGAATACTCACCCGCATGCTTCAGACGGACAATGGATTGACTGATGTTGGCCTGGTGATCTTTGATGAATTTCATGAACGTAGCCTGCAGGCCGATTTAGCGCTGGCGTTGTGCTATCAATGCCAACAGATTTTGAGAGATGACTTGCGCATGCTCATCATGTCCGCCACATTGGATGGCGAAAAGATTTCCAATACGTTTGATCAGGCACCCATCGTTACCAGCATGGGAAGACAATTTCCTGTTACCGTTGTATATCTTGCCATCGACAAAAATGAAAAGCTTTCCATTTCGTGTGCCCGCGTGATTAAGAAAGCTTTGCGCGAACAAGAAGGCGATGTGCTGGTGTTTTTGCCCGGTGTAATGGAGATACAGCGTGTTCAGGAATTGCTCGAACAGGAAATTACCGCTGCTGAAATCTATCCGCTGTATGGCGACTTGCCTTTTCAAAGACAACAACAGGCCATCATGCCTCATCCTCAGGGTAAACGAAAGATTGTATTGGCTACATCCATTGCCGAAACATCATTGACCATTGAAGGAGTGACGGTGGTCATTGATAGTGGCTTTGCGCGCGTACCACGATTCGATCCTCGCAGTGGATTAACCCGGTTGGAAACTATTCCTGTCACACGCGATTCGGCCGATCAACGCGCAGGAAGAGCCGGGCGATTGAAGCCTGGTGTGTGTTATCGCTTGTGGGCGGAAGCGTCACATCAACACTTGCTTGCTACCCGCGCACCTGAAATTATGGAAGCGGATTTATCATCGCTCATTTTAGAACTTGCGCAATGGGGGGTAACCGAACCCACCACATTGAAATGGCTCACACCTCCGCCTGTTGGCACTGTTGGGCAAGCCAAGGACTTATTGCTTGAGTTGGGTGCAATCGAAGATGGAAGAATCACCAATCGAGGAAAGGAAATGGCAAAATTGCCAACCCACCCACGCTTGGCACATATGCTTATACTGGCAAATGATCATGATCTTATTGCTCTTGCCACTGATGTTGCAGCCATTCTTGAAGAGCGAGACCCGCTTGCGAAAGAAGCCTCTGCAGACTTAACGTTGCGTGTGGAAGCTCTGCGCAGATGGAGATCTGGTGAACGTGCAGAGGGCAATGGCTATGATCGCCTTGAGCGCCTGGCTTCTTCATGGCGAAAACTTTTTAAAGTACCGGTGGATAACAAAGCTCCCAGCGAGAAATCAATCGGAAGAATTTTATCGGAAGCATACCCGGATCGCCTTGCACGGCAAATTGAAAAGCATGGAGCTCGTTACAAAATGATCAGCGGTCGTGTGGTAAAGCTTCAGGAACATGATCCACTCATTCGTAATTCGTGGCTCTCTATTGCACAGGTGGATGCCGGCAAGAATGAAGGGAAAATATTTCTTGCAGCCGCGTTGGATGAGGGGGACTTGGAACACCTTGCCATTGAAAGGGAGAAAGTAGAATGGGATGCCGACAAGGGAATGATCATTGCGCAAAGGGAAAAGAGTATTGGCGCCTTGACATTATCCTCCAAATCTGTAGGACGAGTAAGTGATGAAGTGCGAATTCCAATTCTTTGTGAAGCCGTTCGAAAAGAAGGACTAAAACTTTTGGGATGGAGCGATCTGCAAGACGAGTGGCAGGCCAGAATGCTAAGCCTAAAAATGTGGAGGCCACAGGAAGTGTGGCCTGATGTGAGTGATGAGGGTTTATTAAAGACATGCGATGAATGGCTTGCTCCATTTTTAACGCCAGTGTCAAAGAGAATTGATTTTCAGCGCCTCGATTTGCACGCTATTTTAACCACTATACTTCCGTGGGAACTGCAATTCAAGGCAGATAAACTTGCCCCTGTAAAATTGGAAGTTCCGAGTGGCTCACACATTAAAATTCAGTACTCAAAAAATGGTGACGCACCAGTGATTCAAGTACGATTGCAGGAGGTCTTTGGCCTGCTGGAAACGCCCGCAATCAATGAAGGAAAGACAAAGCTGCTATTGCATTTACTTTCGCCAGGGTACAAACCCGTGCAAGTAACACAAGACTTAAAGAGCTTTTGGCAAACCACGTATCATGAAGTGCGAAAGGAATTAAGGCCCCGTTACCCCAAACATCACTGGCCGGAGGATCCATGGACGGCAGAGGCGGTGAGAGGAGTTAAGCGAAGAAGCTGAGCGTAAAGTGCATTCTCAAAAAAAGATCGAGAGGCATCACAAACGATGCCTCTCGATTCGTTTTTTACTTTGCGGTATCTGTGAAACTAATCGCCTGAAAGAGTCAATTATTTTTTTAATTCCAAAATCAACATTGCTGTTCCTTCAATGCTCAGTGGTTTTGCAAGGTCATGAGAAGAAAGGGTCACAATGTTTGTTCCTGTTTTAAATCCGTTGGTGCGCTCATTAAATTTTGAAAAATCAATTTCTTTCGGTTTTTCATTGGTGTTCATGATGCACATTACTGTTTGCTCGTTGTCGTAGCGGAAGTAAATGTATAAACCATCATCTGGTTGATACTGCATTAGCTTTCCGGTTTTAATAGCGCTCGAATTTTTACGGAAATTTGCCAGTGATTTTGTGAAGGCAAAAACTTCTTGCTCTTTTTCAGTTCGCCCAGCAGCGATAAATTTATTCTCTTTATCTCCTGGCCAGCCACCCGCAAAATCCAGGCGTACCCATCCATCAGGATTCGTAAATCCTTTCATAAGAATTTCTGTGCCATAATACATCTGTGGTATGCCGCGGCACGTTAGCAGCCATCCGATTCCCATCTTTTGTTTCTCTACATTTTCACCCACCACCGAGTAGAATCGACTGAGGTCATGATTGTCGAGGAAGATCACTTGCTTCATGGGATCTTTGTACACTACATCTTGGGCAAGCGTTTGATAAAGTTTGTTCACACCCTCTGTCCAGCCAAATTTTTGTGTAAGGGCAGGAGTGATGCCATACAAGTTGGTCTGAAAATCAGTAACGGCAGGTAGATTACTCTTGAACGAGAAGCCAATATTATTTTCGGTAAAGAACGATTGACCGACCACGCCATGCACCCATGTTTCTCCAAAAAGATGAAGGTTAGGATACTCTTGTAGCAATGCCTGGTTGCAGCGATTCATAAATTCAAGATCGTTGTACAAATACGTATCAATACGCCAGGCATCCACACCAAACTCCTCTACACACCACAGCGCATGTTGAATGAGGAAATTAGCCACAAATGGATTTTGATGATTCAAGTCGGGCATCATGGGCGTGAACCAACCATCCACCAGTTTCTTTCTGTCGGTGGAAGTTGCATATGCATCGTACAATGCCTGATCTCGATACGTGGTGTTGGTATACGCAGGCCACTCGTGCAACCAGTCTTTCATGGGTTTATCTTGCACGGTGTGGTGATACAAGCCCACATGGTTGTATACTGCATCCTGAATCAACTTCATCCCTCGCTTGTGCAGTTCATCGCTGAGTTTTTTGTAGGCAGCTTCTCCTCCCAATCGCTTTTCAATTTTGTAATGATTGGTGAAGGCATAACCATGTTCACTGCGATTGGGCATATCATTTTCCAGCACCGGCATCAGCCAGAGGGCCGTAACGCCCAAGTCTTGCAGATAATCAAGATGATTGATAATCCCCTGCAGGTCGCCACCGTGCCGATGAAATATTGAATCGCGATTCAGCGATTGATCGCGCATGCCGGGAAATCGGTCGTTGGTTGGATCACCATTACTAAACCGATCGGGCATGATAAGGTAAATGAAATCCGAAGCAGTAACTCCTTGAGCAAATTGAGTTCCTTTACCTTCTCTGCGCGCTTTGATTTCAAAAGGTACTTCTTTCGGCTTTCCTTTTGACTTCACGACAAAATTTAGTTTTCCGGGCTTCGTGTTTGGTGCAATCGATAGATCGACAAACAAGTAGTTCGCATTTTCAGCATACGTAACTTTTTGAATTGTAATGCCATCGTAAGCTACTTGTACCGAAGGATTGTCTTTTCCTATTTCCTTTCCCTGCATCATCACCTGCAGAGTACTATTCTTCATACCTGCCCACCAATGGGGAGGATACGCAGCCGTACTTTGCGCGATGGCTGATCCGGTGAGAGCCAGGAAAAAGAAGAAACTAAATTGTATATGGATACGCTGCTTCAAACTCATCTTAAAATTATAGTTGTGGTTTCTTGCCTAATACATCTTCAATGGAAAGGATATTGATTTTGCCAAGGTTCAACTTCTTCATGCCTTCTTCCACTTTGGCGCGATCGCCCACTACCACCACCAGCATGTTTTCCGGAACGATGTATTTCTTCGCAGCCGCTTCTACTCCTTTTTTGTTTACTGCCAGTACTTTTTCAACATACGTGTTGAAATAATTTTCAGGTAATTGATAGATTACCATTTCAGCCAAAGCATTGGCAATTGATCCATTGGTTTCAAACTGCCCCGCATAGCCAAGTGCTTCATAATTTTTGCCCCGCTCAAAATCATCATCTGGGATGGGCAGTCTTATTTTCTTAAATTCATTAAAGAACTCGCCTAACGCAGGACCCGTCACATCGGTTTGCACAGATGAACTTGCTACAAACGGACTCGGGATATTCCAAAAGCTAAAAGAGGATCCCGCTCCATAAGAGTAGCCATGTACCTCGCGTAAGTTGTTGTTCAGGCGTGAAGCAAATGATCCACCCAAAATGGTATTCATTACCACCATATTTTCGTAATCCGGAGTCATGCGGGCAGTGCCTATTCTTCCTATACGAATGACCGACTGCGCAGCGCCAGGTTTGTCAACCAGGTAAATCATTCTACCCTTTACTTGCTGTGGCGCAGGTCGGGCTGCATTGGTGGAAGATCCTTTGGTGAGCGATGCAAAATGTTTTTCTAAGAGTTGCGTAATGGCTTGCTTATTTACATCGCCAACTACAATCATCGTTACGTTTCCTGAGACCAATTGATTTTTGTGAAAGTTAATGAGATCGTTCTGCGTAAAAGATTTCAACGATTGCTCATTGGGGAATTTGCCATAGGGTAGACTTTCGCCAAACATTAATTTATTAAAAGCTCTTCCGGCAATGGCGGTAGGCTCATCGTAGGTTTGCAACAAAGACGTGAGCCTTAGCTTTCGGATGCGCTCAATGTCTTTTTCGGCAAAGGTTGGTCGTAATGCAATGTCGCTCATCAGTTTTAGCGCCTGATCAAGTTTGGATGTTGGCGCAGAACAATTGATGCCGGAAAAGAAACTTCCGCTAAAGGTTCCAATGTTCGACCCCAGGTATTCAATCTCATCCGCCAGTTGCAACGCATCCATTCCGGCTGCACCTTCGTCCATCAAATCAAATGCAAGGCTGCTCAATCCTTCTTTTCCGGAAGGGTCATCAAACGCACCCGCTTGCAAGAGCATGTTTACTTGTACGAGGGGCACGGTATGCTTTTCCATCAACACCACGTTTACCCCGCTGGTCAATGTAAATTTTTGAATGGCGGGAAGCTGTAAATTCTTCGCTTTTGTAAGCGGTGGTGGGCTGGAGCGATCGGGTGCTTGCGCAAATGTGAATGCTGAACTTAATATGATCAGGTATATCGTGAATAGCTTCTTCATAATATTGGAATTAATAAGGTGATCTATTTGTCTTTTGCTGCCAATTCTTTTTTGCCCTCGGGCACAATGCTCATGATCACACGTGCGTCATTGGGCAGGTACTTACGAGCAGCCGAAGAGATATCGGTAGTGCTAATGGCTTTGTAGCGTTGCAGGTCTTCGTTAAAGTAGTCGGGGTTACCCGTGTAGAAATAATACTGATTCATCTGATCAGCCTTTCTGCCTGCGCTTTCAATTCCGGCAATGAACTGCGATTCAATCTGATTAATAGCACGTGTTAACTCTCGTTCAACGGGCGCCTCATTTTTTATCTTATCAATTTCCTCTTGTATTACGTTCTCTAGTTGTGCGAGTGTTACACCTTGCTTTGCAGTGGCAACAATATAAAATTCAGATTTTAATTTTTTAGATGCCTGGTAAGCCTGCACAGATTGTGCAATTTGAAGTTCATACACTAATCGTTTGTAGAGCCTGGAATTTTTTCCACTGGCAAGCACCGAGGCTAAAAGATCAAGCTCGGCATCGCCTGGTTGAAAATTGGGGGCAGTGAGCCACACCATCATTAATCTTGGCAGTTGAACTTTATCTTCTACTACTACACGCTTTTCTTCCGTGAGCATGGCATTGGGTACATCCGCAGGTTTTAATGGCAAGCCTGCCGGTACATCGCTAAACCATTTTTCAATAGACTTGCGTGTTTCCGTTAAATCAATATCTCCTGCAATGGAGAGTGACGCATTGCCCGGAGCATAATACATCTTGAAAAAATCCACTACATCCTGAAATCCTGCTGCTGATAAATCTTCCATGGAGCCAATGACAGGCCAGGAGTAAGGATGATTTTTTTCATACAGCAATGCGGGAAGTTTCAGATTGCCCATACCGTAAGGGCGATTTTCATAGGATTGTCTCCGTTCATTTTTCACCACATCTCGTTGACCATCCACAGTGCTGGCGGTGAGTGAGCCTAGTAAGTAGCCCATGCGATCAGATTCAAGAAACAATGCGAGATCAAGCGCATTGCTAGGCAATTCTTCAAAGTAATTTGTTCGATCGTTGTTGGTCGATCCATTATTATTGGCGCCAGCTGCTTCCAGCCATTCGTCAAATTTTCCTTCAGGAACATTTTTTGAGCCTTCAAACAAGATGTGTTCAAACAAATGTGCAAAGCCTGTGCGGCCCGGCTTCTCATTGCCGGAACCCACGTGATACCAAACGTTCACGGTTACGCGGGGTATGGTGTTATCCTTGTGAAGAATAACATTGAGCCCGTTGGGCAGTTTAAACTGCTCATAGGCAACCGATAAATTCTGACTTTGCGCAACGCTCATCATCAGTAGCAATGGAAATGTGACTAATTTTAAATAGGGTGTTTTCATAGTAAGTCTATTTTTCAGAATTGGAAGTTAGTGATTTCAGTATTAAAAAATGGAAGGTTTTTTTATGAAAGGGGTGATAAAAAAAAGCTCTTCAAATTTGGGATGGGAATAGATGCATGAGCCTTAACAATGAAATGCGAAAAATAACTAAGGAGCACTTTCGAACGGGCGCTAAGATCTTAGACTTTGTGAGGGCTAAACGCAAGCAGGCTTATCGCTCATACTGCTATAACTCAAAAGCACTTCTATAAAAACCATGCTCTTGAACAAACTCAATCAGTTTCAGGTAAAATTCATGTGACCCCAGCGTTGCACTATCGCCTGCCATGATCAGCTTTTTCCGTGCACGGGTCATGGCTACGTTAGTTCTGCGAATGTCGCCAAGAAAACCGACTTCAGCTTTTTCATTGCTCCGTACAAAACTGATCAGGATTACGTCACGCTCCTGACCTTGAAAAGCATCGACCGTATTAATGGAGATGAGCTTGTGAAGCGGCTCCAAGAGATGCGATGCTTCCGCGAGTTTATGAAGATGGTCTACTTGCGCACGATAGGGGGTAATAATCCCCATCGTAATATTCTGTTGCAACCATTCTTCCAAACCAATTTCTTCCACAAGCTTTTCTGCCTGGTGGATGATGAGCGAGGCTTCTTCCGCATTGAAGCGACTTAACGATTCGGGATCTTGAGTTTCTGAATACCCACAACCGGCCGTATCAATAAAATCAACGGGCAGCTGATTGGAACGCAACACGTGTGACTTTACTGAATCATGGGCAATCAATTCTCCTTTGTAAAAATAATCTGAAGAGAACTTCATGATATTTTCATTCATCCGGTATTGCACCTGTAGCATGGTGGAAAATTCAGGATGCTTTTTAATACCTTTTTCAAAAAGCGTTACCGCCAGCCCTTGTTTGGCTGCTTCAATGGATTTAATGGTGGGTGGAAGCTGACAATGGTCACCCGCGAAAATAACGCGTTGTGATCGTAAGATTGGAATCCAACAGGCAGCTTCGAGTGATTGAGCCGCCTCATCAATAAATACCGTTTTAAATTTTCGTCCACGCAATACTGGGTGGGAGGATCCCACCAGCGTGCAGCAAATAACTTGTGCCGTTTGCAGAAGATCATTGGTGATGTAGAACTCCAGCATATCGGCATCTGATTTCAATGCCTTGGCTTCCTCCTTTAACAACCTTCGCTGTTCTTTTTCGTGATAGCCGAAGTTGCGCTTGTATTGCGAGGCCATTCGCTTGATCTCTTCCATTCTTTTGCGCAGGGATCGCAACTCTGCATAGTGTGCATGGTTGCTGATGCGAGCATCTAATGTCTTACTCAGTGTTTGTTCGGTTACGCGTGCGGGGTGTCCAATGCGCAGCACACTTAGCCCCAACTCACTTAATTTCTCTACCAATAAGTCGATGGCGGCATTACTTGGTGTACACACGAGAACCTGTCCTTCTTCTTTGGTGGTGTGAATGATGGCTTGAACCAGCGTGGTAGTCTTGCCGGTTCCGGGTGGCCCATGAATGAAGGCAACATCAGTGGTCGTAGAAATTTTTCTCAGCGCTTCATGCTGACTGGGATTGAGATACAATGATTCGGGAAGCTGGAATCTGGATTCCTGTCGCAGGATGCCAGAATCCAAAATCTGTAATCCAGCATCACCCAGCAAAATTTCACGCAACTCTGCCACACGATTATCTTCGGCCTTCATCACCGATTTCACCGCGTACTCCATCTCTTTGTAACTCATCTCATCAAACATCACATCAACGCCAAGCTGCCCGTCATCAATCCACGAAGGCAAGTCGTCACCATTGAGAGTGATCACAAGCATGTTATCGCGCACATAATTCACTACACCATTGGCGTGTTCTTTTTCGGGTTTGCCGGAAGCATTACAGAAAAGACTTACCAATTTCCCACTTTGAAAACTGTGAGGCTGATCAAGATTGTGGCTGCGCTCTAATTCAAGAATGATGCGCTCGCCAGTGCCAATGTAATCACGAAGGAGCCTTACCGGGTACCAGGTTACACCTTCTTTAGTGCGTTGTGAAAGTGATCGCATCAACACTTTTTGGCGGTATTGCTCCAGATCGGCCTGCCGTTCCAACTGAATTAGTTCCAGCGTGCGTTGCAACTGCAATAGGGATGAACTCATTTTTCAAAGATGCCAACTCATTTCAAACCAAAAAAATAATCCTCCTTTAAATGCAATAAAAAATTTATCTTGATCGCATGAGTACACTGCAACGACTAAACCAACTGAAAGCACTGAGGGAACGCAGAATTAATCTTGAGCATGGAATCAAGGACACTTTTTTTATTTTATTGGGAGTAACCTCTGCTGGTTTTGGATTGAAGGGGTTTCTGTTGCCTAATCATTTTTTGGATGGCGGTGTGATGGGCATTTCGCTACTGGTGAACCTGATCACAGAGATTAATCTCTCCTTGCTGGTGATCGTTATTAATTTACCATTCATCATCATCGGCTATACTCAGGTATCTAAATTCTTCGCCTTCAAAACCATGATCGCCATAACGCTGCTGGCGTTGGTATTATACTATGTTCAGTTTCCGATCATCACTTCGGATAAACTGCTTATTGCTTTTTTTGGTGGATTTTTTCTGGGCTCAGGAATTGGTCTGTCCATCCGCGGTGGCAGCGTGATCGATGGAACGGAAGTGCTCGCCATTTATTCCAGTCGCAAAACCACCCTGACGGTGGGCGATATTATTCTTGTTTTTAACATTATCATTTTTTCGGCAGCGGCATACATCATGGATATTGAGACAGCTTTGTATGCAATACTCACGTATGGGGTGGCCTCTAAAACGGTGGACTTCGTAGTGCATGGAATTGAAGAATACACCAGTGTGATGATTGTTTCAAACCGAAGCGATGAGATAAAAAATGCGATCATCGCGAAAATGGGGCGTGGCGTTACGGTGTTAAAAGGGAAGGGCGGTTATGGTAAGAAGGGTCATCGCGAATACGATGTGGATGTGATCTACTCCGTGATTACCCGATTGGAATTGCAAAAACTGAAAAGTGAAATTGCCAAACTCGACCCGGAGGCTTTTGTGGTAGAGAACAGCGTGAACGATATTAAAGGCGGCATGATTAAAAAGAGACCGCTGGAAGAGTAGCCGCTTGATGGTAAGAACTTGCGCTAATAGGTTAATGCTTAAAGAAAACTTTAAACTCATTACTCAATCGCTTGATCACGCGGCTCATCACCAATAAAATACCACCAATCGAGCTCAGGAATATTGGCAAGAACCACATGTCCCAAAAGTTATTTACGGCAACATGATTTGGAAGGAAAGGATTTACCAATATTTCCACGGTTTCGTTTAGTTGGTAATCTCCATCGTCAGTATAGCTGGCAATCAATCTTCCTTCAAAATTTTTGTAGGTATAACCAAACACCGGTCGGAATACCGTAGTAGTGCTGCCCATTCTTTTGCTGTTGCTGGTAGTGGTGGAGGTGAAGCGTTCAAAGTCTACCACTTTTCCGGGTACGGATTCACCAGCTATTAAAATGAAAATGTTAATGATGATGAAAAAGCTGGCAATGACAAAGAAAACAGTACTTCCGATGGTGAGCACCTTCATTGGCCAGTAGAACATGCCAAGCGGAGATCTATTTTTCTCTAACGTTTTGTTGAGTAGAAAATTCATGGTGTTATTTCTTTTCTACAAGATTACACAAGGGAGGTGATTTTAGTGCATGAAACTTAGTATACGGTTATTTTTCTTAGTATTTGACATTGGCGTTGAGCAAATCTCCCTTCACGCATCCTTTGCCGTATGCCAGTACTTGGAATGACCTTAAAGAATTCCTAAATATTTTAGCGACATTAGAGTAAGCTATGTTCGCTCAACTATGAAAAAGTACCAAAGCACAATCATCTTTTATGTAGTATCTGTTCTTGTGATTTACTTACTAAGTATTCTGAGCCCCAACCAGCAGGATGGTGGCCCCGGATTGGGTAGCCTGGCCATTGTGCTGTTTGTGCTAGCGGTGATGGTCATGGCGGTGATTAATGCGTTCAAAGGAATTAAACAGAAGGAGTATTTCTTGCTCGCAGGCATTCATCTTTTAGTATTATTGCTGGTCATCGGGAATTTGTTTTTGTAAATTCTCTAATGTCTATGCTAGGATGCAGTACGGAATTGATTTCCTAACTGAACTAATTTATTTTTAGTAAGCATTTGTTCATTGCACTTTAGTTATGCTTTACCTGGTAGGCATCATCATCACCTTTTTTCTTGCGCTGCTGCTTGCGAGCAAGAAAGGTAGAACTACAGCAGATAGTATTCTAACCATTTGGCTGGTGGTGATTGGCGTTCACCTGACAGCTTATTATTTTTTTGTTACCGGTTTAAATTATACCATTCCGTATGCACTGGGTGTTGAAATTCCCATTCCACTATTGCATGGGCCGCTGTTGTATCTCTACACGGGCGCTGTTACCGGAAAATCTGAAAGTGGAAAAAGATGGTTGTTGCATTTTGTCCCCATTGTAATTTCTTATTTATTGTTGTCCCGCTTTTTGATGTTACCTGCCGATGAGAAAATATTGATTTACGAAGCAAAGGGAAAGGGGTACGAAATGGAGAGTGCGATAAACTTTGCGATGATCATTCTTTCGGGAATAATTTATGTGGCACTTTGCCTGCGATTGCTTCATCGGCACAAGCAGAACCTGCAAAATCAATTTTCATACACGACACGTATCAGTCTCGCATGGTTGCGTTATCTGATCATCGGTATCGGGTTGATCTGGCTTTCGGTAATGTTTGGAAATGAAACCAGCACGTTTAGTTTGGCCGTGGGACTAGTTGTTTTCATCGGTTACTTTGGAATTAATCAGGTCGGCATTTTTACGCAACAGCAAGTTCGAGATGAGCATGTTGTGCCGATGGCAGATAAACCCGAGACTCCAGCGCTGGCAACTTTCGAAGGCGCGAAAAAGGAGAAATACACCAAGTCCGGATTAAATGACGAGTCTGGAAGAAAACTTCACCAGGCACTTTCGCAAGCAATGACAGAGAAGAGGCTTTACACCAACCCGGAATTGACCTTAGCAGACCTGGCCAAAACATTGGACACCAATCCCAACAATCTTTCGCAAGTGATTAATACATTGGAGGGCAAAAGTTTTTATGATTACATTAATCTAAAGCGGGTAGAGGAATTTAAACGATGTGTTTGCTTACCGGAGAATCAGAAATTTACCTTGCTTTCCATTGCCCAGGATTGTGGATTTAACTCCAAAACCTCTTTTAACCGCAACTTTAAAAATGTAACGGGCCTTTCGCCAACAGAATATTTGAAACAGGCTAACATTCTGCTGGAGCAATAATTAAAGCTCAATAAAAAAGCTGCCTTCAAAGTTGAGTCAACATCAACAGAAGGCAGCTTTGATTTAAATTGTTTTTTCTATTTCAGCGAAAGCTCATTGATGATATTCTTAGCACCACCGAGTACATCAATGCACCACAAAACATACCTTACGTCCACACAAATGGTGCGGTTCAAATCTTTATCAAACGCAATTTTGTGACTGAGAGCCTCGTAGTTGCCATCAAACGCCAGGCCGATCAATTCTCCCTTTCCATTCAGTACAGGCGAGCCGCTGTTGCCACCGGTGATATCGTTGGTGGTGATGAATCCTACCACCAGATCATTCAGACGAGCATCTTTATATTGACCAAAATTCTTTTTGTTGTAAGCATCAATAACAGAAGCAGGCAAATCAAATTCATAATCTCCGGGCTTATACTTTTGCATCACGCCTGATAGTGTACACACATAATCGTAAAACACAGCATCGCGTGGCTTGTATGATTTTACATTGCCGTAGCTGGCGCGCATCGTGAAGTTAGCATCAGGATATAATTTCGCTGTCGGGTTCATTTCACGCACGCCTTTCAGGTACGTTCTGCCCAACTCATTGTTTTGAGTATTAAATGCAGTAAAATAAGGTGCATAGTTAGCCGTGAAGTTTTTACTGAAGGCACTTGCGTAGGCAAATGCAGGGTCTGCCTGCAATGCAGTTAACTCAGGCTTGGCGATGAAGGCATTCCATTTTTCATCATTTAACACCATGGTGTTTGCGAATACATCACTTGCCATTTTCTTGTAAGTACTTTCATCACCTGGATCACCGTATTTGCTCTTCAGATTTTCATAAAAATCTTTTGGATGTTGCTTCGCATCAATATCTGTATAGAACATTCGGCAAGTAACCGCCAGAATATTTTGGTCTGATGCTTTGTTTTCATGTTCGATGAAGGTTTTGCGTGCATTGGAAAGACTTTGACTTACTTTAGCAATCTCCTCAGCGCTTGCATCTTTCTTGGATAGCGTGCGCTCTAGTGCTTGCAGCGAAGCGCTAAAGGCAATCAAAGGCGAGCCAAAAATTCCTTCATTCAAATAAATGCGATGCTTGGCATAAGGTGTCCATTCCTGATAGATTTTTTCATATTGCGTGAAAAGTGTTTCGTACTCCGGCTTTCCTTTTCCTTTAGTGACAAATTCAGTTTCAAATTTTTTCTTCTGACCATACACATCGTACTTTAACAACTGCTTGGCTTCACCATCAAAGAATTTCCAGTAATTAGCAATGCCGGCATAGCTGGATGCCAACTGTAAACGAACAGCCGGGCTCTTCTTCATTTCATCAAACATGAGTTTGAGGCGCACATCCCGAAGCCCAACGATGGCTGGATTTTCGATATCGGTTTTTAGTTTTACACCATAGGAAGTCTCATAGCGATTAGTGCCGCCCGGATATCCGTAGATCATTGCATAATCACCGTCTTTAATTCCTTTGATCGACACTGGCAAAAAGTATTTGGGTTTCAGTGGAACATTCTCGGTGGAGTAATCGGCAGGCTTTCCGTCCTTGCCCATGTACACACGAAACACGCTGAAGTCTCCCGTGTGACGCGGCCATTCCCAGTTGTCGGTATCGCCTCCAAATTTTCCAATGCTTTCCGGAGGGGCGCCTACCAAGCGGATATCTTTGAAGCGCTCATATACAAAAAGTAAATATTGATTGCCTTTGAACATCTAAGATACACGGCCTTCGTAGCCGGATCCTTCGGTTGCTTTCTTGCTGATCTCCGCCACTGCAGTCTGCAATTTGGCAGCACGTTCGGCACCCGATAAACCCTTCACCGCTTCTTCTACTTGTGCTGTAACATCTTCAATGCGCACAAGGAATTGTACCGTAAGACCTTCGGCCCTGATTTCTTCTGCTTTGCTTTTCGCCCAGAAACCATCGCGCAGATAATTATTCTGTAATGAGCTCGCAGCAGCAATCGCATCGTAGCCACAATGGTGATTGGTGAAAATCAATCCTTCCGGGCTCACTATTTCACCGGTACATCCTCCACCAAAAATGATGATTGCATCTTTTAGCGATGCCTGGTTGAGGCTGTACAATTGTTCTTTGGTGAGCTTCAGTCCGTGCTTCACCATGTCATTGTACACTTGTTCTCCTAACAAGTGCAAGAGCCACATGCCTTCATCTGCCCGCGCCACGCGAGCAAAGAAGCAAGTGCAAATAACCAGTAACAGTAATATTTTCTTTTTCATAGGGGTGTGTTTGAGTAGTATGCAAATTATAAAATGTTCACATGATTATTCATCTATTGCTTCAACTTCTCCAGGTATTGAGCGATATAATCATTCAATTGCTTTCGCTTGTATTGCATGATAAAGCGGGGGTGTGAAAGGGGTTCAATAATGTTGAAGAATCCGTATTGATCATTCAGAGCCTTTAAAAATTCAAAATTCTTTCCTTCACCAAAACAAAAACAGCGCGTCCGATCAATACCCCAACTGAGCTGCTCCTGGAGGCTTGCCACAATAAAGGGGAGCAGAGCAGTCTGGAGTTCTTTAATGTCGTAGTAGTTGAGATTCTTTCCATTCATCATAAAGCCAAGAGGTGATACCGAACTGAAATAATATTGGTGATAGAATGCTTCCGGCCCGCCAAACTCCTCAATTACTTTATAGACAAATTCGGATGAGAGCTCGTGTTTCGCAGGGAGATGATTGTCAATGCCGCAAAATGCTTTCAGGTTGATGGGATCTGTAAAGGGAATTCCGGTAAGTCCACCTCCCAGTCTTCCGGGGTTGATGCCAAGAATCAGGTGGCGTGGTTGAGTATCGTGGTAGTATTTATAGTAGAAGGTTTCACTGAGCGATTGGGTCAGTTTGTGTTTAAAAGGATTCAAGATTACCACACCCTTGGGCAATCGTTTTTGTATAACCAGTTTTTTGTTGAATGTAGTGATCCGATCTGCGTACGTCATAAACTCATTACCACTAATCAGAAAATTAGAGATGATTGATTGAAAGTAATTAAATTGATTTCAAATCTAATTCGCCATGAGGAAAAACTTTGTATTGCTACTTCTTTTTTGCAGCAGTGTTGCCAGCGCTCAAACTTTCGATCTGATCATTAAAGATGGAAAAATTATTGACGGCACCGGCAACTCATGGTATTTTGGCGATGTAGGGGTGACCAATGGAAAAATTACCAGCATCGGAAAATTATCCTCTGCATCAGCGAAAAAAGTAATTGATGCCAAAGGATTGATTGTTGCTCCGGGGTTTATTGATGTACACACGCATATTGAAGGCGGAGAATTTGTGACACCCACTGCTGATAATTTTATTATGGATGGCGTGACCTCCGTGGTGACAGGCAATTGTGGTGGCTCGAATGATGACCTCGGAAAATATTTCAGAAAATTGGACTCCGCAAAGCTATCCATTAACGTAGCATCGCTCATTGGGCACAACACCGTGCGCAGAGCCGTGATGGGTGATCTACAGCGCGATCCATCAGCGGAAGAGCAGCGCAAAATGGAAGACCTCGTGCGCAAGGCAATGGAGGCAGGTGCTGTTGGCCTTTCCACCGGGTTGATATACGTTCCAGGAACATATTCTAAAACACCGGAAGTAGTTGGCCTGGCAAAGGCTGCGTCACAATATGGTGGTGTGTATGCATCGCATATTCGCAACGAAGCTGATCATATTGATGATGCCATTGAGGAAGCAATCTCCATTGGGCGTGAAGCGAGCATGCCGGTGCAGATATCGCATTTCAAAGTAACGTATAAACCGAATTGGGGCAAATCAATTCAAACCATTCAATTGGTTGAGCAGGCAAGGCAACAAGGTTATGATGTAACGGTTGATCAATACCCTTACATCGCCAGCAGTACCACGCTGGATACTGTGCTTCCATCGTGGGCCTTTAGCGGTGGCCGCGATTCACTGAACTTTCGGTTGGCCGATCCTGTGATTCGGAAAAAAATCATCGATGAAATGGTTGACTTGTTGAAGAAGAAAAAACTTAAAAATTATAGCTATGCCGTAGTGTCGCGCTACGCACCGGATACTACTCTCAATGGAAAAAATATTTCTGAGATCAATAAACTCCGTGGAAAAAAAGCCAAGGCAAAATCTGAAGCCGAAACAATTCTCGACATGGTGAAAGCCACAGGCCGCACACAAATGGTTTTCTTTAGCATGAATGAGCAAGACCTCGTGCGCATTCTTCAATATCCCTTCAACATGATCGCATCTGATGCGGGCGTGAGCAAGTATGGTTCTGGTGTACCTCATCCGCGTGGTTATGGTACAAATTCACGTGTACTGGGCAGATACGTTTATCAACAGAAAGTTATCCGATTGGAAGAGGCAATACGAAGAATGAGCTCACTGCCGGCACAGAAATTCAAATTGAAAGACCGCGGCCTCATCAAAGAAGGAATGGCTGCCGATATTCTTGTATTTGATGAAACCAAAGTGATGGACAACGCAACATTTGTGAAACCTCATGCTTACTCCAGCGGTTTTCAATTTGTTGTAGTAAATGGATCACTCGTGGTTGAAGCCGGCAAACACACCGGCACTAAAAGTGGAATGGTATTGACGGGCGCAGGGTATAAAAAATAAATCACGCAGAGCGGAAGGGGAGCTCAACCGTGAAAGTAGTTCCCTCATCCACTTTGCTGTCGATTTCGATTTTGCCGTTGAGTGCTTCTACCTGAGTCTTTACTAAGAAGAGCCCAAGCCCCTTTCCTTCCACGTGATCATGAAAACGTTGATACAGCGTAAAAATCTTTTCGCGCAAGTTTTCTACGTCAATGCCAAGACCGTTGTCGGAAATTTTCAGAATCATTTTTTGATCTTGTAAATACGTTTGCACGTTCAGCTCAAGGGCGCGTTGTGGCGATCGGTATTTTATCGCGTTGCTCAGCAGGTTATAGAAAATGCTTTCCATGTAGGCCGGCACCGAGTGAATCTCTTTTACCTGAAGATCAACATGAATGGTTGCATTTGATTCTGCAATGCGATCTTTCAATATGCGTTTTACTTTTTCGATCCGTTCCTGAATGTCTACTTTTTGAAAGGAGGAGTGACCTTTTTTAATATCCAGAATTTCATTCAGATCTTTGATCACCGTATCCAATTCTTTCGCATTAAATTCCAGTTTGTCCAGCACTTCTTTATCGCGCGGCATTTCAAAGCCGGGGTGATTAAGGATATTCGCGAGGCCCAGCAACCGCGCTACGGGCGCACGAAGGTTGTGCGCTGTAATGTAACCGAATTGTTCTAACTGATTGTTTTGCTGAATTAATTCGAAGTTTGCTTTCACCAAATCTTGTGTTCGCTCTTCCACCTGTTGGCTCAAGTCTTCATTGAATTTTGCCAATATCAGGTTGGTCTTTTTCTTCTGACGATTGTTTTGATACAAGAAAATAAATCCGATGAACAATGACACTGCAGCAATCGTGACCAGCCACGCGAATGTTTTTTGTTGCCTCAAGTTGCTCTCATTAAGCTCCGCATCTTTTTTTAAGATTTGGTTTTCATTCGCAATTTTTTCAGTCTCGTACGTGAGCTTCAAATTTTCGATATACTGAAGCTTATCTTCACTGAAAATGCTATCCTGGTATAAATTAAATAGTTTATAAAATTGAAGTGCTGACTTGTAATCGCCCTGCTTTTCATAAAGAGCGTGAAGAATCCCGTACGCTTCGCGTGTCTTTTCGCGATAAGCGTATTTTTTTGAGATCATCAGGCTTTCATTAATTGCCCGAATAGCTTCCTTATATCGATTTTCACCATCATACGCTTGTGCCAGACCGATAAGTGTAAAGGTGAGACCATAGTTGCTTTTCTTTTCATCAGGCAATTGATAGGATATCAAATAATTTTCAATTGCTTTCTTATAGTTTTTCTGAGCCAGATAGAGTTCAGCAAGGTTGTTGTATAAGTAGGATAAAGTGTAACCGTCCTGCGGCCTGGCTTTTTCTCTTTCCATGGCTGCACTTATCCAAAACAGTCCGCTATCATACTTTTCGATCTTCACATAATTTCGCCCGATGTAGTTCATGATGCTGGCCAATGAGGGAGCATCAATCATTTTTCCAACTTCGTACGCCTTCAGCAAGTACCGCTTGGATTCCTGAAAATTGCCCATGCTGCTGGAAATATTGCCAAGCGAAGCATAGGAATCCATCACTTCTGGAGTATCATTCAAAGCTTCGGCAACCGGAAGCTTTTTTAAATTGAGTTCGATCGCCACGCTAAAATTACCGAGCCTACGCTGAGCACGCATGAGGATGGTAAGGGATTTCAGAATGCCTGGCTGATAAGAAATTGTATTTGAAATATCGTAGGCTTTCTGACCATAGTCTAGCGATTTTTTAAGATCCTGATTGTAATATTCCAGGGCAAGCCGGTTCATCAAATCAGCTTTCTTCTCCGGCACCACGGTCTGTTGCAATGCTTGTTCAAGACTATCCAGCAAATGTTGATCAGCTTTCTGGGCAAAAAGCTGTACAAAGGAGAATAATAGTACCAACAAGCCGGTTAGTCGAGCCATACCTGAATATAGACTTTTAAAGAAACAAAGAAAACACACTACTTCATCTGCTCAGATGGAATTTTCCTCAATCTTTTAGGACTTGAGAATGACGTGCAAACGGTTGAAGGATTGACTGTGTTGCCAGAGGCTGCCACTCGTATAATTAGTTTCCTAAAAGAGTCCTCATTATTCATTTATGATGATATCAATCGGTTAACCCGATGATGAGCATCATCCTCCATGAGCAATTTACAAGGCTACATTTACTTGTCTCCCCAACCTGCTCTATCGTTGGCTCGATCCTGTGGCGAAAGGGAGTTTAGATCAACAAAATCCCTTTGGCTTATGAAAGTCTCGGTTCATTCAAATCGTTTTGGTATGGCCATTCGCCTTGCACTTCAAATTCTTGTTGTCATTGGCTTTATGGCTGCCTCGCTGCTCCTCCATTTTATCTAACCCTAAACCCTTCACCGTTATGAAAATTTATTTACACCGTGGAAGGCGATATAACTTTTGGTTTGTTTCCTTCCTTTTTTTGGTTGCCATTTTATTTGCTTCGCACTATTCTGGCGCGCAGACGATTCAAACTGATCAGTTGGATTATCCTCCTGGTGCTACCGTGTATATTTCAGGTGAAGGATTCCAGCCTTATGAATTGGTTACCCTTCAGGTGACTCATGAGGGCGAATCTGGAGATAACATTGATAGCGGAGCACACGCACCCTGGCAAGTTATTGCTGATGCCGATGGAAATTTTTCAACCCAGTGGATCATTCCTGCTGATGAAGATGAACTTGGCGCAACGCTATTGCTCACCGCATCCGGAAGTTTAGGATCTTCTGCGCAGTGGATATTCACCGATGCCATCCAAACCGATCTTAAAGACTTATCGCCCACATCGGGTAATTGTGGCTCAACCATTACGGTCTCGGCAAAATTGGTAAGAAGAGCAGACCAGTCGCCCGTGGTGGGTGCAACAGTCGTTTTTAAATTTCGCGATCAGGTAAATTCTGTGAGCTATACCACCGGTAGCAATGGCGTGGCAACTGGTTCTATCAGCGTTCCTGCCGGAGCAGATCGACTCCTCGCATCGTTTGCAGGTTCTGGCTCAGGCTCCTCTGCCTTAGGGAAGTCGGATGTTTATGTTGACTTTTTACTGACCGGTATACCTACCGTAACCGTTAGTAATGCCGTTGTGTGCGAAGGATCATCAGCGACTTTGACCGCTACCGGAACTCCGTCAAGTGGTGATTATTCATGGAATACAGGGGAGACAGTATCAAGTATCAGCTATGCTCCTGCAACCACTACAACCTACAGCGTTACGTATTACTTTTCAGGATGCTCAGCTTCTGGCAGTGGAACAATTACGGTAAACCCCAAACCAACTGCGAGCATATCCCTGAATGGAAATAAACAAGAGGCTTCGATCTGTGCGGGCACCTCTACCAATTTGCAGTTTGCCGGTGCGGATGGTGCTACGGTGTATTACACGGTTTCCAATGCAAATGGCACTATTACTGAATCAATTGTTTTAGGACAAGGAAATACAAATGTTTCCGTAGCTCCGATTATTGAAACAACTTACCAGTTGAAAAGTGCTTCGTTAGATGATTGTGAACAACTGCTAACTGAAAAGGTGACCATTAAGGTTATTCCGGCACCACCAGTTCCGGTTTTGAATGCACTTCCTGTTCTTAGTGGTGAATGCAGTGTTACCATATCGGAGGCACCCAGCGCGTTGACTTGCGCAGGGGTAACGATCAGTGGAACTACCATCCAATCACTGCCGTGGACAATTACTAATCAGGGATCGACAATCATTGTCTGGACTTTCATGGATGCATATGGTAATAGCTCAACTCAGGAGCAAACCGTAATTGTTGATGATATCACCGCGCCCGTTCCTGATATTGAAACGTTGGCCACAATTTCAGAGCAATGCAGCGCAAGTGTCTCTGCGCCAACTGCAACGGATAATTGTTCTGGTAGTCTTGCGGCTTCCACTACTGATCCTACTTCATTCAACACGCAAGGCACTTATACCATCACCTGGATTTATGATGATGGCAACGGCAATGTAACTACACAAAAACAGACCGTAATTATAGATGATGTTACGCCTCCTGTTCCTGACACTGAAACGTTGGCCACTATTTCAGAGCAATGCAGCGCGAGTGTTTCTGCACCAACTTCAACGGATAATTGTTCTGGTAGTCTTACGGCTACCACTACTGATCCGACTTCATTCAACACGCAAGGTACTTTTATCATCACCTGGATTTATGATGATGGCAATGGAAACCTCACGAAACAACAACAGACGGTGATCATTCATGACACAACACTACCAGTAATCGATAACCTTCCAGCGAATATTGTTGCAGCAAACGATGCAGGCATCTGTGGTGCGGTGGTCACTTGGCCTGTGATTACGGTAAGTGATAATTGCGCTGCCGGTGTTGTTCAAACCAGCGGATTATTACCCGGTGCAACTTTCCCACTTGGAACTACAACAATTATTTACACGGCAACAGACATTGGTGGTAATGTGGTGACAGGTAGCTTTGATGTGACTGTGGTTAATGCGGATCCTGTACTGAATACCATTACCATTCCCGTAGTACCCATCGCAGTAAACTCACCTGTTTCTGTAAGCGCAACTTTTACGGATAATAATGTGGTGTCGTCAACCGTAACGTGGGATAATGGCTTATCGCCAACTTCTTCGGGAGTTTCAATTGCAGGCACAACAGTAACGGCATCAACAACTTTTGCTGCGAGTGGTGTGTACACAGTAACAATTTCCGTGACCGATGCTTGCGGCAAGACAGCCAGCATTACCAGCAGCGGATACATCGTGGTGTACGATCCTAGTGGTGGCTTTGTAACAGGCGGTGGCTGGATCATCTCTCCACCAAAATCCTACAGTGCTGATCTTACTCTCACCGGAAGAGCAAACTTTGGATTTGTTTCTAAATATTTGAAAGGAGCGAGTGTTCCTTCCGGGGATACGGAATTCCAATTCCAAATTGGAAACCTGAATTTCAAGAGCACTTCCTACGATTGGCTGGTAGTGTCTTGCACGAAAGCTCAATACAAAGGCACAGGTAAGATCAACGGACAGGGTACTTACGGATTCCTCATCACGGCACTGGATGGATCACCCGATAAATTCCGAATCAAAATCTGGGATAAAGCAACCGCTGCCATTGTCTATGACAATCAAATGGGGCAACTGGAAGATTCCAACTCCGCAACGGATATCTCAGGAGGTTCAATTGTAGTGCACGATACGAAGTGCAAGAACGCTGCAGCGCGCACCAGTGATACTGAAGTGGTAGAAGAAGTGAATGCAGACGAAACAATTTCTGTATCAGCTTATCCGAATCCGGTTCAGTCAAGTCTGTCACTTAAACTTGTCAATCCAAAACGAGAGCCCGTGGGAATCTCCATACTTGATCTCTCGGGAAAAAGCATCATCATGAGAAGCTACGAACAACCTTCTGCTGATGATTATTACGTAATTGATTCAAGTGAATTGCCAGAGGGGTTATACCTGTTGAGAGTCAGGGTTGGCAATTATGCAGAGAATGTGAAATTGATGAAAGAGTAACTTTCAATTTGAATCAACAAAAGGTGGGTGTCTCTTAGGGGTAGGGCACCCGCTTTTGTTTTTATTATTTCTTGAACTTATTCATCAACTGCGCTAACTTATCTTCCATGCTTTCTTCTTTCTCCTTCTCCTTCTTTTGCGGCCGGACCTGCGAACCGGAAGATTTGTGTGGCGCATTTGAAGCTTGACCTTTTTCTTTTGGAGTTGAGCCAGTACCAAACGGATCACTCTTCATGGATAATGCAATGCGCTTGCGCGGAACATCCACTTCAATCACGGTAACTTTTACCTTCTGTTGTACCGCTACTACCTGGTTGGGATCTTTAATAAAACGATCCGACAAATGGCTGATGTGTACTAATCCATCCTGGTGCACACCAACATCGACAAACGCGCCAAAGTTGGTTACGTTTGTTACAATGCCCGGCAGTTCCATTCCCACTTTCAGATCTTTGATTTCATTCACACCATCCTGAAAAGAAAATACTTCAAACTTCTCGCGTGGATCGCGACCGGGTTTTTCTAACTCTGAAAGAATATCGGTGAGCGTGGGCAACCCAACTGTGTCGGTGATGTATTTTTTCAGGTCAAGCTTCTTGCGCAACTCTGTGCTGGTCATCAAATCTTTTACGGTGCAGCCAAGGTCTTTGGCAAATTTTTCTACGAGTTCGTAGCGCTCAGGATGCACGGCACTGGCATCCAATGGATTTTTTGATTCACGAATGCGCAAGAATCCGGCACATTGTTCAAATGCTTTATCACCAAGGCGCGGCACATTGCGCAATTCGCTGCGATCTTTAAACGGGCCATGTTGTGTGCGGTATTCAATAATACTCTTCGCCAGTTGCGGGCCAAGGCCGGAAACATAACTTAGTAACTCTTTGCTGGCGGTGTTTACTTCTACGCCCACGGAGTTTACACAGCTCACCACCGTGTCGTCCAAACCTGCTTTTAGTTTTGTCTGATCAACATCGTGTTGATATTGCCCCACACCGATCGACTTCGCATCAATCTTTACAAGCTCTGCGAGAGGGTCCATCAGTCTGCGCCCGATAGACACAGCACCCCGCACGGTAACATCATGATTCGGAAATTCTTCGCGCGCTACTTCCGATGCGGAGTAAATGGATGCACCACTTTCGTTTACCATCACTATGATAATTTCTTTCGGCAACCCAATGTTTTTTACAAAAGCTTCTGTTTCGCGGCTGGCCGTTCCATTACCAATGGCGATGGCTTCAATTTTAAAGCGATCGCATAATCCCAATACAATCGTGGCAGCCTTTGTGGTTTCACGCTGAGGCTCCAGCGGATAGATCACCGTATCAAAAAGTAATTCGCTTTGCGCACCGAGGCACACCACTTTAATGCCGCTACGAAATCCAGGATCCAACGCCAACACACGCTTTTGTCCAAGCGGAGAGGCAAGCATTAATTTTTTCAGATTGGCAGCAAACACTTTTATTGCCTCTGCATCGGCCTGCATTTTTGTTTCGAGGCGTAGTTCACTTTCCAGCGATGGTCTGAGCAAACGCTTGTAGCAATCTTTAATGGCCATGCGCACCTGCTCGCCACTGGCCGATGATGTTTTTACGAATTGATTTTCTAATGCAGAAACGGCCAACTCTTCAGTGGGTGCAATATCCAGCATGATAAAACCTTCCTTCTCTGCTCTGCGCATGGCAAGCAATCGATGGGAAGGAGTTTTCTTGATCGGCTCTTTCCAATCAAAGTAGTCTTTAAATTTTTGCGCCTCTTCACTTTCCGCTTTTGATTTGATTACGCTTGCCGCAATTACGCCATCTTGCCAAAAAAGCTCGCGCATATTTTTACGCGCTTCCTGATTTTCACTGATCCACTCCGCCATAATATCGCGGGCGCCTTCGAGTGCTTCTTGTGTGTTGGCAACGCCTAACTCCGCATTCACATAGTTTGCAGCAGTACCTTCTACATCCAATTTACTTTGTTCAAAAAGTGCCAGTGCCAGCGGCTCAAGTCCTTTTTCTTTCGCCACGCTTGCGCGGGTTTTGCGCTTCGGCTTATAAGGGAGATAGATGTCTTCAAGTTCTGCCAGTGTGGTGGCCTCATCAATGGCTTTCGCCAACGCAGGTGTTAGTTTCTCCTGCTTCTCAATGGATTTTAAAATCGCTTCTTTGCGCTTGTCCAACTCTGCCAACTGCTCGTGCCGGTCGCGGATAGCGTTTAGCTGCACTTCGTCAAGGCTGCCGGTAAGTTCTTTGCGATAGCGGGCCATAAACGGAATGGTTGCACCTTCTGCGAGGAGATTAATCACCACGTCAACCTGTTGTGGTTTCAGATTTAATTCAGCAGCAATGAGTTGAATATTTTTTTCCATTGATCAGCGTTGATATTCTTTTTTAAAGACTAAAAGCGGGTTGCAAAAATAAGAGAGTGAACGAGGAGACAAGTGCAAAAGGCAGTTTTTTTTACTGGATTTTTTTGATTGAAGGGCATACCCAATTTTTTTAAGAAAGGCCATAAACGAAATATAGGCAATGAGTATATTCGGGTGTTAGCGGCAATACTTACCGTCTGATCAATGGACTTTTTAGTTAAATTGATATGAACCTTCTTAAATAATTATTTATGACTCATCCACGAATATCTTTTATAACCTTCTTGTTTTTCCTTGCTACCATTTCACAATCAATTGGACAGCCTAATAGTTCTTGTGTCTTCTGTGACATTGCGAATAAAAACACACAAGAAAGCCAAGTCGTTTATCGGGACAATTTGGTAGTCGCATTTATGAGTCACGGGCAACGAAACCCAGGCCATGTTTTAGTTGCTCCAAGAACACACGCAAAAGAACTGACTGAAGTCCCTGACTCAACAGCCCGACAAATGATAAGTATAGCTCGAAAAATTGCGTTGACAATAAGAAAAACGGATATTAAATGTGAGGCATTTCGATTCCAAATTAATTCTGGAGAGGCTGCAGGTCAGACCGTATTTCATAGTCACCTTCATGTTATACCTCGATACAAGGGAGATGAAGCAAACGAAGGCAAAACTGTATCAAGCGAAGAGTTAGACATGATTGCCAAAAAAATTAGGGACAAATTGACTGGTAAATAATTATTAACGAGGGGCATGCACTGCATAAGCATAAACTTTATTTGCAAGGCGCACAGTCTCCGTGGTCAATACCTCACTGACTAAAAAAAGCAACAAATATGACAATGAAACAATTTAACTCATTACTAATAATATTGACTTGTATCTTAGGTTTAGTACCAAATGTATTTTCGCAAAATTCTAATCAGAAAATTTATTTGGGTTACACTAAAGCTTCTCTCGATTCGGCTTATAACCAAATGTATTGGGCGCCTAACTTTAAAGCTGTTGCTCAACAACTAAAGTCGTTAAATAGTCATACTCAATCTAGCATTGGTAAAGCTGAACGGATACAATACGGTAATACAGAAGTGGAACAATTAGACATGTATGCCCCTAAACGCAAAAATGCTCCCATTCACATTTTTATTCACGGTGGCGCATGGCAAGTTGGTAATGGTTCTGGAGAACAGGCTTACAATGGTCGTAAATTTGTTGAGTTGGGCGTAATGTATGTTGCGCCTGACTATGAATTAGTCACAAATTCAAATCGAAGTTTATACCCAATGGTTGAGCAGCTAAGGAAAGCAGTTGTGTGGACTTTTAGAAACGCTCAACGGTATGGAGGAAATCCTGACAATATCTATATTTCTGGACACTCGGCAGGTGCACATCTTGTAGGCGTTCTTTTAACAACAGACTGGACCCAATATGGAGTCCCAACAAATGTGATAAAGGGTGCCTTTCTCTGTAGTGGTATGTACGACCTTTACCCAGTAAGTTTATCGTCTAGAAATAAGTACGTTGAGTTCACTGATAAAATGGTGAAAGACCTTAGTCCTATTAATCACATAGCACAAATTAATGCTCCGGTTGTCCTAGCCTATGGGACAAATGAAAGCCCAGAATTCAAAAGACAATCCCAGGAATTTGCTGAAGCTTTAAAAAAACAATCCAAGCAAGTAGATTTACTCATCTTAGAGGGGTACAATCATTTTGAACTCATTGTCGCTCTTGGGAATCCATATGATATACCTGGGGAGATCATGATCAAACAAATGAAAATTGACTGATGAAGGCAATAGTTCGCGAGGACAGTTTTATGCACAGTTGACTTCGTTTATTCTCCGCAGACAAGTTGGGATTTCTCAAAATCTAAATTCTTGACTTGTGCTCGTGGATAAATCGCGGTTGACAATTTCGCTTTGTTATCGCGGCCAGGACGCATCAATAATTTTGTAACGGTGGACTTTACGCAAGTCCAGACCTATTTCCAAATGTCGAACTTACATGTAAGCAGATTTGTAATCTGCGAGCATGAAAATGCGAATTATGCACGGATTACAAACCCTTTTTTATCGTTGCGCCACAAGCTTTTTTCTTATCTTGAAAGAGATCATCAACCCCTGAAGAGATGAACAAGGATGTTGAGGCATACAATGAAAAGCAAACCCCAGAAGACCAGGCGATTTGCACGCTCCTTGCCAAGGAAATCACTCGCCATTTGCCAGAGGTAGAAAACAAAATCTGGCATGCGATGCCCGTATGGTTCCTCGATGGCAATCCGGTGGTAGGGTACGCTAAGTTGAAAAATTGCATCAGACTGCTATTTTGGAGTGGCCAATCTTTTGATGAAGCAGGCTTGCAACCTGAGGGTACGTTCAAAGCGGCAGAAGTTCGATACACAACGGTGAAGCAGATTAATAAAACCGATCTGAAACGGTGGGTGGAAAAGTCGCGCAACATTCAATGGGATTATAAAAACATCGTGAAGCGAAGGGGAGTGTTGGAGCGGATAAAATGATGTGGATTCATGAAGAACCATTTTCATCCTTACCACGCTCATAGTCCTTCTGTACATGAACTTCACCTGACGCTGCCCAGCTGGATGGTGGCTATTTCTTTTTTGGCCTGGCGTGCCATTCCTCTTTTAATGTTATCATTGATTGCAGGCCTCTTTATTTTTGAGGAAAAGAATCTGCCATGGTTCATCCAGACTACTCTTGTGCTCCTGGTGCCCCTGGCTGTTTTTATGATGACCAACAAAGTCATTCGCGAGGTGATCATCGCATCATCGATTGTAAAAATTCGTTCAATGCGATTCTTTAGTTCGGTAACTACTACTTATCCATTATCTGAAATAGCCCGCCTGGAAGTAAGTGTCAATAATCAGATTCGTGGTGGCGCGATCTTTTACAATCTTAAATTGAAAAATGATAAATCTGTTCGTTTGCTTAATCAGCCTACACTTTTGGTTGATGCGCAGATGATGAAGAATGTGCTTCAGGAATTGAAGAGGATCACCCAATTAGAGGTAACTGTTTCCGGGCACTATCAGTACCAAGCGTGAGGCTGTCTTCATGAGCGCTGCATAACGCTGCCCCGGCTAACGTGAATTTTTTAACGTCCATCATTTTTTATCGCGCGGAATTGTCCGCAGTTTAGTTATTCACGTTTTTAATGATGTACCAAACGAGGTTCCGTTATGTTCAGAAACATTACCGAAAATTCAACTGGCCAAAATATTTTGTTGGTAGAAGATCAATTCCTCATCGCCATGGCTACGCGCATGATGCTTGAAAATCAGGGGTTCAAAGTGATGATTGCTACTTCGGGTGAGGAGGCGATCAACACCGTGAACCAGTGCCAGTCCATTCATATGGTGCTGATGGATATTAATCTTGGTGATGGCATAGACGGAATTGAAACTGCAAAAATCGTTTTAAAGAATCATGCCATTCCATTGATCTTTCTTTCAAATCAGGTGGAGCAAGAAGTGGCAGCAAAAACAAAAGCCGTGGCCTCGTATGGATATGTTACCAAGAATACCGGTGAAGTTACTTTGGTTACTGCCATTAACAACGCGTTCAAATTATTTGATACCAACCAAGCTGGATTTAAGCGAGCATCGCATTCATTAGACTGACACCACACAATATCGTTTGGTGTGGATCTTTGAAAGTCAAAATCTTTTCTATTACTTGATGGTTATCAGGAGTTTGGTGACCATGCACGAATATCAGTTGCACGAGGTTTTTACAGTCTTAAAAAAAGGCGACACGCTGTACGCAGGAAAATTTGACAGCCGGCAATATCCGTATAAACCGGCTCCTGCCATTCGGTGTAATTACTATTCGTCCATGTTGTTTTTGAAAGGGAAGGGATTCATTGTGATTGACCAGCATGAATACGAGGTGAAGCCATGGCGAATTTTTGCTTTCAATTCAAAGCAAGTGGTTGGATGGAGCAATTACGAAAATGCAGTGGCAAACGTTATAGCGTTTGATAATCCAACCGGCCATCATCTTCACATTGATTACGATCAACCTTATCTGGATATCGCCTTCGCTGAGCGACCTCTTTTCAAAAATATCTTTCAGAATTTGATTGATCAGTTTACTAAAGATAGCCAGCAAAGCAAGCCAGTACTCTTATCCGGCATCAACTATCTCTATTCATTATACAATCGCGATGCAACATCAAACCACCATAGCGATTCGCTCATTACGCAATTCAAGAATCTGATTTGTCAGAATTTTTCGATTGATTATTCGATTACACAATGTGCCGATCAACTTCAAATCTCATCCAGAGAATTGAACGAGCAATGCCTTCAAAAAATTGGAACTACCGCCAAGCAATATATTTTGGATTTGAAGCTTACTGAGGCGAAGCGCCTTCTTGTCTTCACAGAACTTACCGCGGCAGAAATCTCGTATGCGATAGGCTTTGAAGATCCATCCTATTTTGGCCGTCTCTTTCATAAGAAGACGAAGTACACCCCAACAGCATTCCGGAAAAAGTACCAGAGATAGGCTGAATAGTCCTACACGAAATCATAACGCTGTCTATACTTTTGTTGTATAAACTTTTACGGTATGACAAACAGCAGAAAAGCCACTTTGCTGGCCATGGGAATCATTGCGCTGGCCATTGTTGTTGCGCTCTATTTTTCTGATCAGAGCGAATTTGATGTGCACACTCCGCTAAAGTTATTTCAAACTATTTTCATCCCTTGCTTATGATTAATGTTCCAGATAAGAATGAAAAATTTCCCCTTCCGCAGTATGACAAATTATGCTTCCTTAAAAACGTTGTGAAGCATCCTAATATCATCGTGGGTGATTATACTTATTATGCTGATTTCGAAAATGTAGAAAACTTCGAAAGGAATGTGAAGTATCATTTTGATTTCAATCATGATAAACTCATCATCGGAAAATTCTGCATGATAGCAGCGCAGGTTCAGTTTATTATGAATGGCGCCAATCATCTGGTGAGCTCAATTTCAAGTTACCCGTTTGCCATTTTTGGTAAGAGTTGGGCTCATGCGATGGATGGTAAATCGTATCCGCACAAGGGAGATATTAGAATTGGCAATGATGTGTGGATCGGTTATCGAGCGACCATCATGGCGGTTGTAATAATCGGAGATGGGGCAATCATCGCTACCAATTCAACGGTGGTGAGTGATGTAGCACCTTACACGATTGTTGGCGGAAATCCTGCACGCGAAATCAGAAAGCGATTTGATGACGAAACCATTGAACGATTACTGGAAATAAAATGGTGGAATTGGGATGTTGAAGTAATTACCCGAAATGTTCATCTGCTCACCGATCAGGATAGTTCTAAGTTGCCATGGTTTGGTGAAGCAATTCAATGATGGACTGACCAGCCATCACTCCAACAACTTCATCAGCTTTTGAAGTTGCTCGCGATTGCGTTCGGATTGAATGTTGTTTACAATCCCTTCTTTCTCTCTGGCGGTCAATCGCCAGCTCAGTGAAGCACGCGCGTTGTTTTGTCTCAGGCTATCCATTTTTTTCAGAATGGGCAGATACGTTTCGGATTGATACTGCAAATCAACACGATCGATGGGAGCATGAAGCCATGAATGAGCCTGGCCAATCAACAAATCGCTGGTGATATCCTGAAAGTTTTCAAAGTTATTGTAGACACTACTGATGGGTTGAGTGACATCATCAATAATTGTTTGCCCTTTCTTGGCGGCAATCTTTCCAAGCTTAGGCGAATCACGAATGGATACAAATACAACACCTGAAGTATTTTCGGCAATCCAATCTTTGAAAGCATACATGAATCGCACGGCTTCCGAAAGCCCGAAGTTGTCGGTGATACCGGCATCCATAATTTGAATGGGCGGATCGGTGGGCAACGTGGTGTTGGGGGTGATATAGGGAAACGTAGCGCTCATACGAAGCGCAGAAAGGAACCGCAGATTTTCTGATCCATTGTATTTGAAGAAGCGCATAAAATCAATGCCACTGACTTTGGCAGCCGGGTATGCATGGAAATTCTCCACCTCCTGATTCATAAACGAAACCGAGCGTGAGGCGATATAAATTTTTCTGCCATCGTTGATCACGGTGGGGGTAAGAATGATCATGGGCACCATGGCCTTTTGCTCCGGCTCTGCATAGTCGGAGACCGACCGATCCATTAACCCTTCAGTGATTTTATTCAGTTGGTCTTCAAACGTGAACGCACGATCACGATGATAGAGTAATTCTTTGTATTCAAATTTGTTGAGGCCAACAAAAAGATCATTGGCCAGTAAACTGAAAATGAGTGGATTTAAATTATCGGTTGAAATTTTATGGCGGTGTAAAGCCGCATACGGATGAATGTTGGAATCAAGTTTTTCGCGAAGCTTTAGTTCACGAAAGTAACTGGCACCAATCAATCCCCCGGAAGCACCGGTGATCAATGCACTCTTTTCCATCAACTGCCCTGCCGATAAACTATCTGCAGTTTGAAGGGCTGTCAGTGTCCAGAGCGCTGCACGTTTGCCTCCGCCACTCACACACAGGAAAACCATCTTCGGTTTTTTTTCTGTTGAAAATTTTTCTCTCCAGTTTTCGAGCTGATCCAGAATGACTGCTCGATCTTCCGCAATGGTAGTGCTGTCTATATGTTTTTGCAGCGATTCCACCGAATATTCGGTAGGAGGCTTATTGTAGTCGAGTCCAAAAGCTTCGTATTTTTTAGTGAAGAAGTCTTCACCCACCAGGTAATTGAAAATCAGGAACAATACGATTGCCGCAGTGGAAGACCACCCGCCAAACCAATACGAGAATGCTCCGGAAATCATGACAAAGACGGTGAGAAATACCATGAAGCTTGCGGCAGCAGGAAATTGAAAAGTAGGGAAGTCTTTAAAAATGCCCAGCACCAGAATCAATACAAAAACCAACACCTCAATGATTACCAAGTTAAAGTGATTCTGATCAAAAACCTGGAGGATGGTGGCCTTGTCATAGAAACTGGTGTCTTCAACAGGTTTAGTTCTGAGTTGTCCATCGATGTAATAATCTACCCGGAGTTGTTTCTTTCGTGCGATGTCTAATTTTTTCAGTGCACTGGCGCGCGTAACGTGTACATTTTTTTTGATCTTTTCATCGATACGACACACCACGTATTTGAAAATATCTTTGTTGGTAAGCCGGAAGTAGATATAGAAAAGCAACGTCATGGTGACGTAGCCGATCATCAGCCCGGTAAGATTCCACATCAGGTTGGAAGAGCTGCTGAATTGATTCGTGATCTGGAATTCATAAATGTGATAAACATAAACGCCCAGGAACGTGAGCGGGATGATACTATTATTAATGACAAAAATTCGGAATGGCCGGGGCAGGGCCGCAATAAACGAAAACCGATGTCCATCAGTAATGTAGCAGGTGATGTGAAAGGCCGTGGTAAATCCGCCTGTCATCATCCCCATAATGAAGAAGCTGGTGAAGTTAACTTTGTTCAGATATTCCGGGTCCAAAAACAGGTAGGGAATGCCGAGGTACTTGCCAATGTTGCCGCTAACCATCGCGAAAAGGATTATCCAGCACACGATGAGAATATGATTTCGTTTGAAATTGTTGAACAGCAACTGAACCGGAAAGGAGTGGAGTAGCTTGGGCAGAAAGAAGTACAGTCTTCGCATAATGAACTTCTTCAAGATAGGAATTTTTGGGAAGAAACACTTTTTGAAATTATTTCTGCGAGGATGTAAACAACTTCTTCCATTTGCAAAAAAATCGTAAATCGTGTAGGATAAACGCGACTGTACACTGAACACACTTTTCGAAATTTACCGCTCTTCCGCGGGCAGCGGAAAAACCAGAACGCTGGCCAAAGAATACCTGAAACTGGCGCTGCGTTCCCGTTCCGATTACTTCAAATTTATTCTGGCAGTAACGTTTACCAACAAGTCCACGCAAGAGATGAAGGATCGCATTTTGGCGTATCTCTATGCGTATGCAAACGGAAAGTCAGATGCGCTTTCGGAAGAACTCAAAGCGGAGTTGGGGATGGATGATCCCACCTTTCGTACGAATGCACAGGAGTTGCTCGCTTCCATCCTTCATGGCTACGCACAATTTTCCATCAGCACCATCGATGCATTTTTTCAAAAAGTGATTCGATCGTTTACAAGGGAAGCCGGGCTGGTGGGTGATTACCGGCTGGAGGTTGAGACGGATGTGGTGCTGGAGGAAGTGATCGATCAACTGATGGATGAGTTGGGCAATAATGATTTTCTCACGGATTGGCTGGTGGAGTTTGCTAACGAGAATTTGGAAAACGATCGTGCGTGGGATGTGCGGGCAAATCTTATTGATTTTTCGAAAGAAATTTTTTCGGAGAATTTCAAAGCCATTGAGGATGAACTGACCAAGACGGCCTCTCGCAAAGATTACTTCCCCAACTTGCTCAATGACCTACGCAAGTCAAAATTTGAATTTATCAACTTTGTGAAAGTGCGGGCTTCCAAGGGAGCCGAAATTATTGCTGCTCATGGATTGACGGACGATGACTTTAAGTGGGGTGGAGGGGGCGTGTATAACTATTTCAAAAAATTGTCAAAGATTTCAAGTGTTAAAGACTATCGCGATAAGGGTGCTCGTGCGGAAAAGGAATTTTTGCACAGCAAGGAATGGCCTAACAAAAAGTCACCCAACGCTGCTCAAATCATTAAGTTAGCCGAGCATCAGCTCATCCCCATTGTGGGTGATCTCTTTTCATATCATGAAAAACATGTGAAACAGGCGCTTTCAGCGGAAGTGGTGCTTAGTAATTTCTACGAATTTGGCTTGCTGTTCGAAATATCGCGCAAGCTGCACGAATACAAAGAAGAGCACTCCATGATGCTATTGGCCGATGCGCCAAAATTTTTGAACGGATTAATTGGAGAAACCGATACTCCGTTTATTTATGAGAAGGTCGGTTCTTTTTATAAAAATTTTTTGATCGATGAATTTCAGGATACTTCGGGCATGCAATGGAAAAATTTTCTTCCGCTGCTTACCAACAGTCTCGATCAGGGTCTTTCCTGCATGGTGGTGGGCGATGTAAAGCAAGCTATTTATCGCTGGCGCGGAGGGGATTTAAAATTACTGCAGCAGGCTGTGGAAGAGCAGATTGGAAAGCATCGGATTGGCGCCCATGCATTGAATCAAAACTTCAGGAGCTCAACCTCAATTGTTTCGTTTAATAATTTGCTTTTTCAGTCCATGTCCACGCTTGTCGCTGCCGATACCAGCGACAGTATTGCCGAGGAGGCTTATCGTGATGTGGTGCAATTAACCCCCGGGACAACCAAAGGACATGTGACCGTGAAGTTTTTGTCAGAGACGGGAGAGCCGAGTTGGAAAGAGCAAGCCATGGACCAATTGACGAGCATGCTTGAGAAACTTCAGCTTCAGGGAATTCCACTGAAGGATATTGCGATTCTGGTCAGGAAAAAAGAAGAAGGGCAAAATATCGTTGCTCATCTGGTGAAATATAAGGACTCCGACAAAGCCAATCGTAATCTAAAGTACGATGTGATCTCCAGTGAATCGTTGCGGCTGGATGGAGCCTCATCTATTAATCTGCTGTTGGGCGCCATGCAATACCTGGCCAATCCGGATAACGCCATTGCGCGTGCGCAGTTGGGCTATGAATTTGCACGGCTGCATGAACCCGATCGTCAGCTCACGGAAGTTTTTTCGGTAAGCAATCAGTTATTTTTTGAGAATAATCTGCCGGAGGCTTTCAGCAAAGCAAAGCTTTCGTTAAAAAAACTGCCGCTGTTTGAATTGACCGAAACCTTAATTGAAATTTTTGACCTTGGTGGTCAGGTTGGTGAACTGTCGTATCTGCAGGCGTTTCAGGATTTGGTATTAGAGTTTACCGGTCGCGAACGCAGTGATCTGAATTCATTTTTGGAATGGTGGGAGTTAAACAAAAAAAATAAATCGATCCAGGTTTCTGATCAGGTAAATGCAGCTCAGATTCTGACGATACATAAATCGAAAGGACTGCAGTTTCGGTATGTGATTGTTCCCTTTTGTTCGTGGAATATGGATCATGAAGGTTATATGGGTCCTAATCTTTGGGTCAAATCAGATCAGGGAATTTTTGACAAAGCCGGTTACATACCTGTTCGCTATAAGTCTGCATTGAAGGAAACGCATTTCAATGCCGAATACAATGAAGAGCGCACACGCGCCTATCTCGATAATCTGAATTTGCTGTATGTAGCACTTACCCGCGCGGAAGAAGGCATGACGGTGTTGGCCCCACATCCTGAAGGAGTCAAAAATATGAAACACTCGGTGGCAGCATTCATGTATAATGGAATTGCCCAATCTCTTGAGCTATTAACGAATTGGGACAAAGCCGCAGAAGTATGGAGCTCAGGTGACTTTAAACCTGAGCAAAAAAGTAATCATCGACAGACGCCTTCGGTTCATCTCTCCCATTATCAATCCACTTCGTGGCGCGAGAAACTCGTCATCCGACAAAGCGGAAGAGATTATTTTGGAGTTTCGACTGAGGATTCTCCAGCAGTTGAGAAACGAAACTATGGTATTCACCTTCATCAGGTTTTTTCGCGCATCAAGTACAAACCTGATGTAACAAGGGTGATGGCAGAAATTAAATCTGAAGGTTGGTTGACCCCCGATGATGTGCCCGCGCTGGAGATGTTAATAGGCGAGATGCTCAATCATCCCCAGATCTCAAGCTGGTTCGCAGCCGAATGGGAAGTACGCACAGAGGTTCCTATTCTTTTGCCGGGTGGAAAAGAAAGCAGAATTGATCGATTGTTGATCAACGGTAATAAAGCAGTAGTAATTGATTACAAAACAGGAAATGTACAGAAGACGGATCAGGCGCAGGTAAAGGAATACATGGATACACTCAAGGCGATGGGCTTTACAGAAGTAGAAGGTCATCTGTTGTATTTGAAAACAGGCGAAACTATTTCGATACCACCTGGAAAATTAAAGGTGACGAAGCGAAAAGAAGAGAACCAGTTAGGCCTGGATTTTTAAGATAGTGTTGAATTAAGGATGAACTTCGAATAAGGGAAAACAGTGAAACCATTTCTAAAAGAGCTTGCAGAAAAGATTGTTGCCGAGAAAACGCCACTCGATCAAATCACCATGGTGTTTCCCAATCGAAGAGCTTCGCTGTATTTTAAAAAGCATCTGGGCGATCAATTGTCCAAACCATCCTTTGCTCCGAGACTTCTCAACATTGAAGAATTTATTAGTGGCTTATCTACTGCACGCGTTCCTGATAAGTTGGAGCTGATTCACCGGCTCTACCAGATGTACACGTCACTCATGCCCAGCACCTTCACATCCGGAGAGAATGAAGGGGCACCGGAGCCTTTTGATCGCTTCTACTTTTGGGGCGATATGTTGCTGCGCGATTTTGAGGAGATCGACAAATACATGGTGCAGGCTGATCATCTGTTTAAAGATCTGCGCAATCAAAAGGAATTGGACTCCAGCTTTGATTACCTCACCGAAGAACAAAAGGAGTTTCTTCGAAAATTCTGGTTTGGATTTGATGATCACCTTACCGAAAGCAAACAAAAGTTCATCACGGTTTGGAACAGACTCTTCACGTTATATGATTCTTATCGAAAAGATTTGCAATCGAAGGGCCTGGCATACGAAGGAATGATTCATCGCGAGGTGGCCGAGCAGCTGTTGAGTAATCAATTGAAGGCACCGGATTATGGTCACCTTAAATTTGTTGGCTTCAATGCACTTACGTTGGCGGAAGAAAGAATCATCAGCTGGTTTGTGGAGAAGCGCGAGGCAAAAGTGTTTTGGGATGCCGATCAATATTATGTGAACGATGTTCGTCAGGAGGCAGGTAGCTTTTTGAAGCTATATCAAAATCAAGATATTCTTAAGGCCACGTTTGAAACTTTTCCTGCAAATCTGGTGAAACCCAAATCATTGAAAGTCATTAGTGCAGCGCAGGCCATGGGCCAGGCGAAGCTGATGGCCCAGATGTTGGAGCAGCAACTGGAAGCGGGAGCCAAACCCGAAGAGACGCTCATCGTTTTGCCCGATGAGAAAATGCTCATGCCCGTGCTTCACGGCATTTCTGATAAGGTTGAAAAGCTCAATGTGACCATGGGATTTTCACTTAGCAACACACCGGTGTTCAATTTGGTAGAGCTGCTGGTGGAATTGCAGACGAATCGCAAGCAGGATCATTTTAATCATCGCCAGGTGCTGGCATTGTTGGGCCACCCTTACATCATTGCCGCTGATCCTGCCATCGCCAATGCGAAACGAAAGGAAATTCTTACTCACAATTGGGTGATGATCCCCGAAAGTTTTCTCGCCACATCACTGCCGCTGCACCGCACCATTTTTGCCGCTGTAGAGGCAAATATTTTGGATTATGTTCGTCAGGTGATTCATCAAGTGGGGGCGCTTGAAAAAATTACTGATCTGGATCGTGAATTTGCTTTTCACTTTCTGAAATTGATCAATCGCATGGAGGAAGTGATCGGTACTTCTCATCAATCCGGTCGTTTAGAAAAACCCAATGCCCTGGCAAAATCATTTTTGCGATTATTTCGTCAATTGGTGCGTGCACAAAAAATTCCGTTCACGGGTGAGCCTCTGAAGGGGCTGCAAATAATGGGTGTGCTGGAAACGCGTAACCTGGATTTCAAAAATGTTTTTATTCTTTCATTGAATGAAGGCGCATTTCCCTCCTTTGGCGGAAAGGGATCTTACGTCCCTTTTAACATTCGCAAAGCCTATGGATTGCCTACCATTGAGCATCAGGATGCTATTTATTCTTACTTGTTCTACCGCGTGTTGCAACGCGCAGAAAATGTTTTTCTCTTCTATAATTCTGAAACAGATCAGCTAGGTCAAGGCGAAATGAGCCGCTATTTACAGCAACTCATTTTTGAAAGCCCTTTAAAGATTGAACGTGAAGTGTTGCACAATCCTGTTCAGCCGCGCGCCATCGAATCGATAACGATCAAAAAAGATAATACGGTATTAGAAGCGTTGGCAAAACTGAATGAAGGCACTGCCCGCTTTCGCGGAATATCTCCCTCTGCGTTGAATAGCTATATTGAATGTCGATTAAAATTCTATTTCCGCTACATCGCAGGCGTGAAGGAACCTAAGTTGGTAGAAGATGACCTGGATGCGCGCGTGCTGGGAAATTTCTTGCATGAAGTGATGGAAGGATTTTATAAACGTATTCGTGAGCGCAAGCGAAACAAGCTGATTGAAGCAGGTGACTTTGTAGGAAAGGAAAAAGCCATTGATGATCAGATTGATCATGAGTTCATAAAGGAATACCGACTTGACCCAACCCGCAAGGTTACCTATGAAGGCCAGCGATTGGTGGTGAAGGAAGTAGTAAGGCGATTTGCGTTGAAGATTTTAGAGAATGATGAAAAGCACGCTCCGTTTGTAATGGAAGCAGTGGAGCAGGAGGGACTCTTATATAATGTGAAGATCAGTCATGCCCCGGGTTTTGTTGTGCTCGGTGGTAAAATTGATCGGGTGGATCGTAAGGAAAACCAAATCCGCGTGATCGACTACAAGACGGGAAAGGACAAACTTGATTTTGATAGCATCGAATCGTTGTTTGAACGAACGACCAATCGAAACAAGGCCGCTTTTCAAACCATGCTTTACGCTTTGCTTTACCGGAATAATGCACGGGTAGAGGAATCATTTACCATTGTGCCCGGTCTCATCAACCGCTCCAACCTTTTCGATGATGCTTTTCAGTTTGGGTTGAAAATGAAAAAGGATTTGGTGGAAGATGCTACACCGCTGCTACCTGAGTTTGAAGCAAGACTGCGAATTTTGCTCGAAGAAATTTACGATCCCGAAACAACATTTGATCAGACCGTGCACACCGAGACATGTCGATTATGCCCTTATCAAAATATTTGCTATCGATAATTGATCAGCGCGTGGAGGCATAATGCCTGCTGACTATCAGGGAAATTGGAAGCCCGATGCAGACCATTAAAATCCCCATACCGCGCGTAACACCCACGAGGGTAAACGGAGGAACACCGGCATTGCTGAGCGGCAGTACGGCAAGATTCATGATGCACCACACCATCGCACCATAAAGAATTCCGCTCATCCATTTTTGGTTTTTCAAGAAGGGTAGGAAGGGGTACATCATAAAGTAAAGCGTAGCCCAACTGGTGGCAATGATAAAATGAAAAACTAATCCTGCCATGGCAGTTGACCAGCCGCCATTGAATGCCTCTTTGCCATAAACGCCAGAAGCAACTACCTGAAGTAATTGCATAGGACTGCCTCGCTTGGTCCAAATGCTAAACGTAAAAATTGCTGCTGCGATATCAAGTGTTCCTGCAACGAAGCCCGCCCATAGAATGGTTTTGAGATTTTTCATACTGAAAAGTTAGAGCGATTTTTTCATCCTGCTATCCCCACATTCGCGGGATTTATCATTCGGGACGATATTTTTTTGACAGCGCCTTGGGGGCTACGTTACAATAGGATGTAGTCAGCGCATCGATGAAGATGCTCTTATTCACCTTTGACAATACCACGATCGTCCAACCCTGCTTGCCCCACGCACCATGTACCGGATACACCGCAGCGCGATCATAATCAGAAAATACGGATTGATCGACTTCCGATAATTTGAGCACTGCGTGTTTATTCTTCAGATCGAGCGTGGCAAATATTTTTTTCTTCACACGAAAGGAAGCCTTTTCAAAATGAGGTTGCTCCTCAGACGATTCAAATGATAAAGCCAATTTCCGAACTTGTGCGGGAGTAATCATTTCTTCTTTTATGCTTTTGGGAAATCAGCCAAAGTAATGGTATTCTCAATTTGCTTTTGATGACGGTTAAGATGAAACCGAAGAAACTCCATGCGCTGAACAACATTGAGTGGCCCGGAGATAATGTGGGGATAAATAATCTTTTCCAGATCTTGCCCCTCGAGTGATTTGGCAAGCGCCTCTAGTAGCGGCTGGCAATTTTGAAGCGCTTGTATCCAATATTCCAATGGCCCTCCCCAACGTGGTTTGGCAATTTCAGGAACTTGTTCCTTCGGTTGCCACGTCTTTTCGATAATCTGTTCAATACTTAACCCGTGGTGGATTGCGGTTCCACTCCAAATCGGTTGACCTGCTTTAAGCGCGTGAAATGTTTTCCAAATACCATTGATGCCGCCCATTTCTGCCCACACCATGTGCTCAACATTATCGGTAACCGACCAGGTTTGTTCATTGGGCTTATAGCCTGCTTGTGCGGGCGACAATCCAATGGTGGATTTAATGAACTCCTGGCGTGCCTGACTCACGTGTTTAATCAATTCTGCTAACTGACTCATGTTTTAATTTTTTTGGTTGTAAGCGATCTGACCGCCAACAACGGTCATCACCACTTTCACATTCCATAGCTCTACGGGATCAATCTCAAAAATATTCTGATCCAACATTACCCAATCGGCAAGTTTGCCCGGCTCGAGCGAACCTTTTCTTTTCTCATCGAACGATGCGTAGGCTCCTTCGATCGTAAGATTTTTTAAGGCTTCCTCAACGGTTATCTTTTGTGCGGGCACCCAGCCATCCGGATTTTTTCCATCGAGCGTTCTGCGCGTGACGGCTGCGTACATCGCTTTGAGTGGCGAAGGCGGAGCAACAAACCAATCGCTGCCAAAGGCGACATGAACTCCAGCATCCATCAAACTGCGCGAAGCGTACGATGTTTTGATCCGCTCCGGGCCAATCACCTGCTCACACCAGATGCCATCGTCAATGGCATGATAGGGTTGAACACTGGCAATGACATTCAGTTGTTTCATGGTGGCGATATCATTAGGATGAATGTGTTGTGTATGTTCAATCCTGAACCTGCGATCTTTTACACCATTTCGTTTTTCTGTTGCGGCAAAAGTGTTCAGGGCAATGTTAATGGCTTTATCGCCAATCGCGTGTATGCAAAGTTGCAATCCCAGGCTATCGGCTTTTTGAATTCGCTCCATCAAAACCTGTTCAGTATTGACCTGGCTTCCTTTGAAACCCGCTTTGTCGGTGTAGTCATCAAAGAACAGTGCAGAGTGCGAGCCGATGGCTCCATCCACGTATCCTTTCAAGGCACCGGTTTTTAAAAATGAATTTCCATTGCCCTCTTGCCGAATGCGCAGTGCAACTTTTTCATAATCACTAAAAGGCTCCGCCATATAGAAGCGAACGCGAAGCTTACCTTCATCATTCATTTTTTTGAACGCGGCATAATCCGTTGCCACGCCACCAAGATTGCGCTCGTGTGGTTCGATCATATGATGCGCTGTGGTGATCCCCTCGCTGAGGTAATAGTCCATGGCATCGTTAATTGCTTTTTCTTTCTGCGATGCCGAAAGGTCGGGCATGACTTTAAAAATCATGGACATCGCATCGTCTTTAAGCACACCCGTTGGGTTTCCCTTTTTGTCCCTCACAATGATGCCACCGGCAACCTCTGGCGTGGCTGCGGTCAAGTTTGCTTTGCTCATCGCAAGTTGATTGGCCAATCCGGAATGACCTTCGCTGCGCTCGAGCCACACTGGATTATTTTTTGTTACCGAATCAATCCATTCGTGCGTGGGCAATTCGCCACCCCAATTTTGATGATCCCAATCTCCGCCTAGTATCCACTCTTCGGGTTGAAGGGTTTTCGCATAGCTCGCAATGGCATTGATAAATTCTTCTTTCGTCTTTACACGCTTCAGTTGCACTGAACTTAAGCGCTGACCACCCATCAAGGTATGCACATGACTGTCGATGAATCCGGGAACAATCAGTTTTCCTTGCGCGTCAATCACATTTATTGCTTCAGCAGCGTAGCGTTCTAACTCCTCATCCGTTCCAATCACGGCAATGGTATCGCCCGCGATCAGCATGGATTGCGCCCAGGGCTGCTGAGCATTTCCGGTCCATATTTTCCCGTGCACAATGGCCAGCGAGAATTTTTTTTCCGGAGTGGAACAACTGATCAAGATGATAACACCGAGTAAGGCTAAATGTGGAGCGAGACGTTTCATAGGAGTTGGGTTATAGCGGTTTACAAGTTAAGCAAAGTAATTAAGGGACTAAGGGATTTGATCTGATTTTAAAGCTGCCTATTCTTTTACCTCATCTTCGTCTTCCTCCTTCTTATCGACTTGTTCAGTTCTTGTTTCTTTGTTCAAGTAGCGTTCGCGTTGATGAATTATATTGCCGGATAAGCCCATGGCAAATGCGGCAAAAATGATGAAGAGCAATAGCACGAGCTGTCGCGTGATTTTCGCAAGCTGTTTCATAAAATAGTTAGTATAACTGCGCTGGGCAGCGGTGATCGAATATTGAATGGATTGAATTACTTCTCCGGGTGCGGAGAAATTTAGATTTGCGCGGTGGTAAGGTGCAGGTCAATACTGCGTGGGGTGCAGGTGAACTGCAACGATTGAAGAATCAAATGGCAAACATCCTGATGGCCGATCCATTCAAGCTGAACGTTGATTTGATTGTGCAGGAAAATTAATTGCTGAATAAAATGTTCGGATAAATTGAAAGCATAAACGGGCCTGGCGTGAAGTTGAACGATTGAAATTGCTTTCTTAAGGAACGTGCTTCGTGATATCGATTCGGTTTGAATCTTATTTTGAGAGGGACATCCTTGATTGCTGACAAATCCTGAAAGAAAGAAAACACTCAGCGACAGAACGAAGGCTTGAATCAACCTGTGGCTGTATTTTTGACTATTCAAGATCAATTCGGGCGTCATGAGGTAAAGGTACGGTTTATTAATTACCCATTGTCTGTGAGATTAGCTTGAGTCTGTTGGACCAACGGAGAAGTTTTAAAAATTTTGGGAAAGAGATTGCTTTCTAAAAACTCATAGGCATCCGGAAGAAAGAGCATGACAAACAGACCTTCTCCAATTAATATCTTAATCGCGCCATCCGACAAGAAGAAAATCTCAATGGCAGCAAATGCAAGCAGGTCAATAAATATGATCAAAACGATTTTTGAGAGTATGGAATATTGACGTCCATACTTTTTGTTGATCCAAAACAGAATCAACGAAAACAAGGAAAGGATGATTAGATTAAAAACGAAGTCAAGCACTTTGGACTGATAGATCAAGTTATCATCGATGATCATTTTAATAATGTTGGCATGAATTTCTACTCCGTACATATCCGGCAACGATCGCCCAATCATTTTACCATTTAAGGGTGTATAAAGTTTGTCGTCCGGACGGTAGCGCTCGTGCAGCACATCACCGGCATACCCTACCAGTACAATTTTGTTTTCAAGCTCTGAGCGAGCATACTGGCCATCTTGAATGCGATGCCAGTCAATGCTTTTAAACACAACCAGGCTATCGGGAACATTCGCACGTTCGCAATAGCCATACCATCGAATGAACGTTTCATCTTCAGTCTTTTTTTTAAGGATGTCTTTGTTCCACAATGAGCCAATTTCAAATCCAAAGGATAATTTGCTTTCACCATTGATGGTAGTCACCGGATAAAATGATCGCACGGTTCCCTTTTCAGGATCATCTTTTGAAATGTTGAGATTTACCACACCCTCTTTCAGGTGTTGCCGGATGACGGGAGACTGATGCTCCATTACATCCCTACCGTTATCGTCAGTCCCTTTGTAAGCGCTCGCAAATACCGCATTGGTAATGTGCTTGAAAACTTCGCTGAGCATTTCAGTTCCCGCTGTTACTTCTGCCTCTTCATCAAAAAGGATATCGATGCCGATTGCCTTTGGCTTGTTTTCAGAAATGATCTTAAAAAGGCCCGCAAGTTCTGCCCGATTTAATACACCGATGTTGACAACTACAATGTTCGTGTCGGGTTTTGGTTTTGGGCGATAGTAATAATAGAGATCAGTAAAATCAATGTCGGTTACCGCGATGGTGAAACGCTCCAGGAAATTGATCTTTCCAGAAATGAAACTAATGGAGTAGGCAAGAATGACCGTGATGATCAGCGTAATTGAAATTTTTGCAAGGCTTTTCTTCCAGTTCACGTTCGTTGAATTTATTTTAATTCTCCAGCCTGTTCGTGATCATCGTACTGATCCCGCAGTTTTAGTAGTTCAGCTTTGTAGGCAGCAATTAATTTTTGATGCTGTGCAGATCGGATCAGGTTATGCTGCTCGTCAGGATCTTTTTTCAAATCGTAGAATTCCCACTCGTTCACGGTATAAAAATAAATGAGCTTGTGATCATCGCCTCTCACTGCGAGGTGAGGAATTACCGTGTGATCTTTTACAAATTCGTAATAATGATAATAGAGATAATTGCGCGGCAGTTGCTTTTGCTTTCCGGTGGCGATCGATTTCAGACTTACCCCTTGCATCCATTCCGGTACGGGTACACCCGCAATGTCGAGCAGGGTGGGGGCGTAATCAATATTTTGTGTTAGTGCAGTGCTGATGCTTCCAGGCTTGATGTGCCCCGGCCAGCGCACGAGCAGCGGCACTTGCATGGATACATCATAGGCAAAGCGTTTGTCGAACCAACCGTTTTCACCAAGGTAAAATCCCTGGTCGCTGGTGTACACCACGGCAGTGTTGCTGGTAAGCTGATGCTGATCGAGGTAATTCAATATTTTTCCAACACTTTCATCTACCGATGCAACACACGCGAGAAAATCCTGCAGGTACCATTGGAATTTGTATTGCAGCAGCGCTTTGCCTTTCGGTTTCAGTTGTTGCAAAAGTTTGCCACGCTCGGCATAAATTTCTTTGTAGCGCGCTCGTTGTTTTTCGGGCACGCGGTTCATGATGGAATGATAGTAGGCGACCTCTGCCGAGTCGGGTTTGTATTCGGGGATGTCCTTGAGGTAAGCAGGATCCACTTTTAGGTCACTGCACAAGTGCATGTCGTGCAGTATGCTCATGGTTTGTATGCGCCATGCGCTGCCGCGATTCACGGTGTCAGCATAGAGTGTGGCGGGCTCCGGAAAAGTTTTCTGATGATATTCTTCCAGGTACTTGAGTTTGGGAAAGAAATAACGATGCGGTGCTTTGTGGTGAATCAACAGCAGAAAGGGTTTTGATGGGTCGCGTTGCTCCAGCCATTGGATCGTTTCGTCCGTGATCACATCGGTAGCGTAACCTTCATACGTTTTTGGTTGGCCGTTCATCTCAATGAACCGCGGGTTGACATAAAGGCCCTGACCCGGAAGTACCTTCCAATAATCAAAGCCGGTAGGGTTCGACTGCAAATGCCATTTACCGATGATGGCCGTTTGATAGCCTGCTGCCTGCAATAATTTTGGGAGCGTAGTTTTTGAAGAGTCAAAGCGCGTGCGATTATCTTTCACGCCATTCTTGTGCGAGTGTTGCCCGGTGAGCAAGGTAGCGCGCACCGGACCGCAAATGGAATTGCCCACAAAGGCGTTGGTGAACTTCATGCCTTCCGCTGCCAGCCGATCAATGTTGGGCGTGCGAATTAACTTTTTGCTATAGGCACTGATGGCATCCGCATCATGATCATCACTCATAATGTAAAGCAGGTTGGGCTTAGGCTGTGCATAGCACACGAACGAACATAGCAGCAGTAATAGAAACAGGCGCATAGGGTAGCGGTTTGGGCGAAGTGAAGTTACGGATTTTGTTTTTGGAATTTTGAGTGGCTCGAAAGGAAGCTCAGAGAAAAAACTACCAGCGGAACCCAAAAGGGCACTGAAAATTGCTTATTTTGCTTTGACGCGATAATGCAAATATATGCACAATGTATATAGCCAATCGTTGTCAGCCATAGCTGAATAAAATTTAGACATGAGAAAATTAAGATGTTTTATTGCTTGTGCTTTTGGAAAAAAAGACGTGGACGAAGTTTATAAAAAGGTAATAAAGGCAACTTTAGAGACACTCAATATTGAACCTCTTAGAGTTGACAGAGTTAATCATAATGACAAAATCGATAGAAAAATAATTGAACTAATAAATGAATGTGATTTTGCAATAGCGGATCTTACCTATGCCCGACCATCTGTATATTATGAAGCTGGATTTGTAGAGGGACTAAAGAAAAAAGTGATTTATTTAGCTAGACATGACCACACCAAGCAAAAAGAAGATGACAAAGAGGGTAATCTAAAAATACACTTCGACCTAATTACACAGAATATTATTCTTTGGGAACGGAATATCACTCAAACCAACAAAACTCTTAACGAAAGAATAAAGCTAATAACTGAACCAATTCTTCAAGGACTGAATAAGAGCAAAGAAGACGAGCTAATTAGACTTGAATTCTCTCGAAAATCGATTTTCGAAAAAATGCGAGAAATAAGAATAGTCACTAAAGAATACTTAGAAAGTAAAAATATTAATTTAATTAAAAGCGACCATGACGTTTTTGGACTAAAAGGAAAAGGGAAAAAGAAAAGACTTATCTATTGTGACATCAGGTCAAATCTTAGGCCAACGGCCATGAGATATATGGCCCACAACAGCTTGTTTGAAAGACGTTATCTTAAAGACTATAAAAATATTAGCCAAGCTCATTTAATAGTTGTTTCATTAAATAGAATTACGGAAAAAACAATACAAAATAACTTACCTGCTCATAAACAAATCGGGGACACTAAAACATTTCATTCCAAGAGCATGCTTAATGACATCACAATATCATTTGTGGACGATATAAAGTCAGGAAAAGACTTGAGTAACAAATTAAAATTAATCCTATAGCAATGGCTGCCAACAAAATGTTTTTGCAATTTGGGGGTTTGGTGTTAAATTAAAATTTATGTTTTCAAATGTAGTTCGGTCACGGGGGACAATTTTACAGCAGGTCGGCCTTAACATTCCGCTGCGCTCCATTTTTAAAACCTCCTAGGCCCGCAACTGCTCTTAGGTTTACTGCTAAGAAAGAAACAATTAAATTACCTGAAAAGAAAGAG
>CBHTSG010000005.1:0-227905 GCA_966095315.1 uncultured Cyclobacteriaceae bacterium
GTAACAGCAGCAAACACAGCAGGGGCAGCGTCCTCGACACCGACCCTGTGTATCAACAGCGTGTTAACGAACATAACGCATAGCACGACAGGGGCAACAGGGATCGGAGCCGCGACCGGCTTACCGACCGGAGTGAGTGCGGCATGGTCCGCGAATGTGATCACGATCAGTGGCACACCGACCGCGAGCGGAGTATTCAACTACAGCATACCATTGACAGGTGGTTGTGGATCAGTGAATGCCACGGGCACGATTACGGTTAGCCCTGGACCAACATTCCCGGCACCAACAGTAACAAATGTTACCAGTTGTATAACTCCAGATGGCAGCATCACCGTAACAGGTGCCACTGGCGGAAGCGGCTCCGGATACACGTATTCAAAAGATAATGGAGGAACATTCCAAGCATCTAATTCATTCACGTCACTCTCAGCAGGAAGCTATTTGATAGTTGTTAAAGACGGAGCGGGCTGTATCTCAACGGCAACAAATGTTACGATAAGTAGCACAGCTTCTACACTTGCGTTTACTACAGCCAATGCTAATGTCTCTTGTAATGGCGGAGCTAATGGTAGTATCGTTGTTTCAGCAACGGGCGGAAGCGGAACTTATACTTATTCTAAAAATGGAGGAGCACCGCAGGTCTCAAATACCTTCAACTCCCTTACTGCTGGTACTTATACAATAACAGTAACCGATGGCAACGGCTGCCAGATTCAGAATCCGGTGATCATTACTGAACCTGCCATATTATCGTTTACTACGGCAAAGGTGGATGTATTATGCAACGGTGGCTCTACTGGTTCGATTACTGTTACAGCATCCGGTGGCACTGGGGTTTATCAATACTCGAAGGATAATGGGGCTACCTATCAAGCAGGGAATAGTTTCGCAGGGTTGACAATTGGAACCTATCAAATTGTGGTAAAGGATGCGAATAATTGTGTAACAACGGCAACCGCAGTAACAATAGCTGAACCAGCGCCTGTTTCTTTTACAGCACCACCAACAGATGCAACAACTTGCATCCCCGGTAATGATGGTTCAATAACTGTTACTGCAGCCGGAGGAAACGGAAGCTATCAATATTCGAAAGACAATGGCGCTACTTTTCAGGGAGGTAATGTGTTTAATGGATTGACTGCAGGCACATACGCTGTGGTTGTAAAGGATGGAAATGGCTGTTTGGCCTCGCCAACAAATGTTACTATCGGGGTCCCTGGAGGCTTAACTTTTACCAATACAAAAACTGATGCCACTTGTAACGGAGGCGCGGATGGTACGATTACGATTAATGCTACGGGTGGATCAGGTGGAAATCAATATTCAATAGACAATGGAGCAACCTTTGTTGGAACAAATATTTTCAATGGACTCACCGCAGCTACTTATCAAGCTGTTGTAAAAGATAATTCAGGCTGTCAGTTTGCTTCCTCTGTCATTATTGGTCAACCAACAGCAGTAACATTCACTTCAGTGAATACAAACATCACCTGCAATGGAGCTGCTAACGGATCGATAATTATAACGGCCTCAGGCGGAAATAATTCTTACACGTATTCGAAAGATAACGGGGTCACCTTTGTGGCAGGCAATTCATTTACGGGCCTTGCTGCTGCCACCTACCAGGTGATTGTGAAAGATGGTAATAACTGCACTTCTGCGACTACATCGGTAACCATTTCTGAACCAGCCGCATTAAGCTTTACTTCTTCCAAAACAGACGCAACAACCTGTACGCCTGGCACCGAGGGTAGTATTACGATTACTGCAACAGGAGGAACATCACCGTATCAGTATTCAAAAGATAATGGTTCTACCTTTCAGGCGGGAAATACTTTTAATACTCTGTCTGTAGCTACCTATACAATCGTTGTAAAGGATGCCAATAATTGCACTTCTACCAACACAATCACTGTTTCAGGACCAACGACACCTGTTGCTACGTTTTCAGGACTTGCGGGACCGTATTGTACCTCTAGTGGCAACGTAACGTTAACACCAACCACCAACGGGGGAACGTTCAGTGGCCCTGGGATAACCGGATCAACCTTTTCACCGGCTACTGCAGGCGCAGGAACCCACTCAATTTTGTATACGATTACGATCAGCGGATGTACAAATTCCAGCACTCAGACGGTAACTGTAGTTTCAGGTTCTGTAGATGCTTCATTTTCCGGATTAAATCCAACTTATTGCCCAAGTAGCCCATCCATTACTCTAACGCCTGCGACATCAGGTGGTACTTTCTCCGGAAACGGGGTAACAGGAAATTCTTTTAGCCCTGCAACCGCGGGAACCGGAACTCATACTATCCAGTATTCTGTCACTAGTGGTGGATGCACTTCTTCTACTACTAAAACCGTTACGATTTTATCATCAACAGATCCGCTATGTACCAGTGGTGGAGGAACCGGTACATGCGCAACCGTAGTAATCACACCAGTGCCATCACCAGCAACCTGTACATTGTCTAACGGAAGTATAAAATTTGACATTAACCCGGCCGTTCCTGCAGTAAACAATACGGGTGTAAAAATTACCATTACCGGAACATCTAATACGAATCAGACCATTTCCAGAACGAATTTTAATGATCCTAATTTCCCGAACTTACCAATTGGAACGTACTCTTACTCGATTGAGTATGGCGATCCAAGCTGTGTTAAAACAGGCGAAGTAACGATTGATCGATCTGGTACTATTGGTGTGCCAGTGGCATCCAATATACAAAATGCAAAATGTTTTGGCTCGGCTGATGGTGCCGTTACGATAGACGTACCCGGTGAAACAGGAAATGTACTCGAATGGTCACTTGACGGAGTGGTATGGAATACATTTACATCCGGAAACCAAATCACAGGCATTCCTGCCGGTGCAGCGCCATCATTCGATCGTGTGATCAGCGTGCGAAGGAATTCATCAGACCCATGTTTTGCAGGTGTAACGATTTCGCTGTCTCAGCCATCTGCAATTACCGCTACAACATCAACGGTAAATGCAACCTGCAATAATAATGATGGAAGCCTTACCGTTACTTCCGTTTCCGGAGGCACCGGCCCGTATCTTTTCAAGTTGAATGGAAATTCGATAACACTTCCTGCAAACAATACGATTACCGGACTTGCCAGCGGTTCATACAATTTGAACATTGAAGATGCGAGTGGTTGCCAAAAAGATATTGCTGTTTCCATAACCTTTCCGGGAATTGTTGACTTCGTTGCCGATCCAATCGCTCCAGACTGCGCTTCGAATGGATCGAACGGAGGTATTTCTGTTGCAATTTTCTCTTCAGGAACGTTTGATATTGGAATCACCACAGATCCTTCAAATCCTCCTACCAACTTTGCTTATAAAGGTGTGGTATCAACGGGAGCTGAGACCTTTGCATTCTCGAATCTTTCAAAGGGGACTTATAAAGTGTTCGTTAAATCGGTAAGTGCTGTTTGTCCAACCAGTAAATCAGTTTCGATTATTGCCGGACCCGACCAGGTAGACTTTTCATTCACCAACAAAGATATCCTTTGTTTTGAGGACAAGGGTTCCGTAACCCTATCAGCCTTCAAGGGCGCACCACTTGTTTCCTTTGGCTATGAAATTTTAAAACAGGGCTTGATAGCAAAGAGTGGAACTATCACAACTCTTGAAGCATTAGGTAATGTTCAAGTATCCGGCTTGGACAAGGGTGATTATCAAATCAGAATTCTTCAGAATCAAGCAGCGTCAAGTGGGTGCACAAGTCCGATAACTTCGGGGTATAAGTCTTTCACAATTTTGGGTCCAGACCAGCCTTTGGATACATTGTATGTCAATCGGGTGATTTCCTATCCCGATTTGCCATCTGGGTCTATGGTGATTGGTATTAAAGAGAGCAAGCAAGAACCGTATGAAGTTCGGTTAGAACTTGTGAATCCGTTGTTCCCAGGTCAGGCTTATGTTAAAGATTGGTCACAAGCAACGCGCAATAAGCAAAGCCTGAAGATGGAGTTTAATGCCACTAATCTTTTTGCTGGTGATTATCAGTTATCCATCAGAGATGCGCTGGGTTGCGTAAAAACCTATGCGGTTACGTTAAAGGTGGATACCAACATCACTATCCCGAATATATTCACTCCAAATGCTGATGGAGTAAATGATAATTTCTATATCCGCAATTTACCAGGAGAGTCAACGCTAATCATCACCAACCGTTGGGGGAAAGAAGTTTATTCATCAAAAGATTACAAGAACGATTGGAATGGTGGAGATGTAGCGGATGGAGTTTACTTCTATCGTTTACTTGCCAATTCCGAGGTATTTACCGGATGGGTTGAATTGGTGAGAGGGAAGTAATGCGCGACTGTGTGGCTATTTACTTGAATTGAAGAAAAGCCAACGTATCAATTTGATCGGCATAATCTGTTAATGCGGGTAATTGAGCATATCCAAAACGCTTACTGGATTGAAACCATGCATTTGCAGAAACGATGCACTGCGTCTTTTCTTCAATTGCTTTTATTTTAAAATTCAGATCATTCATATCCTGATACTCTTCATAGTAAATGACTGAAATAGGGGAGACCAGTTGCGTGTGTTGCGTTAGCAGCACAAATCCATTGTCATAAAAAGGAACTTGGCTCACGAGTAAAATGGATTTCTGATAATCGTAATTGTTTGCATACTTATGATGCTGAATGATCTCCTTGTGATCGGCCCACGCTTCAAACAGCAGTTTTACATCGTAGCCAGCGGGCACGAAGATTTTTGAAACGTTACGACAGCCAAGACCAAAATAGCTGAAGATATCCACTCCTAATTTCCGCAGCTCTTCTAATGGTTCTTCACCCATAATAATCGCAAGGGAAGAGCGATTTTTTCGAATAATGTGCGGTATGTTTCTAAAGTAGTATTCAAAATAGCGGGCAGTATTGTCACTTCCCGTGGCAATAACCGCATCAAGGTTCTTTAATTTATCAGCAATGATTATTTGATCACCAAATGCGGGTTCGATTTTCAGGAGTTCATCAATAATGAATTGCAGGAGTACTGAATCCTGTGAACTCATTTTGATATGAATGCAATGACCCGCAATCAGAATACAAAGAAGATCGTGAAAGCCTACCAACGGTATGTTTCCGGCCATCGCCACGCCAACTGATTTCGTAGCTGGAAATTGATACGGGCTTGTCCACGCGGTTAGCGCTTCCTTTTCCAAAAACTGAGTAATCCCTTTTAATGCCAATTTTATGTTTTCAGCGGTGAACCACGGATTTTCATTTCTGGCCCGAAGTGCAAGAGCCTGAAATTCAGCCTCCCTGAGTTCGCGGATTTTTGTGCCTAATTGAGAAAATGCTTCTATTCTTTGATCTAAATTCATGGTAACGCTAAACTTTTGATTGCCTGAGCCTGTTTTGTAAGTCAAGTTTCAGGCTGTATTTTTGCGTGAAATTAGCATTCAAAAACAGGAAAATAGAGCAGAATGGCAATTAAGATAACGGACGAGTGTATTAACTGCGGGGCGTGCGAACCGGAGTGCCCCAATACTGCAATTTATGAAGGTGGACGCGAGTGGACTTGGGCTGGTGGAACTGCACTAACGGAAGTTGAATTGGAAGATGGTTCGAAAGTTGATGCAAAGTCTTCTCAAGACCCCGTTTCAAATGAATTTTATTACATCGTTTCAGGAAAATGTACCGAGTGTACGGGTTTTCACGAAGAGCCTCAGTGCGCTGCAGTTTGTCCGGTAGATTGTTGTGTGCCCGATCCTGACATGGTTGAGACAAAAGACGAACTGACGGCAAAGAAAGCTTGGTTGCATAACGAACAATTACAGAATTAATAACTGAACAGGAAATAGTTCAAGAAGGTCGCGACTTACCAGGTCGCGATTTTTATTTCATCTTCGACCGTTTGATCAGGTATGCCTGCAAAACCTCATGGAAGTTGCTCTGAGCATTCGAGGAGATAAAATCAACTTTCAATTGGTTGCACTTCAGGCGTAGCTCGGTGTGTAGTTGGTGCAATTGTTCCTTAAATCGATCTTTGATTTCTGCAGGATTTAATTTCAGCTTCTCTCCGCTCTCCAGATCAACAAATTCATAAGGACGCTCCTCAAAAGCAAAATCCAATTCTGTTTCGTGGTCCGTTACATGGAATAAAAGCACTTCATGTTTGTTATGTTTCAAGTGTTGCAAGGCTTTGAAAATCTCCTCCTGACGTTCATCGCTATCAAACATGTCGCTAAAAATGATGACGAGTGATCGCTTGTGAATTTTCTCAGCGATTTCATGCAGTACAGATGAAACCTTCGTGGTTCGATTGTGCGGCTCCTTATGGCTAAGCTTTTGTTCAAAAAGGGTGTAAAGCTTTTGAAGGTGAGTAGGCGTTGATTTTATTTGAGTAAACTCCTCGATATGATCCGAAAAAAGACAAACACCAACAGCATCTCTTTGCTTGTTAAGCAAGTAAGCAATGGCAGATGCTGCATAAATGCTAAATCGAAGTTTTGCTTTTGATTGCTGGGGGTAAAACATCGATGATGAGCAATCAACTGCCAATACGCATCGAAGATTTGTCTCCTCCTCGTATTGTTTGGTATAGAGCCGGTCAGTTCGGGCAAATACTTTCCAATCAATATGGCGTGTGCTTTGGCCTTCATTGTAGAGCCGATGTTCGGCAAACTCAACTGAAAATCCGTGGTAAGGTGACTTGTGAAGGCCGGTAATAAATCCATCAACCAATTGTTTGGCGAGAAATTCCAGGCTGCCGGACTGTTGAATTTGACTTAAGTTTATGCTCACGAGCTTGTAAAAATGTAGAAATTGAATCTTATTGACTCTATATTAACCTAAAATAGTGGACATAAGCCCATTTTTATTGTGTTCAGTTTGCAATAAATTTTTAAAATACTACCTTCGATTTTAATCAAAATACCCAAAAAACCTAACTAAACTCTAGATTCTGTGGAAGAGAATAAGAACAACGGTAGAGACGAGATTTTCTCTGAGAAAGTAAAGGCTGGTAAGCGTACTTATTTCTTTGATGTGAAGTCAACCAGGTCCAATGATTATTATTTGACCATCACCGAAAGTAAGAAACGGTACAACAAAGACGATGAAGGGTTTACCTATGAAAAGCACAAAATTTTCCTCTATAAAGAAGACTTTAACAAGTTTATGGAGGCATTGAATAATACTGTAAACCATGTGAAGACTGAATTGATGCCGGATGTAGATTTTTCTTCTTTTGACCACGCACGTGAAGAAAAAGAGGAAACTGCGGAAGCCAAATCGGCATCAGTCGATTCAGAACTGAAATGGGATTGATTTTTTCCTACCTAAACCGGAAAGGGCCTCGATGAAAGTCGGGGCTTTTTCTTTTAGCGTCTACAACCTCTATATTTGCGCCCTGATTTTAAAAAATTATGGGCTTAAAGTGCGGTATCGTAGGGCTTCCAAATGTAGGCAAGTCAACATTGTTTAATGCCATCTCCAATAATAAAGCAGAGGCAGCTAATTTTCCATTTTGTACGATTGAGCCAAATGTGGGAGTGATTTCCGTACCCGATGACAGGCTGAAAATTTTGGAAGGATTGGTGAATCCGCAAAAGGTAATCCCAACCACATTTGAATTCGTGGATATCGCTGGCCTTGTGAAAGGAGCCAGCAAAGGTGAAGGCCTTGGGAATCAGTTCCTGGCAAACATTCGCGAAGTGGATGCCATCGCCCATGTAGTTCGTTGTTTTGATAATGACAACATCATTCACGTAGATGGTAAAGTAGATCCTATTTCAGACAAGGGCATCATCGATACCGAGCTTCAACTGAAAGATCTCGAATCAGTAGAAAAGAAAATCAGCCGGGTAGAGCGCACTGCTAAGAGTGGGGATGCAAAAGCAAAAAAAGAACTTGCAATATTACTAGCGTATAAGGAAGGGTTGATTGCCGGAAAAAATGCAAGAACCGTGGTGGTAGATGCCGAAGATAAGAAAGCGGTAGAAGACTTGCAGCTGTTGACCGACAAGCCCGTGATTTATGTAGCCAATGTAGATGAAGGGTCAATCCATACCGGAAACAAATATGTTGACGCACTGAAGAATCTCGTGAAAGAGGAAGAGGCGGATGTGGTTATTGTATGTGCGGCCATTGAGGCTCAAATTGCTGAGTTGGAAAGTGAAGAAGATCGAACTGTTTTTCTTGAAGAATACGGATTGAAGGAGTCAGGTTTGAACCGACTAATCAAGGCAGCATATCATCTGTTGAACTTGATTACCTATTTTACGGCTGGCGAAAAGGAGGTGCGGGCCTGGACAATCCATCGTGGTTGGAAAGCGCCTCAGGCTGCAGGGGTGATTCACACCGATTTTGAAAAAGGCTTTATCCGTGCCGAGGTTATCAAAATAGCTGATTATCAGAAGTATAAATCAGAGGCCGGATGTCGGGAAGCCGGCAAATTGGCCGTAGAAGGAAAGGAATATACAGTGGAGGATGGGGATGTAATGCACTTCCGATTCAATGTTTAAATTTTCCTTACACTGAGATAGTCGATTTAGCTGATTTTTAGTACTTTAGCTTTCCGCAAAAGTATTTTTAGGCGGGGTTTTTAGTAAGTTAATTTTTTTACCCCTAATTGGATTAAGCGTTGAGAATCAGGATTGTTTTTGCCTTAAAAAACAGAGGAGCATACGTTCCTTTTCACCATCAATATTTGCTGGCTCAAACCATCAAAGGTTTAGTGATGCTCGGCAAGAATAACTCGTTTTTGAATTACACACAATACAATTTTTCCGGACTTAAGGGCCAGATAAAGATTAGTAGAAAAGGCCTGCATTTTTATTCTTCAAAAGTAACCTTAGTATTTTCGGCTTCTCATAAAGACTTTCTCGATTATTTTCTTTCGGTTCTGTTTGAGCAGAAAGAATTGCTCATCGGCAATCTTCAGTTAGTGCCAGAATCAGTTGAGCAAGAGGAACCTGTTACCATTGGTGAATCGGTAAAGTTCCTGTGTATTTCTCCCATTGTATTAATCCCAGCTTCGTTCAATGACGAATCGAGCAAGCGATTTATCTCCCCGGAAAGCGATGAGTTTTCAGATTTGCTCTATGACAATACCATTGCACGAATGGAGGAAAGTGGAAAATTCTCGGCAAGTCAGCTAGCTGATTTTTACAAATTTCAATTAGTGGCTGATAAGGACTACATCAACCGGATTCAATCTACACACAAAAAATTTGCACGCATTTATCCATTGTATGATGCGGATGTGAAGTATGAGGTAAGAGGCTATACATTCCCATTCACGTTGTACGCGCCCCAACCAGTTCAACAATTCATCTACGAAAACGGCTTGGGATATTTCTCGCACAAAGGATTTGGAATGGTGGATGTGGCCAACGCCAATTCGTTAAAGAACGATGCTAATCTCGAGCTAAACTACGTTAGCGCTGGTTGACGGGAATTGGTAAATAGCCGATCAACAAATCCGCATTAGGCCTGAAAGGGCGATAGTAAATCAAAACCTCGTAAAGGTTCTCCGTTTCAAAATGACTGCCTTCGATGGCATAGCTATTGGAATTGCCTTCCACCCAATATTGATAATCGTACAAACCTTGCTTGAGGAGCATTGTGGCTTCATACACTTTACGCTTTACATCGTACCGCATTCTGCTCTCTTCATCCTTTTGCCAATTGTTGAATGCTCCAATTACATACACATTTCCACCTGCCGATAGTGTTGAAAGGGTAAAGGTCACATATAAATAATCTCCCAATGACGCTGCTTGCCGATAATCAAGATTTTCAATTACATACTGGCCATTGAGATCGCGATACTGAGCATACGCGTCACTTTCGCGCGGCCGATCGGTTTGCACTGAAAGTGTGAATGGTCGTTGGCCGCGATCAAGACGACCAGTGTTTTGACCTGGAAAATTCAATGATCGAAAATCAACAAACCGAAACTCGTTACCAGCGGCAAAATGTTTATCCTGGTCGAAGAAACGGAAATCCATTTGTTTTTTGTCCTCGCGAATAAAGCTTGGTTTCACATCCATACGGGCATTATCCCATCGCTGATTTTGACGGATCACGGTGTGCACAGTTTCATAGGGATTAAGAATTTCAATGCCGGAGTAACTGATACTGAAGTTTAATTGCTGGTTTGAAGCTTTCAATGTTCCAATGCCCTGAAGCTGCTGATCACTCTGAAATGAAACGTTGTTTGTGTAAATCATTAAACGCCTGGAGAGGATAATATCCTCTTCATCACCCTCACGATAGGCAACTAAAAGATAATTACCGGGTAATTTTACGGGCGGCACCAAAAATCGGTAATGAAAGTAGCGAAGCGAAGTATTTGACGATAATGTATAGTCATTCACCGGGTACTCGTTGTAGTTGTTCATGAAGTCCAGGTCTGCCAGTGTTGACTTGCTCCAATCATAATTGCAGTGCAAAAGTTTTACGTAGTAGTTGTTGCGTTCATCCTGCAAATCGTCAAACTCAAGCATCAGATTTTGTTGTTGGAGGGGGGCTACAGCAGGGTAGATATTCTCTCGCTGGCCACTTTGCTGTGGGTAGAGCATAACCGTTCTGATCTGCTCTTCGTATGAGTGATCGTTGAACACCAGCTTTTTTTGAGCCTCGAGCGAAGTGGAAAGCAAAGCAAAAAGTAAACAGGCGAATAATTTCATGGAGTTTTTAAATCTAAACGGTATTTCAAATAAAGTTCATTCCAACCTTTTGTTGTAATCGAGTGTCAAAATAAGTGAAAGAGTTGATGCAAACTGAGGCAGAACTGATCAAAGGCTGTACCAAAGGAGACAGAGCCGTTCAAAAGGCTTTGTATGACCTGTATTGCCGAAAAATGATTGTGCTTTGCCAGCGCTATGCCAAAACAACTCTCGAGGCTGAGGATATTCTGCAGGAAGGTTTTATAAAAGTCTTTGCGAGCATCAAAAATTTCAGATCGGAATCTAGCCTGAGCACCTGGATTACCCGCATCATGATTAATACCGCGTTGAATCATCAGCGCCAGAAGTTGTATTTGCATCCCATGGTGGAGGTTGAAAAGACGAACCTGGTCGAAAATGAGGAGATCAGTTTGTCGGGATTCCATTTTTCAGAATTGATTAAGCTGATCCAATCCTTACCAGATGGTTGCCGGGTTATTTTCAACCTGTTTGCCATTGAGGGATATAGTCATAAAGAGATTGCCGAGTTGTTGGGGATAAGTGAAGGAACTTCAAAATCGCAATACAACAGAGCAAAGAGTTTGCTGAAAGCAAAACTTGGCAACGAACAACAATTGTATGGAAAAATCAGAGAGCGGAAAGTTTGAACAGGAGTGGAGTAAGGCCTTTCATCAGGCTGAGGGAAATGTTTCCGGATCGGTTTGGAATAACATTGACCTAGAGCTCTTACATGCCGAAAGTGGAGCGATGCGCAAGAGAGTGATTTTTTATCAACGACTGGCAGCTGCAGCAGTGCTATTTGCATTGCTGGTAGGGGGAGGCTCACTTTACTTTAATGGTATGAGTGTATTACGATCATCGCAATATGAAAGCTTGTTGGTGAATGGTGATAGCAATGCAATTAAATCGGAGACGTTGATCAAAGATCCACTAAACCAGAAAGAGTCATCAGATCAATCCGGAAATACCGCATCTATTATTGAAGAGAATAAGAGTGATAGCGATGATATTTCGATCCCTGAAATGCAAACTGATATCTCTGCAGGTGGCAACTCATTCTCAATGGTTTCTCCCACTGAGGATGTGGTGAAATCTGATCAAAGAGTTATTACCAATTCGTTGGCGCAGGTAAGAAGAAGATCATCCGAAAAGATAACCTCCCTCAATGATATTCCGCAGCATGAGGCTGTGCTTGCTGGTTCGCCTCGCGAAGTGACGCTTTGGAGAAAGCTACCGGCTATTTCTTCTGCCTTTATGGATCATTCAAAAAAGGAAAAGAAAAATAAATCTGAATCGCTATGGGCATCTGTTGGTGCTTCTGCGGGAAATTATACCCCAAACATTTCGTCTTCCGCATCGTCTGTCATGAGCCCCTCCACTGCTTTTGCTGATGCACTTTCTTCCAACGGAGCAAGTCAGTCCTCCAGCCAGGGATCTGCATATTCCTTTGGCATGGCAATGGGCACAAAAGTTACTGACCGATGGGTATTTCAGGGCGGAATTAATTACCTAAGCCAAACATTGGGATATCAATCTAATTTAAAGTCAACCACTGCCAACAATGAAGTAAAGGCAATTGTTTCTGATTACCGAACTGCGGAATTATCAAATGTTCAAGTCACCTCTCCTTACAAAGTCAACAGCACCAATGAAATTGTATCATTGCCCTTGCAGGCTGGCTATTTGATCGTTAATCGCAAATTTGGGTTGCAAGTAAATACAGGTGTTGCTACAGACTTTTTTATCCGCAATACGCTGGTTGACCAAACCGGCCAGCTTTCAAAATTCTCAGAAACAGCAGGAAGCAATTCTCCCTACCGCAGTGTAAGTTGGTCAGGCCTACTGGGAACCGAACTTACCTACAAACTCGCCAATCAGTATCGAATTTCTTTAGTGCCTGGGTTACGTTACTCTTTTAATTCTGTATTAAAAGAGCAATCAGGTTCCATCAGCAATCCATTGATGATGGATGTTGGTTTTAGATTTCGGTATATTTTTAAGTAAACCTTGGTTCAATAACAAAACTTCACCTATGGCTTCCATAAAGCATACTCTTTTTAAGAAAATCATCCCTGGATTTTATGCTGTATTGTTTATTGTAGCATTATTACTCATCAGCGTTCTTCTCGAACGCAGACACCTCTACTTCTAAGTATTATTTCCAACCTTTTGGTTAATGGATGTGTCCAACCCACAGACCATTAAACCAAAAGCATATGAAAAGAAATTTTACCGAGATATTTTTCTCAGGCTACCCTCTCTTTGCCATCGCTTTAGTTTTTTGGCTTGGTGCAGGCTGTTCTGATAAATGTCAGGTCACAAACAGTTATGTATACTATGAGCCGGTGTATTCAACAACAGCTGAAATCAAAGCGGCTGTGGCATACAAGGCACCTCAACCACTCAATCAATTAGGTAAAATCTATTTTAAAGATCAGATACTCTACATCAATGAAGTTGGTAAGGGTATTCACGTGATCGATAATGCTAATCCAAAATCTCCAAAGCCAATTGGGTTCATTAATATTCCCGGCAATTTTGATTTAGCAATAATCGATAATGCCTTGTATGCGGATAGTTTCATTGATTTGGTCGTGTTTGATGTTTCCAATGTTGAAGAAATAAAAGAAGTAAATCGGATTGAGCGATTGTTCAACCATTATCAATCTATGGGTTTTATTAGCGACCCGGTGAAAGGAATTGTAACGGATTGGAAAAAGGTAGAAACGATTTCAATTTCAGAAGATGATTGCAATACTCGTTTTGAGCCTTGGGGTGGTTTCTATTACGAGCGAGGTATCGCCCTTGCAGATTTTGCGGCTTCCAGCTTCAGTAGTAAGGCTGCGATAAATCCTGCCGGCACCACAGGTATAGGTGGCTCGTTGGCCAGGTTTACAATTTCCTTCAGTCATTTGTACGCTTTGGATGGCGCCAACCTTGATGTTGTTGATGTATCCAAGCAAACAACACCAAAGCCGGTAAAAGAGGTACCACTTTCGTGGGATGTTGAGACGCTCTTCCCACACGGAACAAATCTCTTTATGGGCTCTCGCACCGGCATGTACATTTATGATCTTGCCAATCCTGCTCAGCCGGCATTTGTCAGTCACTTTCAACATGTGCGAAGCTGCGATCCTGTGGTGGTGGAAGGTAATTATGCCTACGTCACCTTGCGCAGTGGCAATGCCTGCGGAAATACCGAAAGCCAACTGCAAGTCATCAACATTGAAAATGTGAAAGCTCCGTCACTTGTGAAATCCTATCCACTCGTCAATCCTTATGGTTTGGGTATTGATGATCATATCTTATTCATTTGCGATGGAACCGATGGCTTGAAAGTATATGATGCTAAAGATGTAAATCAGATTGGTGCAAATCGACTGGCGCACTACCAAAAAATTAATGCGCTGGATATTATCCCATTTCAAAATGTGGCTATGATGATTGGGGCAGATGGACTTTATCAGTATGATTATTCCGATATCAAGAATGTTAAGCTTCTGAGTAAACTTGAAATTGTAAAGCCATGATGCGCTCATTTTTATTGCTGATGTACTTGCTTCTTGCCTTCACGTGCAATAGCCAGTCGTCACAAGACAACAACCCGCAGGATTCATCTGCAAATTCAAGCATCAAGAAAGAACTGGGCATTTCAAAGATTAGGTACTACCAATCTTTTTCTTCTGGAGCATTAATTGGATGCAGTTCGTGTAACGAAGAAAAACAAATAACCTATTCTGCTTCGCTCGTCCAGGGAGTTACAATTTATAACCGGCTGCGGGCTGGCGCTGGTATAGGAATTGATTCTTACTTTGGGAAGCAGGCCATTCCACTATTTGGATCCATAAGTTGGGATTTGATCGGTAACCTAAATAAGAATGCAGTAGTCATCCAACTCAATTACGGCTGGGCCAAATCATGGCTTGATAAATCATATCGTGAATATGGATACACCAGCATAACTGGTGGGCGTATGGTTAACCCGCAAATTGGCTATCGAATTAAGTATGGTGATCTGAAAATTTCCTTAATGATTGGTCAGAAATATCAGCGCATCACCACACATTACGAATATCCCAACTATCGATATCTTTTTAATGGGCAGATCATGCCTACGGAACCTAATAGAAAAACAGTGAAAGAAAGTATTAACCGTCTAGCCGTTTCTGTTGCAATTGGCTGGCGTTAATTCAATTTTTTTCTATTGCATCAATTTCCAGTGCGAGCGTTTCCCAGCGATTATTTTCTGTTTCTAAAAGTTGATTGGTGCTCTCAAATTTCTTTTGAAACTCTTGGAGTTTTTCAAACTGGCTGAAAATTTCCGGTTTGGCCATTTCATTTTCGATTGCTTCCTTTTCTTGTTGCAGTTTTTGGATGCGATCTTCAACCTTTTTCATCTCCTGATTTAGTGACTTTAACTTTTGTTCATCACTTTTCGTCTTGGGTGCCGATGGTTTGGGCTCTGCTTTTTTTACAGGAGGAGGTTCAGGCAAACTTTCAGTCGCATTTTTCTTTCTCCAATATTCATATTCTTCGTATGTACCGGGATATTCCTTTATCTGCTTATCTTCGATGTACCAAATCTTATTCGCAACCTGACTGATGAAGTGCCTGTTGTGAGAAACCACAACAAATGTTCCCTGATACTGTTGCAACGCTTGTATCAAAATATTTTCAGAGATGAAGTCAAGGTGGTTAGTAGGTTCGTCCAACAAAAGAAAATTGGCCTCGGATATTAGTGTCTTTGCTAGCGCTACACGTGATTTCTCTCCTCCTGAAAGGACTTTGATCTTTTTAAACTGATCTTCATCGTTGAAAAGAAAGCATCCCAGTACATTCCGTAATTCCTGTTCGGTTTTGCCGCTACCGGCCTGTTTCAATTCATCCAGAATTTCATTTTCCACATGGAGTGATTCAAGTTGGTGCTGGGCATAAAAGCCATAGATCACGTTGTAACCAATAGTTCGTTCTCCTTCAATCGACTCTTGATTAGCAATAATTCTTAGCAGTGTAGATTTACCTTTTCCATTAGCGCCAATCAACGCGATTTTATCACCGCGCTCAATGGTAGCGTTTGTGTGCTTTAAAATTTCAAGCGGCCCGTAGGCTTTAGAAATATCTTTCATCACAACTACGTGCCTGCCGGAAGGTTGTTTAAACGTAAATCTAAAATTCACTTCTGCTACGTCATTCACAACTTCTTCAATCAGGTCCATCCGTTCCAATGACTTCACGCGCGATTGTACCTGGCGGGCTTTCGTTGCTTTCGCCCGGAATCGCTCAATGAATCGTTCTGTTTGCCTGATTTTGGCTTGTTGATTTTCAAATGCATTCTGTTGAATCTCCTCTCTCATTTCCTTTTCCTGCAGATAATGGGAGTAGTTGCCCTCGTAGGTTACTAATTGCTGATTGGTAACGTCTACCGTTTTGGTGATCACATTATCCAAAAACGTGCGGTCGTGCGAAACTACAATCACAGCGCCATCATAATTACGCAAATAGTTTTCTACCCATTCAATGGAAGGTAGATCAAGGTGGTTGGTTGGTTCATCCAGCATCAGGCAAGACGGTTTTTCCAACAGAAGTTTGGCCAGCATCACACGCATACGCCAGCCTCCGGAAAACTCTCGTAACGGCCGGTGCAGGTCTTTTGTGGTGAATCCAATGCCTTCCAAAACTTCTTCAGCCTTTGCCTGCATGGTGTAGCCATCCAGATGCTCAAATTTTTCCTGAAGTTTGGTGAGCTTATCGACTAATTCATCCGAATATTCCGTTTCTAACTGATGAAGAATTTTTTCAATCTGCCGTTGCGTGTCCACCGCTTCTTTGAATGCTCCCATCGCCACCGTAATGATGGCATCATCGGTTTGGTAGGAGAGCAGGTCTTGGTTCAGAAAGCCAATGGTGCAATCTTTTGCCTTGCTGATCGAACCCGCATCAATGGTCAACTCGCCATTAATAATCTTGAGTAAGGTCGATTTTCCGCGCCCGTTCAGGCCGATAAGACCGATTTTATCATCTGGTTTAATGAACATGGAAGCGTTTTCATAGAGCGGTCGCCCTCCAATGAAATACGATATATTTGAAACGGATATCATTTTCTGCTGAAATTCCTGCAAAGGTAACGCGTTTTGGATAAACCGAACTCTACGGTATTTGTTAATTACTTACTCTTCACAGGGGATTTCAACCGATGATTCAAATTTGCTTGAAGGGATATAATAATTTTAGGTGCTTTGCCAGAGCTTTAATGGATTTCAAAAAAATTAAATAATGTTAAACACAATGAATACCAGAATTTTTGCTTTGCTGATCAGCGTATTGGTTTTATGCTGTAATAATTCCTCGAAAGAAGACTCTGTAGCGCTGCCAATTGAAACTTCAGACTCATCGGTGCCGGCCATTACCCAGGCGAGTGCTGATTTGCCTCTAAATACCATAAAACTTCCTGCAGGCTTTACCATTAGCGTTTATGCCGAAGTGCCCAATGCCCGGAGTATGGTATTATCTCCGTCTGGCACATTGTACGTAGGAACTCGCGATGAAGGTAAAGTCTTTGCGATAAAGGATACTAATGGCGACTTCAAGGCAGACAAGAAATGGGAGATCGCTTCCGGATTGAATCGCCCTAATGGTGTTGCATTCAAAGACGGAGATTTGTATGTGGCAGAGATCAGCAGGATTACAAAATTTTCAGGCATAGAAAATAAGCTGAATGCACCGGGTAAAGCTTCTGTTGTCTACGATAAATTCCCTACCGAAGAACATCATGGCTGGAAATACATTGCGTTTGGCCCAGACGGAAAATTGTATGTTCCCGTTGGCGCTCCGTGCAATATCTGCGAATCCAAGGATCCAATTTTTGCCAGCATCCACCGCATGAATGCTGATGGAACCGGATTGGAATTGTTTGCCAGTGGTGTTCGCAATACGGTAGGCTTTACCTGGCATCCCGAGACAAAAAATATTTGGTTTACGGATAATGGCCGCGACATGCTGGGCGATGACATGCCTCCCTGCGAACTCAATACTGCTTCGAAAGCAGGAATGCATTTTGGATATCCATATTGCCATGGAGGTACAATTAAAGATCCTGAGTTTGGCAGCAAACGTCCTTGCTCCGATTTTACTCAGCCTGCGCAAAATCTTGGTGCCCACGTTGCACCACTCGGCTTAAAATTCTATACCGGAAAGATGTTTCCCGCTTCCTATAAAAACAACCTGATCATTGCTGAGCATGGCTCCTGGAATCGCTCCAAGAAAAGTGGCTATAAACTAAGCCTTGTTAAGATTCAGGATGGAAAATCTGTGGGATACGAAACTTTCGCAAATGGCTGGCTGAACGAAGCAACTCAAAAAGTATGGGGCCGTCCTGTGGATGTGCTGCTTCTTCCAGATGGCTCTATGCTGGTTTCGGATGATTATGCAGATGTGATTTATAGAATTTCCTATAAAGGATAAATCTCAATTCTTTCCTTTAAAAGCTTTGGGTTGATGTTGCTATCGGCTCAAAGCTTTTTTGCTTTCAAATATTAGAAGTCTTCTGCTACCGCGTCAATCTTTTTGCCCTTATCGGCATACATCATTTTAATAACCGGCCCTGATTTGTAAGTGAGGGTAATGTGCTTGTGATGCCCCTTGTAGGTAAGACTGATGGTATCACCTTTCCAATACCATGATTCCGTGCGCACTGTGTAGGTTGCCTTACCGAAAGCCTTCTCCAAACCTTGCATCACTTTGGCATCTTTCACAGTAGTAACAATGATTTCATAAATGTATCCGCGATACGTTTTCAATAAGATCTCCTTGATGGGAACATCGCCAATCTTTTTGTAATCCGGATAATCAACCAGGTAGGTTTTTGCCGTGAATTCTTTGCGTTCGATAATGTCTTTGTCGGGTATGGCTCCCTTCACACTATCGACCAGTGCACCCAGTTTAATGTCCTTGAATCCATTCCTGCGCTCCAACTCACTGATGTCTTGAGCTCGTATCGCCTGAACTGAGGCAAGAAATAGTAGGAACGCGATATAGTTACTTGTTCGCTTCATTTTATTTTGGCTCTTGAAACTGGATAATGAAACTTACTTTTGTTTTATCCCAAAGCAAAGACACTTCAGCTTTTTCCATTTTTTGATCAATTGAGATGGTAAAAGGTTCGTAAACCACATCATCTGTTAATGCCTGAACGGGAACGTCAAAACGCATCACATCCGATTTTGCATTGTAATTGTAGGCTCCCCACATCCCCAAATCATTGTTAATGATGATCGTCCAGTTTTCTTTGCCAGGAATCGTAAATAATGAGTACGTACCGGCTTTTAGGATTTGATTATTGATGAGTACATCTCGTGTCACCGTAAATTCGGTGGCCTCATTGGCACCAGTTCTCCATACTTCACTGTATGAAACCATTTTGCCAAACACTTCTCTACCCCGTTTATGCGGCTGGCAATAGATAATTTTTAAATAAGCGTCTTTATAACGGGTTGAAGTAACAGCCAGTGGGCTAGGTCTTGGTTTTACAGCTTCTTGAGAATAGGAGATAAGGGAGAAAAGGATGAGGACAATGCTAAACCCCCAGCGGCTAATGTGCATTCTTCTGCTTTTTTTGTGTGAATATAATATTTTGATATCAATCCTTACTTTTACGGATATGTCTCGCCCTGCCTTTGATGATATTTACATGGAGTTGGCTGTGAATCTTGCCAAGCGTTCGCACTGTATCAAGCGACATGTAGGTGCTGTTCTAACGAAAGACACTCGAATCATCTCCATCGGATACAACGGCCCGCCATCGGGTACACATAATTGCGATGAAGAATGGCCCGAGCATGGATGTCCGAAAGATTCCAAAGGTGGATGCTCGCTTGCCATTCATGCCGAACAGAATGCGATTTTATATGCGGTGAAGAATAAAACTTCTGTAGAAGGCGCTACCCTATACCTTACGCTATCGCCTTGCCTGGCTTGCGCCCGCATTATTTTCAGCATGGGCATTCTTAAAGTCATTTACCTGAATTCGTATGCAGAGTATAAGGGACTGCCAAACGATGAAGGAGTAGATTTTCTGAATAAGTTTGGTGTGGCATGTGAAAAATACCACGGCACCTTATCCAATGTTACGCACATGATATAAAAAAAGCCCTGACGGGCCTTTTTTTGTTTCTGTTACTTTGCAGCAACCGTTTTTTCAAGATCACTGACAAACTTTGCTGTGATTCCCTTTGTCTTCCGAGCGAGTTCGGTCTTAAATATTCCAAGTGCTTTTTCAATATTTTCAATTAGACCAACCGGATTGTGATCATACTTATAACTTCCAATGCACCACTCAAGGTCAGCTTGAAGTTGTGAATCAGCGTTCAATGCTTTCAATTTATTCAATGCGTCTTGCGCGGCTTTTTCAATGGCAGGTTGTGCCTTCGATGTTGCTTTTGCAGCAACCTTCTTTGCAGGAGCTTTTTCTTTTACGGGTTTTACGGCTGTTTTTGCCATAGCGGTTTTGGTTTTGTTCGCACAAAGTTAAAAGCCTATTGATTTGCCAAACAAGTACCAGTGCTACAATTATTTACGCAACCGTTGTCATATGCAGTAAAATCAGGTGTTTCGGAGCGCTTTACTCCTTTCATTCATTAATAATGATAAAAAGCCGAACGGATTTTAAATCTCAGAGAGAAAGAGGAGGGCGTTCAATTGAAATGCGAATGATGAACAACTAACGGAGGGATATAAAACAAAAGGGAAGTAATCCTGGATCACTTCCCTTTGTAAAAGTATCAAGCGTTGCTCGATTACTTCTTCTTCTTAGCAGCCTTCTTTGCTTTCTTGGCTGCCTTCTTAGCGGGTTTCTTTGCCATAACGTTTTAATATTTTGGTTTAAAACTGTACGAAAGGTATAATAAAAAATTAATTCACAAAAATTTTAAGCAAAAAATTTTTATATGAGAGAAATTTTTTCCGCAAGATCATTTCATCTCATCATCATAACTCAACTTCATTTTTGTTTTCAAATGATGTTCACTTCAGGTGTGAGTGTGATGTGAAATTTCTCTTCAACAGATGATTTTATTTTCATCGCGAGATCAAAAATTTCATTTCCTTTTCCTTCTCCGTAGTTCACCAACACCAATGCTTGATGTGTGTGTACACCAACATGATTTATCTTTTTTCCTTTCCAATTACATTGCTCTATCAACCATCCGGCAGGCACTTTAACTTCTTGATTTACAGAAATATAACCAGGCATTTGAGGATATATTTTTTTTAGGTTTTCATATTGACCCAACGCAATTGTTGGGTTCTTAAAGAAGCTTCCCGCATTGCCAATCACGGATGGATCGGGTAGTTTGCTTCTTCTGATTTGAATCACACTATCACTAATTGTTTTGATGGTAGTGATGCCGTTAAAAAATTGATTGATCGTGTCTTGAATTGCTCCGTAGCTCGTGTTGAGTTGATGATTTTTTTTGCTTAGAGTTAAAGTAACACTTGAAATAAAAATTTTTTCTTTCAATGCGTGTTTAAAAATACTTTCACGGTATCCGAAGAGACATTCGGAGTTCTCAAATGTTCTCCACGTACCCGTCATCAAGTCGATCACACGAACATTTTTGATTACGTCTTTCACTTCAACTCCGTATGCACCGATGTTTTGTATGGGAGCAGCGCCTACCGTACCGGGTATAAGAGAAAGATTTTCAATTCCTCCCCAACTTTTATTCACGCAATGCATCACCAAGTCATGCCAAAGCTCTCCTGATCCAACTTCAAGGGTCACGTTATCATCATTCTCCGCCACCACACGGAAGCCTTTGATCTGATTTTTGATGACAAGACCATCAAAATCCTTTGTGAACAACAAATTACTTCCTCCTCCGAGGATAAGTCGCCTGTTTTGTCGGAATGCATCACTCTTAATCAGTGCTTCGAGTTCATTTTCATTTGCAATCGTTACGAAATAGTTGGCGTGACAATCAATACCAAATGTATTAAAGGGTTTTAGGTTGAAATTTTCCTGCACCATCATCATTAAAATTCAAAAATCGAAGCTAATGTAAATGTTTTGAGGTCAAATTTGAGATGGCCATCGTCTGCGAAATCAATTATTATTATGGAATATTGTGATTCATTCGCTTGAAGTATGAAGATAATTGAGTGTCCACGCGATGCCATGCAAGGCATAACAGAGTTCATCCCCACAGATTTGAAGATCAGGTACATCAACCAATTGCTCAAAGTGGGCTTTGATACGATTGATTTTGGAAGTTTTGTGTCGCCCAAAGCAATTCCTCAACTGAAGGATACTGCGGAGGTTCTAAATATGCTGGAGCTCTCTGGTACCAAATCGAAATTGCTGGCAATTGTGGCTAACACAAGAGGGGCGGAGGAGGCCAGCAAGTTTGAAGCGATACAATATTTGGGATTTCCGCTTTCCATTTCAGAAACATTTCAGCAGCGCAATACGAATAAATCAATTGCCGAAGCATTGAATACGGTTAATGAAATCCAGGAAGTATGCACGCGATCGAACAAAGTATTCGTCAGCTACATTAGCATGGGCTTTGGAAATCCCTATGGCGATCCGTATGATGTGGCGATCGTAGAGAAGTTTTCAGATATACTTTCAACGCTGGGAATCAAATTCATTTCGTTGGCTGATACCATTGGCGTATCGAAGCCAGAGCAAATCAGTTATTTATTTAAGACCCTTACAAAACGATTTCCTCAAATCGAGTTTGGCGCCCACTTGCATTCTAATCCGGAAACAGCCCTTGAAAAAATTCAAGCGGCATACGAATCGGGCTGCCAGCGTTTTGATGGAGCCTTGAGAGGATGGGGCGGGTGTCCAATGGCAGAGGATGAATTGGTCGGCAACCTGGCAACGGAAACGATTATTAATTTTCTGGATTCAAAAAATCAACCGATCAACCTTGATCGTGCTGCCCTCCATGCATCAATGGCCATGGCCGATTCAATTTTTCTGAAATACCACTAAGAAACTAATTGATAACGCTTACCGGGAAGTGCCTTCACAAGATTGTTGAATTCCATTTCCAAAAGGATAGAAGCGAGTGCACCAGGCGAAATAGAAGATTGGTGGCTCAATTCATCGATCATGAGCGGCCCATTCTTGCTCATGAGCAGTTCGGCAACAATTTTTTGATTTGCATCCAGGTGATCAAGATTTAACTTTTGCTTTGGAGGGCTATTATTTTCTTCTGCAGACCAATTCATAAGGTATTCCAGGTCTTTTACTGATGAAAAAAGATTGGCCCGATTTGTTTTGATTAATTTGTTACAACCTTCTGAGTAGGTTTCGCCAAGAGCACCGGGCACGGCAAACACATCTTTGTTGTAACTGTTGGCTATTTCCGCGGTAATCAATGCACCTCCTTTTTCGGCTGCTTCAACAACAATCAATGCATCACACATTCCTGCAATGATTCTGTTTCGCGCTGGGAAATTGTGAGCATCTGGTTTGGTACCAAAATGATTCTCGGTTATGAGCCCTCCATTTCCTTCAATCATTTTTTTTGCAGTTTCTTTATGTGCTGCCGGATAGATCACATCAATTCCACTTCCCATGATGCCAATAGTAGGTAATCCTGTTTTCAGCGCTTGCTTGTGCGCTTGAATATCGATTCCATATGCCAGCCCGCTGATGATGAGTGGGTGATGGGGTATGAGATCGTGAATGATTTTCTCTACTTGGTCTTTGCCGTAATCCGTTGCCTTACGGGTGCCAACAATGGCTACTGATTTTTGGCTATTTAAATTCGGATTCCCCTTTAAGTAAAGCAATGATGGGGCATCTTCAATTGTCTTTAATCGTTCAGGATAATTCTTATCGGTGAAAAATATGATTTGCGTATTCTCTTTTTCAGCTTTTCGAAATTCGCGTTCGGCCAGATCGAACGTTTTATGATTAAGAATCGAATTGGCAGTTACTTCCCCAATGCCGGGTATTTTTAAAAGTTTTCCTTTTGGGCGGTTGAATATTTCATTGGCAGAACCACAGTAGCTCACTAATTGCTTCACCAGGTAATCTCCAATACCAGGTACAAAGTGAAGTGCCAAAAACGATAACCGTTCCTGATCCATAAAAAATTAGAAAAAAAGGGAATTTATTGAAGTTTCTCTTTGACTTCCACCAGGAATGCCCGAACCTTTTTGAGCGAGTTGATGAGTTCCATCTTGTCGCGAACGGTTTGAGTGTCATTCTTGAGCATTTCTTTAGCGCCTTGAAGGGTAAACCCCTTTTCTTTCACCAGGTGAAAGATGGTGCGCACATTATCGATGTCTTCTTTGGTAAACTGGCGATTGCCTTTTCTGTTTTTCTTAGGCTGAATGATTTCAAACTCAGACTCCCAGAAACGTATCAAGGAAGGGGCTACATTAAACATCTCGGCTACTTCACCGATTGAATAATATAGCTTCTCAATTTCTTTCTCTTTATACGCCATGCTGAGCTTTCAAAACACAGAAAAAATTCAAATCATGAAAATGAACTTCATGCAAAATAACAATTCTTTGTACCTGGTGCAATGCTGTGCGATAATTTTGTGAACAAGATATTCACATCATTGCTTGGATTTATTCACCCAACCATCGTCACCGATGGTCACGCTGCTTTCAGGAAAATCTTGTTTTGTTAATTCCTGTATGCGCTTCAAAACTTGACGGGATTCATCAATCTGTACGTTGCTTCTGAAATTTTGCCTGGTAGAAGTGATGTGGGCTTTATAAAATTCACCTTTGGCATTGGTGTACACTTTAATAATGGGTGACAGACCATTTATTCCGGCCACATTAATGCCACCGTAAGTGCAAAAGTTTCCTAAACTATAGGCGATCATCCTGTTTTTGTAAACTTCCACCGCCCTGGTTACGTGCGGACCGTGTCCAAAGATCACATCGGCACCAGCATCGATCATTTGATGAGCAAAATCGTAAACATTACCCCTGTTTTCGCCATAGAATATTTCGTTTTTGCGAGGCACATGTTGATACTGCGGACCCTCGGCACCGCCATGAAATGAGATGATGACGACATCCGCAATTGAATCCAGGTGCTGTACAATTTTTCGTGCCCCAACGAGATCGTTGAGGTTCACACATCCACCGTTAGGGGCGAATGCGGCAAAACCATAGGTAAGTCCGCCTTTTGTAAAAGTTGTATAGGGTTTAATCAATTGCCCTGCGTGGTAAATACCTGCCTCTTCCAATGCCTTGATGCTGCTTTTCCTTCCTATTTCACCGAAGTCGCCCGCATGATTGTTTGCAAGGCTCATCACATCAAATCCCGCTGCCACCAAATTTTTTGTAAATGAAACCGGTGTTCTAAATACATAACACACTTTCGGATCGCGGCAGGTTTTAGCGGTGCCACCTTCATTTAGTAAAACGCCCTCCAGATTGCCCATGGTCACGTCTGCACTTTTAAGAATTTCGCTTACGCTGGATAGCAGTGATGCTCCATCATTTGGCGGAAGCCCCGATGCATTGGGATAGTTGCTACCCATCATCATATCGCCCACTCCAATAATGGTTACCGTATCTTTTTTCTGCGCAAAAACTGCTTGCGCAATGGCTGTTATTAATAGAAAAGCAAAAACGCGAATCATGCCGTAAAAATTTAAGGCGCAAATAAACTTCATTGTCCGGAATTTTTTGAAGGAGGTTGTAATAATTAATCCAAAGACATGGATTTTTTTCTGCCCTGCTCAATCAACTTCTCGTATTCTTTGTTGCTTAGGTCGCGTTGGAAGAAATTGATGGGATTAATGGCAGTTCCATTAAAGAATACTTCGTAATGAAGGTGGGCAGAAACAGAAACTCCAGTGTTCCCCACATGTCCAACAACTTGCCCTCTCGTTACCTTTTGCCCGGGCGTTACAATGTAATTGGTAAGGTGAGCATAGCGGGTTTCAAATTGATAGCCATGATCAATGAACACCACATTGCCATACGAAGGAGAAAACTGAGCATAGCTTACAACACCATCACCGGTAGCATACACAGGGCTTCCTTTTGGAGCTGTAAAATCCAAACCCTTGTGATCTCTCCACATTAAAAAGATAGGGTGAAAGCGCATTCCAAAAGTGGTATGCAATTGCTTCAGGTCTTTATTGCTTACTGGTTGTATGGCAGGGCGCGATGCCCATTTCTTTTCCTTATTCAAAAGTTCGGTCTGCAATTGCTGAATGGATTGAACTTCAATATCAAGTCTATTTTTAATCTTGTCTGCTTTCTCCACTTTTTCACGAATGAGTGGATAATCAATATCCGCGCTGCGTTTTGCGCGACCACCCACACCGGCTTCGCGCTGTTCTGCTGATAGTGGCTCCAAATCTAAAATGACACGATAGTTGTGATCATCTTTATCCTCCAGTTGCGCCAATTTGTTAGAAGCTCTGGTTAATTTTTTATCCAGCACACTCCACTCGGTTTTTAAGTTTTGATTTGCCTGCTCAAGCAGGTTCTCATCCAGCGATGGGAAATTAAGATTGTAGTAAACCAATCCTGCCACTCCGATAAAAAATGAAACGGACAGAAACCGAAGTGCTTGTTTCCAAAATACTTTGGGTGAAATAACGATAGGTTCGTATTTGCAGGTGTCGGAGTTATAGTGGTAATGAACTTTCGCCATCAGTCAAGTGATTGATTTTGAATTTTGTTAACCTCCTGCAGTCGCTGGTATTCACGAGCATCAAGTTTCTCAACAAAGAATTTCACCGGATTCAGTGTTTGATCATTCTTCACTACTTCATAGTGCACGTGTGGCGCAATTGATCCACCACTGGAACCAACGGTGCCAATTACCTGGCCTTTTGTTATTTTTTGTCCTGGCCTGATTTTGATTTCACCCATATGAGCATAGCGAGTGATGATGCCATTACCATGATTAATCTCAACGTAATTGCCATAGCCAGCCACTAACTCGCTTCGGCTCGCCATCTGCACAACGCCATTGCTGGCAGCCACAATGGGTGTTCCGTGCGGAGCGGCAATGTCTACGCCATCATGATGATACTTTCCTTTATGAAATGGATTGATGCGTGTGCCATATCCTGATACGAGTTGCTCAACTTTAAATTCCTGAACGGGCGGGAGTGAGGGCACAGAAAGAAGTTTCGTAAAATCTGTTTTCTTAACACTGGCAGCCGATCCGTACACGATATTGGAGATCGCGGCTTTTTGATTCAATTCAGCAGATGTTTTGCTTAGCGCAGATGCCCATTTATCGAAATCGGAAGATGAGCCAATCAATATTTCTTCTTTCTCGGAAACGGCAGACTGTTCGGACGTAATCATTTTTGCCTCAAACAGTTTTTCATAAAGGCGATCAGCTTCCTTCTCAACATTGGCAAGCTCTTGCTCAGTTGTTGCCAATTGCTTGGTTAACATCACTTGGTATTCACTTAGGGCCTTGTTCTCTTCGCGAAGGGCTTTTTCACGGGGCGTTTCGAGAATGTAATTTTGGAGGAACAGCAGGCCGATAAAAAACAGGATTCCGAAAGCGATGTAACTTACTCCGGCAAATAGAACATGGAAGAAAGAGATCTTCACACGTTCATATCGGAGCTCCTTAATATTGTACCGAAACTTTGTTTTAGGCATTGCCGAAAAAAATGTTTTAACCGTGGCAAAACCTCAAACTCACAAACCGTTGCGCTTCTGAATTATTCAGATTCCTTTCATATTGATCCCAATGGGATTAATTTTGTGGGTTATCAGGGTTTTGAACTGATAAATATAGAGAAAAAGTAGCCCGATAAAAGTTAAAAGTGATTAGAAGTAATGAATTCCAGCACCATTAGAAGTAAGTTCATCGAGTTTTTTGAAAGCAAAGGCCACAAAATTGTGCCCTCGGCCCCTTTAGTCCTTAAAAACGACCCCTCATTATTGTTTACCAACTCCGGCATGGTCCAATTTAAGGACTACTTTTTGGGTAACTCCGTTCCTAAAAGTTCTCGCATTGCCGATACTCAAAAATGCCTCCGCGTAAGCGGAAAACACAATGACCTGGAAGATGTGGGCTTGGACACCTATCATCACACCATGTTCGAGATGCTGGGCAACTGGTCGTTTGGCGATTATTTTAAGAAGGAAGCAATTGCCTGGGCGTGGGAATTACTCACAGAAGTGTATCACCTGCCAAAAGAGAGACTTTATGTAACGGTTTTTGGAGGGGACAAAACCGATAACCTTCCGGTTGATGAAGAAGCGAAAGAGTTGTGGAAACAATTTGTAAGTGAGGACCGAATCATTCACGGAATTAAAAAAGATAATTTTTGGGAGATGGGTGAACAGGGGCCATGTGGTCCTTGCTCTGAGATCCATATTGACTTAAGACCAAGTGATGAAGTTGCTAAGAAGCCTGGAAAAGAATTGGTCAATAGCGATCATCCGCAAGTAGTTGAAATCTGGAATCTTGTATTTATTCAGTTCAATCGGTTGGCATCTGGTGCCCTTGAGCCACTGCCCGATAAGCACGTGGACACCGGCATGGGCTTCGAGCGCTTGTGCATGGCCATCCAGGGAAAGACTTCGAATTATGATACTGATGTGTTTAGCCCGTTGATGGATTTTATTGCGAAGGAGGCAAACGTAACGTACGGAAAAGAGAAAAAAATTGATGTTGCCATTCGGGTAATGGCTGATCATATCCGTGCGGTTTCATTTGCTATTGCGGATGGCCAACTTCCTTCCAACACGGGTGCTGGTTATGTCATTCGCAGGATTTTGCGAAGAGCGGTTCGTTACGGATTTTCTTATCTCGGATTTAAAGAAGCATTTTTATTCAAGCTCGTTCCGATTTTGGCTACGCAGTTGAAAGATGTTTTCCCAGAGCTTCATCAGCAGTTGGATTATGTTACAAGAGTTGTGCATGAGGAAGAAAACTCTTTCCTCAGAACACTTGAACGTGGCCTGAAAAGAATTGAGACATTAAACAATATCAGCGGAGAGCAAGCTTTTGAATTGTATGATACGTTTGGATTTCCATTGGATTTAACGCAGTTGATTGCCCGCGAGAAAAGTATTGTGGTTGATGTTGATGGGTTTAATCGTGAGATGGAAAAACAAAAATCGCGCTCTAAAGCTGATGCTGCAAAGGAAACCGGTGATTGGATTTTGGTAGGGCAAGATTCAAAATCCGAATTTATTGGTTACGATCAGTTAGTAGCCGAGTCAAGAGTGATTAAGTACAGGAAGGTAAAGCAAAAGAATAAAGACTTTTACCAATTAGTGCTGAACAAAACTCCATTCTACGCAGAAAGTGGCGGACAAGTGGGAGATGTTGGCTTTATTGAGACGGCCAATGATAAGATCAAAGTTATCGATACCAAAAAAGAAAATGAATTGATTGTTCACTACACAGAATCAATTCCATCAAATCTTTCGGGAGAGGTGCATGCCGTGGTTGATCAATCGAAGCGCAAGCTCACCATGAACAATCACTCCGCTACCCATTTACTTCACGCGGCATTGCGAACAGTGTTGGGTAAGCATGTAGAGCAAAAAGGATCATTGGTGAATGAGAAAATTCTTCGATTTGATTTTTCTCATTTTGCTCCCATGACGGAAGAAGAACTTTCGAGCGTTGAGGATCTGGTGAATAAAAAGGTTAGAGAGAATATTCAATTAAATGAACAACGCAATGTGCCCATTGATAAAGCCAAGAGCCTTGGGGCGATGGCACTCTTTGGAGAAAAGTATGGAGACTTTGTTCGCGTAATTACATTTGATTCATCATACTCTGTGGAATTGTGCGGAGGTACACACGTTCCGTTTACCGGCCAAATTGGATTGTTTAAGATTGTTTCTGAAAGCTCTGTAGCAGCAGGTGTGCGCAGGATTGAAGCAGTGACGGCCGAGGGTGCAGAGCAATTTGTGAATGAGGGTCTACAGTTGTTGAGTGAAGTAAAGACCATCCTTAAAAATCCAAAGGACACATTGAGTTCTATCAAGTCATTGATGGAAGAGAAGCACGCCTTGGAAAAGAAATTAGAGGCAGTGTATCAGGTGCAGGCAAATCAACTAAAGGATGAGCTTGCAGCAAAGGCAATCAAATCGAATGGGTGCACGTTGATTGTGAATAAGATTAGTGTTCCCAATGCGGATACGTTGAAGAATCTTGCATACGCATTGCGCAATCAATTTGATGATCTGCTGTTGATTCTTGCTGCAGATGTTGATGGTAAACCTCAAGTGGCCGTGATGGTTGGTGAAAAACTTGCTGCTTCTAATCAATATCATGCCGGCAATATGGTGAAGGAGTTGGCAAAAGAAATTGACGGAGGAGGAGGAGGTCAACCCTTCTTTGCTACTGCAGGTGGAAAGAACCTTAATGGACTTGATTCAGTGTTGGCGAAGGCCAAGCTGTTGGTGAAGTGAGTTCAATGAATTTATCTGCGGAGAATAAATACAAAATTGTTATTGGGCTGGAGGTTCATGCGCAACTTTCAACAATGAGCAAAATCTATTGCAGCGATTCAACACAATTCGGCAGTGCCCCGAATACAAACGTGAGTGTCATTTCGCTGGCGCATCCAGGCACTCTGCCCAAGTTGAATAAGAAGGTTGCTGAGTTTGCAATGAAGATGGGCATTGCCTGCCGATCGCAGATTTCCCAGTACCAGGTTTTTGATCGCAAAAATTATTTTTATCCGGATTTACCCAAAGGCTATCAAATCACACAAGATAGAACTCCTATTTGCGTGGGTGGTGCAATCAGTATTGAGTTAAAAGAGGAGGGGAGCAAAGATGTTAAGCTCAATCGCATTCACATTGAAGAAGATGCTGGCAAACTCATCCATGACGAAAGCAGTAATGATTCTTTTGTCGATTTTAACAGGGCCGGAGTTCCGTTGATTGAAATTGTGACCGAGCCGGTAATCACTAGCTCAGAAGAAGCAGGTGCTGTGCTGGCTGAAATTCGAAAACTGGTGCGCTACCTGGATATCTGTGATGGAAATATGGAAGAAGGTTCATTGCGTTGCGATGCCAATGTTTCGGTTATGCTCTCCACGGCAACGCAGTTGGGTAAAAAAGTAGAAATCAAGAACATGAATTCAATTCGTAACGTGCAGCGCGCGATTGATGCAGAGGCGAAGCGACAAATTGAATTATTGGAAAAAGGTGAAAGCATTGTTTCGGAAACTCGCCTCTTCAATGCCAACGATGGACGAACGTATAGCATGCGTACAAAGGAAGAACTTAATGATTACCGATATTTCCCGGATCCGGATTTAAGCCCACTAGAAGTGACTGAAGCTTGGCTGCAGGAAATTAAAAATCAAATGCCGGCACTTCCAAAAGAATTGAATGATCGTCTTGTTTCTACCTACGGACTTCCCCCTTATGATGCGGGAGTGTTGACCGATACAAAAGAAATGGCCGTGTACTTCGAAGAAACATGCAAGCACACCAAAAATTATAAGGCGGTTTCTAACTGGATTATGGGTCCTATTAAATCGTATTTAAATGAGACGGGATCAGAGATAACATCTTTGCCGGTTAACCCTGAGATGCTTTCAGGCATTATTCAATTAATTGAATCGGGAAAAGTAAGTTTTGCAGTAGCAGCTCAAAAAATTTTCCCCGAATTAGTAAAGGACCCGACAAAAGCTCCGGAAAAAGTAGCTACTGATTTGAATCTAATTCAGAATAGTAATGTTGATTCAATATTGCCAATTGTACTGGAAGTGATAAAAGAATTTCCGCTGAAAGTAGAAGAGTATCATAACGGAAAGAAGGCCATCATTACGATGTTTATGGGTGAGGTGATGAAAAGATCAAAAGGAAAAGCCGATCCGAAGATCGCCACTCAATTGTTGGCTCAGGAATTGATAAAAAAGAAATAGTTTAATTTTGCACATGACAAAACGGAAGATAGAAATGACAATACTGGCGTGGATTAGCGTGATTCTATTGGGGGCTTGCAATCCGGAAACAAAAGAAGCCGGAGGTGCGGGATGGGAGATTGTGATCAAAGGAAAGGTTGGGTTTCCTCAAAATGGAGAAATTTCCATTCAAGAACTGCTGCCCAACGGAGTAGGTAAAAAAGATACCATCAAATTAAATGGCCAATATTCGTTTGCAAAAAAAATGCGACTTACCGAACCTGGCTATTATCGCTTGAACTTTTACAACAAGCAATTGGTCAATGTGATTTTAAGCAAAAGTGATATTGAAGTGAATGTTGATGGAAATAATCAGCAAGGATTTGTAGAAGTAAAAGGTTCGCCTGATCAGGAACTTATTCGGAAGGCTCAGCAGATGATTCGCGATGCACAAGCCGCTCCGGAATTGTCCGCTATTGAAGCGGAATTTCAAAAAGCAGCATCCGTAAACGATGGCGCAAAAATGACAGAGCTTCAAAATAAATATATGGCTATTATCGACCGCGGCAACGATCGTGTCGTGGAGTTTTTGAGTCAGCAGCAAGCTTCTCTTGGACTTATAAATCTTTTGCAGAGCAACATGATTGATAAAGAAAAGTATTTCAATCTTTATGTTGCCACGGCTGAGAAGATGAGAAAGGCATGGCCTACATCGGTTCACACCAAAGAGTTTGACGAGATGGTGACCAAAATGAAGATAACTTCCGTGGGCCAGGTTGCACCGGAAATTGCTTTGCCTAACCCTGAAGGAGCGGTGGTGAAATTATCCTCCTTGCGCGGTAAATACGTGTTAATTGATTTTTGGGCGAAGTGGTGCGGACCGTGCAGAAGGGAGAATCCGAACGTGGTGAGAGCGTATCATCGCTTTAAGAGTAAGGGCTTTGAAGTGTTTGGAGTGTCGCTCGATCGCTCAAAAGAAGATTGGTTAAAAGCCATTCAGGAAGATGGCCTGGTGTGGACACACGTTTCTGATTTAAAGTATTTTGATAATCAGGCTGCGCGTGATTACAACATCAATGCGATCCCTTTCTCTATATTATTAGATCCTACAGGAAAAATAATTGCCAAAAATCTGCGCGGTGCCGCGCTAGAGAGTAAGTTGGAAGAGGTGATGGGTAAATAATTAATTAATATTAATAAAAGGCGTCTGAGAGCTATTTACTTTAGAAATTGAGCTGTCTGACGCCTTTTTCATTATTTCCCCTTGCTTGATCCAGAATTGTCAAGCTTGAACAGCAACGGTATTACCATTTTTTGTTTTACTTCTTTTCCGCCCTGCATGCCCGCATTCCACGCTGGGCTTGATGCAATAACACGCAGCGCTTCTTCATCACAGCCACCGCCAATTCCTTTTACAATTTTGAAGTCCGACAACGATCCATTTTCGTTAACAATGAATTCCACAAAAACTTTTCCCTGCACACCTGCGCTGCGGGCTTCTGCTGGGTAGCTTAAATTTGAGGCGATATATTCGTACAGTGCAGGCATTCCTCCTTTCGGAGTAGCAGTATGTTCCACGATCGTAAATACCTCTGCTTTGCTTTGAAGCAGATTGGCATGCTGAACAACGTTACTTAAAATAATCCCCACCTTGTCGCTTCCATTATTATTGAATGCATAAACCTTTTTTACAAACTGCAGCTTTTGATCTTGATCAAGCAGTTTTGTCACATCACTTTTATCACCCTCGATATAAGAGAATGTTTGGCCTGGAAACTCAATTTTAAATTTGTTCAGATCGGCCTGCACTTCAGCGGGATAATCTCCCACCTGAGTAAGTGTACTGCTTTTCATTTCATGCATCATCTGGTCCTGACAGCCGATGATCAAGAAAATAATTCCGATCAGCAAACTGGTGCTGGCTAGCTTCCAGGTTCTGATTTTTCTTTTTTGTGTTTTAATCATAGTAATTCGTTTAAGTGTGATGGAATTTGAAAAATGATGGGTGAGTGAAATGCCTGAGGATTGCAAAGCAGTTTTGGCGAGCAATAGACAGAATTGATCTTCTTTCGCAGGTTCAACCGATTTGGTATCTGCTTCGTATTCGTGAAGATGTGTCAGAGTCTTTTGATAATAGTATACAATAGGATTAAACCAGAATATAATTTTAACAATGTGAACTAATAAAATATCCAAGGTGTGCAGTTGGCGAAGATGGATGCTTTCATGTCGTAGGATTTTTTCCTTTTCTTCTTCCGACCAATTTCCCTGACCGATGTAGATTGCATTCAGAAATGAGAAGGCGATATTTTTTCCTTCCACTTCATAAACTTTAAAGCCATCATAGAGATATGGCATTGAGTTCAAAGGCAAGGAGAACAGCTTGATGATTCGGTAGGTCAGTAAAAATGCTAATGTTAAACCAATGATAAGGTAGATTCCATAAGTTATTTTCCAGTAAGGCGCAGTGCGGGTTGCCACGATGAAGTTTTCACCGCGGTCGCTCACCACCATTTCAGGTAGCCAATAGACCGGTAACCGCTCAACAATGGAGGGAATGATTGTTTCCGTTGCGAACGAATAATGGTTTAGATGCACCAGCGGCAAGATTAGCGAAAACAAAATTCCTCCTAACAATACTGCTCTTTGCACCGAAAACTGGTTTTCATTTCGCAGCATTGCCCAATACATCACATAGAAAAAGATCAATGCTGTGTTTGCTTCAAGGATGTAGTTGAGGTAGCTCATGGCTTTTTGTTTTTTAGTTCTTCTAATTGCTTCATCAGGGCATCAATATCTTTTACTTCCATTTTATTTTCAGCGGCAAAAAAGGAAACCAGATTTTGAACGGAGCCATTGAAGTACCCTTTCACCAAATTGTTGAGATAAAACTGTGTGTACTTCTGCTTCTTTATTAATGGAAAATATTCATGCGTTTTTCCATAGGCCTTGTATCCCACAAATCCTTTTTTCTCCAAGATGCGCACAATGGTAGAAACTGTATTGTAGGCGGGTTTTGGTTCGGGCATTTGCTCTACAATGTCCTTCACAAAAGCTTTTTCAAGCTTCCACAAAATCTGCATGATCTGATCCTCGGCTTTGGTTAACTCCTTCATAACTATTGATTACGTTTTAAAACTAAAATATTAGTTATAAAGAATCAAGCATTCTTATTTAATCTTTCTTGAGAAGCTTTAAATCAATTCGTTGTAAAGCAGTAGGAGATCAGGTTTGATCCCATTTGCAGAGCCTGCTGGCGTTTTTCTTCCGGATCGTTGTGGATGCGCTTGTCTTCCCAGCCATTGCCCAGGTCGCACTCATAAGAATAAAAGACTACAAGTTTGCCTTGATAAAACAGTCCAAAGCCTTGCGCTGGTTTTCCATCATGCTCGTGAATTTTAGGAAGGCCACCCGGAAACTTAAATTTTTGATTGTAAATAGGGTGGTTGAATGGAATCTCTACAAGTTCTAATTCAGGAAATACCTTTTTCAATTCGATACGGATGAACTTGTCTAATCCATAATTATCATCGATGTGAAGAAAGCCACCACCCGCAAGATAATTTCTCAGGTTGCCGGCCTCTTCCGGAGTAAAAACAACATTTCCATGGCCAGTCATGTAGACATATGGATAATCGAACAAATCAGGACTCCCTACTTCTACCACATCTTCTTCCGGTGCAATAGCGGTGCCGATGGTTTGATTGCAGAATTTGATAAGATTTGGCAGTGCGGTTTTGTTCGCGTACCAATCTCCACCCCCGCCATATTTAAGTTTTGCGATTTTGAGCTGGCCAAATGATGACGCTGTTACCAAAATCACAATAGCGGTAATAAAAGCAGGTTGCAATCTTAATTTCACCCTCATAAAAAATAGTTATGCAAAAGATTAAACCTTGTGTAAATTTTATTCTCTAAGCACCAAAACAACAAAAAACCTTCATGAAAACTATGAAAAATTATTTTGGGATGTCGTTATCTGCTGTGGTAGTGGCATTCTTAGTGTTTTTAGCTTCTTGTAGCGAGAAGGATACCATTGATTTTAGCACGAGCGATGCAAAAAATGTAGAAAACGAAGCCGCTGCTGATGCGTATCAGGAAGATGCTGACGATATGGGCCAACAGGCGATAGCCGCTGACGGTAGCACCTCCACCGGTAGCCGTGAAGGCGAAGTAGGCGGACGCGAAATGGGTTCGCGTCCGGGAGTCAAGCCAAGTGGTGATTCTCGATTTACGTGTGCCACAGTCACATTTGAATTTGCTACCGACAATAGTTTGTCCGTTCCTCACGGGTACATCACCATTGATTTCGGAACAACAACAGGATGTACCGATGCCAAAGGAAATGTTCGCAAGGGGATAATAAAAGTTGAATTTAAAGGAAAGAGATTCTTACCAGGTTCATCAATTACCACCACATTTAATAATTACACCGTGAACGGAATTAAATTGGAGGGCACTCGCGTAGTAGAAACCGCGGCAACAAGCACGTTGGAAGTACCAAAGTTTAACATTTCAGTAAGTGGTGGAAAAGCCACCTGGCCTGACGGAACTTTTGTTACTCGTACGGTTAGCCTAACCAGAACGTTAACAATCGCAACAGCAACGTGGACATTGTCCGGCACCGCTTCGGGTTCAAATCGTGATGGAAAAACCTACCAGATGGAAATCACCAAGCCATTGGTTTACAAGAGAGAGTGTGCACTGAGCAACAAAGTTTTCATGGCTGTAGAAGGTACAAAAGTGCTGACTACCGAGAGTAAGCAAATCACCATCGATTACGGAACAGGTACGTGCGATAAGATCGTGACGATTACCATCAATGGTGTATCGAAAGAAGTGGAGATTAAGGGAGACGGAGCATAGTTTGCAAATTCCAATTAGTTGAATAAAGCCCGGTAATGATCACCGGGCTTTTTTTGTTGAGTTTAATCATGCAAACTGCTTAATTGCAGAAACTTTTCAGTAATGCGACAGTACCTTGATTTGATGCAGGAGATTTTAGATGCAGGTGCAGTTAAAACGGACCGCACAGGCACAGGAACACTTTCTGTTTTTGGCCGGCAATTGCGATTTGATTTATCAAAAGGATTTCCGCTGGTAACTACTAAAAAACTTCACTTACGATCGATCATTTATGAACTGCTCTGGTTTTTGAAAGGTGACACCAATATCAAATACCTGAACGATCATGGTGTTTCTATTTGGGATGAATGGGCAGATGAACATGGAAACCTTGGGCCGGTGTATGGGAGTCAATGGAGAAGCTGGCCTGCTCCGGACGGAAGACATATCGATCAAATCACTCAGGTATTGCATCAAATCAAAACCAAGCCCGATTCAAGAAGGCATATTGTTACCGCCTGGAATCCTGCAGAAGTGGACAAGATGGCGCTGCCTCCATGCCATGCACTTTTTCAATTTTATGTAGCCGATGGAAAACTCTCGTGCCAGTTGTACCAACGTTCGGCAGATTACTTCCTTGGCGTGCCCTTCAACATAGCCAGCTATGCGCTAATGACGCACATGTTTGCACAGCAATGCAATCTTGAACCTGGAGAATTCGTTTGGACAGGAGGCGATGTACATTTGTATACCAATCATATTGATCAGGCGAAACTTCAACTTTCACGCGAACCTTTTGCCCTTCCCAAATTAGTGATCAAACGAAAGCCTGATTCTCTTTTTGAATATGAGTTTGAAGATTTTGAGATTGTGAATTATCAAAGCCACCCTGGTATTAAAGCACCAATAGCAGTATGACATATCGAAAATTATTTTTACCCACTCTCATTATTTTTTTCTTACTGAGTTGTGATAATATCAATAACAATCAGGTGAGGGACTCATCTAAAAAAGGAGGCAAAGATGGAGTGAAGAAAAATGTAGGAAAGGACGGAATTGTAAAGTCTGAAGTCACCATGAAGGATGGGAAGAGGAACGGCCCTGCCAAAAATTACTATCCAAGCGGAAAGGTTAGCCTGGAGATGGTGTATAAAAATGATAAGAAGGAGGGTAAATCAAAGCGGTATTATGAAGACGGTACGTTGTTTCAGGAAACTGACTACACCGAGGATAAGATCAATGGCTTTCGGAAGAAGTATCGTGAAGATGGCAAGTTAATGTCTGAGGCTCGCTTTGAAATGGACTTTCCCTGCACTGGACTGCGCGAATTCCATTTGAATGGTGAGGAAAAGAAGAACTATCCTAAGCTGCAAATTGAACCTGTAGATTTGCTGAAACAATCGGGAAAATATTTATTGAAACTCTCCCTTAGTGAAAGAGCGAGGGATGTTAAATACTACGTTGGCCGATTATCGCAAAAGGGCTGCCTTACAGATAAGCTTGAATTTGTTTTAAGAAATGAGCAATCCGGTAGTGGCACAATTGAATACTACCTTTCTCCTGGAGAGTTTAAAATGGAAGAACTAAATATCATTGCCAGTTTCGAAACTATTTTTGGTAATACCCAAATTCTACAAAAGAGCTTTTACGTCTCGATCGACAATTAATTGAGCATTTGCTGTCGAATTCTTAACTCATAGCTATCGGGAGCTATTTCCAGTCCTTTGTTCAGGATTGCCTTTGCTTTTGCCTTCTGCCCTTTTTTGAAGTAATAGGAGCATGCATTGGAGTATGAATTTCCAATTGCTGAAGGATTTAAAATCAGATTTTTATTGGAACTCCACATTTCCTCGAACATCAATTGCGACTTAGTGCCTGCTTCGATCTGATTCTTTTGAAAGCAATCTCCAAAATGAGCAACATAAGCCGTTGCCAGCATGGAGTTGAAGTTATTATTTTGCTCAAGTGAAGGATATTTTGTTTTGTAAACGATGAGCGAGTCAAGCATCGACTCAGCGTTTCTTTCATTTCGAAATGAATTCCCGATCGCATTAATGAATACACCGGCCAAATCCACATTATTTGGTTGGTAACTTAACGCTTTTTCAAAATAAGGCTTTGAGGCGGTATAATTACCTTGATTATGAAGGATGCGACCATTTTCGTAATAGTAGATGTAGGCGATTTCTCCTTTCATCTCAGGGTCATTGATGCCTTCCATTATTTTTCGAAAACATTCTTTGTAAAGAACCTTATCGTTGTCTTTTAATAAAACATCGCGGGTGAGATTTGCAAATTCTCCTTTCACCATATCCACCGTAATCCCCTGAGCCTTGTATCTGGAAAGCTTGGAAATCAATGCGGCACGATCAGCGGGCTTTACCTTCTCTCGCGAAAGAATCTCAGCACCGAAATTCATTAATAAGTATTCACTCCGCGGACATGGATACAACAAGTGCGCTTTTTCTAACTGCTGAAAGGCTTCGGTGACTTCGTTTTTATCTTTTTTGAATAATGCATCATTGATATAATGAATGCCGACAAGCTTTCGCGCATCGATATTTTCATTTTGAAAGTAATATTCGTTAAAAAGTTCCTCTGTTGTCTTGCTATCAAATTCTGAAGAACCAATAAGCTTTTGATTCTTAAGGGTATTAATAAAATTGTCTTTGAATCGTGCATCAAACGTAATGTATCCAAATAGAGGTGAGGTGGTCTCAACCAAAATATTATTTGAATTCGGGTACGCTAGCAAGTATACATGTGTAGGTTTTTCTTTTATCTCATAGGGTATGTTGAGACCATCAAAAATAATTGCAAAAAGCGCTGTAGCAGTCACGCAGTTATAATTGCCATTTATAAAAATGTCATTGAAACGCACATCCATTTCGTACTTTCTCAGGTATGTGGAATGGACCTTTTCGTAAATAGCCTTAATTTTTTTTTCAGGCTTACTTTTAGCGCTAGCCAATGGGGCCAATTCGTTGATGGTTTGCCTTAGTCGCCCATTCACAGAGGCAACAGTTTCTTCTGTCACATCGGGGCGAGTAACAAGAAATAACGGTGAAATACTTTCTTGGTCTCCATTTCTGACCAGTGAGAGAAAGTATTTTTTTTCTACCCCAGATTTAAGTTGTGCTTCATTTAACCTGACAAGAGAATCTTGGCTGAAGCCTTGTTGAGAAAAAAAACAAATGGTAAAGTATGCAGATAAGGATATCGAAAGAAATCGATTCATAGTGGGTACTATATAGTTAATGTGGTAAGTTAGTAAACCTAACCTATTTTGGAAACTTTGTCAGTGGCACTTGGCTCAAAACTGCCTTCAACGTCTCCAGTTCCACATTGTCACCCATTAAATTGAGATAGAATCGATCACTCACACCGAGTAATATCTGAGACTTGCCATGACTCTTTCGATAAGATTCCCAGCCCTTGCCATGCTCCAATGCCACCGAACGAGATATCAAGGTGTCAGTCTCCACATGAAGTGAATTTTCCCAGGCTTGCAAAGCTTGTTTGTACATGATACCGGCATTGATGAAATCAAACAGCAGGAGCTTGATGGTTTTGTTACCGACCCTGAAATTTTTTTCGCACATCGTGTAGGTGAGGGTACCCACTTTCAATTTTTTAGTTGAAGATTCTTTATCCGAATAATAGCCTACGATTTTGTCGGGCAATAATTTTTTTATTTCCCGATGATTCAACTCTTCACTTTGAGAATAGCATACCGAGGCGATCAGGAAAAGGATCAATACGATAATGGAAATTTTAAGCAGCACGCTATTAAAAATACTTTCTTTTCTCCACATCTGAATCATCCGCTTTTCAACGATAAAAGTCATGTTAGGTAGATTGGTGATTTACCGTATTTTTGCCGCTCAAAATAATACCCCAAAATGATGTACAAATACCCTTTTTTGAACATCCTTTTGGCATTTTTACCGTTATAAACGCGTATGCCTGAAAAAAGTAGCATTTTCGACATGATTGGCCCGGTGATGATTGGTCCATCCAGCTCACATACAGCCGGAGTCGTGCGAATCGCCCGAGCAGCCATCAAAGTGTTAGGCGGCATTCCCGAGGAGGCAGAAATTATTTTCTACAATTCATTTGCCCGCACCTATGAAGGCCACGGAAGCGACAGGGCAATATTGGCAGGGCTGCTTGATTTTAATACCGATGATAAGCGAATTAAAGATGCACTTGAAATTGCCAGCCAATCAGGTTTGATTTATCACTTTAAGTCAATTGGCAATGCCTCAACGCTTCATCCGAACTCCATCCGATTGAAACTGAAAAAAGGAGATCGATCGATTGAAGTGTTGGGAGAAAGTAAGGGTGGGGGGATTATCAACATTGCAGAAGTAAATGGATTCAAGGCCGACTTTACCGCTAACCTTCATACGGCCATAATTTTTGCCGATGATGTAAAAGGCAGCATTGCCTTCATTGCAAATGTGTTGGCGCATGATGATTGTAACATCGCCACCATGTCAGTTTCCCGCAAAGGAAAGAATGACCTGGCTTGTCAGGTAATTGAAATGGATTCAGGGATTAAGCCTGTAACATTTGAGTACTTGAAGAGTCTAAGCTGGATAAAGGAAGTTATTTACATACCTAACATATCAAATTGAGAAGCATGAGATTTTTTTTAATGGTTTTATTCTGCTGCGCGCTGACCACTGGCGCTAATGCTCAGGATGCCCCCAAACAATGGACGTTACAGGAATGTGTTAACGTAGCCCTGGAAAATAACCTTCGCGTACGGAGGGGTTTTTACAGCGTGGAAAATGCAAAGATCAATTTCAACCAGTCAAAAGCAGCATTTTTGCCAACGGTTCAGGCGTTCACCACCTACGGCCAAAACTATGGTAGAGCAATCAACCCGGTAACCAACGCTTATATTAACAGGAACTCTAATACCATCAACGTAGGCGGAACAAGCTCACTCACTCTTTTCAATGGCTTCCGCATTCAGAATTCATTCCGCCAAAGCAGTCGCGATTTTGATGCATCGAATCAGGATTTGGCAAAGGCTAAGAATGATGTGATCATCAACGTAGTTACTCTTTATACTACAGTGATCTTCAACAAAGAACTATTTGAAAATGCCCGCTACCAGTTGAGCTCAAGCCAGCAGCAATTGGAGCGTATCAAAAGACAAGTAGAAGCAGGTGCACTGCCTAAGTCAAATGAATTGAATCAGGAAGCTACTGTAGCGACTAACGAAGTAAATCTGATCAATCAAGAAAACACCTTGAATCTTTCGCTCTTGCAACTTAAGCAAGCGATGCAAGTGCCGGGCTCAACTGCCTTAGATGTTATTATTCCTGAAATAGCGGTTGAGGATTTGGTATTAGATCAAACACCCGAGGCGATTTATGAAATCTCTAAGCAAGTAATGCCAGAGATGAAAAGCGCCATTTTAAAAATGGAAAGCGCCAGACTTGCTTTGAGCGCGAGCAAAGGAAATTTGTATCCAAGGCTTACGCTAAATGCGAATGCTCAATCCAACTACTCCAGTGTTTCGAATGCAGCGCGCACGCAGGTAACGGGTGTTGCATTGGGAACAACGCCCATTGGTGAGGTTGGTGGTTCAGGTACACCGGTTTATGCTTATGAGCCCGTGCGCGAAGTGATTGCATCCGACTACAATCAAGCCGATCAGCTTAAAGACAATTTATTTAAAAGCTTAAGCCTACAATTAACAATTCCGATATTCAACGGACTTCAAAACCGAGCTTCAGTAGAACGCGCTTCTGTATCCAATGAATTGGCAAACATTACCAAGATTGAAACGGAGAACACCCTTCGCCAGTCAATTGAAACCGCATACAACGATGCCCTTGCAGCTTCTAAGACCTACAACGCTTCACTCAAACAAGTGAACGCACGAGAAGAGGCTTATCGCATGAATAAGCAGCGTTTCGAATTAGGTGCCCTAAGTATTGTTGAATTTCAGATTTCTGAAAATGATTTATTTCAATCCAGAACTGATTTGACCCGCGCGAAATACAACTTCATATTCAAAAAGAAAATACTTGACTTTTATCAAGGCAAATCCATCGAATTCTAAACCTATCTACAGTAATGGCAAAACAAAAGAAAAAATCCAATCGTAATCTTTATATCGGTATTGGTGCACTCTCTGTAATCATTGTATTCCTCATCATCGGAAAATCGATGGGTTGGATTGGGAAGACGAAGGATCTGGAGGTGGATTTGATGAAAGCTAAGAAAACCTCCATCACAGAAAAGGTAAGTGCTTCTGGCACCGTGCAGCCCGTAGTGGAAGTGAAACTTGCCCCGGAAGTTTCAGGTGAAATTATTGAGTTGAATGTGGAAGACGGTGACTCTGTGCGGGCAGGTCAGGTGTTGGTGAAAATTCGCCCCGATGTTTGGCTGAGTCAATTGGAACGTTCTGAAGCGTCATTGAATCAGCAACGCGCAAATGTAGAATCATCAAAAGCTGCCTTATCACGCGCGGAAGCAACAGCAATGAGGGCTGAGCAAGATTTCAAAAGACAAGAGAAGTTGTGGAATGAAAAAGTTATTTCTGAATCCGACTGGCAATTAGCTCAGCAAAACTATAAAGTTTCTCAAAATGATTTGAAGTCGGCTATCCAGGCTTTAGAGGCTGCAAAGTTTATTGTGAATAGTACAGAAGCAAGCGTGCGTGAATCGCGGGCGAACGTTCAGAAAACTGCCGTAGTGGCTCCGATGAAAGGTATTGTTTCCAAATTGTTCGTAAAGAGAGGCGAGCGTGTTGTGGGTGCTGCCACCATGACCGGTACCGAGATGATGCGTATTGCTGATTTGAATAAAATGGAGGTGCGTGTGAATGTAAATGAAAATGATATTGTGAGAGTTCACTATCGCGATACGGTAATCATTGACGTTGACGCCTACACCAGCAGCAACAAGCAGTTTAAAGGAATTGTGACGAACATTGCTAATACTGCAAGAGATAAACAATCTGCGGATGCAATCACAGAGTTTGAAGTACGGATATTAATTCTACGCTCTTCATACGAAGATTTGATCAAGCAAGGAAACCGTTTCCCTTTCCGCCCGGGAATGACTGCCAGCGTAGAAATTATTACGACAAAGAAGGAGAACGTACTATCTGTTCCACTTTCAGCGGTAACCACTCGCGATCCAAATGCGGATAAGAATGCACCGAAAGAAGGTCCTGGAGACAATGATCGAAACGAGCGCCAGGTAACGGATGCAAACAAGCCAAAACAGGAAAAGAAGGAAGATAAGATCGTGGTATTTGTGAATGATAAAGGTGTGGCGAAGATGGTGGAAGTGAAGACTGGTATCAGTGATTATGATAACATTGAAATCTTGTCAGGAATTTCAGATACCACGGAAGTAGTTACGGGTCCGTTCCTGGTGGTTTCCAAACGTTTGAAAGACGGAGACAAAATCAAGAAGAAGGAAGAAAAGAAGGAAGAACCAGCTAACAAAGAGGAATAACTTTCTACTAAAGGATAAAAAGGAGCCCACTCAAAAGGTGGGCTTCTTTCATTAACTTGCACCCCTAAAATTTGAAGTATGATTAAGCATCCATGGCATGAAGCCCCTGCGGGCGAAAATCCACCTGAGTTTGTAAATGGCATCATTGAAATTTCGGTGGGCATGCGCACCAAATATGAAGTGGATAAAGACACCGGTCTGCTGAAGCTTGATCGCGTTCTCTATTCTTCTGTTTATTATCCTGCCAACTATGGATTTATTCCGCAATCGTTAGGTGATGATAAAGATCCGTTGGATATCATGATTTTGTGTCGTGAGCCTATTCGACCACTGTGCCTCGTTCCTGCGCGAGTGATTGGAGTGATGCGAATGATTGATCAGGGATTGGCCGATGATAAGATATTGGCGGTGGCTGAGAATGATGCTAATACCAAACATGTTAACGATATCAGTGAATTAGCGAGCCACTTTAAGCTTGAGTTGAAGGAGTTTTTCGAGAGCTATAAAAAATTGGAGAATAAGGTTGTTACTGTTCCGGATTTCCAGGGCAAGGAAACTGCTGTTAAGATTATTAAGAAAGCGTTGGATTACTATAAAGAAGAGTATCCAAAGTAATTGTGCATACACCGTCAACTATCCTTATTATTCAAACCGCTTTTATCGGGGATGTAATTCTGGCAACTGGGCTGGTCGAAAAATTATCTTCATCGTACCCGAAGGCTAAGATTGATTTTTTATTGCGCAAGGGAAATGAAGATTTACTAAAAGATCACCCCAAGCTCAGATCGGTTTTGATATGGAATAAGAAAGAAGGAAAGATTAAGAATTTGGTAAAGCTAACGGGCGAGGTTAGGAATAGGAATTACGATTGTGTGATTAATGTTCATCGCTTTGGTAGTTCTGGCCTCATTACCGCATTTTCAGGAAGTCATTTAAAAATCGGATTTGATAAGAACCCGTTTTCAATCTTCTTCGACAAAAAGATTCGTCACGTAATTGGTTCACTTCATGAGATTGAACGAAATCAAATGCTTATTGAATCGATCACCGATCAGAAGGCAATGCCGCCCAGACTTTATCCTTCAATGAGAGATGAAGAATCGATAAAGCAGTATTTGAATCATCCATTCGTTTGTATTGCGCCAACATCAGTTTGGTTTACAAAGCAATTCCCATCTGATCGGTGGGTTGAATTGATCAGAAAGCTCGGTGATGTTTCGATTTATTTATTAGGAGCCCCGTCTGATATACAAGCATGCGAAACGATCAGGATTAAGTCGAACCATGAGCGCGTTGTGAATCTGGCCGGTAAGCTTAGCTTTTTGCAATCAGCAGCATTAATGCGTCATGCTAAAATGAATTATGTAAATGATTCAGCCCCCATGCATTTGGCATCCAGTGTAAATGCACCCGTTACGGCAGTGTATTGCTCCACCGTTCCTGCTTTTGGATTCGGGCCGCTCTCACAAAAGTCATTCGTAATTGAATCAAAAGAAAAACTTGATTGCCGCCCGTGCGGATTACATGGACACAAGGCATGCCCCAAGGGACATTTTAATTGTGCCACGACAATTTCCATTCAAGCGTTGGCCGAGTGCTTAACAAAATAGGCTGCTGCCTCCATCATCCACGCAACGCCTACGTGAACAAAAACTCCTCCCCAGAGGGTGCGAGTGTAAAGGGCTAATACTCCTAAAATATATCCTCCAATAATGGAACTGATGGCTTCACCCTCGGGTTTACCGAAATGCAGCAAACAATAAATGCTAACCATGGGTAAAATACTTTGCTTACCCAATACCTGACTCATCCCAATCACAAAAAAGCCGCGGAAAATAATTTCAACATTCAAAAAACTAATTCCATATACTAATTCGTAGAAAATTGAGGGGAGCCACTTTGGCCAACCATAAACTACGTCAATAGAAGTATGCTTGTAGGTGGGATAATAATTAGTAAAGCTTTCATTCAAACTAGCGAAGCCAATCAACGGAATCATGATGACCAATAGACCGATGTATGGTCGAATGTCAGATGATTGGAACAGGCCATAAAAACGTGAAGGCTGTTTATCGATGCTGAAGTATACAAATGCCAGGGGTATCAAACTAATGAAGAAACTCAACACATGACCCATCACTTGATGGAACCAGAGATACACCTGATAGTCGTCACTTATTTCCCGAATAATGGAATGCGTAAACGGAAAACCTCTTTCAATCGAAAGAATGATTAGCCCCGACAATGATAGCGTAATAAACTTTTTCGATCGCCAAAACGATTTGATACCGCGAAAGTAGGAGATCATCCAGCATGAGGAATAAAACCCGCTGGCATAAATGAGAAAGTACCAGACTATTCGCAGTGGGCTGGATACCGCTGCATCGATATAATTATTTTCAATGCCAAATATGAAATTGATAAGGAGAGCAACCGCTAAAAATATTAGCTGTGAGAGGTAATGATAGGAGTGAAAGTCTTCTTTGAAATGCTCTTTAAGTAATTTCCAGAGCTTGGTCATGAAGCAAAGCGCATGAGGTTTTGATAGACTCGGTGGATGGGTAAACCCATCACGTTAAAGTAGGAGCCCTCAATTTTTTCTATGATGGCCACGCGATTTTCTGCCCTTGCATCAACAATACTTTTTTCGATCAAACTTTGTTTGCCGAGTTGGTTCAGAAATTTTATTTCTTCTGCAGAGCACGGATTGACTCCAGGGGCAAGGCATTCCTGCGCCCCATAAGCACCGGCTTTATCAAAAGGTTTAAAGGTGTCTATGTAAGATGAAATTTCTTCTACCGAAAGATGTTTGAAGGTTACGTTTGTACGCTCGGCAAAGGTATCGCAACGATCTTTATCGAGAATGGAGACTGAGGTAATCACCAGGTGCGTTGTGCCGTTGAGCATCGTAATCATTCGAATCGCATCCTCACGGTCTAATGGCTTATTGAGAATTTGATCACCAAGAATGACAACAGTATCAGAGGTTACTACGAGTTCGTCAGTAATACGATCTCTGAAAACGTTTGCTTTTTTCTCCGAAAGGAAGGAAGGCACGTGCTCAGCGGGCATTTCATCCGGAAACGATTCGTCAATATCCGGTGCGGCAATCGAAAACTGAAAGCCAATTTCTGACATTAGAAACTTCCTGCGTGGTGAGCTAGAAGCGAGAATAAGCGGGCGTTTTAAATTCATCTTCGTTCACGGAACTGAATAAGAAACCACAAATCACTTTTGGATAGAAGTAGGTTGATTTCTGAGGCATGGTGTATCCACTCTTGCATACTTTCTTCACCTCCTCAATTGAAATATCCTGTGTAATGATGGCCATCTGGGCTTCATCTTTGATCACCTTTGCCAAACAATCTGAAAAGCTGCGGTCAAACCCGATGTTTTCTGATTTGCGTTGGTCCTTACCGGGAATGCCCAGGATTTTTTCAATTACAAAATAATGCAGCACGGTAAGATCAAGCTCTTTTACCTCTTGTGGAAAATGCCATGTCATCGTCTCCAGCATTTCCGGCTTCAGCCTGATTTTATAAGACGAATCTTTAAATAAGATTCCGAAGGCCCATTTCTTTCCCACGATGATTTCATTCAGGGTGTCCGGGTCTTCAATAGGCTTAACGATAAAGTATTTCTCAAACTCCGAAACAATCCGATTTTCATCAAAATTGCTCAACCCTTTGATCAAGCGATGCGTGGGTAAAATTCGTAAATCATCAGACTCCGTATTTGTTAAATACATCAAATGAAAATTATAACCCTCATTGCCGGTGTGTTTGGGGTTATTCTTTTTGCACTGATTTTTATAATGAAGAGAGCCTTCATAGCGATGGTGCCCATCGGCTAATATGATGGTTCTTGATTTAATAGTATCAATAAATTTTTGAATGACACTCGCATCCTGAATGATGGCCAATACATCGCGAACCCCTTGGTAGTCTTCCGTTTCGTAAAGTGGAGCGAGGATGGCCTCATCCATATATTTCTCTAACTGTAAGGATTCATCGGTATACAAACCGTGCGTTGGACTTACATTGAGTTCTGTTTTTTCTAACAATTCAATTCGGTCATTTACCGATTTGGGTATTGTATTTTCATGCCGAAGAATAACATTCTCTTCCCAATCGTATGACCGAATATTGCAAATGAATCCTTTGCGGCAAAATTCTTTTGGGGAGCCCGCTATTTTGAAATATTGATAGTAAACATAAATAGCGGGTAATTTATCCTGAACAATAACACCGCTGCTCTTCCACTCCTTCAGCAGTTGTCGTGCTTTGGCAGATGCATTGGGTTCTTGCGGAACGGAGAGATGAATGGAGTTAAGCGGATTTTGATACAATGCTTTCCGCTGCTTTTCCGAAACTACATCAAATAAAGGCGAAGTCAGGTCGTCAATTTTCTGCGCCAATCGTTCATTGTATCGCCAGGCGCGAAGAGGTTTTATTTCAGCCATTTCTCAAATCCTGTTTTTTCTCCAGTTGCTTACAGTGCTTTCGACTGTAGTGGCTTCCTTAGATTTTTTTGGAGAGCCTGAAAGTTTTGTTGCGAGGGCAGCAGCAAGAAGTTGCTCATCCGCAGCTGGGGCTGAACGCAATACTTCAGGATTAAAGTATTTTTCAACAAACTTGGTGTCAAAATTTCCCGAAGTAAATGCTTCGTGCTGCATCACAAACTTACAGAAGCCTAAGGTGGTTTCCAGTCCTGTAATTTCATAGTCATCGATAGCGCGAATCATTTTTTCAATGGCTCGCTCACGATTTTCTGCCGTGCAAATCATCTTGGCGATCATCGGATCATAATAAAACGGTATTGCCATCCCTTCTTCAAACCCATCATCTACACGTATGCCATGACCCTGAGGGCGTTTGTAAGTCTTGAGTGTTCCAATATCCGGTAAGAAATTGTTTGCTGGATCTTCAGCATAAACGCGCACTTCAATTGCATGGCCGCGCAAGGTTAAATCTTCCTGGCGGAATGGGAGTTTTTCACCTTCCGCAATTTTGATTTGAAGTTTTACCAAATCCAGCCCGGTAATTTGTTCCGTTACAGGGTGTTCCACCTGCAGTCGGGTATTCATCTCCAGGAAGTAGAAATTTTTATTTCCATCGACAATGAATTCAACAGTGCCTGCATTGTAATAGTTGGCAGCTTTGGCAACATTCACTGCAGCGTCACCCATTTGTTTTCTCAACTCAGGAGTTAAGATTGAAGAGGGTGCCTCTTCAATTACCTTTTGATGCCTGCGCTGAATGGAACATTCGCGCTCAAACAAATGAACCACATTTCCCTGCTGGTCACCAAAAATCTGGAATTCAATATGCCTTGGCTGAGTAACGTATTTTTCAATGAACACCGAGCCATCACCAAAGGCAGAGGTGGCTTCACTTACCGCACGCTCCATTTGTTCTTCAAAATCCGCCTCGCGATCTACAATGCGCATGCCTTTACCGCCACCACCTGCACTAGCCTTAATCAAAATGGGATACCCAATTTCAGTAGCAATTTTTTTTGCTTTTACGAGATCAGAAATAGGTTCTGATGTGCCTGGCACCAGCGGAACATTGAATTTTGCTACGGCCGCTTTTGCCGCAAGCTTACTTCCCATCAGTTCAATTGACGAAGCCGATGGGCCCACGAAGATCAACCCTTCATCGGCAACACGTTTTGCGAAATCTTCATTTTCAGAAAGAAATCCATAGCCTGGATGGATGGCATTAGCACCCGTTTGTTTTGCGGCATCAATGATCTTATCCATCACAAGATACGATTGTGAAGAGGCCGGTGGGCCAATGCACACCGCTTCATCTGCAAAACGAACATGAAGGGCATTGCGATCTGCTTCGCTAAAAATGGCCACCGTGAGGATGCCCATTTCTTTGGCACTCCGCATCACGCGCAGCGCAATTTCACCGCGGTTAGCCACCAGAAGTTTTGTGATTTTTTTCGTTCCGGAAGTTTCTTTCATAGAAAACTCAATCGTTTGTTTCTAAATTCTAAGGCCACAATGCTAAGCAATTATCCACAACCTTGAAAAATATGTTTCTCGGGCTGTTTAAGTTTCTGAGTACGATTTGATTGCGATGGTACTCTGGAGAGAATTCTTTATTTTTGCCGCAATTTTAGTTTAAGAGCGGCAGAAATTTGCCGTAGGAGGCACTGAAAGGAATTTTGAACCCCGAAACATAAAAACAGATGATCGATTTATTTGAAAAACTAAGGATGGAAGACGGCCCATTGGCCAAGTACTCTCACTTACCTGATGATTATTTCTTTTTCCCTAAGTTGGAGGGCGAGATTGGCCCGCGAATGACCTTCAATGGCAAACAGGTGCTAAACTGGAGTTTGAATAATTATTTGGGTTTAGCCAATCATCCTGAAGTTCGCAAGGCAGATGCTGATGCCGCTGCTCAATACGGTCTTGCTGCCCCCATGGGTGCCCGCATGATGTCGGGTAACTCTGTAAATCACCTTGAATTAGAAAAGCAACTGGCAGCCTTTGTGATGAAGGAAGATGCCATGTTGCTAAATTATGGATATCAGGGCGTGCTTTCGATTATCGATGCATTGGTTGATCGCAAAGATGTGATTGTATACGATTCGGAATCTCATGCGTGTATCATTGATGGTGTTCGTTTGCACATGGGTAAGCGCTTTGTTTATCCGCACAACAACATGGAAAACCTGGAGAAGCAACTTCAGCGTGCCACCAAATTGGCGGATGAAACGGGAGGTGGAATTCTGGTAATCACCGAAGGTGTTTTCGGCATGTCAGGAAACATGGGTGATCTGAAGGGTATCGTTGAACTTAAGAAGAAATACAACTTCCGCTTGTTTGTAGATGATGCACATGGGTTCGGAACGATGGGTGCCACAGGCGCAGGAGTAGGTGAGGAGCAAGGTGTGCAAGACCAGATTGATCTATATTTCTCCACCTTTGCAAAATCAATGGCAAGCATTGGTGCCTTTGTAGCCGGAGATAAGAAGATATTGAAATATTTGCGCTACACGGTGCGCTCGCAAATCTATGCCAAGTCAGTGCCGATGCCGCTTGTTGTGGGTGCATTGAAGCGCTTAGAACTTGTTAAAAAACACCCCGAGCTAAGATCAGATCTGAAAAAGATCATGGCGGCTATTAAGTCAGGGTTGAAAGATCGTGGGTTTATGATCAACCCAACACAGACACCACCTACACCTGTACTCTTCAAAGGAGGCGTTGGAGAGGCTGCGAATATGTCGATGGATTTGAGGGAGAATTATGGCATTTTCTGCTCGGTGGTGATCTACCCGGTAGTGCCAAAAGACGTGATTATGTTCAGAATTATCCCAACGGCAGCACATTCTATGTCAGACGTAGAAGAGACATTAACCGCGTTTTCGGCCCTAAAAACGAAGCTTGATAGCGGTTTTTATAGGAAAGAAGAGTTAGTTTCCGTCACAAAAGCCTAAAAACATGCTGTTTTCAGCTTGTTTTTGAAGGTTTTTGTTTAATTTGGCATTAGCGAAACTAATTTTTAATCTAAACATCCTATAAAAATGAAAAAATTTGATGAACTAAAAAGTTTGATTGCGTCACTGGAAGGCGATGCTGATAAGTTCTATAACAAAGGAAATAGTGCTGCTGGTACCCGCGTAAGAAAGGGCATGCAGGATCTAAAGAACATCGCTCAAGCTATCCGCGCAGAAGTTCAGGAATTGAAAAATAAGCAAGGTTAATTCTAAGACATCAACGTAATTAGGCCGTCTCAAACAGGGACGGCTTTTTTTATCTAATTGCAAATTCTACTGGAATTACAATTCGCTGCCGAGTGGGTTCACCTCGCAAACTTCCAGGTTTCCATTTAGGCGATTTCTTTAACACCCGAATTACTTCACGATCACAGGACGGGTGTAGACTCTGAATTATCTTGATAGAATCGGGATTTACAGAACCATCAATATCCACAAGGAAACTAGCCAATACTTTACCTGATACTTGCCTATCTCTTACTTCGCGTGGTAGATTAATCGTATTGGCCATGTATCGATAAAACTCCCGAACACCACCTGGAAACTCAGCGCTCTCTTCTACTGCAATCTCACGTATTTTTAACAAATTAATCTGAAAGCTGTTGATTTCTGGAATCCTAAAATTATCACCGACATATCCATTCGCATCTACACGAATGATGGAATCACTATTATAAATTAATAATTGAAAAAAGCCCAATGCATTTGTAACAGTCTCCTTGTCGCTGGCAACTTTGATTTTAGCTTCTTTGACTGGCTTCTTATTCTCAGCATCGAGAATGCGACCGGTGATTTGACGCTGTCCCAGTATTGGCCAGGTTGTAGATGTGAGAAAGAATAGGAGGATAAGCCGATACGAAGCCATTTTACAGCTGATATAGACGCTCAATCCTTTTTCGCAGACCTTCTGATGGCATAATCAGAGGCATTCTTACGGTCGGAGTGCAGATGTTCATGAGACTCAATAAATATTTCACACCAACAGGATTTCCCTCTTCGTACATCGGTGCATTGATGTCTACCAATTGAAACAACTCTTTTTGGGCTTTGGTATAATCACCTTTAAAAGCAAAATCTTTCATTTTTCGAAAACTTACCGGAAAGGCATTTGCTAAAACAGAAATGACACCAACACCTCCCACCGCGTAAATTGGAAGCGTTAAGAGATCATCACCAGAAATCAGCATAAAATCCTTTGGCTTCTCTTTCGCAATTTTCATGCACTGCTCCAGATTACCAGATGCTTCTTTAATGCCGATGATATTTTTTATTTGCGCTAACCGTAACGTAGTTTCTGCGGAAAGATTTGACGCAGTACGCCCCGGTACATTGTATAGTATTACCGGCACCGGACTATACTCTGCTACTAACTTGAAGTGCTGATAAATTCCCTCCTGCGAAGGCTTATTGTAATAGGGAGACACCGAAAGCACCGCATCAATGCCTTTGAAATTTGTCGATTGGATTTCCTCCAGCACTTGCTGTGTATTGTTACCACCGATGCCGTAAACAATCGGCAATTTTTTTGAATTGTTATTCAACACAAAAGCGAGCACTTCCTTTTTCTCATCTTTTGAAAGGGTGGCAGATTCGCCCGTGGTACCCATCACCACATAGTAATCCACTCCTTTGGCTGTGTGATTTAATAATTTCTTTAGTGACTTATAATCGATTGATCCATCCTCTAAGAAGGGTGTCACTAGCGCTACTCCTGTACCTTGTAACTTCTTCATTTCAATTTTTTTGTATAGCTGTACATAGTATCAATCAATCCTTTGTTCGTTCCATTCTGCTCAATCATTAATTCATAATATTGGCTTTCACTTTCGTTAAACCGCCCGATACGGCAATGTGCTTTTGAGGTGGCCAAAAGGTGCAAAACCAAGGGATTGGATTGTTGATCAATACAGAAAAGAAAATCAAAAGGGGTGTTAATAAATTTTGAGGCAATGGCTGAATTCAACGCTCCCCAAAAATTTAAATCTTGTATGGAAAAATAGTCAAACTTGAACTCGTAATTCTCTTTTTTGATTGGTAGGTATTCCAGCACTTGTACCGATTTCCCATCCTGTTCCAACTGATGAATGAATTCCTTTACGTCATAGTGCTTTTGCTTATCCTCCACCGTAAAGAGTATACCAATGTTCTGCGCTTGTTTGTAAGGAACACTCATTCTCAGGCTCTTATTCTTTTTAAGAGCCGATTCTGTGCGCCAATTCAAAAATGTCATTTTAAACATCCCGAAAGATAAATGAATTTAGGATTCAAGGGTCAAAATTTTTGAGCTTGAAACGCGGTGCTATCCGCTAATCATCTTTTCAAACTCATCAATGGAAATGATTTTAACACCAAGTTTTTCGGCCTTCTCTCGTTTCGATGGCCCCATATTATCGCCTGCCAATAGGTAATCCAGCTTGCCTGATACTCCGGATAAAATTCTACCTCCGTGTGAAATAACAATCTCTTGTAACTGATCGCGCTCATATTTTTCAAATACTCCTGAAATGACAAAGGACTTATTACCTAAAACATTGCTTACTTTCTCCGGTTCTTTTTCTGTTGATGCAAATTGCAGCCCTGCTTTTTTTAAGCGTTCGATTTCCTCCAGATTCTGTTTGTTTTCAAAGAAGCTTCGCACGCTGAGGGCAATCTTTTCACCCACTTCGGGTGCTTGTATTAATTCCTCGTACGAAGCCTTTGCAATGGCATCAATGTTTTTGAAATAGCGAGCTAATTTTTCGGCTACGGTTTTTCCCACGAAGCGAATGCCAATGGCAAACAGCACCGATTCAAATGGAATGGATTTAGACGCCTCAATGCCATTAAGAATGTTCTGTGCAGTCTTATCTTTTACTTTGTCAAGCTTCAATAAATCCTCTTTGGTAAGATCATATAAGTCGGCCGGTGATTTTATGAGCCCTAGCTCATACAATTGCCGGATGGTTTGCTCACCGATCGAGTCGATGTACATGGCTTTGCGATGAATGAAGTGCTCGATCTTTCCTTTGATTTGAGGTGGGCAGCCTTTTTCATTAGGGCAGTAATGATTGGCTTCACCTTCTACCCGGATCAATTTGCTATTGCACTCCGGGCAGTGATCAATGTATTCAACCGGTTTAGAATTTTTTTTACGCTTGGATAAATCAACTCCGGTAACTTTCGGAATAATCTCGCCTCCTTTTTCTACAAATACATAATCACCAAGATGTAAATCAAGGCGGGCGATTTCGTTAGCGTTGTGCAATGAAGCTCTCTTCACGGTGGTTCCGGCAAGCAGCACGGGTTGTAATTCTGCGACCGGGGTGATTGCACCGGTTCTGCCTACCTGGTAGGTGATTGAATTTAATTGTGTCACGGCACTCTCTGCCTTGTATTTAAAGGCAATTGCCCAGCGAGGTACTTTTGCGGTGGAGCCCAGTCGCTCTTGTTGTTCAATCGAGTTGACTTTAATGACCACACCATCCGTTTCCAGCGGCAAGTCATGTCTCTTATTTTCCCATTTCGAAATATAATTTAGAACGTCATCAATGTTTTTACATTTTTGATAGGTAGGAGAAATTTGAAAGCCCCACTTCTCCAGGTTGGCGATGGCGGCTGAATGTGTGGTCGGTTTATTCTCTTCACCCAGCAAATAATAGAGGTAACAATCCAATCTGCGCCTTGCTACTTCTGATGAGTCCTGCATTTTCAGTGTTCCTGAAGCAGTGTTACGGGCATTGGCGTAAGTTTCTTCGCCCAGTTCTTTTTGATCATTGTTAAGTTTTTCAAATGCTTTTTTGGAAAGAAAAACTTCACCGCGCACCTCAAATTTTTTAGGCACGGATGGATCATAAATTTTCAAGGGTAAGGTTCTGATGGTTTTTACGTTTGTAGTGACATCATCGCCACGCACACCATCACCACGTGTAATAGCTCTTACTAAGATTCCATTTTCATAAATCAAGCTGATTGAAACGCCATCAAACTTTAGTTCGCAAAAATATTCATAGGCATCGCCTTCAAGGCCTTTGGCTACACGCTCATCAAAATCCCGCAATTCTTGTTCGGAATACGTGTTCCCTAAAGAAAGCATTGGATATTGATGCGCTACTGTTTCAAATTCTTTGGTAATGGTTCCGCCAACACGTTGAGTAGGGGAGTCTGGCAACTTCAGCTCCGGAAATTTTATCTCCAGCTGAATCAGTTCATTCAGTAATTGATCAAATTCATAATCACTGATCTCTGTCTTGCTTTGTTGATAGTAGAGATTGTTGTGGTAGTTGATTTTTTCGGTCAGCGTTTCAATTTTCTTTTTTGCTTCCGAGGAGGTCATAAGGCTACAAAATTTTGAGCTGGCTAAGGTAGGTTTTGCCCGCCAGAGAGACAATATCAAATTGTATCAATTGATCAGGTGAAGGCAATGAACTCCGGCAATCCCTGCCGTCTCTGTGCGCAGTCGGTTGGTGCCCAGGCTCACCTTTTGGAATCCGGACGTCATCGCTGTTTCGAGTTCAGTTTTTGTAAAATCTCCTTCAGGTCCTATTAGGAGCAAGTAATTCCCTTTAGGCTTTGCGAGATTCTTTAAGTGCGCTGGATTTTGGGAATCAACGAAGGCGATAAACTTTTGATCGGAAGGCTGATTTACTATTTCCTGAATGGAAGTGATGTCCTGTATCGTTGGTAAAAAAAACTGGCCTGACTGTTTCATAGCACTAACCGCCACACGATTCATACGATCAAGATTAATGGATTTGCGCTCAGAGCGTTCGCACTTCAAAAAGGTAATTTGATCAACACCAATCTCTACACTTTTCTCTACAAACCACTCTGTCCGGTCGCTGTTTTTGGTAGGGGCAATGGCGATGTGAATATGGTAGTCTTTCTTTTTAGAAATTACCTTGCTCTTAATTTCAAAGCCGCACTTTTTAGGATGCGCTTCGCTAATTACCGCATGATAAAGTGAGCCAAGTCCATCGGTGATCTCAATGGCTTCTCCTTGCCTAAGCCGCAGTACTTTTATTGCATGATGAGACTCTTCTTCCGTGAGATGAGTTATTCCGTTTGGAATTTCCGGTTGATAGAAGAGTTGCAAGTGAAATGTTTCTTAAGCGTACTCTTGCTTGAGTCGCGCCATGAGCGTGATATAGTCTTGCATGGCCTGTTCTTTTGAGATTCCTTTCTTGCCGGCCCAGGCATCAAATTTGGCAATCGCCTTAAAGTCAAACCCACCTGGGCGATCACCGCTCACATCGCCATCAGTGGCTTGTTTGAAAAGCGCATACAAATCCAACAACTCTTCATTGGACGGACGTTTGGTTAATTCTTTTGAGGTTGCAACGGCTGCATTAAAATCGTCAACGAGTGCCATGGGTTACTATTTTTGAAATGAAAAAGCCACAAGAATCAAACGCAAGCATCTGAAACTTGTGGCAAATAATTTTTAACGTTGATTCAGCGGTACGTATGATCTCAGGTTGTGACCGGTATAAATCTGACGAGGTCTTCCGATCGGCTCTTTATTCTCCCTCATCTCTTTCCATTGGGCAATCCATCCCGGCAAACGGCCAATAGCAAACATCACAGTAAACATATCTACTGGAATACCCAATGCACGATAGATGATACCGGAATAGAAATCCACATTAGGGTAGAGTTTTCTTTCGATGAAATAAGAATCGCGCAAAGCAACTTCTTCCAGCTTAATAGCAATCTCAAGCACAGGATCATTCACGCCAAGTTTGGCAAGCACATCGTCCGCAGCTTTTTTAATGATCTTGGCACGTGGGTCAAAGTTTTTATACACGCGGTGGCCAAAGCCCATCAGGCGGAACGGATCATTTTTGTCTTTTGCTTTTGCAATCCACTTATCGGTATCGCCACCATCTTTCTTGATTTGCTCCAGCATCAGAATTACTTCCTGATTGGCGCCACCATGCAGTGGTCCCCACAAGGCATTGATACCGGCTGAAATGGAAGAGTAGATACTTGCCTTAGATGAACCAACAATGCGCACGGTTGAAGTAGAACAATTCTGTTCGTGATCTGCGTGCAGAATCAATAATTTATCCAGTGCATCGGCAACAACAGGATCCACTTCATAATGTTCGGCTGGCAAGGCGTACAACATTTTCAAAAAGCGTGAACAATAATCCAGAGTATTGTCTGGATAATTTACCGGATGGCCAACGGCATTCTTATACGCCCAGGCTGCGAAGGTTGGCATCTTAGCCAACGAACGGACGATACTTAAGTAAACACCCTCCGCTGAACGATTTGGGTCCAGCGATTCAGGATAAAAAGCAGTCTGCGCACAAAACATGGAAGCCAGAACGCCCATAGGATGAGACGTTGACGGAAAACCATCTAATATCTTTTTAATATCCTCGTGCACCATGGTGTGCTTCTTGATGTCATCTGTGAATGTTTTCAGGTGATCGCTGGAAGGCAATTCACCAAAAATCAACAAGTAAGCAACCTCCAAAAACGATGACTTCTCAGACAGTTCTTCAATAGAATATCCCCGGTAGCGGAGAATTCCTTTGTCGCCATCCAAAAAAGTAATTGCGCTTTTGGTTGCGCCAGTATTTTTATAACCTGGGTCAAGGGTAATAGAGCCCGTTTCCTCCAGGAGGTTACTAATGTCCAACGCCACTTCATTTTCTGTACCTTCTATGATTGGAAGTTTATAGGACTTTCCGTCTATGATGAGTTCTGCAGTCTTAGCCATGAATAAAGAATTTTAACTTTGGTTTTAAATATACTGGGTTGGGTGGTTAGTTAAAAATAGCCTTTCATAATTAGTTATTGCCGAGGATAAGCGGCATGCCGTCTTTACCCGAGCCCACGATCACGACTTTGGTGTTGGGCGATTTGGAAAGCTCCAGAGTAGCCTCTATGCCTCTCATTTTCAATAGTTTGTCTGATAAGCTGTTGTTGATGATGTTATTGGCTCGCGATTCACCTTCAGCGGCAATTCTTTTTCGTTCAGCTTCGCTTTTTTCTTTGTCCAAGCGATACTGGTAGGCAAGTGATTCTTGCTGTTGCTGAAGTTTGTTTTCAATAGCAGCTTTTATTTGCTCAGGAAGCACAATTGAACGGATCAAAACTGCAGTTGCTGTCACATTATTTGCATGAAGGATGGTCTCCGTTTCCGTGGTGATGGCGGTCTCAACCTCTGCACGTTTAGTGGAATAGATTTCCTCTGCAGTATAGCGGCCCATTACCTGGCGTACCGTTGAGCGAACTTCAGGCACTACCAAAACATTCACGAAATTTTTTGTAAACTTTTCATGAACGTATCCAATCTTGTCAGGGATAGGGTAGAAGCGCACGGTAATGTCTACGTGAATGGAAAGACCATTCTTGTCCAACACGTCCATATTCTCGTCTGAAGAAACTTCATTTACCGTATAGATGTAAATGTCGTTCCAGGGTGCTTTCATATGAAAGCCAGGCTCAATCACGTTGTCTTTGTCGAGCCCTTGACCAAAAGGATAGAAAATAATAGCACGCTCGGTTGCCTGGATCGTGTAAAACAGACTGTTGGAAAGTGCCATCACTACAATGAAGGCAATTACTCCCAGTACAATCAGTGGTAATCTGCGGTTATTCATAGGGTTGATTTTTTAAATGTTTAAGATTTTTTGATGGATCTGGTTCGATTTATTCCTGATGTCCCTTTTTGGACTTCTGTCATCGGTTTAATGCGGTAAGTTACGCATTAGAACTGCACGCGGATGGCTTAAGACAAAAAAACAGGAGGTATGACTTTCGAATTATTCATTATTTGAATGGATGTTGCTCGCGGCAATCTGATGGTTTCTGTTAAATTTATGCAGGTAAGTTTTTCAGATCTGTTAGATCTTTTTTTTGGCTTTTAATCTACCGTGATGAGGTTGAAATGGAATTGGCAGTATTGGGCTAAGCGATGGATTTATCCGGTGGCTCTTATACCGGTTTTTGTATTTGGTCAAAACAGTACGATTGATAGCCTTAAGCTTAAAGAGGCGTCACTCATTGAAGGTCCGTCAAAAGTGGATGTGTATAACGAACTCGCCATGGCATTGTATGACTACGATACAGAGGCTGCCTATCAATATTCACAAAATGCACTTAAAATAGCTGAGAAATTTAATTACCGATACGGCAAGCAGCGTGCAATTATGCTCAACGGGATTTGGTTTTATACCAAAGGCGATCACCGGCAAGCCATGCAGTTGTTTCGCACATCGCTATCAGGATTTTCAGACAACGAATCTCAAAAAGGCTACAACCTAAACCTCATCGGAAACATTTTCAGAGGTCATGGTGAGTTCGACTCAGCAGCCTACTATTATGAAAAGGCAATTTCGATTTTAGAAAAAACCAACGATAAATTCTATTTGTCTATCGCCTACAAAAGTATGGGGCGCCTGCTTAGTGCGCGATGGAAAATGGATGAGGCAATGAATTATTTTCAGAAATCGTTAAAGCTACGACTGGAAATAAAATACAAACATGGCATCGCTGACGCTTATTTTGTAATCGCCAGCGTTTACATCAATCAGGGTAATTATGAAAAGGCAGGGGAGTATCTGGCAAAAGGGTGCGAGACCACAAACCAGTCTGGCGACTTGTATCAACTTACTCAATGCTATTATTATCAGAGTGACTTACATTCCCGCACTGGAGAATATACCAAAGCGTTAACAGAGATTCAGCAGGCGTTGACTGTGTTAGAAAAAATTACCTATTATGAATATCGTGTAAGTTCATTAATGAAGCTTGGGGAGATTTATGAAAACCTGGGTCAATATGATCTGGGGCTTGAGTCCTATTTCAAAGCACTGAAGATTGCCGAACGGATGGGTATGCAAGTAGAGCAAGGTGCTATTTACTCAGGCATAGCTTGGCTTTACAAAAATCAAAACGACTTCGGAACGGCCTGGGAGTATATTGAAGAATCGCATAAGGTAAGAGCAAGGATTAATGACGAGCACGGCCTTTCCAATGTGTACAATGTGAAAGGGCTTATTAAGTATCAACTTCATCAATATGACAGTGCCATTCCACTATTGCAGGAATCAATCCGAATTCGGAAGGAATTAAATAATCTGGAAGGAATTGCAGCCTCTACTTTTAATCTCGCTCTCGTATACGAAGATCTGAAAGATTTTAAAAAAGCACTCCAACTGCAAATCGAAGGATTGAAGTTGGAAGAGGCAATGGGCGATCATTATAGTTTGGGAATTTCGTACAATGCCATTGCGGGAATCTATTTAAAAATGAATGAACTCAACATCGCAGAGCAATACATTAAGCTAGGCGAGTACGAAGGAAATTATACCCAATCAAAGCTTATTCAACGAAATAACCTGGAGCTTTTTGCATCGCTTTACGAAAAGAGGGGCGATTTGAAAAAAGCACTGTACTATCAGAAACGATATCAGCAGGTAAATGACAGCTTATATACACAAAGCAGTTCTGCCAAAGCAGCTGAGCTTCGATCGCTATATCAATTAGAGAAAAAGCAGCAGGAGATACAGCTTCTCAATCAGCAAAAACAATTACAAGATGAGCAAATACGACAGCAACAAATTGTTATTGGTTCATCGCTGGCTGGCCTCGCGCTGTTAGTGATCGCTGGCTCGATTGGATATCGCTATTATCGAGTGAAGACGCGCACCAATGAGGAACTGCAGAAACTTAATCGCGAGATCAGTGAGCAGAAGGAAGAGATTCAATCACAGTCGGAAGAGTTAATGGAAGCCAACCAAATTGTGGCTTCTGTGAACAAAACACTTGAACTAAAAATTGAGGAGCGAACCTCTGAGTTAAAGCAGGCTTATAAGGAGTTAGATACTTTCTTCTATCGTTCTTCTCATGATTTTCGCAGGCCTTTGACAACCTTTTTGGGTTTGGCAGAAGTAGCGAAAGTAACGGTTAAAGATTCAAATTCATTGGAGCTTTTTGAAAAGGTGCGGGACACAGCAGTCAATCTGGATCGCATGCTGATAAAGCTGCAGTCCATTAGTGATCTCGGAACACAGCAGCTGGTGTTTAAAGAAGTATTCATTAAAGAACTCATTGAACAAATAATGGATCATTTTCGAAATGAAATAGCACAGTACAATGTGCGGTGGCAATTAGATGGAGATTTTGCTTCGCCATTTTATTCCTATCCTGCATTAGTAAAAATCATTCTGGAGAATGTGCTGGAGAATGCCGTTAATTTCAGTGCACCAGAAGACGCCCGAATCTTTATCAAAGCGCAAACACAAAGAGAGGGTTTACACCTTACTATTGGTGACAACGGTGTGGGAATCCTTCCGCAATATCAAGACAGAATCTTTGAGATGTACTTCAGAGCAAATGAAAAATCAAAGGGCAATGGTCTGGGATTATATATTGTTCAAAAAGCATTGCAAAAACTTAATGGCACAATATCCTTTGAAAGCATTTACACAAAGGGCTCTACGTTCAAAATATTTATCCCGAGCGAGAAGTAACGCTACCTTTTCTTGCTCTTGGTTACTTTGTTTGTGCTCTTGCCCATCTTCATAGCGCGCATGTCGTACTCCAGCGTGTATGCTGCTGTAATGCTCAATGTTTTCAGGTTACCCTTAAGAGAGTCTACCCACGACAATGAGGCATAACTACTGCTACCATTCTTCTTTCCGAGATAGGTCTGTCCAAAAGTTCCCCGTAATTCTAAGCGTACCCGTTGTCGGTTATTGATTGCAGCTTCTGCTCCAATACCAAGATCAATCCCAAAAAGCCAACGGTTTATATTATTTAAGTAATTGGTATAGAGGTCTCCATCGGGAGTCTCATTGAATTTTATGTCATACTTAGTAGAACCAAACTTACCCTTACCAAATTTTCCGTGCCCATTTACCCAGTATGCAATGTTAGGGCCGACATTGAAAAACCATTTTGACGGTACGTTGGGAGCAATATGCCAATCAAAAGATTTGCGCAGTGCCATTGCCATTTCAGCAAACTGATAGGTTTGATTATTATAAAGACTATCCACACCATCAATAAGATACCTCCTGCCTTTCACCGAATATCCTGCTTCTGCCAAAAAGGTATAACTGGTTCTGCTTAATGGAAAGTTGATGAAGAATGATCCACCATAACCAAACTTGGGCCGTGCCTTCATCAGGTTACGTAGATCCTTGTCTGGGTATCTAATATAAGTTACAGAAGGCCCCGCCTTCACACCGATAGAAAATTTTTGGATTTCCGGTGCCTTGTTAATCGTTTGGGCATTCGAAAGTGTGAACTCAAAGAACGAAAACGCTACGATTGAAAAAAATACTAGTCGAATCATGCTCTAAAGTTAGCGATCATTTGGTTGAATAATCTTCAAAATTGATAGATGGTTTTGTAAAACCAAATAATCATTGGTAATTTGAAATTGGAATAAGTGTAGGATTCTTGAAAAATCGAAAAAAGTTAAGTCTAGGGGTAGTATTCTTAGTTGTATGTAGTTTTTCCTCGGTAGCCCAGGACACTTACAACTTTACCCAGTTTTATTTCAATCCTGCTTTGCTAAATCCCTCATTTACAGGGAGTGATGGCAGGGTGGCTATGTATGCATCCTTTCGCAAACAATGGGCAGGGGTGGACGGTGCGCCCACCATCGGCAATTTTAGTCTTCAGGCTGCCACACCTAGTCGTGCTGCTATTGGCTTTAATGCAAGCAATGACAAGAATGGTTTGATCTCTACTTCTGGTGCTTTGTTAACACTTGCTTACGCAATTCCTGTATCTGATATTAATTCAATTCGATTCGGTATTTCTGCTGGTGCTGCCTGGAATAAAGTGGATATGACCTCTATGAAGTTTGCTTCTACGAACGACCCTGTGCAGGTGAGCTTATTAGCCAGCAACTTTCAAGTGATGGGAAATTTGGGCATATCATTTCATTCACCCACGTTTCATGCTGGAGTATCGGTTCCCAATATTTTTGATCCTGCCTATTTATCAAAGGAGTCTTTTACAGTTTCTAAAGTCAATCCTTTCGGAACAATCATCGCCCACGCGAGCAATCGATTCTACTTTGCGAAGGACAAGAACATCTTTGAGCCTTACCTGATCTATCGCTACAACCAAAGTGCACCGGGGCAAATTGAGGCCGCAGCCGTACTGCATTTGCAGAATGCCGTTTGGCTCGGTGGATCGTACAAACAGAATTTTGGAATCTCTGCCTTGGCGGGATTCAAGTTGAAAGGACAAACGGCAGTCGGTTATTCCTACACCATGAAAAATATGGGTACTAATCAGATAAGTGCCCCCAGTCATGAGATTCAGATTGGTATATTATTAGGTACACGATTAAAAAAAGTACCCGCCTATTCTTTTGTCGATACTGAAAAGGAAAAAAAGAGAGCTAAGACTTTAAAAGAACTTCAGGCTGAAAAGAAGCAACGTGACCTGGCCAACAAGCTAGCCATGGAGAAGAAGAAAAAGCAGATGGAGGCTTCCAAGACCACTGTGAAGGCGCCACCGAAGAAGGAGCCTGCTAAAACAGAGCCTGTGATCGCTAAGAAAGATCCAGTAAAAGAACCCGCTAAAAAGGAGCCTGTGGTCACCAAAGAGCCTGTGAAAGAGCCAGTTAAAACGGATGTGGTTAAGAAGGATCCTGTTAAGACCGAACCTCTCAAAACAGAGACGGTCAAAACTGAACCGGTGAAAACCGAGCAAACTAAAACTGAGCCCGTAAAGACCGAGCCAGTGAAAACCGATCCAGGCCTCAGTGGAGGACCGCGTATGAAGCAAAAGGCTGACCCGCTTCAGTTTGCTTCAGAAGAAGAAAAAGCTCAACACGAAGATGAACAGGATAAAATTAAGCGACTTTCCGATCACGCAGATGACCCGGATGCACATCACGGCCTTGATAATGAAGAGCACCCGCATGCTGAGCGACATGAATTTGTGAAGAGAGGTACTCACGTGGACGAAATGGAAGTGGGCGATTATATCATTGCCGGAGTGTTCAAATCAAAAGAAAATGCAAAACATTTCAGTGATGGATTGATCAGCTTAGGTTTTTCGGTTTCCGATTTTGGCTATCAGACAGAACGCAACCTCTGGTATGTCTACCTCGGGGAAACCGATGATCTGGAGATGGCCAAACGCGAACGCGATAAGTATCGCAAAATGAAGATGTTTAAGGATTGCTGGTTGTTAACGGTACAGCATCCATAGGTAGGGAAATGAATAGATGTTTTTGCTCTTAGATCTTTAGAAATGGACTTTTTGAACGTTTTATTGGCTTTTATAGGTAGGAATAGCCGCATTTTTGTCTCTTCATCGGAAAATGAACATGCCAATGCTTACTTACCTGTACTGAACAATATTGATAGCAAAAATGGAGGATTAGGATCGCCACGCGCCATGGTATTGGTAAGAGAATATAGATTTCAAATGGTACTTGAATAGGTATGAAGAAGGCTCTAATCTTAGTTATTAGTTTTTTTGCAGCCGCAGTCGCAGAGGCGCAACTTCCGGTGATTAATAATGTCACTCCGCTGAATACGTATACCCGAAATCGAGTAGTGATCACAGGTTCTGGATTTAGTAGCACCATTTCTCAGATGCAAGTCTGGTTCGATCAGGTGAAAGGTGATATCAAATCGGCATCAGAATTTACCCTTGAAGTTGAAGTGCCTCCGCAAGCGCGCCTTTCAAACATTGAGGTAACAAACTTGTCCAGCAGATTATCAGCAAAGACAAATATTAAGTTCCTGCCTTATTTCAATGGCTCATCTTTTGATCCTGCGAAATTTTCCCCCGTAGCATCTTTCTCAACAGGTTTTGATGAGGCCAATGATGTTTGCACGTGCGATATGGATGGCGATGGGAAGCCGGATATGGCTGCTACCCGAAACGGATCTTCGGCTACCTTGCTGATGCTTTATAAAAATAACAGCACTCCGGGCAGCATAAATTTCACAGCGTTGACAGCGGTAAATGTTGGTGCACCGATGATTAACATTACGTGCGCAGATTTGAATGGGGATGGTAAACCGGAATTGATATCAAACCGTGGAGGTGGTACACGAAATGAAATTTTTGTTTTTAGAAATACCAGTGTTGTCGGCACCATATCATTTGCTGCGCCCACGAAATTGATTATGGAGGTAGGGCACAACGCCTTTCGCGTTATCACGCGCGATCTGAATGCGGACGGTAGACCAGAAGTAATCGTGTCGAATGCATCGGATATTGTTAACAATCCGATTTATGTCTTTGTCAATCAAAGTTCTGCAGGAAATATTGCCTTTAGCTCAACACCAACAAAGGTTTCTGTGACGGGGGCAAATGCTACTTATGGTTTGGATTCACAAGATCTGGATGGCGATGGAAAGCCTGAAATTATTTTGAACCAATTTAATAACCCCAATATTTTCATTCTGAAAAATGGATCAACAGCCGGAAGCATTTCTTTCACATCCACTATTAAGATTGATCTGCCGGGTACCTATTTTTCATTGACCACCGGTGATTTCAACAATGACGGTAAAGAAGATATCGCAGTAACAAAGGCATCTCCTACAAAGGAGGTAGTAATACTCACCAACCAAAGCACTTCTACTTCCATCAGCTTTTCAGCGCCTGTATCATTGACCCCACAGGATACTCCTTTTGGAATTGATGTTGCAGATATTGATGGTGACAAGGATGCCGATATTATTGTTGGAAACTTTGTGATTGATCCGGCCATACCCGCAGCAAGCAGGGAGGTAAGTGTTTTTTTAAATAATGGATCAGGAACGTTTACAAAATCTTCCGTTTTGTCAAATCAGAAATTTTCGCGCAATGTGAAGGTTGGTGACTTGGACGGTGATTCAAAACCTGACATTGCATTCACTACGGTCACGGGAAATTCTGTTGACATAGTAAGAAATACAAATTGTTTTCAGCCGCAGATATTAAATGTGGCCCCACTGAAGATTTGTTCTTCTCAAACCATCACGCTGACGTCTATTCCTAACAACGGAGCAACTTTTGATTGGAAGAATTCTGCGAATACATCGCTGGGCACTGCAGCTACGTTGGCCGTTACAGCACCGGAAACCTATACCTTGACCGCCACTTCCGAATCTGGTGCCTGTGTAAAGAGTGCGTCAATTGTAGTATCCTCAGGACTTGGGTCGGTGCCTTCTGTTCCAACGATTCAACCCGTAAACCCCGTTTGCCTTAATCAAACATTAAATTTGCAAACGACTGACGTTGCCGCTGGCTATAGCTGGACAGGTCCGAATAACTTTACTTCAACTCAACAGAATCCATCTATTCCTAATATCACTTCTGCCAATGCCGGAGCTTATACACTTCAGTTGACGAGTGCTGATGGCTGCAAGAGCGATATCACTACTAAAAGCGTTGACGTTGTAAACCTTGCCAACTTTGTCGTGTCATCCCCGGTTCCTTCGAATCAAGTGTGTTCAGGTGCTTCGGTTACATTGTCAGTAAATACTGCCAGTGGACATACGTATCAATGGATAAAAGACGGCACTGATCTTAGCGGTCAGACAAATTCCACCCTAGCAGTAACACAGGATGGCGCCTATAAAGTTAGGGTGACAAATACAACACTAGGCTGTTCGATTGAAACTTCTGCGCTTGCCATGACTGTGTTAGCCTTGCCTGTAGCTTCATTTACGTCTAGCACCGCAGCAACGTGTATTAATAATGCAATCACATTCACCAGCACCACAACGGCTGATAGCCGTGCCACTGTTGCGTATGCCTGGGATTTTGGTGATGGATCTACATCAACAGTTCAAAATCCATCCAAGACTTATACTACAGTTGCCAGCAGAAACGTAACGCTAACGGCAAGTTATTCCGGGCTGACCGGTTGCAGCAATACCTCGGCACCAAAAACAATCACGGTATCCACTGCGCAGGTGCCTGTGATTAATGCTACTGCAAATCCGATATGTACCGGGGAAACCTCGGTGCTTTCTGTAACGGGTACCTTCACGTCTTATGCATGGACAGGGCCTGCCACAGGGTCAACCGCTACATTGAATATTACTGCTCCGGGAACTTACATTGTTAACACCACGGAATCGAATGGATGCACAGGCACGGCTCAGCTTATTGTTACTACAAAAAATGGATTTGCCATGAGTGTAACAGCAAACGGCAAACCGGTTGATAACGAATCAGATCTATTGGTGGCTGCTGGTGTTCCGGTTCAATTACAGGCAACGGGAGCAGACACTTACAGTTGGGCCCCGCCCGATGGACTAGATGATCCGGCAATAGCCAATCCAAAGGCTACCCCAACCCTTGAAACTTCTTATACCGTAACCGGTAAGAAGGTCAATTTTTGTGATGCTGTTTTGACATTCAATATGAAATTTGATGCAGCCGGAAATAATTTCTCTCCGCCCAATGCATTTTCTCCCAACGGAGACACGATAAATGATCTGTGGATTATTCCTGGCGCCCAGAATTATTCAGATTGCACGCTTTCGATTTTTACTAAACAAGGGAGTAAGGTTTTTGAGCAAAAAGGCTATACCAATAATTGGGACGGCACCTATGAAGGTAAAGAGTTGCCTCAGGGAACTTACTACTATGTATTGACATGTCCTGATCAAAAACCGGTAACTGGCCACGTGTTATTAGCCAGGTAAGGATTGGGATGTGTTTGTAAGGATTTAGAAATGCACAAATTATTTTTTTGTATAACCGTTGACTTAGACCTCTGAAGATAATGACCACACGTAAATTCTATCGTCTTTTAATTTTAGTTGGCTTCCTGCTGTTAAGTTTTGGATCATCGTGGGCGCAAACCACTTCTGAGGTTTGCAATGACGGCATTGATAACGATGGAGATGGTAAGATCGATTGCGCAGACACTGATTGTGCTGCCTATAGCGGAACACCAAAAATTTATGAGCGTGGTTGCGATTGTTTTGATAACATCGACAACGATGGTGATGGCGCTATCGACAAGGCCGATGGCAATTGTGCGTCTTATTATGGATTAACGTATCAGGGAAATGGAACAGCAGATTGTAGTGTAACACCTCCGGGTGCACTCACCCCGTTCACAGGACTTGGAGCACCATCAACTTCGAGCCAAAATACAGCCGACACTCAATCCAAGGTTGCCGTTGGTGACGTTGATGGCGATGGTATACCAGACGCGATTATCACGTCAAAGTGGAATGCCGAAGTTCGTGTAATCGCAACGAAGGCTCATACCGTTAGCGGTACAAGCTATGCGGTAGGTGATGTAAAATCAGATTGGAAGTTGACTGGCCAGGGGGCACAACCTTTTAGCGGTACTGGTGACTGTAATCCAAAGAACCTCCTGTTTGAGCATGAGGTGCTGATAGCGGATATTAATAAAGATAAAAAGGCTGAGATATTTACCGTGGTCAGCAACCGTAGGGGTAATCCGGATTCACCACCAAACTGCTTTTTCCTGGTAGGATACACCTATACCAAAGCAACACTGACGATGCTTCCCGGTTACCCGGTGCAGATTGGACCTGATCGCCCAGGTACGTTTGGTATTGCCGATATGGACGGTGACGGAAAAGCGGAGCTTTATTTGCGAGACAGGATTTTTGCAGCTGAGAATGGAACGCTTCTCGCCAGTGAAGGAGCCAAAACGATGAATGACACAGGACTTTGGGACTCCGAGGTGAGTTCTGGACCTGTAGCCGTAAACGTTACTGGCGATAATAAAATGGAGCTCATTGTGGGTACAAAGATTTATACAATACCAACAATAACAGGAAGGAGCCCCGCCTCACCTTCGGCACTTACTTTATTTAAGGACATGAACTCAAGTCTTGCCGCGGCTGATAAGGCTTACGTTAAATTGATGAACGACCCTGTTGAGTACGGTATTGATACGCACAGCAGTAATAGTGTGGCCGATTTTGATGGCGATGGATTCATTGATGTTTTCTTCTCGGGGGCTAAGGGATCTACAACAGGACGTACGGCAATATTTTATTGGAATGTTCAGAAAAATACGGTGACCACGGTGCTGACACCAAGCAGTGCAGATATGGGATATACGGCTGCTCATCCTGATTACACCAATTACCTGAACGGCTGGATATGGGGCCCCGGCAGAATTAACCTCGGTGACCCTACCGGAGATGGAAGGCTTGATTTGTCCTTCATGGCAGGTAATCAATTATTTTGCGTTACCAGTGACGGAACTGCAGCAGGGTTGAAGACAGCCTGGACTCAAAATCAAATTAACATTACTGGATCGATCCCTCTAGGCTATCGAACGATTAATGACTCCCGATCAGGTGTATTAACGTGTACCGTTTATGATTTTAATAATGACGGCCGCCCCGAATTAGTCTATCGCGATTCACAGGAGCTCGTAGTGGTGGATGGACCAACCGGGTTAGGGGCAAATGGTTCTAGTTCTCCAAAACAGATATGGTCTACTACATGTCAATCGCATACCTATACGGAAGGACCTGTCATTGCCGATGTAAATGGTGATGGAGCAACCGATATTTGTGTGACGTGTAACACGAATAACTCATTCAGCATCAATGATGGTATTCAGCAACAAGCACTGGGTCAAATCCGGTTATATTTTTCAAACAATAACTCTTGGCTTCCTACCCGTAAAGTCTGGAATCAGCCTGGATATTTTGTAGTAAATATTAATGACAATCTCACGTTGCCATTTCCGCAACTTGATCAGAATTTGATTTTTGGAACTACTCCTTGCTTTGCTGGTCAAGTTGGTCCTGTCCGTCCACTCAACGTATTCTTGAACCAGGTACCCAATTTAGGAGCGAACGGTTGCCCTATATACCCGGCACCTGACTTAACTTTCTTTGGTGATGTGCCGAATGTGCTTTGTAATGATGCCGATCCGAGCAACGACCCTCCGGGAGGTTGTGATTCGAATGGTGATGGGAAATACCTACCTGCCATAAAGGTAACGCCTCCAATATGTGGTGATTTGCCGATCGGAGTTCAATTTAACATCCAAAATGCAGGAGACTTGCCCATCACGGACAATATGCCCGTAAGTTTCTTTGATGCAGATCCAAGACTTAATCCTCCTGTGGCCAAACGATTAGACGTCAAAACATTGCCTTTGGCAGGTCTTGGCATTGATGCCACTTATTCTTCACCCACTTACACAATTAACAGTGACGGTAAGGCATTTACATTATATATTGTCCTTTACAATACCGGCCCGCTTGGTTTATTGACGAGTCCTGTGGTCTTAACAGGGCAGACAAATGAATGTAGCATTTCTAATAATATCTACTCGACACCAATTACACCCGATCCATTTACGGTTACGGTGGAAAAGGTGGCAGATAATTTTAAATGCGCGAATGCATCTCCCGACACGGGTTCCCTGAGGGCCAGAGTATTTAAGAGTGGGGTTGAACAGCCGCTGTCGGACTATAGTTTCCAGTGGTATACCGGCACAACAAGTACCTCTCCGATAGCGGGTGCTACCAATGCCACGGTAACAGGACTTGCGGAAGGGACATATTCGGTCATTGTCACCAACGTTGCAAAGGGATGTACCAGCAATCTGGTTTCCGGATCGCTCGTACGTATTGGCAGTGACCCCACCATCACGCTTACCGTTGTTTCCGATCAGACTAAATGTTCTCCTTCCAACGGAGAGATTAGGGCAGACATTACCGGAGGCATAGCCGGATATACATTCAAATGGTACAATGAAGTAACTGCGCTGCCAATCAACATTACAACTCAATCTGCAGCGGGCCTTACCAAAGGAACCTACTATGTTGAGGTTTCTTCCGCAGACGGATGTACTAAAAAATCTCCGAATGCAACTATTGCCGGTCCTTCTATTGCGGATGCGACAGGTGTGACCATATCCAATGTGGTAGATTGTTCAACACCGTTGAGTGGCTCGGTATCGGTTGACGCGTACTTCAATGGAGTGCTTCAGCCAGCAGCCAATTACAATTATACCTGGTATAAGTATGATGCCGCAAATAATCCGGCTCAGGGAACATCGATACCTGGTGGAACAACACAAACGATTGCCAGTCTAGCGGTTGGGTCGTATCAAGCGGTATTGGAAGATAAAACAACAAAATGTACGTCAACTTCAACCCCCGCGACTGTATCGAGTAGTGTGGTGATACCTGTCGCTAGCATCGCACAGTTGGCTGCCCAAACTTCTTGTGACCCTACCAAACCGAATGGTGCTTTACAGGCAAGCGCTTCTGCAACCGGGTTCACTAACCCAACTGATTTTACCTTCGAGTGGTTCAGAGGAGACAATACATTAGCAGCCAATAAAATTCCAATTGCTGGTGGACCAGAAACGGTTTCTGGCACCAAAGGAGAAATTCTTAACAGCGCAAAAGGAGGTGGAATAATTTATACAGTTAAAATAACTACGCCACTTAATTGTACCGCTACGGAAAAAACTACCGTCAATGAAAGTATAAACGTTCCCGTGGTCACGCTCGCTCAGCTCACGCCCAACAGTGTTTGCGATGCAGCTAAGGCAACCAATCCCTACAATGGCTCTATTAAAGCCACGGTTACTTTTGGTGTTGATGGCAGTAATAATCCGATTTCAGTTACACTGCCAGATCCAAATTATCAATTTTCGTGGTACGATGGAACGACTACGACCACCGCACACACTCCAGCACCTGCTGATTTGAAGAATCCTGTTCTTTCAGCGTTGAAAGATGGAGATTATGCGGTTACCGTTACACGAACTGATTTGTTTTGTACATCCGTTCCAAAGACAGTTCCAGTTACGAAGGCAACAGTGCTGCCGATTTTGTCGGCTACTTCAACAGGATCAAACAATTGCGATGCGACTCTGACACCGGATGGTACCGTTACTGTGTCTGTCACCAATATCGTTGCGGGTGATGCCTTCACTTACCAATGGTATGATGGTAATGCCGTAGGCGTTGGCGCTTTGGGAGCGGCCAATAATGGAACGACAGCAACGGCCATTAAAGTCGGTGGTCCTGTGGGAGCACCAAAGCCTTATACCGTTGAAGTTTTGAATACGGCAACGGGCTGTGTCAACAACACGACACAGTTTGTTGCTGATAATAGTGTGATCCCAGTTCTTGGAACCAGTACGACTCCAAACGCGAACTGCGATCCGACAAAGTTTAGTGGAACAATGACAGCCACTCTTTCTAATCCTGTTGCTGGTTATTCTTTCCCGGCCGATTTTTCGTTTGAATGGTTTACCGGCAGCACCGATGCAGTTGCTAATAAAATAGCTGCACCTGTTACAAGTTCAACTGCTTCCGACATCACCCTAACAAAACTTGATGCCGGAACCTATACAGTTAAAGCAAAAAATACCAAAACCGGTTGTCAGTCTTCGCCATTCAACAACACAGTGGCAAACAACAAGGTGACACCAACCTTAGTGCCATCATCAACTGGGTCAAACAACTGCGATAATAGCTTAACGCCTGATGGAACTGCTAGTGTCGTAGCTTCAGCATCTCCTGGCGCACCCGCGAGTTACAGCTATCAATGGTACACTGGTTCAGGAAATCCTATAACTACACCATTGACGGCAATTGCGGGAGCTACTAATGCCACCGTTAATAATGTCGGTGGTCCAACAGGTGCGCCAAAATCTTACACCGTTTTTGTTACGGATTTAGTTACCGGTTGTACAAATTTCACTACGGCATCGGTGGCTGATGTCAGCGTGGTTCCGGTGATTGCAACCTCCACTACTCCTAATCAAAATTGTGATCCGACAAAATTGAGCGGAACGATGACAGCAACCTGGACGAATTCGATTGCTGGGTATTCTTTTCCTGCAGACTTTACATTTGATTGGTACAGTGATGCAACGGGTACCAGCATTATTGCAAGTCCGACAACAACTACAGCAGCAACCAGCATTACATTAACTAAGTTGGATGTAGGACCATACTCAGTTAAGGCAAAAAACACAAAGACCGGGTGTATCTCTGCTCTGGCAAATAATAATGTTGGAAACACAAAAGTTTTTCCAACAGTTGCGATTAGTCAAACAAGTTCTACCAATTGCGTAGAAGGTAATATTACACCTGTAGCAGGCGGTACAACATTCACGATTAATCCTGATGGAACAGCTACAGCATCGGTAAGTAACACAGGCGCAGGAGCAGGTCAGACACCCGGACCGTTCACGTATGAGTGGTATGATGCGGCAACAGCAACTGGAGGCATTATAGGAAACGCAGCGAACATTACAGGATTGAAAGGCTATCCGAACGGAACACTTCCGAACCCTGCGGTGACGACAAGAAGTTATACCGTACGAGTAAAAGATAATACGACAGGCTGTTCAACGGATCAGGTGGGTGTGATTTCTCATGCGAGTTCCTTGCCAGTATTCACAACTGCTACGACACCGAACCAGAATTGCGATCCTACGAAGTTTGTAGGAACGATGACCGTTACATTATCGAACACGCAGCCGGCAGGTAGCACATATTCATATGTATGGTACGATGGTAACACGACCGCTACGGCTCATAGCCCAGCATCGAACACTGCGACATTATCATCATTGGATGCGGGTACATACTCGATGATCAGCACGAATAATGTGTCGGGTTGTGCATCGGTGTTGGTTACCGATATGGTTAATACTACGAAAGTGTTCCCATCAGTATTGATCGCAACGACAAGTTCTACCAATTGCGTAGAAGGTAATATTACACCTGTAGCAGGCGGTACAACATTCACGATTAATCCTGATGGAACAGCTACAGCATCGGTAAGTAACACAGGCGCAGGAGCAGGTCAGACACCCGGACCGTTCACGTATGAGTGGTATGATGCGGCAACAGCAACTGGAGGCATTATAGGAAACGCAGCGAACATTACAGGATTGAAAGGCTATCCGAACGGAACACTTCCGAACCCTGCGGTGACGACAAGAAGTTATACCGTACGAGTAAAAGATAATACGACAGGCTGTTCAACGGATCAGGTGGGTGTGATTTCTCATGCGAGTTCCTTGCCAGTATTCACAACTGCTACGACACCGAACCAGAATTGCGATCCTACGAAGTTTGTAGGAACGATGACCGTTACATTATCGAACACGCAGCCGGCAGGTAGCACATATTCATATGTATGGTACGATGGTAACACGACCGCTACGGCTCATAGCCCAGCATCGAACACTGCGACATTATCATCATTGGATGCGGGTACATATTCGATGATCAGCACGAATAATGTGTCGGGATGCGCCTCGGTGTTGGTTACCGATATTGTGAATACATCAAAAGTATTCCCTTCTCTTGCTCCATCTTCCACGGGGTCACATAATTGTGATGAGGCAAAGCCTGCTGATGGAACTGCATCAGTGGCGGTATCTGTCACCACTGGGTCACACTCATTTCAGTGGTATTCAGGAACTGGAGATCCTAGGGTAAGCCCTCTCCCAGGCACATTGACGCTGTTCTCGGGAACTGGAGCAACTACAAATTCCATTTCAGGTGTTGGTGGTCCTACCGGTGCACCAAAACCATTTACTGTTTTGGTTACGAATGATGCTTCTGGTTGTGCCAGCTATGCTACCGCTAATGTGGCCGATGTTAGCAGGAAGCCTACATTCCCGTTAACACCTACGGATAATAAAATTTGTCAGCTAAATGTTTCTGGTGCTGGAACTTCACCGACAGCTTATGATGGTCACGTTGACTTTGGGGCGATCGCAAATAATTTTCAAGGGACCTATTCCGGCACGGTTACCTATAGTTACAGTTGGTCAAATATTGCTGGTGGTACACCTGTTGCCTCTTCACCTACTAATGGCACATCATCATTGACGCAGTTGGACAATGGAACATACGGAGCGACAGTTACGATCACAGAGTTAGGATGTACATCGGATCAAGTGACGGCCGAAGTGAAAGATGCTCCGGTGCCTATTACCATGACCGTAACTGTTAACAAGAATACGAACTGTACGAGTGGAGGAGTATCCGGCAATGGCCTTGCGGAGGTTACCGGAGTAAATGGAGGGCCCGCAGATGCCAATTTCTTATACGACTGGTATAATGGAGGAACAGTTTCCGGGGTGTCAATCAAGCAAACCGCTTTATTAGGAAATACTCTGGTTGGGCCAAGCACAACTTATACCGCACAAGTGACGAGCAAGAGCACCGGATGTACCGTTAGTCAGCCAATCACAATTGTTGACGATCCAGTGATTCCAACTATTTCAGTAGCCTTGGGGCAGAACAACGGAATTTGTGATCCGTTCCCAACGAAAGACCCCAACGGAAGCCTGATCGCTACGATTGGCAGTGCTGGAACAAATTTTACCATCACCTGGAGTGGGGCGGCAGCACCTGCAACTCAAACTACAACTACAATAACTGGTGATACCTATTCGAAGTTGGCTGCCGGAGGTCCTTATTCTGCATTTGTAAAAAATAACGATACGGGATGTAAATCTTTGACCGACACCGGAAGTATTTTGGATGCACCAGTTTATCCAACACCGACTGTTACCGTAACGGACCAGACTTCTTGTACAACTCCAAATGGTAAGCTTGCAGTTACTGTGGTTGCTGGTATTACCTACAGTTGGTTTGACGATGTTGCAATGACCGCTTCTCATTCTCAAACTTCTATCGGCTCAGGAATAATCGATGCGCTGGATGTAGAAGATTACACTCTTAAAGCAGAGGTTAATTTAACTGGATGTAAAACAGTAGCTACTTATTTAGTTGCCCAAAAGAAGAAGAACCCCGATTTGACCGCAACGCCATTTACGGCAGCAAACTGCGCTGCTCCAGATGGTAAGATTTCTTTTACTCAAACCGATCTTGCAAATGCGAATTCATTTTCCCTTTGGGTATTGAAGGAGACTGGCAACAGTTCTACGACAGATAAGACCGTGCTTCAAGTGCCAGCTAATTTTAAAGCGGCCAATTCAAATACCTCACCGATTCCTGACTTAACTAATTTGGTCCCTGGTTACTATACTGCGATCATCCGCGATGGTGTGACCAATTGTGATTCACAGCCTGTTACTGTCAATGTAAACGAACCAAATATTCCATCTATTGTAATTGACGGAGTTGCTGCTGGAACATCTTGCGGTGTGGGGTCCACAGGCGGAATAAGTGTGACTGTGTCAGGTGGAACAGGGCCGTTTGTCTATGAATGGTACAAGGCTGCACCAATAAATACAGGGATTACTTTCATAGCACCTGTTAATCTTCCAAACATGAATGGCGCGGGAGTCATTGACACCAATGAAGATTTGGCAGGCGTTGGTACGGGTACATATACATTTATAGTGAAAGATTCAAAAGGATGTGGTAATTATTTTGTTGAAAGTGTTCCAGCACTTCTTGCCCCAACGGTTACGGTGACAACAAAAAACAATACGCAATGCGATCCTGGTCAGAATGGAGAAATTAAAGTTACATTAGTGGGTACCTCAGGGGTATCTGCACCTTTCTCCGTTGGCAGCATTTATACTATCACCAATATAGGAACGACTGATTTTACGCTGATTGGAGCTGCATCGAATACCGTTGGGGTTACATTCACCGCTACTGGACCGGGGGCAGGAACTGGAACTGCAAACGTGAATTATTCAATATCCCTTTATAAAGGTAATGACCCCCTTACAGCATCAATTGTAGGAGGTTCTTTAGTTACCGGTAATGGAAGCGTTAATAATGACTATACTGGATTGAAGCATGATGAGTACCTCATTAAAATAGATGACGGAAATTCACCTCCATGCCCAATTTATAAAGGCTACCAGATTGATCAGGTTGCGTTTAATCCTGTTGTGGATATTGACATCGTGCAAGGAAACACCTCTTGTACCCCAGCAACTTCAGCGGATGGCTCGATCAAGGTAACGGTATCTTCAGATCCCGATCCTAAAAATGCCACCAATGCAGCCAGTGCGGATTTTGTGATCACCTCAATTACAGCAGCTCCCTCTGGAGCGTATGCAGCCGGCCTAGGAACAGGTGGTAACGTTACCATAACTGGTTTTAAGCCCACGAACTACTCAGTAGTTGTTACGGATAATTACACCACCTGCAAGACCAACAAATCGTTTACAATGAACGATGAGCAAGAAGTGCCGGATGATTTAATTTTAACCCCTACTGCGGAAGACATTTGTTCGAATGTTAGTTCGCTGTCGAATGGCAAGGCAACCGCGACAATCAGTGGAGGTGAGGCTACATCGCATTTCACATTTGCCTGGGCAAGTACAAATACGTTGGCATCACCATTCGCTTATACGGGTGACCTGCTTAATTTGGCGAATGCGACCTCGGCTAACTGGCCTATGGGTGCCACCACCGGTTACGGAAATGGTAATCGTACCTATTATGCGCAGGCTACTAAGATAGACTACGCCCCGGGAACGGGCATTAAAGGTGTGGGGTGCAAGACGGGAATTGTGCAGGTCACTATTCTAGATCAGCCAGTGTCTCCAGACATGACACTAACATCTTCATTTGACACGTTCTGCTCTGCTACTGCAGGCAATAACCAAATAGGCGATGGAAAAATTACCATAGTTGCGGATGCTATTCCTACAACGGGTGCTCAGGATTTCCCCGCTGCTGGTTTCGATTATTCCTGGACGCCTGTGCCAGTGGGCGCAGTGCCTGGTGGTACGACCTCCGCACAGGTGACGGCTGGTTCCTTTGTGCCAGGCAATAAATACACCATTACATCGATCGGTACAACTAACTACACCCTAATCGGTGCATCAAGTAACACGGTAGGAATAACCTTCACGGCTACAGGAGCTGGCGCAGGAACAGGAACGGCAACGCAGACAAGCACCGCGGCTTCGTATGTGATTAGCCAGCTGCATGATGGTTCGTACACGGTAACCACGATGAACGCCACAAACAAGTGTATTGTTAGCACAAGTGCCACCGTTGACTCAGCACCGTATGTAGTTACTATATCAAAGAAAGAAGTAATCGATCAGCGAATATGTAATAATGATGGTTGGATTAAGGTCACTGAAGTGAAGGTTGACAATAGCGCGACCGGTACTAACTTAGACACTGTTACCGATGATGGTATCAGTGGAGCTGGGGTAGGTACTTCCAACCTTGCTTCATCATATGATTTTGAATGGTATACGTCACCAACATTAACTACTAAACTAGACGGAGTAAGTACAACCCCGATTACAGCTCAAATATTGAGTAACGATTCCGATCGCGATGTAACGGTAGATGAGAATGGTGATTACACTGCAATGAAGGCAGGCACTTATTATGTAGTCGCGAGAAGAAAAAATCCCGCATTGATTGGCTTGGGCTGTGCTTCTTTGCCGGCAACAATTACCGTGCTCGATAAGCATGTCAATCCTGTTCCGGTATTGACTGCATTGAGTGATACATCATGTGGAGGAACGGCCGAAGGAGAGATTAAGATTGTTGTAACCGATGCCTCGCCTTCGTTCTTTAATTTGGGTACATCCACTACTGGCTGGACTTATACTTACACTTGGAGCGGAGGTGCTGTTGCAACTTTACCGGGTGCACCAACAACCGGTAACGGAGATGGCGCCAATGGAGCTGCAGTCCCTGTGGGGGATAAAGACAACTACTTAAATTTAGAAGACAGTACGACTCCTTATACAGTAGCCGTTAAAAATAATCAGACTGGATGCACGGTGAATGCCAACGCAACGGTGCCCAAAAATGAAACACCAGTGTTTGTGCAGAGTGTCACAATTGCAGATCAGTATTTGTGTAACCCAGATGGAAGCCTGACGGTGACGAAGGTGACACTAAATGACCGTACGGGTACCAGCACCGACTTTGTCCCGGTACCTGTTGGCCTACAGGGCAACATCAATAACTTTACTTTTGATTGGACGAGAGGAGCCTCAAGCCCTCAGACAACAGCAGGCAATGCGTTGACTACTGCTACTTATAACGCTGGAACGCTCGGAGCTCCAGGCATTGGCGCTGGTTCATACACCGTAGTGGCGACTAGAAATACAGGCGCACCGGGCAACGGCTGTAAGTCGGCTGCTTTCCCAATGACGATTCAGAATAAGTCAGTCAATCCAGTGGTGACGTTGACACCGTTCTCAAACACATCATGCACGGGAAATTTTGAAGGAGAGATTACCGTAAAGGTTACCGATGCAACCGATGATAAAAAAGGCACAGGAGCGTCTGTATTAACAACTCCGTATAGTTATTCATATGACTGGACAACCAGCCAAACCACTGGAGTGATTAATGGTCCAGTAGCTGGTGTTAACGATGGAGATGATAGTGGCGCGGATGGCGATGGCGACAATCCAAAATTATTGAAGGAAGGTCTATATACTTTGAAAGTGACCAATCCACAAACTGGATGTAACCTCAGCGCATCGACAACGATTATAAAGAATTCCACGCCAGTATTTGTACAGAATGTGACGATTGCAGATCAATATATCTGTAACCCTGATGGAAGCTTAACGGTGACCAAAGTTACCTTAAGTGATCGCAACGGAGTGAGTACAGACTTTGTAGTAGGACCTGGAGCAGGCCAAGGCAATATCAACAACTTTACGTTTGATTGGACCAGGGGAGCATCAGGCCCTCAGACCACGGCAGGCAATGTATTAAACTCAGGTAACTACAGTGTGGCAACATTAGGAGCTCCGGGTATAGGTGCAGGAACTTACAGTGTGATCACCACGCGGGTTACCGGCTCTCCAGGAAATGGTTGTCAATCTGCACCTGTTTCCGTGACGATTCAGAATAAGTCAGTGAATCCGGTGGTGACATTGACACCGTTCTCGAACACATCGTGCACGGGAACATTTGAAGGCGAGATTACCGTGAAGGTTACCGATGCTACCGATGATAAAAAGGGTACAGGAGCATCTGTATTAACAACTCCTTATAGTTATTCTTACAACTGGCTTCAGAGCGCTACACTTGGCGTGCTTCCGTTGGGTGCAGTCGCAGTGCCAGCCACGCATGATGGAGATCAGAGTGCAGCAGATGGAGACGGAGATAATCCCAAGTTACTTCAGGAAGGTGTTTATGAGTTGCGAGCAACGAACCCTCAGACAGGGTGCTTTGCGAGTGCGACAACAACGATAATAAAGAATTCAGCACCGGTGTTTGTGCAAAATGTGACGATCGCAGATCAATATATCTGTAACCCTGATGGAAGCTTGACAGTGACCAAAGTTACAGTAAGTGATCGCAACGGAGTGAGTACAGACTTTGTCGTAGGACCGGGAGCTGGCCAAGGCAACATCAATAACTTCTCGTTTGATTGGAGCAGGGGCGCCTCAGGACCTCAGACCACTGCGGGCAATGTATTAAACTCAGGTAACTATAGTGTGGCAACGTTAGGAGCTCCTGGTATAGGAGCAGGGACATACAGTGTGATCACCACGCGGGTTACTGGCTCGCCAGGAAATGGTTGTCAATCAGCACCTGTTTCCGTGACGATTCAGAACAAGTCGGTTAATCCAGTGGTGACATTGACACCATTCTCGAATACATCGTGTACAGCGGCATTTGAGGGTGAGATTACCGTAAAGGTTACCGATGCTACCGATGATAAGAAAGGTACAGGAGCATCTGTATTAACAACTCCCTATAGTTATTCTTACAACTGGCTTCAGAGCGCGACACTTGGCGTGCTTCCGTTGGGTGCAGTCGCAGTGCCAGCCACTCATGATGGAGATAACAGCGGTGCAGATGGAGATGGAGATAATCCGAAGTTACTTCAGGAAGGTGTTTATGAGTTGCGAGCAACGAATCCTCAGACGGGTTGCTTCGCCAGTGGGACCGCCACAATCATTAAAAATGCGACTCCGGTTTTTGTTCAGTCAATCGACATCGTTGATCAATTGATCTGTAATGCTGACGGCAGTTTGACAGTAACTAAAGTTTCTTTGAATGATCGAACTGGCGCAAGTAAAGATTTTGTGTCAACGCCAGGGGCAGGGCAAGGGAATATTTCTGATTTTGATTTTGAATGGACGCGAGGCGGTGTAGGAACGTTAACGACAACGGGTGCGAGTGGTAATTTATTGAATGCCGCATCGTATGTTGCTCCTCTTCCTGGTGGAGCTGGTGCAATTGGTGCAGGGGATTATACGATAACTGCCGTACGAAAAGTAGGCTCACCAGGAGCAGGCTGTAAATCAGCTCCGAGTGCAGTAAAAATTCAGGATAAATCCATTAATCCGGTTGTTCAATTGACCCCAATTGCCAACACATCTTGCGATCCTACATTCTTTGAGGGAGAAATCCTGGTGAAAGTAACTGATGCCACAACTAAAACAGGATTGGTTACTCCATACGCTTATAGTTACAACTGGACGGTAACGCAAACACCAGGGGTAATTAATGGAGCCGTTGCAGGCACTCACAATGGTGATCAGAGCAGCAATGGAGGAACTGATGGTGATAACCCTAAGGCTTTGAAGGAAGGTAGCTATGAATTAACGGTCACAAATCCCCAAACGGGATGTTCTTCGAAAGGAACCACTACTCTCTTTAAAAATGGTACACCGGTCTTTACGCAATTGGTAAATTCTATTCCTCAAATTTTCTGTACTGCCGATGGAAGTTTGACAGTTAATGAGGTTAGAATAATTGACAGAACTGGAGCAACGCAAAGCAACCTTAACGGAGATTTTCCATTAAGCAATTTTAACTTTATTTACGAACGTGAAATTAGCAGCACCGCTACGGTTGTATTACCGCAGTCTGCAGCCACTACGTTAAATAGCACCAATTACATTACGCCCGGTACTCAATCTGCACCTGCGGGTATTGGATTCGGAACCTACTACGTAACCACGAAGCGAGTTACTGGATTCCCTGGTAAGGATTGTTCATCCGCGCCATATAAAATTGACATCGCGGACAAGCGGATTTTCCCTTCAGTTGCTCTTAAGCCATTTGCAAATACGTCTTGCTCTGGAAATGTGATTGACTACGAAGGAGAAATTGAAGTGACCGTTACTGATGGTTCGGTGTCAAATGCTGCTCATACTCTTACTAATCCATTTAGCTATACTTATAATTGGACGAAGACAGCAACACCTACTGTAATCAGTGGTGCCATTGCAGGAACGCACGATGGTGATGCAAGTAATGCGGATTCAGATGGCGATAATCCAATTAATCTGAAAGAGGGTGATTATGAACTCACCGCAACAAATACACAGACTGGTTGCTCGGCATTGGGTTCAACAACAATTTACCAGAACTCAACTCCTGTATTTACTCAATTGGTATCAGCAGTGCCGCAAGTAGTGTGTAATCCTGACGGTAGCCTTGCAGTGAATGAGGTTCGAGTGATTGACCGCGATGGAAATACTCAAAAGAGCGGAACGGACTTCCCGATGAGTAACTTCCAATTCACGTATAGTAGAACTACCATTGGCAACACTGTTCTTGCCAATTCGGGAAATGCGTTTCTGAATTCTACAAACTATCCTGCTATTGGATTTGACAGCTATTACGTTGTGTCTACTCGGGTGGTGGGTGGTCCTGGAAAGGGCTGTTCTTCTGCTCCTTATAAAGTTGACATTGAAGACAAGCGGTTGTTCCCGAAAGTTTCCTTTACGTCAACTGCAAACTCTAGCTGTAATTCACTGAAGCCAAATGGTTCTCTAACAGCAATAGCGGCTGAACAGAATGGAACACAAACAAATCCATATACGTTTAGCTGGACGCTGAATGGAAGTTCAATTGGTCCTTTGGCACCTAATCCAACGCAATCTGATGCTACACCAAAAAGTGTTCTAACAAACGCCATTGATGGGGATTACATTGTGACTGCAACCAACACCGTGACCGGTTGTCCATTCTCCGGAAGCTTTACTCTGAGGCTTGATCAGACTCGCAGTACTCCTAATATTATCGCAGTTGATGTCACCAAACCATTAGATTGTAATCCTTCGGCAACAGCTGAGGTTACTAAAATTACACTGGGTAGTGGCAACAACTCTTCATTAATTCCACCGCAGGCTAACAATGAGGTTACGGGCGCAGGCCTACTTGCCTTCAACTATGAGTGGTATCAAGGTACCACCAACGCTGCGGACCGAGTGACGAAGGGCGGACCTGCCTTGACAACACCGTGCATAGGCCCTAGCTGTGCAACCCCAACCGCGGGTGTGGCTGCAGGAACTTACTTTGTGTTTGTGGTTGATCCAACCACTGATTGTAAATCAGGTCCAAAAGAAGTGGTGGTTGACGATGATAATATCATTTATCCGGTTATCAACCTGATTCAAACGAAGAAGCAAGTAAGTTGTATTGGTACCACCGGTACAGCCGAGTTGCAGGCTACGGCCAGTGAAGATGATGGATCAACGGGTACATCATATAATTTCACATGGTATCCTTCCTTGAACCTCACCGGAACAGCGATTGCAGCGCCTTCGGTGACGAACAATCCTAATACGATCAGCAACCTGGTTGTTGGTAATTATTCTGTTGAGGTTCTAAATACAGTGTCGAACTGTAAGTCATCATCGTTCTATGTGGTACCAGATGAAGCGCCTGCATTTACACCGCAAGTCTCTGTCTCTACCACTGAAAGAACTTTCTGCGTTGGGCAGGACGGAGGTGTTGCGGCAAGCGTGTTGAATCTCGATCCTCAATATCCTTTCCCTTACACGGCATCAACTTATACAGCCGACTTATATGCTGGTAATGCTGCATCGGGTACCCCAATTGTTACGGCCATGCCGTTCGTTACCGGATCAGTTACCAGCTTCCAGTCCTTTGGGCTGGGGGATGGTCCTTATACCGTTAAGGTGAAGGACAATAACACAGGTTGTAGTGGTGTTGCTACGGGAATTGTGAAAGACAATCGTCAGAACCCCGTGGTTACCATTAAAGAAACTAATCCGATGACGACATGTGATCCGGTAATTGCTAATGGTCAATTAGAGGCTTTGGCGAATGGCAAATTCATCGGTTATTCCTTCGATTGGTTTACAGGCAGTACGATTGCTACGCCAGCACCAGCTGCATTATCCACCGGATTTATACTCCTAGGAAAAGTGGCAGGTCCTTATGTGGTTAGAGCAACTGATCTTATCACTGGTTGCTTCGCAGACAAAGATGGAAAGATCACTGACAAGACGGTGATACCTCCAGTACCTAATCCAGAAGTGCTGCGTCATCGCACGAGTTGCATCGTGCCGAATGGTGAGGTGAGTGTTACCGTTGGTGGAGTAACTGTCAATTACAGTTTCAATTGGTATAATGGATCTGCCGTTAAAGCTACTGCTGATATTACCGACTTCTACTATCCAAATCGTGATATTGGAAAATACACGGTGACGGCAACGGATGTGGTAACACGATGCGTTTCACCTCCGGCTACCGTGGAAGTATTGGATGAGCGATACAAACCAGAGTTCACCATTGCTACAACGGCTTCTTATTGTTCTGATGTTGGTAAGCCAGCGGGGATAGGCTCTGTTGAAATTACTCTGACCAATCCGATGAAGGTGGCGCTTGACAATGCGATCTGGACTTTGCAAGGAACAACCTCCGTAGTTGGCGCAGGCCCCGCAGTGTACGAATTATTCCCTGGCTTCTACCACGTGGTAGTAACCTCTACTGAAGGCTGCGTGAATGAAGGTGATGCAGAAGTAAAAACGGAGATCAATCCCTACAATGGTATCTCATCAAATGGTGACGGCCAGAACGATGCATTCATTGTGGATTGTATCACTAACTTCCCGAACAATAATGTGAAGATTTTCAACCGAAGCGGTATTTTGGTGTACGAAATGGATGGTTACAACAATGCCGATAAGTCTTTCCGAGGAATAGGATTGGATGGTTTGTACCTCGGTGGCAAAGAATTACCGGTTGGAACTTATTTCTATATTGTTGACAAACGCGATGGTTCGAAACCAGTAGCAGGTTACTTAGAATTAGACAGATGATGATTCGGCACAGACTTCTTATTCTCGCGCTTTTTGTTTTGACGGGGAGCGCCATGGCCCAGCAAAGGCCTGTGCAGTCATTGTACATGTTTGATCCTATATTGATTAATCCGGCTTATGCCGGAACTCAGGTGCAATTGAGTGGTACAGCCATATATCGTAATCAATGGGTGAACCTAGATGGTGCACCTAAGACGCTGACTGCAAGTATTCACTCTGGCTTTTATAAGGCTAAGATGGGCTTGGGTATTATTTTCGCGAACGATCAGATTGGCATTCACAATGACGCAAGCTTTTATGGAATTTATTCCTACAAAATCAGCCTGACAAAGACTTCTGCAATTTCATTCGGATTGCAAGGAGGCTTTAACAACTTAAGGTCTGATTATAACAAGCTGTATTTAAAAACTCCTGGAGATCCTAACCTTGCAGGTGTGCTTACCAAGTTTAATCCGAATATCGGAACGGGAGTCTTCTATCGAAATAAGACTTTTTATATCGGGGTATCTTCACCACAATTGATCAGAAATAAAGTGTTTGATGTGGAGTCTGATCCTACCGCGGTAAGCCTATCCCGACAAGAACGGTATTATTACATGCTTACAGGCGCCACCTTGAAAGTTTCGAATCAGGTGAAGTTGTTTCCCTCAATACTTGCACGGTTTCAGGATAAAGCCCCTGTCAGCTTTGATTTAAATACTACTGTAGTGTTATACGATGTTGTTGGATTGGGTGTCTCTTACCGATTGGAGGAGGGAGTAGTAGGATTATTCGAACTTCAAATCAATCAGAATTTTCACGTAGGTTATGCTTATGACTTCACCCAATCAGCGCTTAATCAATTCTCCAATGGATCGCACGAGATCATGATTAATTATCGCATCAAAATTCCCAAGCTTCATCAAGGTTTACCGTGCCCTTCGTATTGGTAATAAATGGCTACAAACAAACAGGGCCCCGATAATTCGGGGCCCTGTTTGTTTGTAGTGATGTGTAAATACTACATCGATCCACCCATTCCTGAATTTTCAGAAGATGGTGCCGGAGTAGGAGCGGGTGCTGGGGCTGGAGCTGGAGCTGGTGATACTGGAGCCGGAGCTGCCGATTTCTTAGGAGCTGATTTTTTCTTAGCAGGTTTTTTAGCTGCTTTCTTAGGAGCGGCTTTTTTCGCTACCTTCTTCGCAGATTTCTTAGCTGCTTTTTTCGCTACCTTTTTCACTACTTTTTTCTTAGCGCTTTTCTTAACCGCCTTTTTAGCTTTTGCTTTTTTAGCGGCCTTCTTTGCTTTCTTAGCCATAGCTTAGTTTCTTTTTAGTGGTTTGAATGTTGAGTTAATTCAATTGCGATTTGAATTTATTAATAAAAGTAAAATAGTACATCACTTTCCGATACAAAACTTCGAAAAAATGTTTTCCAATAAGTCATCGGTGGTGATCTCTCCTGTGATCAATCCAAGATGATAAAGCGATTGACGAATGTCCATCGCAAGCAAATCTCCTGTCGCTCCTGTACTCATTCCCTCCAAAACCCGACTCAGCGAATCGTTGGTTTCCAGTAAACTTTGGTAGTGTCTAAGGTTTGTTACCAACACATCGCCTTGCTTTATTTCCCTGACTTTAAAGCGTTGTACAAGTACATCCTTTAGCAATTGAATGTTGGTTTTGAAGGCCGCGGAAATTCCTATAATCTTCTCATTATCAATCATTTTTAAGGCATCTGAAGAAACTTTATCGACCTTATTGGCAACCAGAAGTAACGGTATATCAAGTGTGGTTAACTCTTTCTCCATTTCCTCGACTTCGCCCCGAGTTGTAGCCGAAACATCGAAAAGGTATAGGATCAGCGATGCCTTTTTCATCTGTCCTCGCGTTCGCTCTACGCCCATTTTCTCAATTACATCTTGCGTCTCTCGCAACCCGGCAGTATCAATGAAACGAAAGGAGATACCCTCAATAATCATTTCATCCTCGATGAAATCGCGTGTAGTGCCAGGGATTTCAGAGACGATGGCCTTCTCCTCGTTAAGCAAGGTATTCAGCAATGTGCTTTTCCCTGCGTTTGGTTTACCGACAATTACCACGGGTACTCCATTTTTGATCACATTGCCCTGATCAAAGGAAAGCATTAAGCGCTGGAGGTATTGTTGAATTTTAACAATGAGATCTCGAAGTTCATCGCGCTTGGCAAACTCAACATCTTCTTCGCCAAAGTCTAATTCCAATTCCACTAAGGAGGCAAAATGAATAAGCTCCTCTCTCAACTTTTTGATTTCGATCGAGTAGCCGCCTCTCATTTGATTCATTGCAGCTTGATGTGCATTGGCCGTTTCAGCATGAATCAAGTCGGCTACCGACTCGGCTTGTGCCAGATCGAATCGTCCATTCAGGAATGCCCGCTTGGTAAATTCCCCGGGAGTAGCCAACCGGGCACCAATCTGCAAAAATGCTTTTATGATTTCTTTGGCCACAATGGTAGATCCATGGCAAGATATCTCCACTACATTTTCTTTAGTAAACGACCGAGGTTCCTTGAATATCGATACCACAACTTCGTCAATGATTTTACTTTGCCACTGAATCGTACCAAAGTGAAGTGTATGGCTTGGTTGTTGGCGAAGGTCCTTTCCTGAGAATAGCTTTTGTGTAAGCTCTATGGCACCCTTTCCGGACAAGCGAATGACCGCAATGCCGGATACTCCCGGAGGCGTAGCTAAGGCAATAATGGTTTCATCAATGGTTTTTGTGTTCATGGTTTCTCTCTCACAATTAATACCGGGATATCAATTCGATGGCGAACGGTATCAACGGTTGTTCCAAAAATCAAATCCTTGGCCCAGTTATGTCCGTGGGCGCCCATGACTAACAAATCTGAATTAAAATCATTCACAATTCCAGGTATTATTCGCTTGGGATTTCCATAGCCAATTTTTGTTTCTACCTGGTATCCTTCATTCGTGAGTTGTTCGGCATAGTTCTTTAGTGCAGCCGTATCTTCACCCGATTCATGATCGGCAATGTCACTTCCATACCACATTGCACCGGCAGTTTCTACCACGTGTATGATCAGATACGAAGCCGATTTTCCGCCTTGGGCAATAGCATTGCGAATAGTATGGGTATCAACACTACTAAAGTCAATAGTGATGGCAATTCGTTGATAAACGGGTTTATCCAGATTGTGAAGTACAGATGCTGTACCATGTGGGGTGCGTGCATTTCGGTCGGACCTTCTCCGATCCATCAAAGGTTTAAATGCAATGTAGAGCAAAAGCATGGCTACTGCGCCACACACGGGGATTACAATACTCCAGATGATCCACGCATTTTCACCGGCATCCGCAAGCCAGCCTAGTATTTCCTGGTAAACCAACTTGACATTAAGCGAAACGATGATGGTTGCGATGAGCCATGCTAAAATCTTTACCCACGGTTTGATTGCAAAGACTCCCATCTTTTCCTTATCACTGGTAAAATGGATAAGTGGAATGACCGCAAAGCCTAATTGAAGGCTTAATACCACCTGACTAAAAACCAGCAGTTCACCGGTTTTCCCTTCTCCATACATCAGGATCACAATGTATGCGGGCACAATCGCAATCAATCGTGTGATAAGTCTTCTGAGCCACGGAGCAATTCTCAGGTTCAGATAACCCTCCATTACAATTTGCCCCGCCAATGTTCCGGTGATGGTGGAGCTTTGACCTGCCGCAACAAGCGCAACACCAAAAAGAATGGATGCCCAATAGGTTCCCAGCAGGGGAGCAAGAAACTTGTAGGAATCCTGAATGTCAGAAACTTCGAACATGCCTGCTCTGAAGAAGGTGGAGGCTGCAAGGATGAGAATTGCAGCATTCACAAAGAAGGCGGCATTGAGGGCAATGGCTGAATCAATGAAGTTGTATTTTATGGCAGACCATATTCCTCGTTCGCTGGTGTCGAATCGTCTGGTTTGAACCAGTGAAGAGTGCAGGTACAGATTGTGTGGCATCACCGTGGCCCCAATAATACCAATGGCAATGTACAGTGCTTCGTCACCTGGAATGGAGGGAATAAATCCTTTTGCAAGTTCACCCATGTCGGGCTTGGCCCAAATCATCTCCATAAGAAATGACGCTCCGATGATCGCTACGAGGCTAATGATGAACGCTTCAATTTTGCGCATACCATAACTCTGAAGCACCAGTAGCAGGAGGGTATCCAGGACGGTAAGCGTAACCCCCCAAATCAATGGCAGGCCGAATAGCAATTGCAACCCTATGGCCATGCCCAGTACCTCTGCCAGGTCGCACGCAGCGATAGCGATCTCGGCAAGGATCCATAAGCAGTAATTGATGAAGGGATGGTAGCTGGTGCGCGAAGCCTGCGCTAAATCCAGTTGCCTCACAATTCCCAATCGTGCGCTGAGGCTTTGCAGTAGCAGCGCCATCATATTGGACATTAGCAGGACCCAGAGCAGAGCATATCCAAACTTGCTGCCACCAGCAATGTCGGTCGCCCAGTTGCCCGGATCCATATAGCCCACACTTACCAAATAAGCGGGCCCCAGAAATGCCAACAACTTTCGCCACCCTTTTCGATTGGTAGCATCCACCGAAGAGTGTACTTCACTTAATGATTTACGTTGTGCAGATGCTGCTTTCATTCAGTTACTAATATGTTTGATGATACTGCTTTCGATATCGATACCTTCACGCCCTTCACAATGATTTCCATCGAGTCATCATATTGTTCTTTGTCCACTATGCGAATAGAGCTTCCCGGGTGTGCCCCGATTTTGTCCAGGTATTTTAAAAGCCCCGAGTCAGAATCCTTAACGGCAAGTATGATTCCCTGATAGCCAACCGGAAGCTGGTCCAAAGGAATCTGAGGAGGTTGATTTAACCTTCCTTTTTTGTCCGGGATGGGATCGCCATGGGGATCAACTTTCGGGAACCCTAGAAATTCGTCCAACTTTTCGATCAATCGGGGCGATTGAATATGTTCCATTTGCTCGGCCACTTCGTGTACTTCATCCCAATTGAAGCCAAGCTTTTGAACCAGAAAGGTCTCCCACAACCGATGCTTTCGGATAATGGATAAGGCTTGGAGTTTGCCTTTTGAGGTTACATTAACCCCATAATACTTTTCGTAGCTGATAAAGTCTTTGCCGGCCAGTTTCTTGATCATATCGGTAGTGGAGGCGGCTTTTGTTTTCATTTCAGCGGCCAGCTCGTTGGTCAATACCGATTTACTTCCTGCATCAGAAAGATGATAGATGGCTTTGAGGTAGTTCTCTTCTGTCCAGCTTAGCATGTTGGATGATTTACTACCAAAGATATTTAAAGTTTAGAGTAATCTAAAAATAAATTTAGGCTAATAGGCTACTCACCACCTGTAGCAACTTAGGAGCCTCCGTATCCCAGGTAACATCATGAGGGGTGGAGGTATAGAATTTTCCATTGACCATTTTACTTAAAATTTGTTCCGGATCCAGATGATTGAAATCAATATCAATTGCAGCTTCGTAGGGTGAGCATAGTTGTATCCATGGCTCATGATTCTGCAGCAGAATGGGCAGCCGATAAGTGAGGTATTCGTACAGTTTGGTGGGAATTGAGTTTACTGTGTGGGGGGATGTTGGGTAATAGATGATTCCAAAATCTGATGAGGCAATCGCCATCAAAATTTCTCTGTGGGGCACTAATTTATCGATGCCCACCAAGTGGATGAAATCAAGATTAGCCACTGCGGCACGAACCTCCTCCCGGACTTTTTCCAGTGCACAAAATCCAATGATGGTTAGTTCAACAGACGAGTTTTTTTGATGAAGCTCCATTGCCAATTTGATGGCTTGAAACACTCCGGTGCTTTCGCTAATTGTGCCCGAAAAGAGCAGCCTTATTTTTTGGTCTGACTTTATTTTCTCATTGGCGAAGAGGGTAGCCCCAAGGGCTTTGTTCTCCAGAACAGTAAATCTTTTACCAATAAATGAAAGCTCTTTTTCGTAGCCTTTCTCGGCCAGAAAAAACCAGCTGATGCCAGGGGCGAGTATCGATTCTTTCAGCCGCACCCACATCGCCACCGGCCATCTGATCAGGGTAGGAAAGGAGCCAGAATGAAGGATGTTCCGGTAGTAATTTTCCTGCACATCGTACACGATTTTGACGCCAAATAATATTCTGTTTGGGAAATTAACTATCAGTAATTCATGGGTAGTAACAATCAATAGTTCTGGTTTTACTTTAAGCACCTGAAGTGCTACTTTAAGTGATGCCATAAGCCTTGCCCAGCTCACTCTTTTGAATGGTTTTAGCGAATGGAAAATGATCGAATCAGGGGGCGTGAAGTCGGGCGCAGGATAGCCAATAATATGAACCTCATAGCTGGGATTTTGACTCAGGGATACCCCTAGTTTTTCGAACATTCGGGTATCATTGATTGGCTTCAAAACAGAAGCGATGACAAGTCTTCGTTTTTTCATTTATTGCATCCCGATTTAAAAATAGAACTTAAAATGCAACTGAAAGAGCAAATTGAAAGGGCTTGGGAGAACCGTGAATTATTGAAGGAGCAATCTACCCAGGATGCTATTCGAAGTGTGATAGAAAATCTGGATAAGGGAGCGCTGCGGGTTGCAGAGCCACAAGGCGAAACTTGGATTGTTAACGACTGGATTAAGAAGGCGGTGATCCTGTATTTTCCCATTCAGCAGATGAATACAATTGAAGTTGGCCCGTTTGAGTTTCACGATAAAATGGAATTGAAGAAAGGATATAAAGCATTAGGAGTGAGGGTGGTGCCTCATGCTATTGCACGCTATGGTTCATATTTAAGCAAAGGAGTAATCATGATGCCTTCGTATGTCAATATTGGGGCTTATGTTGATGAGGGAACTATGGTGGACACCTGGGCAACAGTGGGCAGTTGCGCTCAGATCGGCAAGCATGTGCATCTCAGTGGAGGGGTGGGGATTGGAGGAGTTCTGGAACCGGTACAAGCAGCGCCCGTGATTATTGAAGACAATGCCTTCCTAGGTTCGCGCTGCATTGTGGTGGAAGGGGTAAGGGTTGGAAAGGAGGCCGTATTAGGTGCCAATGTGGTGTTGACGGGTAGTTCAAAAATTATTGATGTCACCCAATCCACGCCAGTGGAGTACAAAGGATACGTTCCTCCTCGTTCGGTAGTGATACCAGGCACACTACCCAAAAAATTTGCGGCAGGTGAATATCAGGTTCCCTGTGCCTTGATCATCGGGCAGCGCAAGGAAACTACCGACAAGAAAACTTCGCTAAATGATGCCCTTCGTGAAAATAATGTGGCTGTTTAAACCGTGGCATGCACTTTGACCTTCATTCATCCATAAGTTAATTTTGAAGTATGAAAAAGTGGTTTTGGAGCTTGGTGTTATTTCTATCGTTGTCCTCATTTTTGGGAGGCAATAAGTCAGATTTTATTACGATCAAGAACACCAGCTTTGGCAAGGGTGAGGTATTAAATTATGATGTTCATTTTGGATTTTTTCATGTGGGAAAGGCAACCACCGTTATTGAGAATAAGACCTACCTGATGAACTCAAGACCATGTTACAAGATTGATGCGTATGGAGAAACCCTTGGGTTTGTTTCCTGGATTACCAAAGTAAAAGATCAGTGGGGTGCTTACATAGATACAGCAGCCATCGTCACGCATGTATCGTATCGAAAAATCAGAGAAGGAAGATATAAGAAAGACGAATTGATCACGTACAATCATGATAAGGATGAGGCAGAAGTAAAGGAACTCGACCAGGAGTCGGGTATGTACGGAGAACCCAAATTCTATCCTACTCCCAACCATGTTCGAGACATGGTAGGTGGTTTCATGTACCTTCGGGTAGTCGATTTCAAGAAATATAAGAAAGGCGATACGCTAACCGTTCACGGCTTTTTTCAAGATGAAGCGTACCATTTCAAAATCATCTACGCAGGAAAAGAGGTTATTAAAACCAATATTGGAAAGATACCTTGCCATAAGTTAGTACCCATCATGCCCGATAATAAGGTTTTTGATGGCGAGAATTCAATCACTTGCTACATCTCTGATGATGGCAATCAGATACCGATAAAGATTTATGCAAAGATGTTTATCGGTGGAACAGGGGTGGAACTCTCAAGCTTCCGCGGATTGCGAAACCAGCTCAAGATCATTAAGTAGGTTCAGATCAGATTCTCCGAATAAGTCTTAATTTTAGCATAACCTTAACTCAAACTTTTATGCTAAAAGAATTCAAAGCTTTTGCCATGCGCGGCAACGTGGTTGACCTCGCGGTGGGGGTCATTATTGGCGGTGCCTTCGGAACAATAGTTACTTCGCTCATCGGAGATGTGATTACTCCTCTGCTGCTAAAGCCGGCACTGGACGCAGCTCAAATGAGCAAATTGGAAGACCTCAGTATTTTTGGTGCTGTGAAGTATGGTAAGTTTCTCTCGGCTACCATCAATTTCATTATCGTTGCTTTTGTGCTGTTTTTGATTGTGAAGGGCATGAATGCAGCGCAGAAGAAGGAAGAAGCCAAACCCGCACCTCCGGCCCCAACTCCGCCCGATATTCAATTGCTTACCGAGATCAGAGACTTGCTGAAGAAGAACGGATAGGCTAAAAATGAATTGGGCATCCTTGAATTGACTCGTGGATGCCCAATTGCCTTAAGATCAAATTCCCTCTAATTTTTGAAGCGATCGGCCACCACAAGATCTTTGCTGCCCTGAGTGTATTTGTAAAACCCGCTTCCACTTTTTACGCCTTTGTGACCGGCTTGCACCATATTTACCAGCAAAGGACAAGGAGCGTATTTTGGATTTCCAAAACCATCGTGCAGTACTTTGAGAATAGAGAGGCAAACATCCAGTCCGATAAAGTCGGCAAGTTGAAGCGGCCCCATCGGGTGAGCCATACCGAGTTTCATTACCGTGTCAATTTCTTCAACCCCCGCTACACCTTCGTATAGGGATGAAATAGCTTCGTTAATCATGGGCATAAGAATTCTATTCGCTACAAACCCAGGGTAGTCATTTACCTCCACAGGAATTTTGCCGAGTGTTCTGGAAAGTTCCATGATCTGTTGAGTCACTTGATCGCTCGTACTATACCCTCGTATAACTTCCACTAGTTTCATTACTGGCACCGGATTCATGAAATGCATCCCAATTACCTTGTCCGGGCTTTTGGTAACGGAAGCAATTTTAGTAATAGAGATCGATGAAGTGTTTGTAGCCAGAACGGCACCTGGCTTTGTATTCTCATCCAGATCTTTGAAAATTTTAAGTTTAAGGTCAACATTTTCAGTAGCAGCCTCAATAACCAGATCGGCATCTTTAGCGCCTTCTTTTAAAAATGTAGTAGTGGTAAGATTGGCCAATGCCTGTTTCTTTACCTCTTCGCTAATCGCACCTTTTTCAACTTGCCGCCCCAGATTTTTTTCAATCGTTGCAAGAGCTTTTTTCAATGCATCTTCCGAAACATCAATCAATGAAACTTTGAAACCACTTTGAGCAAACACATGGGCAATTCCATTTCCCATGGTTCCGGATCCGATGACGGCTATATTTTTCATGAAAAGTTAAATTTTTGGACATGCAAAGATAACGGCCAACCGAAGGCGTCAAAATGCAGGGCGAATCAGAGGATAATTTATTTGAGTGAAGTGGTTAGCTCTGATACTTTTTCAAGTGCGGTAAAACCTTGTCACGATTTGGAGCCAGTTTAAAAATATCGGTGGGGGTAGTGCAGTGTACCGCTTTGCCATTGAAGATCACCACGGCTCCTTTTACCAGGTGTGGGTAATGCGAAAGCACATCCAGCCAACCGTTCATGGTATAGTTGCCAGCCACTTTGTCTTTATAATCAGGATGAGAATGATCAAGCAATGAATCGGGCTCAATGCCGGCCATGCTTACAATTTCTTTCCAGTAAGTAGGGGAAAGCTTCTCGTGAAGAACATCTACCTCATTGATATGATTACAAATATCCATGGCAAGTGCCTTTGTTTGTTTGCCACTATTGCTTCGTGGATCATAAAGCAGGAAAAGTTCGTTTGGATGAAATTGCATAGCCGAAGGAGTTTAGTTTAGTTGATAGTGAAGATACCCATTGCAGGGTTGATTATCAAATCACTAGCAATCAGCCCCTTTCAGTGAAGGCCGGATGGATTATTCGGTTGCCGAACCGTTGGCATTATTCGATAATGACTTCCTTGGCCATGCCCATCGCATTAAAGCGAATGGTCATTTTTTTGGCGCCCACCATTGAAGAGTTGCATTCCGGGGCAGGTGTGATGAAGTAATGATAAAATTTCTGATTGCGCTTATACAGTTCATTGTGATCAGGTCGCCCCAAAAGTTTGATGATGTCAGCTTCAGAAAGTCCACGAAGTTTCTCTTTCTGATGCGCAAGACTTTCTTCGGTGCTTTGCCTGATCCCCTTACAAGCAAATTTGTCTTCCTTCCATTGAGTGAGATCAATGTCCTCAAATTGAGGAATTGGTTTCCCACAACTCATCAAAAGAATAAGAACCAAACTAAAGTGAGGAAGCTTTTGCATCGCGATAGATCGAGTAAAACCAAAACGTAGAAATAACAAAATAAAGGACTGATAATGAGTACAGCCATTTGGAAAGGCCAAAGTAGTAGATGAATTCTGTGGCTAGGAAGGAAAAAGCAAAAATACGAATCCACTCCGCACGCAGCACCCACTTCTTATTTTCGAACAGCACCCCACAATTAACAACCCAAACAGAAATCAACGTGGTAACTATCGCTTTCTCGGGCATCGAAAAATTCTTTTGATTGAACAGGAAGAAAGCGGTAGCACCGAGGCACAAAACGTATTGAAAGAGAACGTAATAATTGACCTTTATCGGGGTGGGTGTATCGTATTTTTTATAATGACTACGATCTACTTCAGGAGCAGGCTGATAACCACCCAGGTAGGATGGCAGCCAGCCTGGCTTTTTGAAAAGATATTTCACCTTGTCTGTCCATACTGGTATTCGCTTCAGATCATGAAGCATGGAGTCGTAGTGACTGAAGTTGGCCCAGACAGCATTCCAGCTGTTAATCGGTTTGGTGATGCCATAGGTTGGGCGTTCCTCTTCTGGCTGAAAGGTGCCAAACATTTTGTCCCAAATGATCAGCGATCCTGCGTGGTTTTTATCAATGTACTTTGGATTGCGACCGTGGTGCACCCGGTGATGTGATGGGGTGTTAAAAATGTATTCAAACCAACCCATTTTGTTAATGGTTTCGGTATGTATCCAAAACTGGTATAGTGTATTGAGGGCCGAAACGTATACAAAATGTTCCGTCTTAAATCCTAAAAAGGCAATCGGTAAACTGAAGGCAAACGTCCATACCACCTGAAAGCTGCTTTGCCGCAATGCCACCGAAAGATTATACTCTTCACTTTGATGGTGAACCACGTGCCCACCCCAGAACAAATTAATTTCATGGCTCATGCGATGCGCCCAGTAGTAGGCCAAATCCGTCAGCAGGAAAAGCACCAGCCAATAAATCCAGTTGGCTTCCCACTGAAAAAAGGCAAAATGCTCATACAATAGTTGATAGATCACCACGGCAAAAATTTTCATAAACAAGCCCGATAGTTGAGAAGTAATGCCGCAGCTAAGGTTGGCAATGGCATCGGGCAGGCGATAAAGTTTTTGGTGCGTAAGCCGCTCCACCACTAATTCGATTCCGATCAGGATGAAAAAAATCGGGATGGAAAGAACTATGGGATTGAGGTTCAATTGAATTTACGTTTAGTTTTGCACTCAAATTTAGTCAGATGGTATTAAAGATTACGAAAGCAGTTTGGTTCTTTTCAATGTTGGTTTGCCTAGGCGTACTGCTCTACATTTATGCATCTCTTGGCGAAATAGTTACCCTTTTGGATGGGGAGGCGCCATGGACGATTACCCGCGATGCATTTTTCTATGTGGTGATGAGTAGCATCGCTATTATGAACGTAATGGCCTTTGTGATTAATAAACTCTATTCAGCAGATGCCGAGGAGTTCAAATCATGGTTTTATGGACTGATTGTTACGCTGAATATTTTCTTTGTGATCGGTTTAAGCTTTGTTAGTTTGATCAATAGCGGTGAGAAGTTTGATTACGAGAGAATAGGGGTGGTGATTTATGGAAGTGTTTTGCTCATCGTTTTGTGGACTCTTGCATGGCCTGCATACAGCTTTTCGCGCAGATTTTTTATTAAATAATGAATTGATCACTGAAGCATAAATTTCAGTGATCTTCAAGTTGTTATCACTTCTTAGTTCAATATTTTTTATAGCTGCACTTTCCGGATCGATCATGGAACTCCCATCAAAAATGATTTTCTTAGGAAAGATTTTTTAAACTTAAAAATCAAAGTTTCGATGGTGCATCGGTGAACTTTGATTTCTTTGCGCTGATTTTTTAAACGTAGTACATAAACCACAGCAGGCTTACGAGCATGGCAAAGGATACAATTGAATACAACGAATCGAGTATTAAGTCACTTGATTGGAGAGAGCACATCCGGCTTCGCCCGGGAATGTATATCGGAAAGCTGGGCGATGGATCGTCCAAAGATGATGGTATTTACGTGCTGGTGAAAGAGGTGATCGATAACTGTATAGACGAGCACATGATGGGGTACGGAAAAACCATCGATGTGAAAATTACCGATCAGCGGGTGGTGGTTCGCGATTACGGTCGAGGCATCCCGTTGGGAAAAGTAGTGGACGTAGTTTCTAAGATTAATACTGGTGCCAAATACGATTCAGGAGCATTTCAAAAATCCGTTGGATTGAATGGTGTTGGTACCAAGGCTGTCAATGCATTATCCAACTATTTTAAAGTACAGGCTTTCCGCGAAGGGCAAACCAAATTGGCAGAATTTAAGAAAGGCGTTTTAACGGCTGATCCGAAAGTAGCCAAAAGCGGGGAGAAGAATGGTACCCTCGTAGAGTTTGAACCAGACGATACCATGTTCAAGCATTATCACTTCATCCCTGAATACCTGGATGATTTGATGTGGAACTATGCTTTCCTTAATGCCGGCCTGACCATCAACTACAACGGAAGAAAGTTTTATTCAAAAGACGGGCTGCTCGATTTACTCAAGCAAAAATCAGATCCGGAAGAAATACGCTATCCCATAATTCACTTCAAGGGTGATGATATTGAAGTGGCGCTCACCCATGGCAATCAATATGGTGAAGAATACTATTCATTTGTGAATGGACAGAACACCACACAGGGAGGAACTCACCTTGCTGCCTTCCGCGAAGGGATGATTCGCGGTGTGCGTGATTTTTACAAGAAGGATTTTGACGCCTCAGACATCCGCGCAAGCGTGATTGGTGCCATTGCTGTGAGAGTTCAAGAACCCGTTTTCGAATCGCAAACGAAAACAAAACTTGGTTCGATGAACATGGCTCCTGATGGCCCTGCCGTGAAGAACTTTGTTGGTGATTTCGTTGCAAAAGAATTAGAGATTTACCTCCATAAAAACCCTACAGTAGCAGATGCCATGCTCAAGCGCATCATGCAATCCGAAAGGGAGCGTAAGGAAATAGCAGGGATTAAAAAGTTGGCCAATGAACGTGCTAAAAAGGCCAACCTTCACAACAAGAAATTGCGCGACTGCCGTTTCCATTTCGATGATGAAAAAGGAGAGAAAGGCTTGGATTCTGTGATCTTCATCACCGAAGGTGATTCGGCCAGTGGTTCCATCACTAAATCGCGCGATGTAGAAACTCAGGCCGTGTTCAGTTTGAGGGGTAAGCCATTAAATTGTTTCGGACTCACCAAGAAGGTGGTGTATGAAAATGAGGAGTTCAACCTCCTTCAGCATGCCCTGAATATTGAAGACGGAATGGATGGTCTTCGTTACAACAAAGTGATTGTGGCCACCGATGCCGATGTGGATGGAATGCACATTCGCTTGTTGCTGATGACGTTTTTCCTCCAATTTTTCCCTGACCTGGTAAAAGCAGGTCATGTTTACATTTTGGAAACTCCGCTGTTCCGGGTTCGCAATAAGAAGGAAACTATCTATTGCTACAGTGAAGAAGAGAAGCAAAAAGCAGTTGAAAAATTAGGTAGTAAACCTGAGATCACCCGCTTCAAGGGACTTGGAGAAATTTCACCAGAGGAATTCGGAACCTTCATTGGTGAAAACATTCGCCTTCAACCCGTTCGCATAGATAAGGAGAAACACCTGCAGAAAATACTGGAGTTCTACATGGGCAAAAATACCCCTGACCGCCAGGACTTTATTATTGATAATCTACGGATTGAATTAGATAAGGTAGAGGCAAAGGAAGATCAGGTAGTTGAAGTGGAGGAATAGATTTTTTGTTTTTAGAAAGATAGCGTACATATGAGTAGAAAGAAGACAGTCAAAGAACAAGCAGCCGAGGATGGAGTAGTTCATGAGTTAACCTCACTGGATGGACTCTATGAAAATTGGTTTTTGGACTATGCCTCTTATGTGATTCTGGAGCGTGCCGTGCCACGTATCGAAGATGGGTTGAAACCTGTGCAGCGCAGAATTGCACATTCACTAAAGGAGATGGATGATGGTCGCTTTAATAAAGTGGCTAACGTGATTGGTAATACCATGCAGTACCACCCCCACGGTGATGCTGCCATTGGTGAAGCCATTGTAAATATTGGTCAGAAAGATCTGTTACTCGATACCCAGGGAAACTGGGGAGATGTGCGTACCGGAGATAGTGCCGCTGCCCCCCGATACATTGAAGCACGCCTTTCAAAGTTCGCGTTGGATGTTGTCTATAATCCCCAGACTACAGAATGGCAACTCTCTTACGATGGTCGAAAGAAGGAGCCGGTCACGTTGCCCGTAAAATTTCCGCTGCTGTTGGCGCAGGGTGTGGAGGGTATCGCAGTGGGTCTTTCCACTAAAATTCTTCCTCACAATTTCTGTGAGTTGATCAAAGCATCGATTGATGTGTTGAAAGGGAAAAATCCAAAGATATACCCTGACTTCCTTACAGGCGGCATAGCCGATTTTTCCGAATACGATCAGGGCTATCGTGGAGGAAAGATCAAGGTGAGAGCCAAAATTGATATCGTTGACAAGAAGACACTGGTGATCAAAGAAATTCCTTTTGGAACCACCACCAGCTCGCTCATGGATTCCATCGTGAAGGCGAGTGAGAAAGGTAAAATCAAAGTGAAGCAAGTGGTGGATAACACTGCAAAAGATGTTGAAATCCAGATTCTTCTTCAGCCTGGCCTTTCACCGGATATTGCCATCGATGCACTTTATGCGTTCACCGATTGCGAAGTTTCCATTTCACCTAATGCTTGTGTGATTGTAAATGATAAACCTCAGTTCATGAAGGTGAATGATATTTTGAGGTACAATACCGAGCAGACCGTTAAGTTGCTGAAGCGCGAGTTGGAGATCAGGAAAGGGGAGTTGATGGAGAAAATTCTCTTTTCATCTTTGGAAAAAATCTTCATCGAAAAACGTATCTATCGCGACATTGAAAATTGCGAGACATTCGAAGAAGTTATCGCCACCACAGATAAAGGCCTCAAGCCCTACAAGAAGCAGTTCTACCGTGAGATTACCCGCGATGATATTTTGAGGTTGCTGGAAATTCGCATCAAGCGCATTTCAAAATATGATTCATTCAAGGCTGATGAATTATTAAAAGATCTTGAAAAGGAATTGAAGGAAACCCTTCATCACCTGAAGCACCTTACTGACTACGCCATCGCCTATTATCAGAATCTGTTAGATAAATATGGCAAAGGACGCGAGCGCAGAACGGAGATCAAGAGCTTCCAGTCCGTAGCCGCTACAGAGGTGATTGCCAACAATCAAAAGCTCTATGTCAATCGTGAAGATGGCTTTATTGGTTGGGGTTTGAAGAAGGATGAGTTCATAGCCGACTGCTCGGAGCTCGATGATGTGATCGTCATCCGCAGGGACGGAAAGTTGAAAGTGAGCCGAATTAATGAGAAAGTTTTCATGGGTAAAGATATTTTACACGTGGGAATTTGGCGAAAGGGTGATGAACGCATGGTGTACAATCTCATCTACAGTGATGGTAAAAGTGGAACCACATTCGCCAAACGATTTGCCATGCCGGCTGTCATTCGCGACAAGGAATACGAACTGGATCAGGGTAACCCCAACAGCAAAGTGCAATACCTCAGCGCCAACCCGAATGGCGAAGCCGAGATTGTGGAGGTGAAGTTGAGCCAGGCCAGCACGGCCCGCAAAAAGATTTTTGATTTCGATTTTTCAGAATTGGAGATCAAAGGTAGAGGAGCCCGCGGAAATACGATCACCAAGTACCCCGTGCGTAAAGTTGACTTCAAGGAAGCCAAAGGTTCTACATTGAGTGGATTGGATTTATGGTTTGATGAAGCCTCCGGCCGATTGAATAAAGACAGGCGTGGCAAGCACGTGGGCAAGTTTGATGGAGATGATCAGATCATCGCCATCACGAAAAGTGGAACGTACAAAATCACCAACTATGAATTGACTAATCGCTACGAGCCAGAGAAAACAATTCTGGTGGAGAAATTTAATCCGAAAAAAGTGATCTCGGCAGTGTATGTTGATGGAGAAAGCAAACAATACTTTGTGAAACGATTCCAGATCGAAACGAATACTCCCGACAAGGAATTTGGTTTTATCTCGGAAGGTATTGGCTCACGTTTGGAGTTTGTAACTACTTCTGAAACACCTGAACTTGAAGTAGAGCTGATCAAAGGAAAAGGCAAGGACAAAGAGGTTGAACTGGTTAACCTGGAAGATATTATTGATGTGAAAGGATGGAAGGCCATGGGCAACCGTTTGTCGCAATTCAAAGTCACGAAGATAAAGCCAGTGGAGGAAGCAGAAGATAGCGGCCTCGATGGTGAAGACAGCAACGAACTTGTTGAGATGACGGAAGCGAAAGACTCTCCGTCATCAAAAAAAAAATGGGAAACCGATCCGATCATCGAGGAGGACGGACAAGCAAGCCTCTTCGGGGAACCGGAAAGCAAGAAAAACAGCGGCCCGACAGTCAACGGAAAAGAGCCCAAGCCGCTCCCAAAAAAGCCAAAAGAGGAACAAGCAAGCCTCTTCGGGGAAAATCAAAAAAAAGAAGTAGAAAATAAAGCGAGTGATTCAAAGAAGGGAGATAAGGACGGTCCGGTTTTTGAAGCAGGACAAACCATTGAGTTTGAATTATGATCAGAAGAAATCTAGGTGTTGTTGTATCAGTCCTGTTGCTGGTGAGTTCGCATAAATCCCTTTCGCAGGATATTGTGGTAGAAGGGAAGGTAGTAAGCTCCTTTGGCAACAAGGGAGTTAAGGCATCCATTGTCTACAAGAGCTATCCAACCGGAGGTATTTCAGGCAGGTTTAATGATAGCACATTCAACTTCACCATTTTTGGCTCATCCAAATATCAAATCACTGCAGAAGCAGAAGGATTTACACCTCGCACTGTTATTGTAGACCCAAAGGAAGCTGCTAACGGAAAAATTATTCGCGACATTGTGTTGGCGCATACAGGTGAAAGTGTTCGGTTAAGTCATTTGATTTTTACGCAGGGCAAAGCAACGATGAAGGCTGAATCTTTTTTGGAGCTGGATGAACTGGTGGCCTTGATGAAGAGCAGCCCTAAGATTGAAATTCAGTTGGAGGGCCATACCGATAATCAGGGAAATGCCGATGCTAATATGAAGCTTTCTGAAGATCGTGTGGAGGCTGTCAAGAAATACATGGTATCGAAAGGCATTGAAAAGGACCGGATCAAAACAAAAGCCTTTGGAGGAACAAGGCCTCTGAGTAATGACAATACGGAAGAAGCCAGATCACTAAACAGGCGTGTGGAAATGCGCGTAGTAAAGAACTAAAAAAAACTGCCCGACATTTAGCCGGGCAGTTTCATTTTACACAACGCAATTGTCAATCAAGCTTTTGAATTTTCTGTTTATTTAATTCCGAGCCGGTGGTCTTTAACTTTCCATTTACATCCAACTCAATAATTTCATAACCAAGTTTTTCAAGTCCGGGAAGTATTTTGGCTTTGTCGCCTGTGAGCAGCACATTAAGGGTTTGTGGTCTTATCCATCGGCTGGCAACCTTATCGATTTCAGTCTTGGTGATGTTCGCCAATATTTTGTTTTGCTCATCAACATAACCGGCAGGCAGATCATATTCCAAAATGCGCCCGATGAATCCTGCTTTTTGGAAGCCGGTTTCATAAAGCAAAGCATCTCGCTGACCTAGTGCGTTCTTCATGAATGAGATTTCTTCTGCAGTAATTCCGTTTTTAGCATAGTTGGTAATTTCTTTCATCACCTCTACCAATGCACTATCCGTTGCGTTTGCTCTTATTCCTGAACTGAATGCAAACGTACCGGTGTACTTATCGCCAGAGAAGCCAGAACGCGCTCCGTACGTCCATCCCTTATCTTCACGAAGATTAAGGTTCAAGCGGCTGTTGAAGGCTCCTCCTAGAGCATAGTTGGTAAGTTGGGCACGGTAGTACTCTCCGGTTGCATCATATTTCAATCCTGTAACGCCACCAACGCGAAATTCAGTTTGTGCAGCCTTTGGCACATCAACCAGATAAATTCTGGTTTTGTCAACAATGGGTGTGTCAGGTATTGCAGGAAGTTTAATTTCCTTTGAAGGCAACTTCTTCAGAAAATTCAGTTTCCCTAAAATTTCGCCTTCTGTTACATCGCCTACTACTACGAGCTCAGCGCCTTTGCTGGTCATGTAATTGGCATAGTAATTTTCAACATCCTTGAGCGTTAGATTTTTCACAGTGTATTCAGTTCCCATCTCACTCATCCCCAAAATGCTGTTACCATAATTCATCTTGGCAAAAACCTGAGATGCCACTAATGCAGGTTGAGATTTGATCTGCTTGAAGCTTTCAATGGATTGTTTCTTAATGCGATCAAATGCCTCCTGTGTGAACTTAGGATTGAACATCCGTTCCTCCAGCAACGTCAGTGTTTTGTCAAGATTCTTTTTCAGTGTTTGAACGTTGAAAGAAATTTCATCAAAACTGCTGCTGACACTCACAGAACTTCCAAGCTTTTGCAATTCCAGTTGCATTTGCTCGGCTGTATAGTTTTTAGTGTCTTCATTCATCATAGCAGCAAATATTCTTGCTAGACCAATTTTTGAAGTGTCGTTAGCTTGCAGAATATGACCCCCAGGCATGGAGAACGAAATTGTGACGATTGGCAGCTCAGTGCTTTGTGTGCCAATGGCTTTGATGCCGTCTAGATTTTTCTTCCAGAAAGCAGGAACTTTTACCACCGGATTGGGGCCATTACCAGGAATTTTAGAGCGATCAAAATTGTCTTTTGCTTTCACGTAAGTGAGGCCATTGTAACCATAGTCAGGCGCCTGATATTTTGATTTATCGATCGTGTAATTTTCAGGAGCAACCACATTAGACTCTTGCCCCTTGGTGGTGATACTGAGGATAACGGCAGGCTTTCCTTTGAGATATTGGTTATATACTCGCATCACATCTTCCTTCTTCACTTTGGTGTAGTTCTCTAATTCCTTACCAATCATATTAGGATTGCCGGTGAAGGTTTGATACGCAGCTAACTGAGAAACCTTTCCACTAACACTTTGCAGCCTGTTGATGAACTGCGATTCAAATGCACCAACAAATTTGGCGATGTCCTCATCCGTTATTCCTCTCGTTTCAAATGCCTTGATCGCATCATCGATCAGTTTCTTTGAATCGGCAAGTGATACACCCGGTGCAGGGGTAAGGCTCATCGTAAATTCTCCAGATAATTCTGTGCCGCGGCTGAAGGCAGAAGCATTCAACGCTTTCTGGTTCTTCACGATCTCCTGATAGAAAACAGAATTCTTGCCCTGACCAATTACCTGAGCAAGGCAAGCGAGCGGTGCTTCATCAGGATGGTAATTGGGTACTGTGGGGAAGGTGACTGAAAGCTGAGGCTGACGAGCATAGTTATCCACCAACGTTACAAACCGGTTGCCCTCTAAAACGGGAGCATCAAGTTTCATATTCTTCACCTCAGGTCCACGAGGAATAGATCCAAAATATTTCTCCACCATTTTTACAACCTCCGTTGTATTCACATCGCCACCAATAGTGAGCGTTGCATTATTGGGTCCGTACCAGCGCAAAAAGAAATTCTTAAGATCATTCACGTTTACGCGATTAAGATCTTCAATGTATCCGATGGTAAGCCAGGAGTAGGGGTGGCCATATGGATACAAACTTCTGGAAGTTACTTCTCCGGCTAATCCGTAAGGACGGTTATCATAATTTTGACCCCGTTCATTTTTTACGGTTTCGCGCTGCACTTCAAATTTCTTTTGTGTAACAGCATCTAATAGGAATCCCATACGATCGGCTTCAAGCCAAATCATTTTTTCTAATTGATTACTGGGCACTGTTTCATAATAATTGGTGCGGTCGCGATTGGTAGAACCGTTCAACGTTCCTCCTGCTTCAGTCACAATTTTAAAATGCTGCTCATCGCCAACGTGATCACTTCCCTGAAACATCATATGTTCAAAGAAATGCGCGAAACCAGATTTTCCAATTTCTTCGCGCGCAGAGCCAACGTGATACGTTACATCTACATGCACAACAGGGTCGCTGTGATCTTCATGCACTACCAGGGTAAGACCATTCGGCAATACAAATTTTTCGTAAGGGATTACGATTTCCTTCCCTTTCTGTACAATCTTTTCTACTGATTTTGTTTGAGCCGAAGCAAAGCAAACAATCATCAGCATAAGGCCAATTAAACAATGTATTTTCTTTCTCATGGGTGTGAAATTATTGCGGAAATATAGGCCCACTCAGGTTACTATATTCATTGAATTTCACCAACGGTAAAAAATGATTTTATCCCAAGAATTGTGATCGCTGCACGGATTGTTTGCCAGCGATTAAAAGGTGGTCTACTTTGATTTTGGAGAAACTACTTCTCGTCTGGCCATTGCCCCCTGATTACTTTCCCACTCTGTCCATTGGGTCATCAGTTGAGCTAAATCTTCGTCCAGGCAAGGATAAGTTTTTTCCGATGCAGGAACTTTTGGAAATATGCCGGAAGCAAGATGAGCCGTAGTTATACCATTAGTCCATTCAAAATGCCCTGGGTCATAAGGGTGCTTCCATCGGCCACCCCAGCGCAATCCTAATTGCTCACCCACCAACCCAATTTTTTTCCATAAGTGAGTATTTGCCCATTGCGCTGAGTCACCTACCACGGGAACAACATCTACTGCTAATCCATACTGATGCTTTGAACGACCGCCACCACTGCGCGTAAATTTTTTTCCCATGCTCATGTATTCATTTTGCTTGGCATGGGTGCGAAAGGTTTCTACCACTTCAAGTTCAATCCCTTTTGATTTGCAAATCCTGATCAATTCAAGAACCCGATCACGAAAGTAGGGGTGCAATGCCTGCACATCATTAATCATCGTCATGTTGCCGCGGTCTTTTCCAAAAGTGAAATTTTCTACCGTGCTCCAGCCTTTGATTTTGTCTGTGGATGCAACGCCAACAAAGAAGCCTTTGGCAATCTCATTCACTAGCAGCGCGTATTGCTGCGTGTACGGTTTTAAATCAATGGCAGGAGCCTCTTGCGCCAAACTTCTGGTGAGACAGAGCAAACAAAATATGAGCAGAGCAAATGGTTGTTTCATCACATCAATTTGAAAAACAGAACTGCAAAAGTAATAAAATGCATTGAATGAGCCTGTTACCGATTTGGCGCGAAACCTTACACGGGTTGACCATCAGACGTATTCTACATAGTTCTCAATGTGGAAAGACCTCCATCTACGCCTATGATTTGTCCTGTTATCCAGGAGGATTCTTCACTCAAAAGAAAATCTGCTATTGCAGCCATGTCAGCGGGGCTTCCAATTCTTTTTAAAGGATGGCGATCGTGGGATGCTTTTCGCTTCTCTTCCGAGCCGATAAGTTTTGCGGCAAGCGGGGTATCTGTCAAACTGGGCGCGATGGCATTCACCCTGATTTTCGGAGCAAATTCTGCAGCAAGTGATGTCACCAATCCTTCTACAGCTCCTTTGGACGTGGCTACAGAAGAATGAAATGGCATGCCTTGCCCAACAGCAACCGTACTAAATAAAAGAATGGATGATTGCTCGGCATTTTTAAGTAATGGCAATGCTGCCCTTATCACTTTCACAGCACCTAATACATTGAGATTAAAATCCTCCAGAAAATCCTGATCACTCAGTCGATGGAATGGCTTTAGATTGATACTGCCTGGGCAATAGGCCAGCCCATGAATGGTATCGGGAAGTTCATTGACTGGCAATTGATCCGTCAGCGCATTGAAAACGAATAATTTTGTTGCACCTGTTTCCTGTTGGTGGCGCGAACTAACAATAACCGAATGTTTTTTTGCTGAAAGGCGTTTGGCCAGCTCAAAGCCAATTCCTGAACTTCCGCCTATGATGAGATAGTTTTTCGTGTCGGCCATCTTTATGTACTTTGTCATTTTAAAACAGACACTGTTTCTGATTGTTTAGATGGAAGAAAAAGAAAAGAACCTTTTGTTGATTGACTTCTTTTTGCGTTACGTGACTGATCACAAAAAGGAATTCATGGAGAAAGTATTAAGTCAGCGAACGCGCCACATCACACTGGTATTGGATGATATCTTTCAATCGCAAAATGCAAGTGCTGTAATACGAACCTGCGAGTGCATGGGGTTGCAGGACATCCATATCATCGAAAATGATACGAAGTATTCTGTAAATAAGAGAGTACTGAAAGGGGCAAACAAGTGGATGAATCTTCATCGCTACAAGATGAAAGGATTCAACAACGAAGAAATATGTTTTCACAAATTGCGTGAGCAAGGCTATAAAATCATTGTCACCGATCCATCGCCTGATGGTGTGCCTATTCATCAGGTTCCAGTAGATCAGAAACTTGCCATTGTAATGGGAAACGAACTAAACGGAATTTCTAAATATGCATTTGAACATGCTGATCTGAAGGTGAATATTCCCATGTATGGCTTCACTGAAAGTTTAAATATTTCGGTGAGTGCAGCAATTTGCTTAAATACATTGGTGCCAAAAGTGAGGGACTCCGAATTGAATTGGAGATTGACCGAAGAGGAGGCCATGATGATCCGTTTAAACTGGCTACGAAACATTGTGCGTAAGTCTGATCTGCTCGAACGGGAGTATTTGCGTTCGATTAAGTAATTTTGGCCAGGCTTTAATCCGTGAGCAGAATGAAGAGTCTTGGAGGGGTTATCCTTCGCTTAGGTATTTTTGGAATTATTTTAACCTCTGTTTTGGTTGTTGCCGGCAACCTTTGGGTGGTCATCAGTACAAGTTCGCGCGTAGTTGAAGACGCCACAAAATTGGAAGGAAAGGGTGTGGCGTTGGTCTTAGGTACCAGCCACCGCCTGGTGAATGGACAGCCCAATCCGTTTTTTAAAAATCGCATAAAGGCAGCCTTTGACTTATATCAGCAGGGCAAGGTAAGTCACTTTCTGTTGAGTGGCGATAACCGTTCGCGCTATTACAACGAGCCAAACGAAATGCGAAAGGCGTTGGTTGGTTTGGGGGTTCCGGATTCCATTATTACGCTTGACTATGCGGGCCTTCGCACACTGGATTCTATTGTAAGGAGCAAAGAAATTTTTGGTCAGAATAAAATCATCATCATAACGCAACCCTTTCATAGCTACAGAGCACTATTCATCAGTAATTTTTATGGTATCGATGCCATGGCCGTGGTGGCGGAAGAACCTGTGCAGGAAGAAGCGGTGAAAGTATATCTGCGTGAATATCTGGCCAGAACAAAAGCGATCATTGATCTTTACTTACTTAAAACTTCGCCCCGGCATTTAGGTGAGAAAGAACCTTTAAATATCTGATACGTTGAAAGTGAATTGATATTTTCAGCTGCATTAAAATCGCTATTTTTGTACTTTAATTTGATTGTGTGGGCCGCCTTTTCGCTTATTTTATCCTTGTTTTTGTTGGTTTATTAATTCAGGTTCCGGCCGGTTTGTTTGCTCAGGAAACCGTCATTCAGGGCAAGGTAACAGATGCCTCCTCGGGTGACCCTATCCCTTTCGTAAATGTGATTTTCAAAGGCACCAGTATTGGAACCACAACCGATTTTGATGGAAACTTTACCCTCAAAACTCAAAATCCCACCGATTCAATAATTGCCTCTTACATTGGCTATAAACCCAAGTCAAAAGCTATTCGTAAAGGGGTAAAACAGGTGATCAATTTCCAATTGCTGGAAGATGTCACAAGCCTTCAGGAAGTAGTCATTAAAGCCGGAGAGAATCCTGCCTTTGAAATTTTACGCAACGTTGTGCGTAATAAAAATGAAAATGACAAGCGCAAGCTCTCGGCCTACGAGTATGACACGTACACAAAAATTGAAATTGATGTCGATAACCTCTCAGAGAAATTTCGCGAGCGTAAGATCGTGAGGAAAATTACCCAGGTGCTGGATAGTGTAGAGCGCATTGCCGGTGAAGATGGCAAACCAATTCTTCCCCTGTTCATCACAGAAAGTGTTTCCAAACTCTATTATCGGGATAATCCTTCCTTAAAAAAGGAGATGATTCTGAAGTCAAAAATCAATGGAATTGGTATGGAGGATGGCACCATGATCACACAAGTCATTGGTTCGTCTTTTCAGGAATACAATTTTTATCAGAACTGGTTAAATATCGTAAGTAAAGAATTTGTCTCTCCAATTGCTGACGGCTGGCGTATTTACTATGAATACGATTTGACGGATAGCCTTTTCATTGGTGATGATTACTGCTATCGCCTTGACTTTTTTCCTAAGAGCGAACAAGACCTTGCGTTTACCGGGACGATGTGGATTACCAAGAAGGAATTTGCACTCAGGCAGATCGATGCCGCAATGGATAAAAAGGCAAACCTGAATTTTATTGAGAGAATTCGGATTCAACAAGAGCTAACGAAGACACCTACTGGAGCATGGCTGCCCGTTAAGAACCGCGTATTGATTGATGTGAGTGAGTTAGGAAAAGACAATGCCGGCATGCTGGCAAAGTTTTACACAAGCAACAAAAACTTTGTCGTAAACAAGCCTTACGAGCCCGGGTTTTATGAGCGCCCAATTGAAATTGCGGAAGATGCACGGTTGAATGAGGAAGATCAATATTGGGACACGCTTCGTCACGAGCCTCTGAGTGAATCTGAAAAGAATGTGTACAAGATGATTGATACACTTAGGAACATTCCCATCGTGCGAACTTATACGGATGTCATCAAGGCATTTCTTGACGGATACATTAAAGTCAATAAAATCGAAGTGGGTCCTTACATGGGCTTTCTTGCCTGGAACAATATTGAAGGCATCAGAATACAGGGTGGCTTCAAAACAAATTATAGATTCAGTAAAAAATGGATATTTCATGGTCAGCTTGGCTACGGATTTGACGATGAGCGAATCAAATACCTTGCATCCGCGCAGCGAATTCTATCAAAGGAACGATGGACAACCTTAACGTTTCGATCGCGCAGTGATTTAGGCCGCATTGGTGTAGATGATGAGACCTTGGCCGATAACCCATTATTTTTGATGGCGGCACGCTGGGGCTACTTCCGCAGGGGATTTTATTTCAATGAATCGCGTGTGTCGTTTCAAAGGGAAATGTTCAAAGGGTTTACACAAAAAATTTCTGCCCGGCATTGGACCTTTAACCCGACTTTTGATTTTGGATATATCAACAACCCGGAGGAAGTGGTGCCCGAAATCCTTGACACATTTCAGTCTTCAGAAGTCACACTCGAAAGCCGATACGCACGCGATGAATTATTTTTGATCAACGATAACGAGCGCATTAGCCTGGGAGCCAATCGTTGGCCGATTATTACGCTTCGGTACACTCACGGCATCAAAGGAGCTTTCGGCAGCGACTTTAATTACGACAAACTCAGATTTAATCTGACTAAGCGAATCAAAACTGGCCCATTAGGCGTGGGCTACATGACCCTTACCGGGGAATATGTTTTTAATACGCTTCCATATCCCTTGCTTTCATTGCACCTGGGTAATCAATCACCGTTGTATTCTTCCATTACCTACAACCTCATGAATTTCGGGGAATTCATCAGTGATCATTACGCATCGCTTCAGTATCGCCAATATTTAGAGGGCTTTTTGCTGAATCGCATTCCATTGCTTAACAAATTGAAATGGAGACTGCTCGGAACAGCCAATGTGATTATGGGGGGCATGCGTGTATCCAATCAGCAGTTAATTGCAAAGGAAACGAGTGAAGGATTGCCCACATTAAAGGCTGGGTACTTTCAGGGTGGTAAACCTTATGTGGAATTGGGTTATGGCGTAGAGAATATTTTTAAATTTTTACGGGTGGATTTTGTTCATCGATTGTCTTACCTGGATAACCCCGATGCCCGAAAATTTGGAGTGCTCTTCACCGCTCAGGTTCAACTATAATCAAACCAGTGATTGTTCAAATTTGGATCGCGAATCATTTCGAATCTGGTATATTTGCGATCTAAATTTTTGATCGTTTAATGAGCACTGTTATAATCACTTTGCCCGATGGATCGGTAAAGGAATTTCCGCAAGGAGTAAAAGGAATTGAAATCGCACAGAGCATAAGCGAAGGCTTGGCGCGCAACGCATTATCCATTGAGGTAAATGGAGAAATCTGGGATCTCAGCCGTGCGATTACAGCAGATGCATCGATCAAAATTTTTACCTGGAACGACAAAGGTGGTAAGTATGCTTTTTGGCATTCATCTGCTCACCTTTTTGCCGAAGCACTCGAAGCACTCTACCCCGGAGTGAAGTTTGGAATTGGCCCACCGATCGACAATGGTTTTTATTATGATGTTGATCTGGGTGATCGCCCTTTCGGGGATGAGGAGCTGGCCGCGGTAGAGAAGAAAATGATCGAACTGGCGAAAACGAATAGTCAGTTTGTTAGAAGGGATGTTTCCAAGCAAGAGGCATTGGACTATTTTACTAAGAAAGACGATCCGTACAAACTAGAGCTAATCGATGGCCTTCAGGATGGGTCAATAACATTTTATCAGCAAGGAAATTTTGTTGACCTGTGCCGCGGGCCTCACATTCCGTCAACCGGCCCAATCAAAGCCATTAAGTTGCTGAGTGTAGCCGGAGCCTACTGGCGCGGAAATGAAAAGAATAAAATGCTCAAACGCATTTATGGGATCACGTTTCCGAAGCAAAAAGAACTGGAGGAATACCTCCATCTTTTAGAAGAGGCAAAGAAGCGCGATCATCGCAAGCTAGGGAAGGAGCTTGAACTATTTGCCTTTTCAGAAAAAGTGGGGATGGGCTTGCCCTTATGGTTGCCGAAGGGTACCATTTTGAGAGAGCGCCTGGAGCAGTTTATGCGCAGAGCGCAAATCCGGGCAGGTTACGACCCCGTGGTAACTCCGCACATTGGCGGTAAATCACTCTACGTTACCTCCGGACACTACGAAAAGTATGGTAAGGATTCCTTTCAACCAATACACACTCCCGATGAAAGTGAAGAGTTTTTGCTGAAGCCAATGAACTGCCCTCACCACTGTGAGATTTATAAGGTTAAGCCTCGGTCGTATAAAGATCTACCGATTAGACTAGCGGAGTTTGGTACGGTGTATCGCTACGAGCAAAGTGGTGAACTTCATGGCCTCACTCGGGTAAGAGGGTTTACACAGGATGATGCCCACATATTCTGTAGGCCAGATCAAGTGAAAGATGAGTTCATCAAAGTAATCGATCTTGTTTTGTTTGTATTCAATTCCCTCGGGTTTGAAAATTACACCGCGCAGGTTTCCTTGCGCGATCCTGAGAACAAGCAGAAATACATAGGAGAGGATGCATTGTGGGAGCGTGCAGAGCGTGAAATACAGGAAGCCGCGGACGAGCGTGGTCTAAAAACGGTGGCCGTAAAAGGTGAAGCCGCTTTCTATGGACCAAAGTTGGATTTCATGGTGAAAGATGCTTTGGGACGAAGCTGGCAATTGGGAACCATTCAGGTAGATTACCAGCTTCCACAACGTTTTGAGTTGGAATACATAGGGTCAGATAATCAAAAGCATACTCCAGTGATGATTCACAGAGCCCCTTTCGGGTCGCTGGAACGTTTTGTTGCCGTACTGATTGAGCATTGTGCAGGAAATTTCCCATTGTGGCTGGCACCAGAGCAGATTGCAGTTTTGCCCATTTCAGAGCGGTTTAATGACTATGGCCAAAAAGTATTGGCTGCCCTCAAGGAGCGTGATATTCGCGGCTTTTTGGACGACCGTGATGAAAAAATCGGGCGAAAAATCAGGGATGCCGAGATTACCAAAGTTCCATTTATGCTCATTGTAGGGGAGAAGGAGTCCCAAGATGGAAAAGTGGCTGTGCGAAAGCATGGAGAGGGTGATAAAGGGGCCATGGATTTGACTGAATTTGTAGATTCTTTCGGAAAAAACTTCCGATTGCCCGAGTAGCCATTGATTTTGAAAAAAGGAAAATATGGCGATATTTGCAGCCTGTTTTTGAAAAAGTAATAGAACTTAAACCCAACGAGTGTCAGTATTTCCAGGAAGTAATCGTCCGAAGCCATTGATCAGAGGCCAAAGACGAGTAGTTGAAGAGCCCTACCGGATAAACGAGCGGATTTTAGCACAGCGCGTTCGTGTAGTAGGCGAGAATATTAAAGTGGATGTCTATCCTACGTCAGTAGCCATTAAAATGGCGCAGGAGCAAGGATTGGACCTTGTGGAAATATCTCCCAATGCAGATCCACCGGTTTGCAAAATCATCGATTACTCAAAGTTTAAGTACGAGCAGAAGAAGAAACAGAAAGAGATAAAGGCCAACGCTCAAAAAACGATCTTAAAAGAGATCAGATTTGGCCCCAATACCGATGATCATGATTTCAACTTTAAAGTGAAACATGCTGAAAACTTCCTGAAAGAAGGTGCTAAGGTTAAGTCCTATGTTCACTTCGCAGGTAGATCGATTGTTTACAAAGAGCGTGGAGAGATTCTGCTACTGAAGTTTGCCCAAGCATTGGAGGAGTGGGGCAAAGTAGAGCAAATGCCCAAGCTGGAGGGAAAGCGCATGTACCTCATGCTGGCACCAAAAGGAAAGAAATAGTTAGTTGATTTTAAATTTTTATAAGAATGCCAAAGTTAAAAACAAAGTCAGGAGCGAAGAAGCGTTTCAAAGTTACCGGCACCGGTAAAATCAAGCGCAAAAAGGCTTATAAGCGCCACATCCTGACCAAAAAAGGTACCAAGCAGAAAAGGAGATTAGGCCATGCTACCACCGTTAAGAAAGTTGACGAGGGTAATGTAAAGCCAATGCTTCCGTATTCTGTTTAGTCAATAGGTTCTATGTTCAACCCGGTTACTGGCAACAAAGTGCTTTGAAATAAAAGGCCGCCATCAACCAAAAATTAACAATTCATGCCACGTTCAGTAAACAATGTAGCATCACGCGCCAAAAGAAAGCGAGTGTTGGAGTTAGCCAAAGGATTCTTTGGTAGAAAGAAAAACGTTTGGACGGTTGCGAAAAACGCAGTCGAAAAAGGTTTAGGCTATTCTTATCGCGATAGAAAAGCCAAGAAGAGAGATTTCCGTTCATTGTGGATCGCCAGAATCAATGCTGGTGCAAGATTACACGGAATGTCTTACTCAGAATTCATTGGTAAAATGAAAAAATCAGGAATTGATCTGAATAGAAAAGTTCTGGCTGATTTAGCGATGAACCATCCTCAAGCATTTGAGGCCGTAGTAAAGAAGCTGAAATAATTCCTTAAAGAATTAACTTGAGAGGGGCTTTACGCCCCTCTTTGCATTTTTAAAATGCTTGTAGCATGAAGAGGTCAAAAAAGGTATTCTTTGGGGTAATGCTCCTATTCTTCGGTTCATTGGTGTACGTGAGCTACGACATAAGTTCCCGCACTACATTCCCAGGTTCAAAATCGCAGCTAAAGGAGCGCCTGAAAAAGAAGTATTTGACCACCGATAGCGTTTCAAAAGACAGCTTAACGGTCATTCATCGGTAAAAAAATGCAGTTCGTCTAAATTACCGACAGAAAATCAGAATAGGATTATGAGTTCTTTATTGCTGCCTTTACATTAGCGTCAGATTAAAGCCAACTATAGACAAGATTATCCCTCGGGGTCAAGGACCTTGGGGGATTTTCTTTTTATGACATCTTGCACACCTCACACTAGCTAAACGTTAGCCTATAGTATTTCTGAGATTGGATTTCAAAGCCTTATCCAGAGCGCCAAATAATGAAATGCAACTTACCTGAAAAAAAAGCCATTCGACCGGATATTGATACAATTTTCGAATGGAGTTTTGGAGATTGAAAATAGACTCCTACTTTAGCATCAGATTAAAGCCAACTATAGACAAGATTATCCCCCGGGGTCAAGGACTTTGGGGGATTTTCTTTTATAACCAATTTCTATGTGTCCTGCTCAGGATCAAAAATATTTAATCCTTTAATTGAAAGGCTCTGGTGATGTTAAATCCAAAATGGATTCCGCCTTTAAAAAATTGATCGGCAGTTTCGTTAATAAATGTTCGTTCCACCATTCCTTGTGTGTTAGAAAACACAAGTTGAAAAACGTGGCCTCCTGTTTCAATGTCAAGTCCAATGCCCAAAGAATTGTAGTATGGTGTATTCGTGTGCGGATTTATGCGATAATAATACTCTGCATTAATAGCGAGGCTGCGAGTGAGTTTATATCGTGTGCCGATACCGAGAGCAAGTTGATCATTATTAGCAATGGTTTTATCGACACGATTCGTATGGACCAGTGTGGGCGACAATTGCACCGAGAACTCGGGTGAGAACTTGCGGGCAATTAGTAACTGATACGTATAGGATGCTCTTCGAAAGAATGTCAATGTGGGGTCAAATGCCTTTTGCGGATAGGTCTGTATGCCTGTATTGGCAAATGCGGTAACGGAAATTGGAATGCTGCCAGCCCCACTACTTTGGCGAATAAGTTTGTACTTGAGATATCCATCTACAATTTTGTTATACGAACTTCTGCCAATCCCAATTCCAAATCGATCGGTTATACCGTATTCGAGACCCAATCGAATATAGGCCTGATCTAATCCGTAGAGATTATACGATCCTGAGTTGATGGTTCCAAATCGATGCGAAATAATGAATTCTAATTCACCAGCACCTTTCATTTCAATGGAGTGGCCGTTAATAATTCGGGTTCCTTTAAAAGTCGCGATTGTAATTTCCTTATCTTTCTTTTCATTTTTCTCCAGCTCGCCAAGTAGGTCTTGTGAGTAACTTGATACGCTTATCGAAACGATCAAGATGAGAACGAACGGATACTTCTTTGAAAATAAGATCATAGGTCACTTTTGAGAAAGGGTAAAATTGACTTTCACTTCAACTTGCTCCGCAATATTTTGCCACATCAACTGAGGTATTTTGATTTTGTAATCCTCCAGTTTTACCGTAAAGATTGAAGTGATTAAAATTTTGTTTCCCGAAACTTCAATAGTGCCGGGCAATTCAACTTCTTTGGTTACGCCATGAATAGAAAGTTTGCCCACCGCCTTCACGTTTTGACTTCCTTTTAACTTCTGATCAAAGCCGATAACATTACCCTCAAAAGTTGATTTGGGATACTTTTCAGTTTCCATGTATTTTTCATTGAAATGTTCCTGCATCAGTTTTTTAGCGAATTTGAACTCGCTGATTGGAATTGAAAAAGCAATGGCATTCGTAGTTACGTCTATTATACCCAGCGACTTTACATTTTGTGCGGTGATGTCTTCCAAAGTTGCATCAGAGAAAAATGAAACAAGACTTTTCTCTGATGAATATTTCTGGGCTTGCAGGTGAAGCGTACATCCTAACAACAGAGCAGTAACAAAAATTTTTGATGCTATTTTCATGGAGATTGTCTTGGTTAATTTTAGTTATTCAAAGCGCCTTCGTCTACCCAACAAGCAATTTGTTTGATTTGATCAGCAGTAAGTGAGCCTCCCGGCTTAGGTGCTTTGGGCATGCTTCCATCGGCCGTTCTGGTTTTAATACTTGCTGCATATTTATTAACATTTGTCCACGTTGTCAAATCCACCGAAGGAGCATTGCTGGCATGGCAATTGGAGAAGGCGCATTTGGTTTCGATCAGTGGTTTGATAACATTGGCATAGGAGGTAGAGGTTCCTTTTACGATTGAAACATTGATCGAAACGGCACATCCTTTTGAGTCTTTGGCTGCTGCCGAATAGTTGCCAGCGGCAAGCCCGGGGTAACTAGTTGTTGATGAAAACGCTGAAGAATTAAAACTGTACTGATAAGGCCCGGTTCCTCCCGTGGCACTCAACTGTACGGATCCATTTGGGGTGATGCAACCGGTATTTGCGGTTACGGTGGCGGTAGCCGCTAATGTTGTTCCTGCCGATGAAACGGAAATGCCATTTAGTGTAAAGCTGCAAGGTTTAGAATCATAGATAACTACAGAGTAGGTTCCGCCTGCCAATGCACTAAAAACATTTGAAGATTGCTTAGCGCCACCATTCAGGCTATACTGATAAGGGGCTACACCACCAGTAGCAGTAATGGTTATGGTCCCATCATTTTTTCCGCATCCGGTTGCGCTTTGAGTTTGTGAAGTGGCGGTTAAGGTTGAACCTACGCAAAGATTAGGATCAGGAGTGTTTGAAGTAGCGCGTGGTATATCTTCGTAGTAACACGAAAAGAATAACAGTACAAAAAGGAACGGGAATAGTTTAGAAGGGCTCATAAAAATGTTCGTGTTTTTAAACGACTAAAATACCATATTTGAATCCTTAGGTAACCTTCGAAGTATGAAAGTCAACAAATATCAAATTTTTTAATTCAGCCCGTTCGAGCTTTGTTACTCACCTCCATTATTATTTACCTCCTGGTTACAATAGCCATTGGTTTCTGGGCATCGCGAAAGGTTAAAACATCCGGTGATTTCATGTTGGCGGGAAGGAGCCTGCCGCTTATGCTCAGTTCATCTGCATTATTTGCTACTTGGTTTGGTTCCGAAACCGTATTCGGTGCGTCATCCGAATTTTTGAAAGGTGGTCTCTATTCGGTTATCGAAGATCCATTTGGTGCTGCCTTGTGCCTGATCCTTTTCGGGTTATTCTTCGCCCGAAAATTATATTCCATGAACTTATTGACACTTGGCGATTTTTTTGAAATACGATATGGGAAGAGAACAGAGTTAGTGGCAAGTGTATTTCTTGCGCCACCCTATGTTGGTTATATCGCAGCGCAATTGGTGGCGATGGGATTAATCCTCAAGGCAGTTACTGGTATGGAAGTTTGGGAGGGTGTAGTGATCTCTGCATTTGTAGTTACGCTCTACACTTACATCGGTGGGATGTGGGCAATTTCCATTACGGATTTTGTTCAAAGTATTGTTATTATTTCAGGGCTTGCAGTACTGGCATTTATATTATCCGAAAAGGCTGGTGGCGCTGCAACGGTATTGAGGGAAGTGCCAGCAAGCAACTTTCAATTTTTTCCTGATTTCAAGTTCAAAGATATTGTGATTTACTTGGCTGCCTGGTCGGTGCTAGGCTTGGGCTCTTTGCCATCGCAAGATGTATTTCAGCGTGTGATGTCTTCAAACTCGGTTAACACTGCAGTGAGATCATGCTTCATCGCTGCGGGATTATATCTCACCATAGCCATGCTTCCGCTTTTTATCAGCATTTGTGTAACCCATCTCTATCCTGATTTTACGCAGGGCGATACTCAATTAGCTCTGCCCAATATGGTATTGACCCATGCTACGATGCCCGTGCAAATTCTTTTTTTTGGGTCATTACTCTCTGCAATTATGAGCACAACAAGTTCAGCCATTCTCGCACCGGCTGCAATCTTCTCTGAAAATCTGGTAAAGCCACTGATGAAGGAAAAGATTAGTGACAAGCGACTTTTGATCATTACGCGATTTGCTATTTTAGGATTCAGCGTGGTGGCTACAGTGATGGCATGCATTCGAAGCAATATTTACGAACTGGTGGGAGAGTCCTCGGTGTTGAGCCTGGTCTCGTTGTTTGTTCCGTTAGCCTTTGGATTATATTGGAAGCGAGCGAGCAGCGTAGGCGCATTTTTATCGATGGTTCTTGGTACTTTTGCATGGTTCTTTTTTGAACAGATGGAAACGGATTGGCCTAGCCTTGTTCCTGCGGTGTTAATCAGTACGGTATCTATGATTATTGGAAGTTTAATTTGGAAAGATAGAGATTAGTTATGGTTACAATTGAATTGGAGCGTGTTGATTCGGACTTCAACATGGAAGCAAAAAATGAAAAAGGTAACACGGTTCGGATGGATGCAGGTCCGGATGACGGTGGCCACGATCGCGGTTTCCGCCCGATGCAGATGTTGCTTGCCGCGATGGGAGGATGCAGTTCAATTGATGTCATCAGCATCTTGCGCAAGCAAAGAGAAGAATTGAAGGATATTAAAATTACGGTAACAGGAGAGCGAGAGAAGGGGACAGCTCCCACACTGTATACGGAGGTCCACGTGCATTTTAAATTATACGGCAATCTCAATAGAGAGAAGGCGGAGAAGGCCATCGCGTTATCCGTTGATAAATATTGTTCCGTAGGGAAGACATTGGAAAAGACCGCCAAGATCACGCATAGTTTCGAAATCATTCCAGCTTAAATCATGACAAAGAAAAAAACAAACTTTGAGACAGCCGCCATTCGTGCTCAAAGCAAGCGTACCGAGTATCGTGAGCATTCGGTGCCATTATTCATGACTTCAAGTTTTGTGTTTGATGATGCAGAGCATGCCAGAGCCCTCTTTATGGATGAGGTGCCTGGAAATATTTATACACGCTTTTCCAATCCTAATAACACAGAGCTGATTGAAAAACTTTGCTTGCTGGAAGGTACTGAAGACGGTATTGCCACGGCATCAGGAATGGCAGCCATGTACATCAGCATGGCATCATTACTTAAAGCAGGTGATCACGTCTTAGCTTCGCGCTCTGTATTTGGATCTACCCATCAAATTTTAAATACCATATTCCCTCGCTTCAATATTTCTTTTTCGTATGCAGACATAACCGATCCGGCATCGTGGGAAACTAAGATTCAGCCAAACACCAAAATGATTTTTGTGGAGACACCTTCCAATCCCGCATTGGATATCATTGATTTGGAGTGGTTGGGTAAGTTGGCAGATAAGCATCATTTAATTCTGAATGTCGATAACTGTTTCGCCACGCCATATCTTCAAAATCCTGCGCGGTGGGGTGCTCATTTAGTGACGCATTCAGCCACAAAATTTATTGATGGTCAGGGGCGCGTGATTGGCGGTGCAGTGCTGGGAAAAAAAGAGTTGATTAAGGAAGTTCGATTCTTTGCAAGGCACACCGGCCCTTCCATGTCTCCCTTCAATGCATGGATACTTTCAAAAAGTTTGGAGACATTGGCGGTGCGCATGGAACAACATTGTAAGAATGCTTTGGAATTGGCGCATGCTCTTGAAAGTCACGAGGAAGTGCTGAAAGTGAAGTACCCATTTCTTCCTTCACATCCTCAGCATGCGCTGGCAAAGAAACAAATGAGATTAGGTGGCGGAGTGGTGACCTTTGAAATAAAAGGTGGGATTGATCGAGGAAGGAAATTTTTAAATTCGTTGCAAATGATTTCGCACTCTGCCAATCTTGGTGATACGCGCACCATTGCCACTCACCCCGCATCCACTACACATTCTAAGCTGACAGATGAAGAGCGCCTGGCGGTAGGCATTACTCCAGGATTGATTCGTGTTTCAGCCGGATTAGAGGACGTTCAAGATATTATTGCAGACTTGAATCAGGCCATTGAGAGAAGTAAATGATGTACTGCTTCCAAACTATTAAATGACTTGGAGCACCGCTCGCGATTTATCATTGCTGGTTTTTCCTTTGCCGTGTTGTGGTCGTCAGCATCTGCAGCCGGGAAGTTTGGCCTCATGTCCTCCGAACCGCTCACTTTGTTCACCGTTCGATTCCTGCTAGCAGGCGTAATTCTGCTGGCGTTTAGTTTTATTCAACAAAGAAGTCGATTCCCGCAAGGTAAAGAGTGGGTTCAGCTAACCATCTTCGGCTTGCTCAACACTGCATTGTACCTCGGTATTTTTATTATTGCACTTCAGGAAGTGGCTGCAGGCATTACAACATTATCACTTGCTCTGAATCCGCTGATGATTAGCATCATGACTTCCATTTTTTCGAAAAGAAAAATACTCATCAAAGAATGGGCAAGCATAGTCATCGGAATCTTTGGCGTAGGAGTAGCCACTTATCCGCTGGTGCAAAATGGATATGCCAGCACGGTTGGGTTGGCACTCTTATTTGTAAGCATGTTCACCTATTCGGCAGGGGCAGTCTATTATTCTTCTTTGAAATGGAAATTAACGCGCACTACAATTAACGGATGGCAAGTTTTGATTGGTGGATTGTTGTTACTGCCATTCTCACTTTTTCTCGAAGGCAATCACACACAATATGATTTCCGGTTTTGGATGTCCATCAGCTGGCTTGTTGTTCCGGTATCGATTGGGGCTGTGCAATTGTGGCTTTACTTGCTGAAAGAAGACGCTGTGAAGGCTTCTCTATGGCTTTTCCTGTGCCCTGTATTCGGCCTCATGTACGCCTCTTTGCTGCTGAGCGAACCCTTTACGCTTTACACTCTTGCCGGAGCTCTGCTAGTTTTGATAAGCCTGTATTGGGGACAGCGAAAATTAGGTTCTTGAACCAGCAGCTTAATACGTTGGCATGCTGGGATCAATTTCCTTTGCCCACGCCAGGATACCGCCTTTTAGATTATAGAGATTGGTAAAGCCATGATTTTTCTCCAGCCATTGAACCATGTTTCCGCTGCGCGCACCACTGCGACAATGAATTACCACTTTCTTGTCTTTCGAAATCTTATCAGCATTGTGCGGTATTTCGGCTTGCGGTATTAGTTCACCTTCCAAATTGCAGATATCATACTCATGAGGCTCGCGAACGTCAATCAATTGAAAATCAGCTCCTGATTCTTTCATTTCCTTCAACTCTTGTACGGTTACTTCTTTCATAGTTTCTGAATCTTGTGCTGTAAAAATGCTAATAATCATTCAAAATGTGATATTCTTTTATCTTTAATAAAGCTGAGTCAACTTTACGTGTTCAAAATCGTATTTTAGAATTGTTTATTAAGATTATGAGCGATAGAATTAATTATTCTTCCGGAGCTAAATGGGAAGATATCGTAGGTTACTCACGAGCGGTAAGGATTGGCAATGTTTTAGAAATTTCAGGAACAGTGGCAACCGATGCTAATGGGGTAGTCGGCAAGGGTGATTTCTACAAACAAACTCATTTTATTTTGCAGAAGGTCGAAGGAGTTTTAAAAAATGCGGGGTTCAAATTGGAGGATGTTGTGCGCACCAGAATTTTTGTAACGGATATTAGTCAGTGGGAGGTAATAGGTAAGGCACATGGAGAATTTTTTAGCACCATTAAGCCGGTGACCTCCATGGTGGAGATAAGTGCATTAATCGATCCCGATTACCTGGTTGAAATAGAAGTAACAGCAGTGAAATCAGATAACAATCAGTTATGAAGTATAGGTTGGCTATCCTTGGTGCCTTTATATTTTTCACAGTTAATGTGAGCGCTCAGGTAAGTGAAATAAAAGGTGCATCTTCATCCAGGAGCGGACGCAGTGGTGGTGGCAGCAGTGGAGGAGGAGAAAGTGGAGGATCTCGCTCATCAGGGTTTGTGGCTTACCTTTTTATTGATCTTATCGGAAATGGAATTGCTGAGTGGCAGCGCTATAAGCTGACCAAAGTTGATGTCAATCCTTCTGTTGTTTCATTGGAGGTGATGGGGCATGTGGGTTTGCAACCTTCTTCCTATTATTTATTTCATCCGCGTATTCGTGGAAACTGGGGATTGTTTTCCACTGATTTCAGAGTGAATTATTTACTCGAAGAAGATATCGATGGCATCAAGGATTTATCCACGTATGATTGGCAAATTGTTCAGTTGAACTTAATCACCACCCGCAATGTGATCGGAAGGCTTGGGGTTGGAATCATGCAAGAAGATTTTGGTTCGCGCCAAACCTACGGAGAGACTTCGGCCATGTTGAATATTTTTTCAAACAAGAAAATCATTAACGGTACCGCAGAGTACCGATGGGCACGTGATTGGGCCACCAATACTTTTCCGCGCAGGGAAATTAGCGCATACCTTGAACGTCAGGTGTTTGACAAAGGACGTTTTCACGGATATGCAACCCTAGGAGGCGTCTACCAACGATATTATGAATCAGTAACCGTGTGGGGCGTGCAAACCGGCTTTATCCTGAAGCTTTATTAAAGTCGCTTCATTGCCAGGACGGATACCGTTTCGCCTATTGCTAATGATGATGTCGCTGCAGGCGATGGCGCATTGCAAACATTGATCACCCCTTTTTCTTCCAGGATCAAAAAGTCATCCACAAGGCCACCATTCTTGTCGCACGCTTGTGCCCTTACACCAGCACCGCCCTCTACCAAGTCATCTTCTTTAATTTCGGGCAATAGTTTTTGAAGCGCTTTTGTAAAGGCAGCTTTTGAAAATGATCGATACATTTCACCAAACCCGGTTCTCCAATATTTTGCTGCTACCTTTTGAAAACCCGGCCAGGCCAATGACTCCGCCAACTCAGAAAGATTGATGTCTGATTTTTTGTATCCTTCGCGACTGAAGGCCAGCACAGCATTTGGTCCTGCTTCTACTCCTCCCTTTGCCATGCGTGTGAAATGAACCCCCAGAAACGGGAAGTTTGGATCAGGCACAGGATAAATCAAATTTTTCACGAGGTATTCCTTCTCCTTCTTCAATTTATAATACTCTCCCCGGAAGGGGATGATTTTTACATTCAGATTTTCTACGGTAAGCCGGGCAATTTTATCGGAGTATAAGCCTGCGCAATTAATGACCAGCTTGCCACGATAACTTTGTTTTTGAGTGACCACCACCATGTGATCACCGTTTTTCTGAATTTCGATTACCCGCTCGCCCAGTTTTATCTCTGCACCTTTTGCGCGAAGTAATGAACCGTATTTTTCAGCCACAAGTTTGTAGTCAACGATTCCGGTTTGAGGAACAAAGATTCCTTCCAAACCGGCAACGTGTGGTTCGTATTCCTTAAGCTCGGCTTGCGATAGTTTCTTTAGATTTTTTAGTCCGTTTTGTTCGCCTCTCACGTAAAGATTATTGAGCAATGGCAGTTCATGAGGCTCTGTGGCGACAACAATTTTTCCACAGAGATCAAAGGGTATATCATTTTGCTTGCAGAAATCGATCAACAAATGATAGCCGCGAATACAGTTGGTGGCTTTTAAGCTACCGGGTTTGTAATACAAGCCGGAATGAATGACACCACTATTATTGCCCGTTTGATGTTTGGCCAGTTCATTTTCTTTTTCAATGACGGTGATCGATAAAAATGGATTTTGCAGCTTCAGTTGCAACGCGGAAGCCAGTCCTACAATTCCTCCGCCAATAACGATGACATCCTGATTCACGTTTGAAAAAATTATTTGCGCGAAGCTACAGTTTCGAGGCCGAGCATGCAACCAAATCTAATCGTGAATCGCCCGTATTCTTACATTAAGTGATTGCTCAACAATTACAAAATGGTTGGCTGGTATCATCGTCCAGTTGGCATCATCGGTGAGCTTTTCTGAAACCACTAACACGGCCTGATCATCGTCTTCGGGGGCTTCCAATCGTGTCACTCCATCATCTACTACGTAGCGGCTTCCTTCCGAGTGATAAAGGGTTAGTGGTTCTTCTTTGGGATCACTGCAATAGCGTGTGCCTACCAGAAACAACCCATTGGTGAAAACCATGTTTAAATATGCGGCATCTTGGATGTCATGTTTCTTCATCAACTCTTTCACCTTTCGAAAGGTATTTTCAAATGCGTCAACCACTGCCTCAGGGCTTACTGTTTTATGATGACTGAATAAATCGTTAAGCAGATAAGCAAAGATGTGCTCTGAGTCTGTCTGACCTTTGATCCAGTTGTACATTTCATCGGAGAGCGGAGTGCGGATGTCCCTTTTTATCCTGGAGAAATTTTCAACCCCTCCATTGTGTGCCATCAAAATGTTCTTGTATTGAAATGGATGGCAATTTGATTCGGACACTTCTCCCACGCTAGCTGCGCGTACGTGAGCAATCATACAGTCTGTTTTTATTTTGGGTGCCAGATTGCGTAGGTTTCGATTGCTCCAGGCAGGGTTTACACTCACAAAGGTGACCGGTTCATAGTTTACCTCAGGAACATACCACCCAATACCAAAGCCATCACCATTTAATGGCTCTTCAATTTCACGTGCATTTATGCTTTGATTGACAAGAGAATTTTTTGGTTGATAGAGCAGCTTATCGATAACAATTGGGGTGCCCTTGTAAGCCATGAGTCTGCACATAACGAATAAGATTTCTCAAAAGATAATAAAAAAAGGCTGACGAAAATGGTCGCCAGCCTTCTGTTGAAGCCCGTTAAGAGATTTTATTTAGCCTTCTTCTCAAATTTGAGCGAGACGGAATTAAGGCAATAGCGCAATCCTGTTGGTTCCGGTCCATCGGGAAAAACGTGACCAAGATGGCCCCCGCATCGGGAGCAAACCACTTCATCCCTCACCATACCATAACTCGTATCTGTGCCAACAGAAATCATCTTTTCAGAAATGGGTTTGAAAAAACTTGGCCATCCGGTTCCAGATTCAAACTTGGTTTCGGAAGAGAAAAGTTCTTGATGGCAGGCCGCGCAATAGTAGATACCAGCATCGTGATTGTCATAATATTCTCCGGTAAATGCCCGCTCGGTTCCTTTTTCACGAAGAACGTGATATTGAAGTGGGGTCAGTTGTTTTTTCCATTCCTCATCGGTTTTTCTGATGGCAAATGGGATATGCTCATTTTTCTCCTTCTTTGATTTATCCTGACCGCACGCCATAATGGCGATGCCTAGTATGAAGAATTGCAAGAGTTTAAATTTTTTCATCGGTTTAAGTTTTTAGCCTGTTCGAATGCTTCGGCCGCACTATTTCGACCGAATAAGTTGCTATCTTTCTAATACCAAGAAACAGCCCAAAAGGTTTAGGCTTACTTCGGCAAATGTCTCTTTAAGGACAAATTCACCCAAAGCAATAAAACCTATTTGATGTGGGAAAAACGTTTTTTTTTAACATTTTTGACCTATTCAATGTGATACTTTTGAAAAAGTTAGTGGTTTATATGTGCTTGCAAAGCTTTGGCTTAAATCTCTCCATGAAAAAAGTAATGTTTTCGATACTTACTTTACTGTTCAGCTTTGCAGGATTCGCACAGAACTACCAAACCCAGAGTGTTTTCATTTATAGTTTTACACGATACATTCAATGGCCGGAAGGCCGAAACACTGGCGATTTTGAAATCCTGGTTTTAGGAGATTCTCCACTGTTGCCGGAACTTCAGCTAATGGCGGAAAAGAAAAAGGTGGGAGGCGACCGACCCATAAAAGTCAGTAAGATCAGCTCACCGCAAGAATTCAAGAAATGTCATATCCTGTTCATCCCAGCCGATAAATCATCCTTTCTGCCAGAAGTATTAGTGAAAGCAGCAGACCAGTCGATTTTGATTGTCACCGAGCAGCCCGGCATGGGTCTGAAGGGAAGCACCATTAACTTTGTTCAGCGCGAAGGGAAGATGGCTTTCGAGATGAACCAGGCTTCTATGAATAGTCGTAAGTTGAAAGCAGCAATTGAATTAAGTAGATTAGCAATTATCATTTGATTTTTATCATTTATGGAAAACCCTGTATCCGGGAAGTTTAAAATCCGATTAAAGATTGGCAACAAGATCTTCGGTGGATTCATCATCCTCATCGTATTGTTTGCAATCAACGCGTTCATCATCTTTTTAACGGTCAACAACATTGATCAAAATGTAGCGCTGTCGTCACAAACGGTGAACCCTTCGCGAGATGCCATTAACGAATTGATCACGCTGGTGCATCGATCTCGTATGCTGGTGACAAACTGGGTGTTCCTGCAAACCAATGATGATGATAAAAACGCCCTGCGCCAGATTCTTAGCTTTGAATATCCGGCTAATAAGGATAAGATTCAGAAATTAATGCAGAATTGGGATGCTGACAGCACCTCAGGCACCTTCAATAAAGACAGCTCACAGCGTGCCCTCATGACGAAGGCATTTGCAAAGTTTGATGAACTTCTCACCGGGGCAGAAGAGAATATTATCACAAAACTCAGAGATTTTGATGACTACGAAGACCCCACAACAAAATTGCTTGCCGGGGATTATGTAGATCAGGTGGTGATTCCGCAATCAAATGAACTCATAAAAATATTATCGAAAATAAAGGAGAAGCAAGAATTGCTCACGGCAACTTCCGCCAATGACCTGGTGCGATCCACTACCAACCTGCGAACCATAACGCTTGTACTGGGTATTGCCATCATTGCGATTGGATTGCTCAGTGCCTATGCCCTTGTTAGAACCATCACCCGACCGATTAACTACATCAAAGATGTTGTGGTGAAACTTGGACGAGGTGAACTTGTAGAAGACAAAAAGAAAGTCTTCAGTAACGATGAAATTGGAGAGATGGCGCAGGCCACCGATAATCTCGTAAGTGGATTGAAAGCAACCACCAGCTTTGCTGAAAATATTGGTAACGGAAAATACGATTCTGAGTTTAAGCCTTTGAGTGATCATGATGTGTTGGGTAATGCCCTGCTGAACATGCGAGGTAACTTGAGTCGCGTAGCAGAGGAAGACAAGAAGCGCAACTGGGCTACCGAGGGAATGGCTAAGTTTGGCGAAATCCTTCGCACCAATAATTCAGACGTTCAGAAATTATCAGATGAGATTATTTCCAACTTGGTCAAATATCTGAAGGCAAATCAGGGCGCATTGTATATTATTGATGATGCAGAAGGCGAGGAGCCTACCATGTCAATGATTGCTTGCTATGCATGGGATAAGAAGAAGTACATCAATCAGAAAATTCATAAAGGCGAAGGACTTGCAGGCCAGGCATGGCAGGAGATGGATGTGATTTACCTTACCGATGTACCGCAGAACTATATTCGCATCACTAGCGGTTTGGGAGATGCTAACCCATCCGCAATTTTGATCATGCCATTGAAAGTGAATGATCAGATTTTTGGTGTGGTTGAACTGGCGTCTTTCGGCACTTTCCGTGATTTTGAAATTGAGTTTGTGAGTAAGATTGCTGAAAGTATCGCATCCACAATTTCTTCGGTGAAAGTTAATGCACGCACTCAGCGTCTGTTGGAAGAATCACAGGAAATGACCGAACAAATGCGCGCACAAGAGGAGGAGATGCGCCAGAATATGGAGGAGTTGCAGGCTACGCAGGAAGAAATGCAACGTGGCCAATCGGAGTCAGAGAGCACGTTACAGGCCATCAATTCAGCAATTTGTGTTGTCGAGTTGAGTGTGGATGGAGAAATTTTGAAAGCAAACCATAATTTCCTCGATTTGATTGGTTATGATCAATCAGAGATTGTAGGGGAGCACCACCGACTGTTGGTTCCGAAAGATGATCGTGCATCGGAGGAGTACAAGAAGTTTTGGAGAGACCTTAATGCTGGTAAAGTAGTAAGAGGCGACTTTAAGCGCGTGGGTAAGAAAGGAAATGTAATTTGGATTCACGGTAATTACTCACCGATCAAAAATAAATCCGGTGAAGTTTCTAAGATTCTCAAAATTGCCTATCCTATTAGTAAGCCGGACTAAAAAGATCATTAGTCACTAAAGCAAAAAACCCCTCCGTCTGAGGGGTTTTTTGTTACCTAAACCTAAACCTATGAGAGAAAAAATCTACTCTTTGTCATTAATACGGGACGCCCGTTTTGAAGGTTTCAGGATCGCTAAAAGTTTTTTGCTTTATTTTTTAAGCTTCGATTCAAACTGTTTTTTAAACTTTTCCACCTTGGGGCGAATTACATACTGGCAATAGCCCTGGTTGGGATTCAAGGCATAATAATTCTGATGGTAATCTTCTGCCGGATAATACTCCGTCATTGGGCTTATCTCCGTCACAATTGGATTTTTATAAACACCGGATTTATCCAATTGGTCCTTGTAAGCCTGTGCTACTTTTCGTTGGTTTTCATTGTGATAAAAAATCACTGAGCGGTATTGTGTGCCCTCGTCTGCCCCCTGACGGTTCAGGGTAGTTGGGTCGTGCGTATTCCAGAATATTTCCAGCAACTCTTCGTAGCTGATTTTTTTTGGATCATATTTTAATTGAATCACTTCTGCGTGACCGGTTAGGCCTGTGCACACTTCGCGGTACGTAGGATTTTTAATTTTTCCACCCGAATATCCGGAGGCAACAGATTCTACTCCATTAACTTTTAAAAAGACAGCCTCGGTGCACCAAAAGCATCCTGAGCCGAAGGTGGCTAATTGCAATTCATTATTCATAGTTTTTGATGTTGGCGATTGGCCTTGAACCGAAGTAATAATAAGCCAAGCGGAAATTAATACGATTGAATATTTCATAATCCTTGTAACCACAATGAGGCCGGAATGGTTTTAAAAACAAAGGCCAATGTCGCCTATATTACTTTTAATAGCTTCGGTAAAAAGAGGACAAGGCGCTTGCCAGTTTTGAATCCAGACCCTTTTTGGTTTGATTAATCAATTGATTTCTGGGCATTGAAGGTTCTTTGGAACCACAGAGCTTTTTGTTGGCTTCAGAAAGCGCTCGCTGATCACCCGTACAGGTAGCCCAGCGGTCTGACCAGCGTTCTTCATCAATAACCTCCGTATTTTTAAGAACCGCTTTATTGTTAGCATCTTCAATGTAAAGCAATATTGATCCGCGTGCGGTAATCGCCTTTTCAAAGTTGGTCATCTGTGCTGTTACCTTTTCGTACACGGGTATCTTGATGTTATTAACTGTTTTCTCACCTGTTTTTACACTGTCCTTGAAGTTGTCCACCCGTTTAGTAATGGCAGGCCGCGATTCGGAGTAGCCGTTATAGGTTATTCTTAAAAACTGATCAATTTTTTCAAGCTTTTGTTCCTGGGCTTCTGTTGGAGTGTAGAACTTTACAAATTGATTATCACGATAGCCGAAAACTACAGGCTCAAAACTCCAGTCATACAAATTGGATACTCCGGGCTCTACCACTACTTTCAGTGTGGCATTGAATTTTGATTGCTCCATCATTTCGATTGTTTCGCGATAGCCAGGAGAATATCCATTGGTTTCTACAAATAAAAAGTAAGCGTTCTTGGCATCTTCGCGCGTGTTTTTAAGCATGGCCTGAATACCAGCTTCGTATGTTTCTTCTGCTGCTTTTGTCTTCGCGTCCGACAATTCCTTATATCGATTTACCGGATTAGGAATCACTTTCATTGCACCGGGTGAAGTTCGGATTTGTTCATAAAGCGAGTTAATGCGACTATAATTCTGCACGGTGGCTTTCCATTTGAAATTTGAATTGGATGCCATTTGATTTTTGGCATCGGTTTCCAGGTATTCTACGGCCAGGTTATAGCTGAGGCTCAGTACCTCTTTCGATTTTTTGTGATCTGGATTTTGCCTTAACCGATTGACGGCTTGCATTACTGCATCGTAATAATCACCGTGTTTAAGCGCTGTTTTTCCTGAACTGCAAGAGTCTAATAGGACAACGAAAACTAAAACTGAAAACAAAATTCGCTTTTGCATGATCATAGGAATATCAAATTGAATGCCTCAATTTAGAATTTAGAATAATAGTGTAAAAATATTAAGGCTTGGTTCCGAAGAAGTCGATCAGGATGTCATCTATGAGGTTTCGCCAATTTCCCCAGGAATGCCCTTCGTTAACCTCCCGATAGTAGTGAATGCAGGAGTTAGCTTCAAGAATTGACTTCATTTTGCGGCTCTCCTCGCTGGTATCGTTAAACAACCCCGTAGTCATTGATATTCGCATGGTTGGGTTTGCAGAATTTGAGCATAAAGAATAAATCTGTGGCTTGGTCCAAAAGGCAGGTGACTGAATACCGGCCATTCCAAAAATGTCAGGTTTTTCAAATGCGAAGTAGGTGGCAGTTAACCCTCCCATAGAGTTACCCATGATCGCCCGGTTTGAGGCTTCATTTGACACGGGATAATTTTTTTCAACCCTTGGCAACAATTCTTTGACAAAAAAATCAAGATACTGAGTGCTCATCGCCAATTCTTGCATCCTCTTATTATTAGCTCTATTTACCGGTTCGCGATTGTCTACAAATACCACCGCTATCGGTTTAATCTTTTTATCATAAATAAGATTGTCCAAAATGGTGATCATGTTACCGAGTCTCGGGGTCATATACTCATAGCCGTCAGTAACATAAACAACCGGTAGCTTGCCTTCCTTATTGTATTGATAAGGTAAATAGATGCTATAGGTAAGTTGATAGCCCAACACTTTACTGTGCAATAAGATATCGCTGGTAACAGTACCTTTTGTAACCTCAGCACGAGGTATCAAAATCGGGTCTTCCTTCCAATCGGGCATGCGAAGTTCTGAGTTTAAGCTGCCTCCACCAACCCCCGACCATTGTTGGTGCTTGTTTTCGGGATCGATAATCCAGGTTACCCCGTTAATAAAAATCTTATAGTCAAGGCGCGCATTTTTTGGAAACGATGCTTTTAATATCCAAACATCGGTGCCAGTGATCCGCTTTCCTTTGTTCTGAAAATTTTTGTTGAATCCCCATCCATTGAAATCTCCAATCCACACAACGGTATTTGCTTCACCGCGATAAAGAAATGCAACAGAGTCTTCCTGAATGAGCGGAATAGATTGTGATTGTTGCAACGCTGCCCAAAGTTCATTGATAGATTTTCTTCTTAGTGCTGTATCGGCCTGAGCGCCTGCTCTATATAAACTTTGAATTGTGGTTTGGAAGGAAGAATAATTTTGACTCCTGCAGCCAGGGCCCAGAATAATAAGAATTGCAAGTATCCTAACAGCTTTCATCGTTTGATTACGACTTCATCTTTGTCTTCTACACGCAAACTTAATGCCGCGGCCACCACCATCGATACACCACCAGTTACTAAGATGTAGATTGATTTTCCATCAAACAAATTGGTAAGCATGAATCCCAGAACTGTCCCTGCTATTATTTGTGGAATCACAATAAAAAAATTAAAAACCCCCATATAATAACCCATCTTTTCCGCTGGTAACGAACCGGACAACATCGCATAAGGAATTGACAAAATGCTGGCCCATGCAATGCCAACACCAATCATAGAGAACCACAACCAGAAAGGATCATTCACAATGTAAAATGACATGAGCCCTGCACCACCGCATAACAGCGCAATGAAGTGTGTCATTCTTCTGCTTGTGTATTTGGCCACGATGGGCAAGAGCAAGGCAGCGAGCGCAGCAATGCCATTGTAAACTCCAAACAAACTGCTCACTAAATCTGCGCCATTGTTATAGGCTTCGGATGTTGTATCCGTTGACTTGAAAATATGGCTGGTAACAGCGCTCGTAGCATAAATCCACATGGCAAACAAAGCAAACCAGGAGAAAAACTGAACACGAGCCAATTGCACCATTGTCTTGGGCATCGAATTGAAATCCTTAACAATATGAACCAATCCCAAGTAAGATTTACCCTGCATAATGAGGGAGGCAGCGAATGCATGAACCACCCCAAAGATCACCAATCCTATACCTAACACGTACAATTCTTTTTCCAGCGATGTAGCATATACTACGGCTGAAATGACAAGACCAAGTGTGGTGAGCATAATACCAGTTCTTAAAAAACCAGATTTATACTTTTCTTCATTTTCAATTTTTCTCCTTTCGCGGTTTCTAAGATTTTCTTCACCCGCAGCGGTGGGCGGATATTCTTTTGTGCTAAACACAGTCCACATTACAGTGACAAAGAGCATGAAGCCACCTACATAAAACGAATACTTTACTGAATCTGGAATTACACCCGCAGTAGCTGACACATTAGAAATTCCAAACCAATTTTTAAAAATCCAGGGGAGGAATGAGGCAACGATTGCCCCGATGCCAATGAAAAAACTTTGCATTGCAAACCCTGTTGTGCGTTGTGCCGGTGGAAGCATATCACCTACAAAGGCACGGAAAGGTTCCATGCTAACATTGATGGAGGCGTCCATGATCCATAAAACACCAACAGCCATCCACAGCAAAGTAGCGTTGGGCATAAATAGCAAAGCAAGCGAAGCCAATAAAGCGCCCACGGCAAAGTAAGGCCTTCTTCGGCCCCACGTGGGATGCCATGTGCGATCACTATAATATCCGATGAGTGGCTGGACAATCAACCCTGTGATGGGTGCAGCAAGCCAGTATAATGCAAGGTTAGCGGTATCGGCTCCAAGGGTTTCGAATATCCGGCTGGTGTTGGCGTTCTGCAGCGCAAAACCAAATTGAATTCCTAAAAATCCAAAACTCATATTCCAGATTTGCCAAAAGCTTAGTCGTGGCTTGTGTGCGCTTGTGTTACTCATAAGAGGTACGTATCAACAATATACTATTTTAAATTCTTCCAATTTTTATTGAACATTACCATGACAGTTCGATGCGATCTTTGATGTACCCAATCTCAAACGACCTAACATTTTCTTCCCCCATGCTTTCAGGGTCATTGATAGGATCATATTTTTCCAATGGAGTAAAGAAGGAATGAGATGATTCTGTTAATTGCTTTTGCTCACCGTTTACCGAAACAGTAGCTGAATTCATTCCGTGGAAAACAAATCTCATCGATGTGTAAGTAGAATCTAATTTTCCGGTTTCTGATCCAATGACTATTCGTTTGTTCTGTCCATCATACTCCATCACTCGTGTGAGTTGCAGCCCTTGCTGATATTGGAAGGTTTCGCCATCATCCTTGTAGTAGGTGAACTTTTGAAAGTCATTGCCATGATACACGTGAATGATTAATTGAGATGTAATTGCCTTTGTATTCTGCATGGCCACTTGCATTGGAATGATCGCTCCAGCCTTCATGAATACCGGGAGGCGATGGATAGGGCACTCCAAAATAATTTCCTGATTACCAGCGTATTTTTTTCCGGTGTAGAGGTAATACCATTCTCCTTCTGGCAAAAAGATTTTTACGAGATCTTTGGAACTTTCCACCGGTGCAACCAGTATATACGGGCCAAATAAATACTGATGGTGATATTGGTGATCGTAAACTTTTGGTTCATGCGTGTAGTTGATCGCCAATGATCGCTGAATAGGCATACCGGTTTCACTCGCTTCATGAAACAACGAGTATAAATAGGGCATCAACTGATAGCGAAGTTTGATAAAATTGCGAGCGATCTGTTCCACCTCCTCACCGTACGACCATGGCTCGCTATCGCGAGTGTTAATCATTGTGTGAGCACGAAAGAAGGGAGAGAAGGCTGCAATCGAAATCCAACGCGCAAAAAGTTTAGTGTTCGCATCACCAACAAATCCACCAGTGTCATAGCCGGCAAAGGCAATCCCGGTTAGCCCCATACTATTCACCAATCGAACGCCAAGCATCATGTGTTCATCGTAGGAAACGTTGTCGCCCGTCCACACTGCTGCATAACGTTGTATGCCTGAAAAGCCAGACCGTGTAAGATTGAATGGGCGCTTGCCATTCAAAAGTTTCTTGGTTCCTTCATAAGTACTGCGTGCCATTTGAAAGCCGTATACATTTCTTCCTCTGCGTGTGGTTGCCTTGTTACCCTCGAAGTCAAATTCCAGATTCTCGGGCAAGGCATGTCCCCACGTTGCAATTTCATTCATATCGTTCCAAAAACCCTCAACCCCAAGATTTACATAATCTTTGAATTGATTCGCCCACCAATCACGGGTTGCAGGCTTTGTAAAATCAGGAAAGTGGCACCAGCCCGGCCACACTTGCCCTTGATAGTTTTCTCCGTCAGGGTATTTTATGAATGCATTTTCCGTTACACCGTCTTCATAGGGTTGATATCCTTCTTCCACTTTAATGCCAGGATCGCACATAATTACAATTTCAAACCCTTGTGCTTTCAACTGCTCAATCATTTGTTTGGGATTGGAGAAATTCTTCTTATCCCACGTGAAGATTTTATACTTATCCATATAATGGATATCAAGCACTAATGCATCGGCAGGAATATCTTTCTCACGAAATGTGCGCGCTACGTTGAGCACTTCTTTATCAGGATAATAACTGTAGCGACATTGTTGATAACCGATACTCCAAAGCGGAGGCATTTCCATTCTACCGGTGAGGTATGTGTAACCTTTTATAATTTCGGCAACACTGCTACCACCAATAAAATAATAATTCATTTCTCCTGCATCGGCTGCAAAGCTTGCAAAGCGATTGTTAGAGGCTCCAAAATTAAAAAATGTTTTATGTGAGTTGTCGAAGAATATGCCGTAGGTCTTTTGATTGTGTACACCCATGAAGAAAGGAGTAGAGCAGTAGAGTGGATCAGATCCACCATGGTATCCATACGCATCACTATTCCAGTTTTGATAGGAGGAACCCTTTCGATCTAATGGGCCAGTTTTTTCACCAAGGCCAATAAAGCGCTCACCGGGTTGAAGCTTTTTGTAAGTCGTCACCTGCTCTCCAATCCACGATGTACCCAGCCCAAAGTCGTCTTCATTAATAACTTCATGGCTATGGGTTTGAAATGAAAAGCGGACTGGATTTTTGGTCACCACCAATCGGATATCCGCTGTTTGAATGATTATATTGTTATGCTCTTCTTGCACATTTGTCTCAGCGGCCATCGGCATACCTACCACGGCATATGAAAAGTCTTCAAAGGTGTCATCCTTTGAAATCGAAATTTTGAAGATGGTCGAACTAAAGAGTGTTATCCGAAAAGAACCATGGGAGGTGGTTCCGGTAACTACACCGTTGTTGCGGGTATCAAATTTCGTGAGTGAGCCGAGAGTGGCCTGACTTGTCTTTTTAAAATGAGCATTCATGAGCATAGGTTATGAATTCAAGTAAATTCATTTTTGCCCATTTAACCTAACAAAGACAAACCTAAAAATCAGAAATCGATTGCACTACTTTTTTGTGCTTCCCTTCTTTTGTGATGAATTACGAATGATCAGTTTCGTCTTTAGCACTTTTGTTTCAGGAAGTGGGTCAGATTCATCTTTTGCGCGCATTTCAATTTGACGAATCAAAAGTCTGGCGGCTTCCTGTCCCATTTCAAACCCGGGTTGATCAACGGTAGTAAGGGAGGGCTCCATTAACTCACCAATTTGCCAGTTGCTAAAGCCCACCACAGCAATGTCTTGTGGAATCTTTAATCCTTTTTCTTTTATCATCATCATCGCACCCAGGGCAAGGGGGTCGCTGTTGCCAAAGATAGCGTCAGGAGGCTTTGGCAGCGCCAAGAGTTTCTTCATTGCCTTTTTGCCTTCTTCTAAATTTCCGGAAGGACAATTGACAATGAGGTCTTCGTCAATCGGGATGTTGTGTTCCTTAAGGGCATCCGTATATCCCCTGAATCGATCAATGCTAATAATTAAATTAGGAGCCCCTTGAATGTGCCCTATTCGTTTGCAGCCTTGTTCGATGAGATGATTTACGGCTTCTTTAGCGCCAGCATAGTCATCAACAATCACATTACTCATGTTGGGATTATTGTACATCCGGTCGTAGATCACAATGGGTAGTCCCTTGGAGATAATTGATTCAATGTGATCAAAATTGGTTGTTTCTCTGGATATGGAGAGCAGTAAGCCATCCACACGGCTATTAAATAGGGCTTTAATATCGGTGGCCTCCCGTTCATACGATTCATTTGACTGGGCGAGGATAACATTATAGCCTGCTTCATAGGCTACATCTTCGATTCCGCTAATGACGGTAGAAAAGAAGAAGTGCACAATCTCGGGAATGATAACACCAATCGTATTCGTTTTCTTTTGCCTTAGGTTCAGGGCAACGATGTTAGGTTGGTAGTTAAGTTTATCGGCTAATTCATTAACCGCTTTTTTTGTTTCGACACTGATGTCGGGGTGATCTTTAAGGGCTCTGGAAACGGTAGAAGGGGAGATGCCTAACTCGCGCGCGATGTCTTTGATCGTAACTTGATTGAATTTCATTTTAAACGCTTTTGAAAACTATTTTAAAAAATTACTAAAAAACGCAAACGTTTGCGAATTCGTTTCCAAGAAATTTGATGGAAGAAAATGCAAAAAACCGCTTGTATAGTGTTAAATTCCGACTATTATTGAACAAAATCTTCAATTATTAATTAACGCAATTAACAAATTAGATTTTGAAACTACTCTCAAAACAACAATTTAAACCCTAAATCAATTACGTATGACCAAATTGTATCTGTTTGTTCGCAGGTATCTGGCGGTTCTACTCATGTTCGGAACCCTCGTGGGTTTCGCGCAGGATAGAGTCGTAACGGGGAAAGTAACTTCCGCTGATGATGGAAGTGCTGTTCCTGGTGTTAACATCCTTGAGAAAGGGACCAGCAATGGTACCGTTTCTGATGCCGATGGTAATTATCGAATTAATGTTGGAGCCAATGCAACATTGGTTTTTTCATTTGTAGGCTACACCACCCAAGAGGTTGCCGTAGGATCGCAAAGTACAGTTAATGTATCGATGCAATCTGATGTTACAGCGCTTAGTGAAGTAGTAGTAGTAGGTTATGGTTCGCAGCAGAAGAAGGAAATTACGAGTTCTGTTGTGTCCCTTAGCGTGGAGCAGTTTAACAAGGGTAATATCAATGACCCTTCACAGTTGCTGCAAGGTAAGGTTCCTGGATTGAGCATTTATAATAAGGGTGGCGACCCTAACTCTAGTGCCACGATCCGCTTAAGAGGTATTTCTACTGTAGGAGCGAATGCTCAGCCGTTGGTTGTAATTGATGGCGTAATTGGTGCATCTCTTGATAACGTGGATCCCAATGATATTGAGACCATCAACGTATTGAAAGACGGATCTGCCGCTGCTATTTATGGTAGCCGTGGTTCTAGCGGTGTTATCTTGGTTACCACTAAGAAAGGATCGAAGAAAGCAGGTGGTTTATCCATGACTTATAATGGATATGTATCAGCCGCTACAATCTACAGAACCGTACCGGTAATGTCCGCAAGTGAGTATGTAGCTGCAGGCGGTAACAACTTGGGATCTAACACTGATTGGCAGAAAGAGGTTACCAGAACAGGTGTTTCTAATGTTCATAACATTGCAATTTCAGGCGGTAATCAATCTACCACCTTCCGCATGTCTACCAACTTCAGAAATGTAAATGGTATTCTTCAGAAGTCAGGCTTTGACCAAGTAAACACTCGTGCAAACCTTACTCACAGTGCATTGAATGACAGGTTGAAGATTGACTTGAACATGTCGTTAACTAATCGTAATAGCGATTTTGGTTTCAATGACGCTCTTCGTTATGCGGTATTATTCAACCCGACTGCACCCATTAAGTTTGCCAACGGCAACTATTATCAGGCGATCTTGTTTGATAACTTCAACCCTGTTGCCATTGTAAATCAAAATATCAACGAGGGCAAGAGAAAGAACATGAACTACAATGCTAAGATTGATTATAGCATCACAAACGACCTGACGTTTACAGCCAACTACGGACAGCAGTTTGAAACTAATCTTAATGGTGAGTATTATTCAAGAAACTCATTGTTCAGAGGTTTGAACCGTGGTGGCTTGGCAAGAAGATATACTTCTGACAGAAGTTTCAAACTTTTTGAGTCCTACTTGTCTTACTCCAAGAACTTGAACAAGGTTAATTTGGATCTTAATGCTGGATATTCTTTCCAGGAAGAAAGATTCGAAGATATTTTTATAGCCTTGGGTAACTTCCCAAGTGACGAACTTGGCTACAATGCTTTGGAAAACTCTGGCGACAGAATTTCAGGTATTGGTAGTTTGGTGGATATCAGCAGCAACCGCTCTCCCAATAGCAGGATTATTGCTCAATTTGCGCGCGTTAACCTGACTTTTGACAACGCAATCTTCTTTAACGCTTCAGTTCGTAGAGAAGGATCTACCAAGCTTGGAAAAGACAACCAGTGGGGCGTATTTCCATCTGCAGGCTTAGGCGTTGACCTTTTGAAGTATGTTAGCTTGAAGAGCTTTGACAACCTAAAGCTTCGTGTAGGTTACGGTGTTACGGGTTCTTTGCCTTCGAACACCGGCTTGTCTAAGGATGCTTATACCTATTCTTTCAACGGTGGTGGTAACGTAACCAAAACTCGCGATGCAAACCCTGATCTTAAATGGGAAGAAAAATCAGAGATCAACGTTGGTGTTGATTTTGGAGTTGGTGGAAAGCTTAGTGGTTCATTGGAACTTTACACTAGAGATATTAAGGATTTCATTCTCGAGAGAGATGTTGACGTAGCAGTTTACTCGTCTGGACGTAGATTTGAGAACGCTGGATCATTAAAGACTCAAGGCGTTGAACTATCACTTAATTATAACTCCTTGCAATTTGGAGAAGTGAAGTGGACACCAGGGCTTGTGTTAAGCAGCTATAAGACTACACTTGAATCATTCATTGTCAATCAGCAAACAAGAGCTAATCTTGGTGCACCGGGTCAAAACAGCACAAACCTTATCAGAGTAAAGGTGGGTGAGGAGATTGGCCAAATTTGGGGACCTGTTTTTGCAGGTGTTGAAGGAAATGGTGCTCCAAAATTTGCGGACATCAATGGTGACGGTAAAGTCGTTTCAGCTCAAGGATCTGCTCTCGCGGCAGACGCAGATTTCAAGGTCTTAGGTAAAGGTATTCCTAGCATGGAATTAGGCTGGACCAACGCAGTAACTTACAAGAATTGGGATTTTAATGCGTTCTTCCGTGGAGCTTTCGGCCACAGCTTGGTAAATAGCTTCCGTGCTTTCTATGAGCCAATTGACCCAGGTGCAATCAACTCATACAATAGAATCAAGACTGACAAAGCTGTCGCTGGACTTACTTCCGCTCAGTTCAGTTCATTGTATGTGGAAAAGGCAGATTTCTTAAAGTTGGATAACGTGACCATTGGTTACAATTTTAAGACTACATCGAATACATTCAAGAATTTAAGATTGTATGCGAACGTTCAGAATGCCTTCGTTATTACCAAGTATACTGGTATCGATCCAGAGCCGGTACTTAACGATCCAGGTTCAATTGATAACGGTAACTTTAATACCGCTACTCCTGATCCGTTATCACCTGGTATTGACAGAAGAAACAATTACTTCTTCGCCAGAACCTTTACATTCGGTTTAAATATCGGTCTGTAATAAAACAACATGAGAACTATGAAAGACTTATTAAAATATACATTGATTACAGCACTGTTCTTTGGTGCCACCTCATGTACCGACCTGGAAGAAGAGATCAAAGGGGATTTTACTTCCAAGTTTGATCCTGCAAACCAAGGAGTCGGTATTAAGAATAACGTTAACAAAGCGAGCCCAAGTGATGGACTTCAGGGTGCCTTCTCAAGATTATTGAGTGGAACCGCCAATCACGGAAGCTACTTCTCCGTTCAGGAGATATCTACAGACGAGGCAGTTATTACCCAAAAGGGTGGTGACTGGTTTGATGGCGGTATTTGGCTCACAATGCACAAACATCAATTCACATCTACAGGTATTGGTGGAATCAATGGTGCATGGGGAGACATTTACGGTGGTATCTTTCAATGCAATGACCTTCTAAAGACAGCTACGGCTCCAGCAAATATTGCTCAGCTTAGAATGCTTAGGGCTTATTTCTATTGGAGATTATTAGACCTTTTTGGAAATGTTAAGATTGTTACAACTCCAGGTGTGGATGTTCCTCAATCAACCAGAGCTCAGGTTTACGATTTCTGCGTATCTGAATTGATCGCTGCTCTTCCAGACCTTCCTGCAGGAAGAGGTGATTATGGTCGTGCAAGCAAAGGTGCTGCTAATGCACTCTTGGCTCGACTCTATTTGAACGCAGGTGTTTACAAAGGAACCCCAGAGTATGATAAGGCTATCGCAGCTGCTGATGCAGTAATCAACTCAGGCGTTTACAACCTTGCAACAGATTACAAAACAGTGTTCTCACCAGATAACGTTGATAACATTGAGCATATTTTAGTGGCTACTTATGATGAAGCAACGGGTGGCGGAATGAACTTCGCCCAAATGACCCTTCATTATCCAAGTCAATTGACGTATAATCTTGCTCAACAGCCTTGGAATGGTTACTCAACTTTGGAGGAGTTCTACAACTCTTATGATGCAGCAGATAAGCGCAGGGCTAATAACTTTATTGTAGGACCACAAAAGGACATCAACGGAAACCCTATTCTTGACCTTGCTTTTGATAAAGCAGATACTGATGGACCAGAAATCAACTATACTCCTAAGATCAATGAACTTGCCCCTAATGGCTCACGCCAGGCAGGCGCACGTCTTGGAAAGTTCAGCTTCAAAAAAGGACAGAACCCTGATATGGACAATGACTTCCCTGTGTTGAGATATGGTGAAGTGTTGTTGAATAAAGCTGAAGCGTTGTTTAGAAAGAACGGTTTCGGTGATGCTACTGGCCTTGCTTTAGTAAACCAGATCCGGGCCCGCGCTGGTGTGCCAGCCTTTACTTCGATCACGGAAGGACAGCTATTAGCTGAGCGTGGAAGAGAATTATTCCAGGAGTCATTGAGACGTACAGATTTGATTCGTTTCGGTGCGTGGGAAAATGCATGGTGGGAGAAGCCTAGCACGGCTGGCAAGACACACCAGAGATTGTTCCCTATTCCTAACGAGCAAATTCTCGCAACAGCTTCTTCTGCAAACAAGTTGACTCAAAACCCAGGTTACTAATCGTAATTGCCTGAAGTTTTTTAACTTTGAAATAGCGTCCAGCATTCGTTGGACGCTATTTTTATTTGCGATGAGATTCAATACGATTTTGTTTTTGGCGGTGCTGTTAGGATGTTCAAATGATCGCACGGCAAATCCTTCACTGTTTACTGATGTGACTGCCAAAAGTGGAATTGCTTTTCAAAATCAACTTACTTTTACCGAGCAGCTTAACCCTTACACCTACCGAAATTTTTACAATGGCGCTGGTGTTGCTATCGGTGATATTAATAATGATGGGTTAGCAGATATTTATTTTACAGGAAATCAGGTCGATAATAAACTATACCTCAATAAGGGGAATTTTAAATTTGAAGACATTACCATATCGGCAGGTGTGGCATGTTCGGGTGTATGGTCCTCTGGTGCAACGTTTGCAGATATTAATGCGGATGGATTCCTTGATATTTACGTTTGTAAATCGGGTAATCCTGATGCAGTGCATCGAAACAATGAATTATTCATTAACAACGGTGACCTTACCTTCACAGAAAAGTCAAAAGAATATGGACTAGACGTTATCGGACTTTCTGTGCAAGCAGCGTTTTTTGATTACGACAAGGATGGAGATCTTGATTGTTACCTGCTTACCAATTCAATTAAATCTGTTGGTAACTATGATCTTGTGAAGGATCAGCGCAATATTCCAGATCCACTCGGAGGAGGGAATCGTTTTTTTATAAATGATCATGGTAAGTTCATAGATTTTTCAGCTGAAGCCAAAATATACCGAAGCAATATAGGGTTTGGGTTAGGAATCACGCTGGGGGATTTTAATGACGATACATGGACTGATATCTTTGTTTCCAACGATTTTTTTGAACGAGATTATCTTTACATCAATGATCAGCACGGTTCATTTACTGAATCTTTAACCGATTATTTTCAATCGATCAGTATGGGCTCTATGGGGGCTGATTTTGCGGATCTCAACAATGACGGTTCCTATGAACTATTTGTAACGGAAATGCTACCCGATTCATTGAATAGAAAGAAGACAAAAACGATTTATGAAAACTGGAATAAATACGAATTGAATCAGCGGAACGGCTATTATCATCAATACCCAAGAAACGTACTTCAAACAAAAATTGGAAACGGTCGATATGCCGAGGTAGGCAGGCTTGCGGGTGTGGCCGCATCGGAGTGGAGTTGGGGAGCTTTGTTGTTTGACATGGATAATGATGGTTGGAAAGATATTTTTATAGCTAATGGTATTTATAAAGATTTACTAGATCGTGATTACCTAACCTATACGGGCGCAGAAGACAACGTTCGAAAGATTATCAAAGAAGAGGAGAAAAATGCTATTGTGAAATTAATTGATTTAATGCCGACTTCTTCAATATCGAATTATGCATTTAAGAATAATCACAATCTCACTTTTACAAATGTTGCTCGTGAATGGGGGCTTTCTAAACCGCTATTCTCCAATGGCAGTGCCTATGGTGATTTAGATAATGATGGAGATCTTGATCTTGTGGTTAGCAACATCAATGCGCCTTCTATTGTGTATCGTAACAATACCGACACATCAAAATACAAAAGCCTCAGCGTTTCCGTGCGTGGGCATGATCAAAACTCATTTGCAGTGGGAACACAAATCACGGCTTATGCAGATAGTAGGAATTTCAGCGTAGATAATTTCGTTACGCGTGGATTTCAGAGTTCTGTTTCCTCCGATGTTGTAATAGGACTAGGAGAGGGAATAAGCGTTCTTGATTCCGTTTTATTTCAATGGCCTGATGGAGGGCATTCTGTTATCTACAATCAGCCCGTAAACAAGAAGTTAAAAGTTAGCGATGATAATGTAGTTGTAAAGCATTTTAAATCTACAGCCAAACAATTGCCATTCTCCCTTCAAAAAATTAACCACTCAATCTATCAACATAAAGGAAGTGGTCTTATTGATTTTAACCGTGATAGGCTGTTACCCATGATGTATAGCAACGAGTCTCCTTCGCTGGCAACGGGCGATATTGATAATGATGGGTTGATCGAGATTTACGAAGGGGGTGGTAAAGATCAGTCTGGGGTGATTATAAAAATTAATGATAGCCAAATTACCACGCGAATACCTATCGCAAGTAACTCCTTAGGTGAGGAGACCAAAAGTACCTTCATTGATGTAGATCAGGATAGTGATTTGGATTTGTACCTGGCTTTTGGCGGAAGATTTTTCCCCAACTCATCTGATGCCCTCATGGATAAAATATTTTTGAATGATGGCAAGGGAAATTTTAATCAATCACCTAACGCATTGCCTTTTTCGCGGAATATTGCAACCAGTGTGGTAAAGCCTATTGATTTTGATAATGATGGAGATCAAGATCTATTTATTGGTGAACGATTTGATCCATTTGTTTACGGAATGGGTGGCGGTGGATTTTTATTGGAAAACAATGGAAAGGGTTTGTTTAAGGATGTTACAAGTGAGATTGCTTCTGAACTGATCAGCATTGGAATGATTACCGATGCTGAAGTGACGGATATCGATAACGATGGATGGAGGGATTTGATCATTGTAGGTGACTGGATGCCCATTACTATCTTTAAGAATAATCAGACGAAATTTAAGAATGCTACAGAAGAGTTTGGCTTTTCAAGTTCGCAGGGTTGGTGGCATGACATTGAAATAAGAGACTTTAATCATGATGATAAACCTGATTTTGTTGCAGGGAATCATGGGTTGAATACATTTTTCAAGATAGGTGATAGGATGTACGTGAGTGATTTTGATGGCAATGGTTCTATAGAACAACTATTTTGCACGCTTGTCAATGGGAAATATTATCCCGTTGTTGATCGCGATGAGTTACTTGCGCAACTTCCAGCGATGAAAAAGCAGCTACTTTATTATAAAGACTACGCAAGCAAATCGATTGATCAACTTTTCTCTGAAGCAACACTTGCACACGCTAAAATCTATGAAGTGAGACAGTTGACATCCTCCATTTGGCTTTCCAGTGCTACCGGCTATCGCGGATTAGACTTACCTGCACAGGCACAATATTCACCAATTTATACTTTACTCATTTCTGATTTTGATAATGACGGTGTGGAAGACGTAATTGCAGGAGGAAACCACTATCTGGTTAAGCCTCAATTCGGGAGGTATGATGCTTCTAATGGCTGGTTTTTTAAAGGTGTAAGAGACGAAGGCCGATTTACTTTTGAGAGCGGTATCGATCTTGGTATTAAAGGCCAAATTCGGGATATTAAATCAATAAAAATTAACGGAACGGACTATATTTTATTTGCAAAACATGACAACGACCTGGAACTATTTAAAATACTCCATTAGCCTTGCCCTTGTGCTTGGCCTTCTTTGGAGTTGCACGCAATCAGATTACACTAAACTTGTGAAATCAGAATTGCAGAAAGGCATTCGTAAAGACTCCCTCTTATTGGGAATTAATCTTGGCGATACCCGAGATGAATTTTATGGCAAGTGTTTCGACCTGAACCATGATAGCCTGGTAACCCAAGGGCCTAACGGAGCCACAGTTCAGTATATGTTTGAAGATACTCTTGTTCATGATTCGATAACTAGTATGCGCTTGCTATTTATCCCCGTATTTGATGAACAGGATAAAATAATAGAGATGAATCTTGAATTTAGCTATCCGGCTTGGGCTCCCTGGAATACAAAATATCAATCAGATCAATTAAGGGACAAAGTACTGGCTTTAGTAATGCGCTGGTATAAGGGCAATGAATTTATTACGGCAACTATTAATAAAACTCAGATTCCTGTTAAGATAGATGGTAACAGGAGAATGCTCGTTTACATCAAGGATGCTCAAAATGTTGTCGTGAAGATTCAAGACATTCTTCATCCTAGATATAAACACTCCATTACCGAAGATGGAGAGAAAAAGGATTAAATATCATTTCCTGAAATGTATTTTAAGAATTCAATTTTCTATATCGGAACCTTAGTCGTGGTTCTGTCTTTTAGTTGCTCCGATCAAAAGACAGAGCGTACACCTACTCTTTTTACTGAAATGAGTGGCGATTCCAGTGGCATTGACTTCATTAATAAATTATCCTTTGACCAGGATTTCAATATTTATACTTATCGAAACTTTTATAATGGAGGAGGAGTAGGTTTGGGCGATATCAATAATGATGGACTTGTAGATATTTATTTGACCTCCAATCAGGGCCAGAATAAATTATTCCTCAATAAAGGAAGTTTTAAATTTGAAGACATTACTGAAAGGGCTGGAGTAGGTGGCAAGAAAGCTTGGTCAACAGGAGTTAGTTTAGCAGATGTTAACGGTGATGGCTGGTTGGATATTTACATTGCCAACTCAGGAGATGTAAAAGGTGATGACAAAGAAAATGAACTCTTTATCAATAATCACGATCTTACTTTTACCGAAAGCGCAGCTGAATATGGTATTGCAGATAAGGGGTTTACTACCCACGCTGTGTTTTTTGATTACGATCGTGACAATGATCTCGATCTATACATCCTGAATAATTCCTATCAAGCCATCGGAAGTTTTAATCTGAGGAAGAATGAAAGACCTAAACGTGATTTGTTGGGTGGTGACAAGTTGATGCGAAATGATGGTGGTCATTTTGTAGATGTGAGTGAGCAGGCAGGAATTTATGGAAGTGTAATTGGCTTTGGCCTGGGCGCTACCGTGGGCGACATTAATAAAGATGGATGGCCGGATATATATGTTTCGAATGATTTCTTTGAGCGTGATTACCTCTATATTAACAATCATGATGGAACTTTTAAGGAATGCCTTACCGATGAAATGAAATCAATCAGCGGTGCTTCGATGGGCGCTGATCTGGCAGATATCAACAACGATGCATGGCCTGATATTTTTGTTACCGAGATGTTGCCTGAGGGAAACGATCGGTTAAAGACAGTAACCACATTTGAAAACTGGGATCGCTATCAAAATAGTGTTCTTAATGATTACTATCATCAGTTTACCAGAAATATGCTTCAATTGAATAATGGTAATAATACGTTTAGCGAGATTGGCCGACTGGCCGATGTAGAGGCAACCGATTGGAGTTGGGGGGCTCTTATGTTTGATATGGATAACGATGGACTGAAGGATATTTTTGTTGCCAACGGTATCTACCAGGACCTTACCAATCAGGATTACCTGCAATATGTGTCCAGTGAAGAGGTGGTGAAGTCAATTATTTCTAATAATCGGGTTGACTATAAAAAGTTGGTTGAACTGATTCCATCTACTCCAGTACCAGATTATGCATTTCAAAATCTCGGCAATCTTGGTTTTGTTAATCGAGCGAAAGAGTGGGGATTAGGTGCTCCCAATTTTTCAAATGGCTCGGCTTACGGAGACCTTGACAATGATGGCGACCTTGATCTTGTCATAAATAAAGTCAACGAGTCAGCCTCAATTATGAGGAATGAATCAAATACGCTTCATCCTGATCATCATTATTTAAAATTTGTGTTAAAGGGCGATGGTAAAAACCCTTTTGCAGTTGGTGCCAAAATAACCGTGACGCATAAAGATCAGGATTTTTATGTTGAACAAGTTCCTAATCGTGGGTTTGAGTCATCTGTTGATTCACGACCAAACCTTGGGCTCGGTAAAATTGACACGGTAGATCAGATTCACGTTCAATGGCCTGATGGAACGGAAACAAGACTGAAGAATGTAGCAACCAATCAAACCTTGGAACTTTCACAGAGTACTGGAGTTGTGGCAGAAAAGACTACTGGTACTTTATCCACCATCTTTCAACTTATTAAAAATCCTCCTGCAAACTATAAGCATCAGGAGAATGACTTTGTTGATTTCGATCGGGATAAGTTGTTGTATCATATGCTAAGCACCGAGAGCCCAAGAATAAGCAAAGGAGATGTGAATGGCGATGGACTGGAGGATTTTTACATTGGTGGAGCAAAGGACTCTCCAGGAGCATTATTTATTCAATCTCTTGACGGGCAATTCAAATCCATGAGAACAGAAGCGTTTGAAATTGATGCGTCTTCTGAAGATTTGGGAACTGCTTTGTTTGACGCAGATAATGATAAGGATTTAGACCTGTATGTGTGCAGCGGCAGCAATGAATTTTCAACGAGCTCGAGTGCATTAGCGGACAGACTTTATATTAACGATGGTAAAGGCAATTTTAAAAAGTCGAGCCAGCAGCTTCCAAGCCCTATTTTTGAGAATTCCTCAACGGTCACCTCGGCTGATTATGATCACGATGGTGATCAAGATTTGTTTGTAGGTGTAAGAAGCCATCCATTTTTGTATGGTATGCCCATGAATGGCTATATACTCAATAATGATGGTAAAGGAAACTTTAACGATGTGACATCGTCTGTCGCTCCTGGATTGGGCAAACTGGGCCTGATCACCGATGCAAGTTGGAGTGATATTGATAGTGATGGTGATTTAGACTTGATCATTGTAGGTGAATACATGCCGGTAAAGATTTTTAAAAACGATAAATCAATATTTACTGATGCTACCGATCAGGCTGGCCTCTCAAAGACAAACGGCTGGTGGAATAGCATTAAAACAGCTGATGTAGATGGCGATGGCGATATTGATTTTGTAGTTGCGAATCATGGACTCAACTCTCGCTTCAAGGCCTCGGTAGATCATCCGATAAACATGTTTGTGAATGACTTTGATAAAAACGGTACTACCGAGCAGATCATCACCACGTTTAATGGAGATAAGAGTTATCCATTTGTTTTGCGCCACGATCTGATGTCTCAAATACCATCCCTGAAGAAAAAGTATTTAAAGTATGAAAGTTACAAGGATCAAACCATCCAGGATATTTTTAATGAAAAGGAGATGGAGAATGCATTAAAGCTTGATGTGTTCGAACTTGCTTCGGGTATTTTCATTAACGATGGCAAGGGTAAATTCAGTTTCAGTAAACTCCCTGTTGAGGCACAATTTTCAACAATGTATGCCATTGAAGTGGCAGATTTTGATTCGGATGGTAAGCAGGATATTTTACTGGGAGGTAACCTTTATGGTGTAAAGCCGGAAGCAGGCCGATATGATGCCAGTTATGGTGTTTTTCTGAAGGGTGATGGCAAGGCCGATTTCACATTTGTATCACCTGGCATTTCAGGTTTTCAAGTTGACGGTCAGATTAGGGATTTTGCCATCATGAATTCCAAGAATGGAAAGATCCTGATGGTGGCCAGGAATAATGATACGATATTATTCTTTAAGATAAAGTAGCGTGACACATTTTGTAAAATGGTGTTGGAGTTGGTGTATCATTGGGTTTGCAGCAATCACTTTGTTCTCGTGCACAGAAGAGCCTGATAAAAATAGTGGTAAACTTTTTCAACAGATATTTTCTTCCCATTCGGGTATTGATTTTGAAAACAACCTGATAGAAAATGAGCAGTTCAACATTATTGAGTACCTCTACTACTATAATGGAGGGGGAGTAGCTATTGGCGATATTAATAATGACGGCCTTTCGGATATTTATTTTTCAAGCAACCAGAATAGCAACAAGCTTTACCTCAACAAAGGCGGATTCAAGTTTGAAGACATCACCGAAAATGCAGGTGTAGCCGGTGAAGGAAATTGGAAAACCGGTGTGAGCATGGCGGATGTAAATGCCGATGGTTTGCTGGACATTTACCTTTGCGGTGTTGGCAATTACAAATCCTTTGATGGATATAACCAGCTATTTATTAATAATGGCGACTTAACATTTACTGAGCGATCGCAAGAATATGGATTAGCATTCAAAGGATTTTCAACCCACTCTGCTTTTTTTGACTATGATCGAGATGGTGATTTGGACATGTACTTATTGAATCATTCCGTTCACTCACCACGATCGTATGGAAATGTAAGCTTAAGGAAGCAAACTGATTCACTTGCCGGAGATCGCCTTTATCAAAATCAATTTTCTGAAACAGGGAAAACATTTTTTAAAAATGTAACTCAACCTGCTGGAATTCTTTCTAGTCAGGTGGGCTATGGATTAGGGTTAGCTATTTCGGATGTTAACCGTGATGGGTATCCTGACATTTATGTCTCCAATGATTTTCATGAAAATGATTATCTCTACATCAATCAAACGGATGGTACCTTTTTGCAACAATCGCAGAAGAGTTTTGCGCACACCAGTCGGTTTAGTATGGGTAACGACATTGCTGACATCAACAATGACCAGTGGCCTGATTTGATTACGCTTGATATGCTTCCTCGTGAAGAATCGACTATCAAAACTTCTGCCGGTGAAGATTCCTACGAGGTATATAAATTCAAATTGAAATTCGGTTATCAAAAGCAGGTATCCCGAAACGCATTACAAATCAATCGTGGTGTGATTGACTCCGGTCGAGTTGTCTTTTCAGACATCGCACAGGCAGCGGGAGTAGAAGCGACAGATTGGAGTTGGTGCCCACTTCTTGTTGACTTTGATGGAGACGGCTATAAGGATCTCTTTATCTCAAATGGAATCATGAGAAGGCCGAATGACCTCGACTACATTAATTTTATTTCTAATGATTCTGTTCAGCAAGCTACCAAGACATCTGGGTTGCCTTTGATTGATATGATGCCCGAGGGCAAGGTGAGCAATTTCATTTTCAGAAACCGAGGAGATCTTTCTTTTGAAGATAAAACCATAGATTGGGGTTTGTCATTACCTAGTTTTTCTAACGGAGCTGCCTACGGAGATTTGGATAATGATGGCGATCCGGATTTAGTGATAAATCGGATAAATGATGAAGGGCTTGTTTATCAGAATAATTCAGTCCCCAGTAGTTTTATTAAAATCAGGTTAAAGGCAGATCAACTCAAGGGGAATCCGTATGCTATCGGCTCCAAAGTAATTATAAGTCAGTCAGGTCAATTTCAGTCTCAGGAATTATTTCCATCACGAGGTTGGTGTTCATCATCTGAGTATTCCTTGATCTTTGGACTTAGAAATAAAACCGATTCGATTGACATAAAGGTCATCTGGCCTGATGGTGCAATTACACAGCAAAAGTATAAGGTATCTGAAATATTAATTCACTACGACCCGAAAAGTATTCAGCAAGAGGAGTTGGGTGTTCAACCAATTCCGATGCTTCAGTCTATTTCCAAATTTGACTTCAAACATCAGGAAGATGACTTCAATGCATTCAACCGCGAGAGTTTGATCCCACACATGCTCAGCACTGAAGGACCTCCGCTGGCCGCAGCAGATATTAATGGTGATGGCTTTGAGGATGTATTTGTTGGAGGGGCAAAATATCAGCCGGGCGCGATCTTTACTCAGCAACCCGATGGAAGTATGATTCGGAAAAAGACTCCGGCTCTTGATAACCACGCTAATTCGGAGGATACAGATGCCGTCTTCATTGACGCTGATGGTGATGGCGACCAGGATCTAGTTGTAGTTTCTGGCGGACAAGAGGAAATGAAAGATTACTCATTGCTCGCCCCACGATTGTATCGAAATGATGGCAAAGGCAACTTAAGTTATTCTGAAAACTCATTTTCATCTATTTTTCTTCATGCATCGTGTGTAAAGCCGGCAGATTATGACCGTGATGGCGACATAGATTTGTTTATTGGCTCATCGGTAATGCCTTTTCTTTACGGTATGAGTCCTATGAGTTTTCTGTTACAGAACAATGGAAAGGGTGTCTTTCAATTTGATCCCTCGTGGCTCGGTGATAGCCGATTTGACAATCCCACACAAGTAAGACCTGGTTTGGTGAAGGATGCTGCATGGATTGATATTAATAAAGATAAATTACTTGACCTTGTATTGGTGGGAGAGTGGATGCCAATTACTTTATTGATTCAACAGAATGATCATCGGTTTATTAATCAAACTGCTCAAGTTGGTTTGGATAGCACAAAAGGCTGGTGGAACACGTGCGAAATTGGTGACTTTGATAAAGATGGTGATGATGATCTCATAATTGGAAATCTGGGATTAAATTCACGGATTAAGGCTTCCCCTGAAAAGCCATTAACCATGTATTTAGGCGATTTTGATTCCAATGGAGGGTCTGATCACATCATGGTTTATTACAATGGCGATAAGAGTTATCCATTCGCTTCGCGCGATCAATTAGTAAAGCAAATTCCGTCACTCAAGAAAAAGTTTCTCCACTACTATGATTATCGTGATGTGAAACTGGAGGATATTATCACCCCCGTTCAAAAGGGTAATTCCGCACGGATGCAGGTAGAACAATTCACTTCCGTTTTTCTTCGAAATGATAACGCCAAATTTGAATTAGCTGCATTACCCCTGCAAGCTCAGTTTTTTCCGGTCTATGCAATAAAAGCAACAGATGTAAACCAAGATGGCAACCTTGATATTCTGCTTTCTGGAAACCTGAGTGCAACACAGCCCGACTTTGGCTCATATGATGCGGGTGTGGGCCTAGTTCTATTGGGAGATGGAAAAGGGAATTTCAAAGACATGAGCCCTTCAGAATCGGGTTTTATTGTATTAGGTGAAGGAAGAGACATTGAGATTCTGCGTACCGCAAAATCCAATCAACTTGTTTATCTTGTTTCCAGGAATAACGATACCGTGCTCGCATTTACGAAGTCAAACCAATCACTGAAAAAATGAAAAATTCAGGCATCATCGCATTGCTAATTTTTATTGTTGCGAATAGCTACGCTCAAACCAATGAATGGTCTGTTGAGGCACAGAATATCAATCCAGCCAATTACTATGGAGTGACCGTTGCCAACGGGATGGTTGGCCTCGTTTCTTCGCCAGATCCAATGAAAGTGAGAGATGTTGTGCTAAACGGTGTATATGATTATTATCAACGTGGCCGAGTCTCTAACATTCTTAAAACATTCAATCATGTAAATATGAATCTGGATGTGGATGGCATGCGCGTTTCTCCTTCCAACATTTCAAATTATCGGCAAGTACTGGATATGAAGCGTGCAGTGCTGACCACCTCATTTGAGGTAGGAGATAAGGTTACGGTGAAACACTCGTTAATGTCGCTGCGCCACTTGCCTTATACCGCACTTACGATGGTGGAAGTTATTGCCAAAAAAGATGTGACCATTTCACCCATGAGTGTTATTGAAGCACCAACACATTTGAGTGACGTACGAAATCTTTATAGCGAAATTGACCGGCCGCATGTTACGATTCCATTATTAACATCTGTGGGCAAAAGCCCTTCCGGTAAGCACACCGTTGCGGTGAGCAATAGCTTTATTTTTTCCGAACCTCATGGTAAAGAGCCTGATTTGATTCACGAAGATTGGGATTATAATATGCACCTTGCCAAATTCACAAAGACACTAAAAGCAGGCGAAACCTATTCATTCAGCGTAGTGTCATCAGCAACTTCTACGGCTCATTATGAAGATGCGCTCAATGAGGCCGAGCGCTTAACCATATTTGCCAAGTTAGAGGGCACAAAACGATTGCTCATGCGCCATGAAGAGGCTTGGAATGAGCTCTGGAAAAGTGACATCGTGATTGATGGCGACTCGCAATCACAAAAAGATATTCGCTTCGCATTGTATCATCTCTATTCTTTTTCGCGCGAGGGCACGGCCTACAGTTTATCACCCATGGGCCTTTCAGGCTTAGGCTACAATGGTCATGTGTTTTGGGACACGGAGTTGTGGATGTATCCGCCCTTGCTTGCGCTACAGCCAGGTATAGCTAAATCTCTTTTAGAGTATCGCTTTGCGCGATTGGAAGCAGCCAAACAAAATGCGTTTTCACATGGATATAAAGGAGCGATGTTCCCGTGGGAATCCTCTGATCAAGGATCGGAAGATACGCCCGTGTGGGCGCTCACTGGTCCATTTCAACACCACATTACCGGATGCGTAGGTTGGGCATTTTGGAAATACTATCAAGTAACGAAAGACAAACTTTGGTTGCGCGATCGTGGCTATCCGGTGTTGAAAGAAGTGGCCGACTTTTGGGCGAGCCGAGTGGAACGCAAGGGGCCAGGAAGATATGAAATCAACAACGTGATTGGAGCGAATGAATGGCAGGAGAATATCGATAACAATGCGTTCACCAACGGTATGGCCATCACAGCACTTCGGTATGCTTCACAAGCCGCAAAGGAATTAGGCCTTGTGCCAAATGCTGATTGGGAGTTGGTAGCGCAGAATATTCCGATTCTGAAATTCCCCGATGGAGTGACCAAAGAAAATGCAACGTATGATGGTGTAGAGATCAAGCAAGCTGATGTGAATTTATTGGCATACCCGCTCGACATCATTACCGATCGTGCGCAAATCGAAAAGGATTTGAATTACTATCAACCTCGTTATTCTCCCAATGGCCCGGCCATGGGGTTTGCAGTGCTTACAACGCTCACAGCAAAGCTGAACTCAAATCCCGACAAAGCTTATGAGATGTTCGTGAAAAGCTACAAGCCTAACGAAGTTCCACCATTTGGTGTGCTTTCAGAAACAGCGGGGGGCACTAATCCTTACTTTGCCACAGGAGCAGGAGGGATGCTGCAATCCGTGATCTTTGGCTTTGCTGGACTTTCTATTTCTGATGCTGGCATTCAACAACAGAAAGTGAAGTTGCCAAAACACTGGAAGGGCCTCACCATTAAAGGTGTTGGTGTATCGCGGGCGACATTTACCTCAAAATGATAAATGTCATTTCCCAGATTAATCCGAAGTTTGATTTTGCAAAAAAATAGTATAGCATGAGAATCGTTTACGTGTTTTTAATTATTGTGCTGGTAGGATGTGGTGGGCCATCGACCGAGTATAAGACAAAAGTTAACCAGGCAGAATTTCTGCATCGGTCGATGAAAGCGATTACTGATCGCATTGTACATGATATCTTTTCTCCCCCGGTAGCCAGCCGAATTTATACTTATTCCAGCGTGGCTGCTTATGAGGCGATTATTCCTCAGGATCAAAAATTTAAAAGCTTTGCAGGCCAGCTTAATGGATTAGATTCAATTCCCCAGCCCGACCCTGCACTTGAATATTGTTTTCCGTTGGCCTCCACACAAGCCATGTTGAAGGTGGGTAGAGCGCTCATTTTTTCTGAAACTGAATTGGATAAATTTTATAATCAGATCATGCAGGAGTTTAAGGATGCCGGAGTACCGGATGATGTCTTTGAACGATCCGTTGCCTATGGCGATCTGGTAGCGGCCAAAGTCCTCGCATGGTCATCAAAAGACAATTACAAACAGTCCAGATCATTTCCAAAGTATTCAATTTTGATTAATGATCCTGCCACCTGGAAGCCCACACCACCAGCGTACATGGATGCAGTAGAGCCGCATTGGAACAAGATCAGAACTTTTGTTTTGGATTCGGCTCAACAATTTAAGCCAGTTCCCCCTACACCATTTTCGAAGGAGAAGAACAGCCAGTTTTATAAAGAAGCTTTGGTCGTGTATGAAACTGGAAAAAACCTTACCGATGAGCAACGAACCATTGCAAGCTTTTGGGATTGTAATCCTTTTGCAATGAATGTTCGTGGTCACGTGATGTTCGCTACTAAGAAAATATCTCCGGGAGGCCATTGGATTAACATCACACGGGAAGTGTGCACGAAAAACAAGTCATCTATGCCAGAGGCAGCAGAAGCCTATGCGCGCGTGTCCCTTTCGTTGGTAGAGGGATTCATCAGTTGCTGGGATGAGAAGTACAGAAGCAAACTGATTCGACCTGAGACCTATATTAATCAATACATTGATGAGAACTGGATTCCATTATTGCAGACACCACCGTTTCCAGAGTATACCAGTGGTCATAGTGTGATCTCTTCTGCAGCGGCTACTACACTCACTAAATTATTTGGAGAAAATTATTCCTTTACAGATTCTACTGAATTGGAGTTTGGAATGGGACCGCGCAGTTTCACATCCTTCCGTCAGGCTTCTGATGAAGCCGCTATTAGCAGGATGTATGGTGGCATTCACTATATGCCTGCCTGCGAAGTGGGTAAAACTCAAGGTAGGAGCATAGGAGAGTTTATCATCAGCCGCGTAAAGACCAGGATAGAAGATTTATAGAATTGGCTTCCATTTTTCACTAATGAATGCCTATCTTACCAATAGGCTTTAAGTTAGACTGAAAGTTATTATTGGCTGTTTGCCACTATGGGAGTTATGATTCTTTTCCTATCTCGCGCATTTAGTGTAATCCTTTTCTTTATTTGTTCATTTTCCTTCGCGCAATCGAAAAAAATTACCGGTAGTGTGAGAGGTGAAGATGGTTCGCTGCTTGCCGGAGTAAACGTTACGGAGAAGGGCACTTCCAATGGAACAGTATCTGATGCTGAGGGCAAATTTGCCATCGCTGTTACAGAAAATGCTGTTCTTGTTTTTTCTTTTGTTGGATTTGCCACACTCGAAGTAAAAGTCAATCAGGAGACGACTCTAGATGTGACGTTGAAACTTGATGAGATTTATTGTGGCCCATCCGTTAGTGTGGGGTATGGTTTTATGGACCAAAATAAAATCCCATTTGCTGTATCAAGGATTGAATCTTCTGATTTCAATCAAGGAAATATCTATGAGTCGGCACAGTTATGGCAAGGAAAAATACCCGGTCTAAGCATTTATCACCGTGGCGGAGATCCAAATGTTGAGAGTTTCATGCGCATTAGAGGCATGACTTCATTCGATACCAAAAGTAAACCATTAATTGTGATTGATGGAGTACCCGCTGCCACGTTGAATAATATAGACCCGAATGATGTTGCATCCATCTCCGTGCTAAAAGACGGTGCATCGGCTGCCATTTATGGCATGAGGGGTTCTGCTGGTGTGATTGAAATAACAACGAAGCGAGGTTCTCCTGGAGTGGGCTTGTCTGTTACCTATCACGGTAATTTGTCGGTCTCAGAAATGCAACGCAAACAGCCTTTACTTTCTGCTGCCGAGTTTGTGGCAGTCGGTGGTGCCAACATAGGCTTTAGAACTGATTGGCAAGACGAGATTACACGCACAGCATTCTCAACCTTAAACAGCATTTCCGTTGGAGGGGGCAACGAGCAATCCACTTTTCGCGCATCGCTTAATTTTCGTGAAGTGAACGGTATCTTATTGCACTCGGGGTTTGATCAAATGAATGGGCGAGCCAACTTCACTCATCGCGCATTTAACGACCTATTGAGAATGGAATTTAACATGTCATTCACCAATAGAGCAAGCAATTTCTCTTTTCCTGAAGCGTTTCGATTCATCCATTTCAATCCTACCGCTCCAATAAAATTTCCCAGTGGTGATTACTTTCAGGCGATTCAGTTTGATAATTATAATCCAGTTGCTTTACTGGAGCTCAACACGAATGAGGGTAAGCGGAAAAATATCAACTATAATTTCAAAACTTCTTATGAAATCTCTGAAAACATAACTGCAACCATTCAGTATGCTCAACAATTTGAAGACGTTCTGAATGGGGCCTACTTTTCAAGAAAGGATTTTTATCGCGGATTAGCCAGAGGTGGATTAGCGCAACGCTATATTGAGCAAAGTGCTTTTAATCTGGTAGAGTCATATCTAAGTTTTCACAAGCGTTTCCAAAAAAATGATTTGACAATAGTTGCAGGGTATTCCTACCAACAAGATCGATCTGAAAATATTGGTATTGAACTGGGGAATTTTCCCAGTGACGATTTAGGTTACCAGGCACTTGAGAATTCGGGAGATAGAATTTCGGGAGCGGCTGGCTTGGTCAATGTGAATAGCAATACTTCTCCGCTGAATAAACTGTCGGCTGGCTTTGCCAGATTACTGCTCAACCATGCCGATATTTGGCAACTTAATTTCTCATTGCGGAGAGAAGCATCGAGTAAGTTAGGTTCGAATAACAAAGCAGGTACTTTTTCCTCGATTGCTTTCGATGCGGATTTAAATCGTTTATGGTCACTGAATGTATCAATACTCAAAGCAAGAATTGGCTATGGCATCACGGGGGCCTTGCCATCAAGGTATTCCTTGTCGAAGGATTTGTTCGCTTATAGCCTTTATAATGGAGGAACTATTCGGCAAGCACAAGGAGCCAATCCGGATCTTAAATGGGAGCAGAAGAACGAAGTAAATCTTGGCTTTGATTTTGGTTTTGGACGTTTTAATGGTTCACTGGATCTGTACAAACGCAAAACAAAAAATATCATTCAGGAACAATACGAATCTGAATTCGATTACTACCGATACTTAAATTCTGGTCGATTAAAGGGGAGAGGCGTAGAGTTGTCCCTTCAATACTTTGTTGGAAATTATGGTGAATTGAACTGGAGGCCTTCACTAGTGATCAGCGCCAATCGAACACTGCTTAACCGAAATCCTGTTGATAAGCAACTCAAAGGATGGGTTGATGGCCTTTCGGGTGCCAATCCGATTCGACTGGCTGTGGGTGAAAAGGTTGGTCAGTTTTGGGCTCCGGTGTTTAGTGGAGTAAACACGAATGGGGCCCCGATTTTCAAAGATGTCAATGGTGACGGTCAGGTCAGGGCGTATCCCGGAGAAGCATTGAGTCCAGTGACAGATTTTGCGGTAGCTGGTAACGCGATCCCTTGGCTGGAGTTAGGTTGGAACAATCAACTGAAGTTTAGGCGGTGGGATTTTAACGCCTTCTTTCGCGGTTCTTTTGGGCACAGTCTATTGAATACCAGAAGGCTGTTGCATGAGCCGAATGATGCCGGTTCCATTAACAACTACAATCAGATTCGCACCAGCAAAGCTGTGCATGGAATCACAAGTGGATACTATAGTTCGCTTTACATAGAAAAGGCGAACTTCCTGAAAATGGATAACGTAACACTTGGATATACTATTAAGACTCCAAATAATTCCAAGCTGTTCATGTTTAGAATGTTCGTGACCATTCAAAATGCATTCGTAATTACTAACTACACTGGTGCAGACCCAGAACCAGTCTTTATTGATCGTGTTAACATTCCATATTATTTTCCAACGGAAGATGCCCTTGCACCCGGTATTGATCGCAAAGCCAGCTACTTTCCTGCTAGGACTTTTACGCTCGGATTGTCGCTCGGATTGTAATCGCAAGAGTTCAAAAGCTCACTTCCCCAAAGCAATTGATTCCTACCCAATTGCTACTTATATTTCACATTCAACCTTGAATGCGAATGGCCGACCTCAAACCTAAGCTCACCTTTGCTCAGATCATTAATATGAATGTCGGCTTCTTCGGCATTCAATATAGTTTCGGTTTGCAGCAAAGTGCAGTGAATCCCATTTATGATTTTCTTGGCGCCAGTCCGGATGAAATTCCATTATTGAATTTAGCGGGCCCCGTCACAGGGTTAATCATTCAGCCCATCATCGGTGCATTAAGTGATAAAACATGGAGCCCCCGATTTGGCAGGCGTAAACCTTACTTCTTTATCGGGGCAATGTTGTGCAGCATTTGTCTGTTCTTCTATCCGTTCAGCAGCGCGCTTTGGATGGCCGCAGGATTATTGTGGATTCTTGATGTAGGGAATAACACCGCTATGGAACCTTACCGCGCCTTCATTGCTGATAAATTGAATGATGAACAACGACCCACCGGATTTCAAACTCAAAGTTTTTTTACCGGTTTAGGCCAGACACTCGCCAATGTTTCTCTCTTTATTTTTCCGATGATCGTGATCGGAAAAACGGGCGCTATACCAAACTGGGTTTTTGCCTCTTTCTTTTTGGGCGCTGTATGTTCCATTGGCACCATTTGGTGGAGCATGCGCACCACTCCAGAAATCCCTCCAACGGAAAAGGAGCTGGAGCAAATGAAGGCGCAGCCTTTTAGTCTTTTGTTACCCTTTCGGGAAATTCCCGAGGCAATCAAGGACATGCCTAAAGTGATGTGGCAATTAGCATTGGTGTATCTCTTTCAATGGTATGCGCTGTTTTGTTACTGGCAAAATTCGTCCAAGAGTATTGCATTGTCAGTTTGGAAGACAAACCCTTCTGATAACAAAGAGTTGTATGAGCAAGCCGTGAGTTGGGCTGGTTTGGTGAATGGCTGGTACAATGTGGTTACGTTTCTCACTGCGTTCGCCTTGGTGTGGTTTGTAAAAAAATCATCACCCAAAATTGTGCATTTCATGTGCTTGGTGTTGGCAGGTATTGGGTTTATGATTTTTCCATTCATAGAGAATAAGTATCTGCTGTTTCCTGCCATCACAGGCTTTGGTATTGGGTGGGCCAGCATGATGGGTATTCCCTACTTGTTGGTGGTGGGCAATATTCCCAAAGAGAGATATGGTGTGTACATGGGTATCATCAACATGATGATTGTTATTCCCATGATTTTGCAAAGCCTTACTTTCGGTTGGGTTATGAAAAATATATTAGATAACAATGCGGGCAATGCCATACTTTTTGCCGGAGTGCTTTTGTTACTGGCAGCCAGCGCAACGCTATTAATTCAATCAAAGCCGACAACGGAAGATGTTACATTTAGTGGTAGTTCACATTAAAATATAATTTTCATGAATGTGTATTTAGCAGAGTTCATAGGCACTACATTACTAATTCTATTGGGTAATGGAGTAGTAGCAGGCGTTGTGCTGAGAGACACCAAATCAGAAGATTCCGGTTGGTTTACTATTGTAATAGGTTGGGGACTTGCCGTAATACTTGCAATTTATGCTGTGGGTGGTGTGAGCGGTGCCCATCTGAATCCTGCAGTTACATTGGCATTGGCTTACGCAGGAAAATTTCCCGTTGATCAAATCATAGGATACATCGCAGCACAGTTGGCAGGTGCATTTGTTGGTGCTAGCCTCGTATGGCTACACTACTTACCGCACTGGAAAAGAACGAACGATGGATCATTGAAGCTGGCAGTATTTTGCACGGCACCGGCCATCCGCAACTCGTTTACTAATTTAATCAGTGAGATCATTGCTACCGCTGTGTTAATCTTTGCAATTCTTTTTCTGGGTGTGAACGAATTCACACAAGGTCTTAATCCAATTGTCGTAGGGTTTATTGTGGTGTCAATAGGGTTAAGCTTGGGCGGGACTACCGGCTTTGCCATTAATCCTGCGCGTGATCTAGGGCCGAGGATTGCCCACTTTGTGTTACCCATTCAGGGCAAACGAAATTCTGATTGGGGCTATGCATGGATACCGGTAGTTGGACCAGTGTTGGGAGGATTGTTGGGGGCAATAGTGTTTGATGCATTGTATTGAGAGAAAATGGAATATAGAATGCTGGATAAAGGAAAGCTTTTCGAACAGCCAACAACTAATAACGAACAACAAATTTCCAGATGAAATACATCATTGCGCTCGATCAAGGTACCACGAGTTCACGTGCGGTATTGATCGATGAAATGGGAGCGATTAATGGAATTGCGCAGCAAGAGTTCACTCAAATTTTTCCACAGTCCGGATGGGTTGAGCATGACCCTAATGAAATTTGGAATACACAGTTAGGGGTTCTTCAGCGAGTGCTTCTTGAAAATAAAATTAGTGCGAAGTCGATAGCAGCCATTGGCATCACCAATCAGCGCGAAACTACCGTGGTGTGGGATAAGAATACCGGTGAACCCATTTACAATGCCATTGTGTGGCAAGACAAACGCACCGCGTTCATTTGCGAAGACCTGAAAACAAAAGGACTTGCGGACTACGTGAAGGAAAATACCGGCCTGGTGATCGACTCCTATTTTTCAGGCACAAAAATAAAATGGATTTTAGATCAGGTAGCGGGCGCGCGACACAGGGCGGAGCGGGGAGAATTGTTATTTGGTACAATCGATACGTGGCTTATCTGGAAACTTACCGGAGGCAAATGTCACGTTACTGATTACTCGAATGCTTCCCGCACAATGGTTTTCAATATCAAAAGTTTAAAGTGGGATGATCGCTTATTGAAGGAATTGAATATTCCCACAGCTATGATGCCGGAAGTAAAACCTTCTGCTGCCGATTTTGGAACATGGAGTTTTGAAGGCGTTTCAATCCCCATTGCCGGTGTAGCAGGCGATCAACAAGCAGCTCTGTTCGGGCAAGCATGTTTCGAGCCAGGCATGGCAAAGAATACTTATGGCACAGGTTGTTTCATGCTAATGAATACCGGATCCAAAATTCAGCATTCAAAAAATGGATTGATCACCACCATTGCCTGGGGATTGGAGGGAAAGGTTGAATATGCACTTGAGGGGAGTGTTTTCATCGCTGGCGCTGCCGTACAATGGCTGCGTGATAGTATGCATCTGATTGATCAGTCAAAAGATTCGGAATACTTTGCGGCAAAAGCGCTGGGGTCAAATGAAGTGTATGTGGTTCCTGCTTTTGCAGGCTTAGGCGCACCATATTGGGATATGTATGCACGGGGTGCCATATTCGGATTGACGCGTGATACCGGAAAAGATCACATCATCAAAGCAACGCTAGAGTCGCTGGCCTATCAAACAAAAGATATTTTAAACGCCATGCAGGAAGATGCAGGTGTTACGTTGAAGAGTTTAAAAGTGGATGGAGGTGCGTGTGCTAACAATGTGCTGATGCAATTTCAATCGGATATCCTCGGAACAGAAGTAGAACGACCAGTGGTGATTGAATCAACTGCGATGGGGGCAGCCTATCTGGCCGGTATTCACATCGGGCTTTGGAAAAAGGAGGACATCGCCCGCAAGCGGCAGATTCAAAAAACTTTCACCCCTCAGATGAGCGAGACCGATCGCGCAAAACTTTATAAAGGATGGCTTAAGGCTGTAGAGCGAACAAAGGGGTGGGTGGACTGATGAAGGGAAAATATTGAATCTAGAATTCTCTAACCAACAACCAACAACGATCAACTAACAACGAATTTGTGTCTCGCTCAGCAACCATAGAAAACCTAAAAAAAGAAAGTTTTGATTTACTGATTATTGGCGGTGGCATTACCGGAGCGGGCATTGCATTGGATGCTGCTTCGCGCGGATTGAAGACTGCCCTCATCGAGAAACATGATTTTGCTTTTGGTACCAGTAGTCGCTCAACTAAATTGATTCATGGTGGGCTTCGCTATCTGAAACAGTTGGAGTTTGGTTTGGTGAAAGAGGTGGGAAGCGAGCGCGCAGTGGTTCATAAGCTGGCGCCACACTTGGTGATTCCTGAAAAAATGTTGTTGCCACTCTATGAGAAGCGTGGCCTTGGCAGTGTGCTTACTTCGCTGGGATTAAAACTTTACGATTGGCTTGCCGGAGTAAAGCCAGAAGATCAGCGGAGGATGCTCACGCGAAATCAAACCTTACGGCAGGAGCCCCTCTTAAAATCGGATGATGTGAAAGGTGGCGCCATCTATGCCGAGTATCGAACCGATGATGCCAGACTCACCATCGAAATCATGAAGACGGCTCAACTTCAGGGTGCGTGGGTGCTGAATTATTGCCACGCAAATCACTTTCTATATCACAATGGGTTGATAAGCGGTGTAAATGCAGAGGACCGGATAGGACAAGAGAGTTTTGAAATTCGCGCGAGCGTGGTTGTGAATGCTACCGGGCCATGGGTAGATGAGCTGCGCGAAAAAGACAGATCTAAAATTGGAAAGACACTTCACCTTACCAAGGGCGTTCATATTGTAGTGCCGCATGAAAAATTGCCGGTGCGCCAAGCTATCTATTTTGATGTGGAAGACGGACGGATGATTTTTGCAATCCCTCGCGGTAACATCACGTATATTGGAACAACCGATACCAATTATGTGGGCCATATCGATGAAGTGATTGCCACCCGTGATGATGTGGACTATTTATTGAAAGCAGTAAATCAAACCTTCAATCACGTGAACCTCACTCGGCAAGATGTTGAATCAAGTTGGGCAGGGTTGAGGCCTTTGATTCATGAAGATGGCAAGTCCGCTTCCGAACTCTCCCGCAAGGATGAAATTTTTGAATCCCATTCGGGATTGATTTCTATTGCCGGAGGAAAGTTGACCGGCTATCGTAAAATGGCGGAGCGTGTAGTGGACAAGGTGATTGAAAAGCATTTTGAAGATCGCCAGCTAAAGTCGTGTCAGACATTTGGTCTAAAATTTACCGGAGCCGATTTTGAAAATTATGAGTCTGTTAGAAAATATATTGCAGCAGTAGCATTTGATCTCCGCTCGTTTGGCGTGGAAGATGAAGCGCCCTATCTGGTTGCTACCTATGGTAAGCAATGTCATGCGCTATTGCAATTTATAGCAGCTTACCCCCAAGATCCTCCAACGGTAGCATTAGCGAAAGCAGAGCTCCGCTTTGCCTGGCAATACGAAATGGTAGCTAAGCCTGAGGATTTTTTTATAAGACGCACAGGGCTGATTTATTTCAATCAAAGGCGATTGCAAACAATATTAATTCCCATTCTCAATATGTTTGCAGAAAAACTAAAATGGTCGAACGAGCAACTGCAGCAGCAGACGCTGCAAATGGAGGAGTGGATAGGGCAGACTCACCGGTTTTAGAAAATGAATCCGCCCTTTTATTTTACTTTCGCGTGATAGTTACATTCAGCCAATCATCTTTTGATACTTCGTGCTGATATACCGCGCCAACATACTCTGCAATAATAGGGTAGGCCACTCCAAAGAATTGATTCAAATCATCATAGGTTGCACCGCCCTGATCGGAATTGAAAAGATCTTTGTAATTGATCTTCCACTTAAATTCAATCCGATTGTTGTCCTGGCTTAGAATGGCAATAGCCGGATCGGCCTCTCTGCGCATGCTTTCGTAATTCATCAACACACCGCGCACAAACCCTTCAAAGCCTGCACTCTTATTCCAACTTGTTTTGAATTGATTTCCGCAATACGTAGCATAGTCGCTTACGGAAGAACCTTTCTGTTTGGCAAAGCCTATTGCCGGTGTTATAGAAGCGTAAGCAAGGAAAACTACACGATTATGTTTTTGTGCGCTGGTACGCTCCGGTACTTTAAATCCCCATAATTTATTCTTTGCATTTTCCGCTTTGGTGGTGGAGCTGCCCATATTTTTTGGATCCATCGATGCTGCTTTTTCATAAAGAGGAATAGCTTCTTCTGTTTTTCCAACCTTCATCAAATAGTCTGCTTTTGAATCGTACACATTGGCCAGGTTAGGTTTAATACTCATATACTGATTGAAGCTCAATTCAGCTTTTTCCATGTCACCACTGTTCATGTAAATGTAGCCCAGTAGATTGTAAGGCGGTGCAAATTGTGGATCAGCCTTAATCAGATTGTTAAGGATACTTGCGGCTTTCTTATTATCAATAGCATTGATGGTATAGGCAATGTTGGTGTGCAGTATTTTATCGTTCGGATATTTTTTTAGAAGCGGATCGAAATGATCGGCAGTAAGGGTATTATTGAGAGAAGCACCACGACCGGAAATGAAAATTTTTTCATCGGCAGAGGCACGCAACTGCAAGGCTTTTGAAATGATCTCCTTTTCGCTATTGCCAAAATCAAGATAGGCGAGCGCAAAATCGGGGTCTTTGCTTCTTGCCTGCTTCAATAGTTCACGACCTTCGGAAAGCTTCGCGTCCATCATCATGGTCCAGGCATCGCGAACCATTTTAGATACTTCTGGTGAAGAACCGGATAAAGGCATCTCGCCTTTCGATTGTGCTTGTGCGGCCAGCGCGTTAACTACAAAAACCACACACAGAATAGAAATAGAGGGTTTCATAAAGGTTGGTTTTATGGTGGTACAAATAGGTCAAATAACGGATAAGAGAGAGAAGAGCGCTACACGGTAATGCAACCGAATATAAGCAATAATCAGATGGCGTTCAATCACAGAAATCCATGATGGACTGTCAAAGTTTGGAAAGCAAACACCTTCTAATCTGAATTCTTTTTTCGATCTTGAACGTCTTAAATCAGTTTATGAAAATCGCATTCTTTCTTGTTGGTATTTTGCTTTTGATCGGTGTTGAAATTGCACGTGTTTATTACATCATGCCCTTTCCGGGAAGCCAGGTGGATGAGGTGATTGACCTTGCTTATTTTCTACATCAAAATATTCTTTTATTTCGATTGCTCGGCATTGTAATTATTGCCTACCCTGCTTTTTATTTAGTGAGGGAGCAGCGTGCCATGATCAAATGGACCGCAATAGCATTACTCGGCTTTTGGGCAATGGTATTTTATGCATTTAACTTTCGTTTCCTGGCGGATAAAATGTTTTATCAACCGGAGTCTGTGATTCTCTTGCCAAAGGAAACAAACAAAGTACCGCTGACAAAACTGGTATTGGGTGTCAGCGTGAACGGTCAGGCGAAATCGTATCCTATCGAAATCATTGGATATCATCATCAAGTGCGCGACACTCTTGGGGGAAAAGATATTATGATCACGTACTGCACGGTGTGCAGAACAGGTCGCGTTTTTGATCCTCGTGTTGATGGGAAGCTTGAAAACTTTCGTCTGGTGGGCATGGATCATTTTAATGCCATGTTTGAAGATAACACCACCAAGAGCTGGTGGCGGCAAGTAAGTGGTGAAGCAATCACCGGACCACTAAAGGGAAAAGCGCTTACCGAAATACCTTCGCAGCAGATGGCCCTGGGCTCGTGGCTTGAACTTTATCCCAATTCAAAAGTACTTCAGCCTGATCCTAAGTTTCAAACACAGTATGATAGCTTGAGCGGGTATGATAACGGAACAAAAAAGGGATCGCTTGAAGGAACAGATTCACTTTCGTGGAAGGATAAATCGTGGGTGGTGGGCATTTTGCAAGGTGGGGTTGCAAAGGCATATGATTGGAATGCCCTAAAGAAATCCAAAATCATAAACGACACTCTTCAAAATATTCCAATACTACTTACGATCGAAAAGGACGGCATGTCGCATCACTCGTTTAGCCGTATCGTGAATGATGATACATTGTCATTTCACCTGGATGCCGATCGCATGATCGTTGATGATATGACTCAATCCATCTGGAATGAACGTGGCCATTGTGTGTTTGGCACCATGGAAGGAACTCAACTTCAGACGATTCAATCGTATCAGGAATTTTGGCATTCATGGCGAACCTTTCATCCGGGCACAAAACAATACGGGAATCTCTAAGTCAATATCACAACCCTTTCGGCTTTTAGTGGGTCATGAATAAGGTGAATAATTTTTTCGATTATTTTATTAACTCGCCTTCCAATCGCATTCCCGAAAGTGAGACGGTGAGCCTGATGGCCACATCGAATCCGTTACACTTTCACCAGTCCATCAATAACTACCAACCCACACCTTTGGTAGAACTTACACATCTGGCAAAGAAAAATGGATTGAGAAATATTTATCTCAAAGATGAGTCGCATCGATTTGGATTAGGCGCATTCAAAGGTTTGGGTGCTTCCTATGCGATACATGAAATTCTAAAACGCAAACCTGAAGTATCTACCTTTTGTACGGCCACCGATGGCAATCATGGCAGGGCAGTAGCGTGGGCTGCTGCTGCTGCGGGAAAGAAAGCGGTGGTGTATGTTCCGCAAATGACTACAACCAATCGGATGGAGGCCATTCGAAAGGAAGGAGCTGACGTGATTCAATTAAATAAAAATTATGATGAAACCTGTGCCTATGCAGAACAGCAATCCGTGCAAAACGGTTGGCAATTGGTACAGGACACTGCATGGGAAAATTATGAAGAAATTCCAGCGTTGATTATGGCAGGCTATCTCACCATGTATCAGGAATTGGAAAAATCTTTGCATGTGTCAAATGATCCAATGGTTGATATCATTTTTCTGCAGGCAGGCGTTGGCAGTTGGGCCGCTTCAGCCATCTGGTATTATCACCATCGTTACCGTAGCTCAAGACCGAAACTGGTGATCGTTGAGCCAGCGGAATCGGATGGGATATTCGCATCATTCAACGCGAGTAAAAGAGTAAAGCCAACAGGCACAGGAGAAACGATCATGGCTGGGCTCAATTGCGGAATCCCGTCTTCCACTGCGTGGCCAATTATTCAAAACGGATGTGATGCGGCCATGTGTGTGACCGATGAGGATGCCCGTGAAGCAATGTGCCAATTATATTATCCAATGGAGAATGGTGCTCAGGTTATTGCAGGTGAATCCGGTGTTGGCGGACTGGCCGGCTGTCTTGCCTTACTTGCCCAGAAAGAATTTTCAGCATTGAAAGATCATTTAAAAATCGGAAACCAAACCCGTGTACTTTGTTTTAACACTGAAGGTGCTACCGATAGAGATTCATTTCACCGGGCGATTCAAAGGAAGTAATCTGTTAAATTCCATTTTTAATTGTTAAGTATGAAAGCAACTTTAAAACTTACTCCGGAGTGGCATTCAGCATTGATTGAATTCACGCAGCAACTTGTTCGCATCAAAAGTTATTCAGGGCAGGAGGAACCTGTGATCCGTTTGGTGGCAGAGAAGATGAAGGAACTGGGTTATGATGTAGTCACCATCGATGATATGGGTAATGTGCTAGGACGGATTGGCCACGGCAAGACATCTCTATTATTGGATGCTCATGTGGATACTGTTGAAGTTACCGATGAGCAGGAGTGGGAGGTGCCACCGTTTAGTGGAGCGATTCAAAACGGACGATTGCATGGTCGCGGTTCTGTTGATATGAAATCTTCAGTAGCTGCTTCTGTCTTTGCTGGCGCGATGGCAAAAAAACTCGGACTCCATCTCGACAAAACGATTTATGTAAGCAGCACAGTGTTTGAAGAAGATTGTGACGGTGAAAATTTGAAGCACTTGTTTCGTCAGTTTAGCCTGCGGCCCGATTATGTTGTGATTTGCGAGCCATCCAACAACATCATCACCCTTGGGCATAAAGGGAAAGCGCAAGTAGCAATTACAACCCATGGTGTATCAGCGCACGGTTCGGCACCGGAGAAGGGAGTGAATGCCATTTATGAAATGGCAGCGATCATTGAGCGTGCAGAACAGTTGAATCTTGAGTTACAGAAACGAGCAAAAGATGGAATGAACCCAACACTGGTGATGTCAAAAATATCCAGCGTTAGTGCCTCGCTTAATGCAGTGCCTTCCGAATGCGAAGCTTATATTGACCGAAGATTAATTCCCGGTGAAACAGAAGAACAAATACGCCAGGAAATGGATCAACTAATTGCCGGCAAGCGAGCCAGCTGGCGCTTAGGCACGTTGCACCGCACCAGTTGGACAGGTATGAAAATTCAATACGATCCGTTTCACCTTGCGTGGAAGATTGATTATGATCATCCATTGACAAAAGCATGTGTAGCCGCGTATGGCAATAGTTTTGGAGTTGCGCCCTATCGATTTGACTTTTGGGATTTTAGCACCAATGCTGTTACGCCAGTAGCGTTAGGTATTCCTACCATTGGCTTTGGGCCAGGCGAGTACAAGCTTGCTCATATGCGCAACGAAAGTTGTGAAGTGAAGCAAATTATTGATGCGTGTGATTTTTATATTCACCTGATTGGTGAATTGATTTGATCAGCCGAGAGGATCACTCTCAAAAAGATAAGCGTTAATCTTCCGCAGCAGGTTCAAACAATTCAATTTTGTTGCCTTCCGGATCAAGAATGTGAACAAACTTTCCGTACTCATACGTTTCGATTTTATCCAATACGGTCACACCTTCTTTTTTCAGTTCTTCCACCAACGCTTCAAGGTTCTCTACCCTGTAGTTAATCATAAAATCCTTTGTTGACGGCTCGAAATAGTTTGTCTTGTCAGGGAAGGGGCTCCACAGTGTGTATCCTTTCTTTACAGTATCGGCATCTTCGCGCCAATCAAACTTAGCTCCGTAAGGACTGGTGTCTAGTCCGAGGTGAGTTTTATACCATTCCTGTGTTTTCTTTGGATCTGCGGTTTTAAAGAAAATGCCACCAATTCCTGTTACTCGTTTCATTTTTATTCGGTTAAGTATCTTTTTCGAGTGAACCCTCAAAGACAAGATAATTTATTTTACACTTTTCATTGAGGCCACATCTAAAATAAATATTAGTCCTATTCCTTTAATAACGCTACTTTAGCGGATACGATGTTCAATAGAAACAGTCATGCTTCGTTTTCAAGACTCCTGTGTTTTTTGTTAGCATTACATTTTTTGAATTTAAGTATTGATCCTAAAGATCCGCATCCTGATTCACACCCGGAAGATCTGATGCTTAATGATATTGAAACCATCACTGAACTAATCGCAGAAGTTGTTTTTGAAAAGGTAAACGCGTTTGGAGAACATGAGGAGAAAGACGATTACGATCGCAGGGCTGTGTCGGTTACTAAACTTTATTTCTCCAAGAGCCCAATTGAGCTAACCGATCTCACCACAGAGGTACTACCCTCCAGGAAATTTCAGGTTACCATTGTTAGGCTTGTGCAATCACTTTTTGCCAACGTAAGCAGCCCTCCTCCCAAAGCATACGTCCATCTTTAGTCACACATCCCAATGCCCATAGTGGCGTATGATGTTGAAGAATAAATAAAGCATAGAACGTCTATGCCATATTCCTTTAATTATTTAATAGATAAGCAATGTTATCACAGATTACGAAGGCGTTTGAACGCATCATTGAATACTTGATTTTCTGCTCACGGTGGCTGCAAGCACCTATTTATTTGGGGCTCATTTTTGGTTCGGGTTTGTATGTTTACAAGTTTATGCAAGAGCTGGTAGTGCTGGCTACCACCATCGATGCCCTCACCGAGGTTCAGGCCATGCTGGGAGTTCTCGGGCTCATTGATATTTCCATGGTCATGAATTTGGTGATTATTGTTATCATTGGTGGATATTCTATTTTCACATCGAAGCTCGATCTGGACAGCAATGAGGATCGTCCTCAGTGGCTCGATCATCTCGATGCTGATCGATTGAAAGTAAAACTATCTACCTCGCTTGCCTCTATTTCCGGAGTGCATTTGCTCAAAACGTTTATTGATATCCACTCCGAGATGCGCACGGCAGAGTATGAGAGTTTGAAATTTGAACTTGGCATTCACCTGGTCTTTATTGTCTCTTCTCTCATTCTGGCATGGATAGCAAGAATCTTGCATTCGGGAAAAGCGCATTAATGATGGTGAAATGTATTGAGCCTTTTGCGTCAGCTCAACGACTAATGAGGTGGCCGCCACTATTTTACCAACACAAATCGATAATACAAACGGGTATTATTTTTCAGTGTCCAATAGAATTTTGAGTCCATGGTTCCTGCAAATTCGCAGAATAGCTTTTGCCATTTTTTTGGAATAAGCCTTTGAATGCGCGCACGCTTTGAAGCATCTTCCTCCTCGATGGAACGAATCACATTTGCAGTTATGTTTTCTTCACTTTTCAACGTCATGCCCGAATTGATGAGCTGACTTTGCAACGTATTCATTTTCTCTACATTCTGTTCATTCCTAAAATCCACCAGCAGCAGATGCCCTCCCGGTTTTAGCACACGTTTCACTTCGCTTAAAAATTGATCAACACTGCCATAAGCATGGCACGATTCCACATTGATCACCACGTCTACACTCTGGTCTTCCAATGGAATTTTTTCTGCGCTTCCCTGAATAAATTTCAAATTGGGTAATTGATATTGTTTGTTGGCAAGCTCCACCGCGCTTTGCGCCAGGTCCATCCCAATATAGTCGTGTGGCTTCATCGCTTGTGCCAGATAGTGGGCACCGCCACCTCTTCCGCTGCCCACCTCCAGAACAGTTTTTCCTTCTATTGAAATTTTTGAAGCCAGGTAGTGATACATCTGCAGCGGATAGAGCTGCGGATACTCTTTCATCTGGAGATCAATCAAGGGTTCATCGGCATTGGGAGCGTAGCCATAATTCATGAAACTCCATTCCGTGGCGGAGATATTCTTGGCTAATAATTCGTAAGTGATTCGTGCATTCATTCTCCTGAACCACGAATACTTCTTAAAGATGTGAATGATGAATTTTATCATGAGCTCTTTTTCGGCTGTGGGAAAGATATTTAGAAAATTGATAACAACAATTCAAAATGTGATGTGTTCACTTTCTACTTTGGGATAAAATGCTTTTGGAAAATAGTTCTTTCTTTTTCTTATTGGCCCGATGCTTTTGAATTGCACCTAAAAATTCCTAATCTTAACTTACCTAACCTGAAAGAATAAAAATCGCCAATGATACAACGTGCCTGGTGGAAGGAAGCCATCGTTTATCAAGTATATCCGCGGAGTTTTAAAGATAGCAATGGCGATGGCGTTGGTGATTTGCGTGGTGTTATTGAGAAGCTTGATTACATCAAAAGCCTTGGTGTTGACGCGGTCTGGCTCAATCCCATTTTTAAGTCACCCAATGATGATGGTGGCTATGATATTAGCGATTACTATTCGCTTCAACCCGAGTTTGGCACCTTGGAAGATTTTGATGAACTGCTGAGCGGCCTCCATGACCGCAAACTCAGACTGATCATGGATCTGGTGCTCAATCATTCCTCTGATGAACATCCCTGGTTTTTGGAATCAAAGAAATCGAAGCACAATCCTTATCGCAACTTCTACTTTTGGAAGGCTGGAGTGAACGGAGGCCCGCCCAATAACTGGCCATCTTTTTTTGGTGGCAGTGCCTGGCAGTTAGATGAAACTACGGAAGAATATTATCTCCACCTTTTTTCGCGCAAGCAGCCCGACTTAAACTGGGAGCATGAACCGCTGCGCGAGGAAGTGAACAAGCTTATGAAATTTTGGCTCGACAAAGGTGTAGACGGATTGCGCCTGGATGTGATCTCGGCCATCTCCAAACGAACTGATTTTCCCGCTACGGATACGCCTGATTTTAATGAGACCATCCGTAAGTATTATGCCAATGGCCCGAGGCTGCAAGAGTTTATTCGCGAAGCCCGTAAAAAAGTCTGGAATCACTACGATGTAATGACGGTAGGGGAAGGCCCGGGCATTACGCCACAAAATGCATTGGATTATCTCGATGATCAATATGGATTGAATATGATCTTTCACTTTGGCCATATGTTTATGGATCAGGGTCCGGGTGGCCGCTTCGATCCTATTCCGTGGTCAATGAGTGATTTTAAAAAAGTATTCAAAACCTGGGATGATGCCTTTCTGCAACAAGGGTGGGGCAGTGTGTTTCTTGGCAATCATGATTTTGCACGAATGGTTTCACGCTGGGGCAATGATAAAGAGTATTGGGAGGCCTCTTCAAAACTGCTCATCACCCTTTTGCTTTCCATGCGAGGTACGCCCTTCATTTTTCAGGGCGATGAAATTGGAATGATAAATATGCACCTTAACTCCGTAGCGGAATCAAAAGACATTGAAACACAAAACGGATGGCGCGAAGCACAGAAGCGTGGCATGAAGGAAGAAGATTTTTTGAGCGCTGCTAATTATGCGGGTCGTGATAACGCGAGAACACCCATGCAGTGGAATGATTCGGAAAGAGCTGGGTTTTCTTCTGCTACACCCTGGATGAATGTCAATCCTTCCTTTAAAAAAATCAATGTACTTCGGCAGGAGGATGAACAAAATTCAGTCCTTAACTACTTTCGAAAAATGGTGAAGGTGCGCAAAGCTCATGACGTGCTTACTTACGGAAGCTATGCATTGATCGAAACGGATAATGAAAAATTATTTATCTACCAACGCGAATTAGGAAAAGAAAAATGGCTCATCATTCTGAATTTCTCAAACGAGTCCGCTAAATTACCTTTAACAATTTCCTTGCATGATTTTGAAAAAATGATCGATAACTATAATCAAAGTGAAACTGAAAACGGAGTGATTAAGCCATGGCAGGCGATGATCTTCAGGATGCACTAAAAAGAAAAATGTTTATGAGCACTCAGTCGAATTTATGGGGCATTGATTTGGGCGGTACCAAAGTTGAAGGGGCCGTTCTTCAATCGGCAGCCGATCCAAAAGTCTTGTTCAGAGATCGCCTTCCCACAGAAGGTCACAAAGGATATGAACACATCCTTGGTCAAGTCAAATCAGTAGTGGATAAAATGGAAGCAGCGATGGGTTATAAGCCAAAACGCATCGGCATCGGCACCCCCGGAACGCTCGATCCAAAATTGGGTTTGATGAAAAATAGTAACTCTACAAGCCTCAATGGTAAGCCGCTAAAAGCTGACCTTGAAAAGCTGATGGGTATTGAATTTTCGATGGCCAATGATGCCAACTGTTTTGCATTGGCTGAAGCGAACATGGGTGCCGCAAAGGAAAAGTATCCGAATGCGAAAGTTGTTTTTGGTGTGATCATGGGAACGGGCGTTGGTGGTGGTTTGGTAGTGGATGGCAAAGTAATCAACGGCTTGCAGGGCATTGGAGGAGAGTGGGGTCATAATTATTTGGATGACTCTGGCGGCCCGTGTTATTGTGGAAAATCAGGTTGTGTGGAAAAAGTGCTCGCGGGCCCAGCCCTGGAAAAATATTACCAATCGGTAAGCGGCACGCAGCGGAATCTCAAAGAGGTGTATGATTTATACAAAGCCGGTGCGGATGCTGCCGCGCAGCAAACCATGCAACGCCTTACCCATTTCTTTGGCATAGCCATGAGTGTGGTAGTGAATATTGTTGACCCCGATGTCATTGTCATTGGTGGTGGCGTAGGAAACATCGATTTGATCTACACCGAAGGCGTGGACTCATTGAAAAAATATGTCTTTAATAATCGGTTGGATACACCCGTACTAAAACCTAAATTAGGTGACAGTGCCGGGGTATACGGTGCAGCATTTTTAGTAGCATGAGTTTATACAAAACAATAAAGGAGATCATCATTGCGAGGGAGGAACGACCGAAGCAATCCCCATTTATTAGCGAGAAAGGGGATCGCCACGCTGCGCTCGCGATGACGTTGATTGTTTTGCGTGAATACATTTAGTAGCATAACCTAAATCTTTTTTTATGAAGCGCATTGCAGTGCTTGGCCCAATTCCGCGCGATCACATTGTTACCCATCAGGGTGAGCTCATTCAGAAATGGGGCTGTGTCACGCACCCTGTTATCGCTCTATCCATTATGGCCGGAGGCGATTTGATTGAGATTATCCCGGTTTCACATTTGCGAACGGTGGATAAGGATAACGTGCATGAGGTATTTAAAGGATACAAGGGCATCAACTTAAAACACATCACCACAAAAAACGATCAGGGTGATATTATCAGTCTTCGTTTTGTAGATGTGAACAATCGCCTCGAGCGTCAAACAGGTTTCATGGATCCAATAGTGCCGGAGGATGTTAAAGCATTGCTAAACTGCGATGTGTTTGTGTTCATCCCCATCAGCGATTATGAAATCTCTCTGGATACCCTGAAGTATCTGAAAGAAAATAGTAAAGGCACCATCATTTTCGATGCCCACGGCCCAACCACCGCTTGCCTTGTCAATGGCGAACGTCAGCGCAAATTTTGGATCGATCGTGATCAATGGCTTCCCTACATTGATGTACTGAAAATGAATTTGGAAGAAGCGCAAGCCAGTTGGTTTAAGAAGGAATATGAAAGCTCAGACTTCACGCAATCGGAAGAACCTAATCGTGAAGAGCTGAGGGCATTTGCTACCCATTGCCTGAACCTTGGTGTGACGTGTGTTTACATCACAGTTGACTCCCGTGGTTGCCTTGCCTACTTTAAGGAGAAAGGCAAAGTGCGCGAAGAACTGGTACCACCGATAAAAGTTGATCAGGTGATTGATACCACGGGGTGTGGCGATTCGTTTGCCGGTGGAGTTGGTTTTGGATTATCGCAAAAACCTGGCGATTATGTGAGTGCAGCTAGCTACGGAAATGCATTGGGTGCACTCCGAACTCAGGGGAAAACGTTTGCGGTATTTAAATCACTCGAACAGACAAATGAAATAATCAGGCAGGGTTATATTCGCCAATAATTTTGTTGTTCGTTATTGGTTGCTGGTTGTTCGCGTAGTAATTGCCAACAACGATCGACCAACAATGATCAACCAACAACGACACAAAATGATTAAAGCAGTAATTTTTGATTTGGACGGAGTAATTGTCGATACGGCACATTACCATTTCGTAGCATGGCAGCGCCTGGCCAACGAACTGGGCGTGACGTTCACCGAAAAGGAGAACGAACGATTAAAAGGAGTAAGCCGGATGCGATCTCTTGAGATTATTCTTGAGTTGGGTGGTATTACCCTGAGTGACGAAAAGAAAGAAGAGTTGGCAACCCGAAAGAACTCATGGTTTGTTCAGTACATTGAAGCCATTCGCCCCGAAGAAATTTTTCCAGGGGTACGGAAAATGTTAAGTGACTTACGCAAGCAGGGATTGAAAGTGGCACTTGCGTCCAGTAGCAAAAATGCTGAGACCGTAATTCGGTTGTTGCAAATCAAAGATGAGTTTGATGCAGTTGTTGACGGAACGATGATCGTGCACTCTAAACCCGATCCGGAAATTTTTCAACTGGCAGCGCGCAAACTTGGGGTGCCTGCGGAAAATTGTGTTGTCTTTGAGGACGCAGAAGCAGGGGTGGAGGCCGCACTGGCAGCTGGAATGAAATGTGTGGGCGTTGGCTCGCCTGATCAGTTGGGCAAGGCTAACTCCATCGTAAAGAACACGGCCGATTTTAAAATAGAAGCATTGCAGAATTTATAGTACACCATAACGATTCAAAAAGGATGAAAGAATACCTGAAGCACCACGAATGGCAAATCATTGAAGAAGGATTTGACGCACACCTCAATCGCATTTCAGAAAGTATTTTCAGCATAGGCAATGGACGCATGGGCCAGCGCGCCAATTTTGAAGAAGACTACTCTGGTGATACCCACCAGGGAACTTATGTGGCTGGAGTGTACTATCCTGATAAGACACGCGTGGGCTGGTGGAAGAATGGCTATCCGGAATATTTTGCCAAAGTGCTCAACGCACCCAGTTGGACGAGCATCAAATTTAAAATCGGAGAGCATTCCTTAGATCTTGCCAAATGCAAGGTGGAAAAATTTGTGCGCGTATTGGATATGAAGCAAGGGCTGCTGCACCGTTCCTTTGAAGCAACCTTGCCTGATGGAAAGAAGGTGAAGGTAGATGCCAAACGCTTTTGCTCCATGGCCGATGGCGAAGTGGGTGCAATACGGTATGCGATCACGCCAGTAAACTTTTCAGCAACGGCCATGATTACACTTGCCGTGGATGCCGATGTGGTGAACAAAGACTCCAACTACGATGAAAAGTTTTGGAACGAAGTGTATAAGGAAGCAGAAATGGGCTGGGCGATTGTGACTGCCGAAACAAAGAAAACTGCTTTTCAGGTTTGTACTGCAATCGAGCATCACATTGAATCTGAAGGTAAGCGCGTGAAGGGTAAGGTTTTCACCAATACGAAAGAAAAGTATGCCGATAATGTGGTGGAAGTAGAATTGAAAGAAGGAGTGGAGTTAGTCGTGTTTAAATATGCCGCAGTGCTTTCTTCTGAAAATCACGCAAAGGATAAGTTATTGAAAGATGCAAAAGCAAAACTTGATCAGACTACCAAAAAGGGCTTTGATGTGTTGTTTGCCGAACACGCTGCAAAGTGGGCACACAAATGGGAAGAGTGTGACATCACTATTGATGGTGACATTGCCGCGCAGCAAGGAATCAGGTTTAATATTTTTCAGTTGACGCAAACGTATACTGGTGAAGATGAGCGATTGAACATAGGGCCGAAAGGATTTACGGGAGAGAAGTATGGTGGCAGTACCTATTGGGATACTGAAGCCTATTGCCTTCCATTCTACCTTGGTACATCCGATCCGAAGGTCCCCCGCAATTTATTGGTGTATCGGTACAAGCATTTGCCTAAGGCAATTGAGAATGCAAAGAAGCTTGGCTTCACTGATGGCGCTGCGTTTTACCCTTTTGTGACGATGAATGGCGAAGAGTGTCACAACGAGTGGGAAATTACATTTGAAGAAATTCATCGCACAAGTGCCATGGCGTATGCCATCCGTGATTATATCGACTACACAGGAGATCAAAACTACCTGACGGAATTCGGCCTTGAAGTATTGATTGGTATCTCCCGATTCTGGGCACAGCGGGTCAACTGGTCAGCAGATAAAAACAAGTATGTCATTCTGGGTGTTACTGGCCCCAACGAATACGAGAACAATGTAAATAATAATTACTACACCAATTATTTGGGCGCGTGGACACTTCGATTCACTCAGCAAGCGATTGATTATGTGAAGGGCGCTAATGCAGCGCGCTATGCAGAGATCGTGGCGAAAACATCTTTCAAAGAAAAAGAGGAGACAACAAAGTGGAAAGACATCACAGATAAAATGTATTATCCGGAAGATAAAACACGAGGCGTAATACTTCAACAGGATGGTTTTCTGGATAAAGAATTGATGCCCGTGTCAAAGCTTCGGCCCGAAGATAGGCCTCTTAATCAAAAGTGGTCGTGGGATCGAATCCTTCGTTCGTGCTTTATAAAACAAGCTGATGTGCTCCAGTGTATTTATTTGTTTGAAGAAGATTACACATTGGATCAGATCAAGAAGAATTTTGATTTTTATGAGCCTATGACGGTACACGAATCTTCGTTGTCGCCCTGTGTCCATGTGATCTTGGCCTCGCGTCTCGGATACAAAGAGAAAGCATATGAGATGTACCTCCGTACCTCACGATTGGATTTGGATGATTATAATAATGATACCGAAGATGGTTGCCACATCACCTCAATGGCTGGTACGTGGATGAGCGTGGTGAAGGGTTTTGGTGGAATGAAAATTAAGAATGGCAAAATTCATCTGAACCCTTACATTCCTGAGCAATGGAAAATGTATTCGTTCCGACTTGAGTTTAGAGGAAGAGTGATTAAAGTGCGGGTAACAAAAGATAAAACCGAAACGATACTGGAATCTGGTGACAGTGTTGAAGTGATGGTAAACAACACTCCTGTGATGCTGGTGAAGTAAGATGAAAAGAATAATACTCATAGGATGGGTAATGTTTTGCGCTAACTCCATCGTGGCGCAAAGCATCGATTCCCTTGAGCGAGCGCTTTCTATTGCAGACAATGATATAGTCCGCATTCAGATTCTGAATCAGCTTAGCGGCAATCTTACCTTTATTGATGTGGGTAAGGCATTGAAATATGCCAATCAAGGCCTTGATCTTTCTATCAAGAACGATCACAAAGCAGGAATGGCATATGCCTATCGTAACCTTTCGAGTATTCACTCCATCAATGGAAGTTTCCACGCCACCATTGATTACATTGAGCGATCATTGGATCTTTTTCGATTGCTTGGAGACTCTACGGGCATTGCTAACTGTTACATTACGCTTGGGCACACGTATCGCAGATTAGCCGATCATAAAAAAGAACTGTACTATCATAAAGCGGCATACGAAATCCATTTGCGGAATAGCACTAAAGAGCGTATTGGCGTATCATCACACAATTTAGGCGAAGCGTATTTCAATATTAAAAACTTTGAAGAGAGTAAACGGTTTACCGATTTCGCGATTCATCTCAACGATTCATTAAAAAATTACCCGGTATTGAGTTCATGCTATAAAGTAGCAGGCTTGCTGGAATTAGTGAATGGAAATCACGATGAGGCAGAAGCGAAATTTAAAAAAGTACTTGCTCTTTCTGTTTCGCTGGGTGACAACTCCCAGAAATTTGCAACGATCGAATCACTGATACAATTAGGAGAAATTGCCAAGGCACGGAAAAACACAACCAAATACCTTGAATATTTGAAGCGTGCGGTAGAATTCAGTTTGGGGAATAATCAGTGGAATTACCTCCAACAGGTTTACACGAATCTTATTCTGCAGCTCGCCTCGCAAAATGACATGAACTCTGTCAATCGCTATTTGAAGGAATACAAAATTGTTTCTGATTCCATCACGAAACGTCAATTAAGAGACAGGATGAATCTGATTGGAAGTGCTATTGAGGTTCATCGGTTAGAGGAGGAGAAGCAAAAACTGGAGGTTGACAATGCGATTCAGGAGGAGCGTGTTACACTTCGCAATATCTTTCTGGTAGTGATTAGTGTCCTGGCGTTGATTTTATTGATGCTGATGTTTAAGCTCAACAAGGCCAACAAACAAATTCAATCTACCAACACTACCTTGCGGCACCAGGGTGAATTAATCGATCAGCAGCGTGAACATCTGGAGAAGTTGAATCATACCAAGGATAGATTTTTCAGTATCGTGGCGCACGATCTTAAGAGTCCACTCAACTCCCTGAGTTCTTTTTCTAGAATTGTGGGTGGCTATGGCGATAAGATCACTAAAGAGGAAATGATAAAAATGGCCGCTGAAATCCAGAAGTCGATAAATGTGACGATCAAGATGGCAGATAATCTGATTGCCTGGGCTCGTGTTCAGATGAATGATCATGAGTTTCATCCTCAGCAGATATCTATAAATGAAATCGTACGAGAGGTGTATGAAGTGTATCAAGAAGTGGCTCTAAATAAAGGTATTGAGTTGACGATTCACGGAGAAGAAGGATTGACTTCTTATGGAGATCGGAATCAACTTATGTTTATCATTCGCAACCTGGTAAACAATGCAATTAAATTCACTCCCACTGGTGGAAAGGTGACCGTGAAGGCAGGATATCAATCTTCTGACGTGGTGATAGAGGTTATCGACAGTGGTGTGGGTATTCCGAAAGAGATCATCGCTAAATTATTTAGCGCCAGCCAAAAGCAAAGTACCAAAGATACAGAGGGAGAATCGGGCACAGGCTTGGGGCTGCTATTGAGCTATGAGTTTGTAAAATTGAATGGTGGCAAGATTGAAGTGCACAGTGAAGTAGGTAAAGGAAGTACGTTTAAAATTATTTTCAAGAAATCTACAGCCTATGCTTGAGTCGCTTAAGTCGATGGCCGGTACACACCGGTTTCACCGGGTAGTGAGTATTGTTATCATCCTCTGCTCCATCACGCTTGGTATTGAAACACTCTATGTCGAGCACAAGCAGGTATTTGATGTAATCGATGTTCTGTTCACACTTTTCTTCGCCTTCGAAATTAGTATTCGATTTCTGGCGGATGGGAGCGTGGTGAAATTTTTCAAGCTCTTCACGATTCGGTATGACCACGGTGTTAAAATTCATTTCATTGAGGATGCGATTTGGAACTGGTTTGACTTCATCATCGTCATTGTCAGTTTCATCAGCCTGTTTTCGCATTTGTTTGAGCATCCTGAATTTCTTGTGGTGAGCCGCTTGTTCCGCGTGTTGCGGGTAATGAGACTCTTAGAAGTGAGTGATGAACTGCGTGCGGTAGAACGAAAGATCATCACCATCATCCCGACCATTTTTTCGTTTGCTCTTTTGCTGGGTGTGCTGCTCTAAATTTATTCGATCATTGGTATTTACCTTTTTAGCCATCATGTTTATGAACATGCAGACTTTAGTAATCTAGGTGGGGCCTTCCTTACGCTCTTTCAACTAATGACCCTCGATGGCTGGTCGGACATGATGTACAGCGCCAGTGCGAATTATGCAGGAAGCTGGTGGATCAAATTTTACTTTGTGAGTTTTGTGGTGCTTACTGCGATCATTAGTTTTAACGTGTTTGTAGCCGTGCTAACCTCGCAGGTGCATGAGAAATTTTTGGATGAGCAGAAGTCAGCGCAGAAGCGCCTCTCACAATTAGCGGGTGATGTTTCTGAAACAGAGCGCGAAGTCGAATCCGGTTTTAAAGAAGTATTGGCCGAACTAAAAGCGCTTCGAAAGGAAGTGGAAGAGTTAAAATCAAGACAATAACTCGCAATACTGTTAAGGGGCAAAATCACAGATGAAATTTCTTCTCCATGGCATTGAAAGTGCTCGAATTCAATTTGAACCGGTTGATGAAAAATATTTTCATGAGTGGCTCGAATTTTTTAAAGACCCCGAATCCTTCCGGCATTGGAAACAAGATCGGCAGGTACCGGAAGAAGAATGTACCCAATGGTTTGGTAATCAACTTAGGCGATATCACGAAGATCGCGGTGGCATGAATGCCTTAGTCGAGAAATCTTCCGGTAAATTGATAGGCAACTGCGGGCTATTGGTGCAAATGGTGGATGGCACAAAGGAATTAGAAATTGGGTACTCACTGCTTTCATCCTTTCGTGGCAAGGGTTATGCATTGGAAGCAGCATCAGCCTGCAGAGATTTTGCGTTTCAAAATAGCTTTTCTGATTCGCTCATCTCCATCATAAGCCTCTCCAACACCCCGTCCGCCAATGTTGCAGTGCGCAACGGAATGAAAGTAGACAAGCAAACCATTTACAATGCCAACGCGGTGAATATTTTTCGAATCATCAAGCAAGAATGGCGAAGCTTACAATAATGAATTGAATCATCACTTTGGATTGGCTTGTGTGACATTAACCATGCGAAGAACGATCGTTCACCTCTTTCTTAAGCAGCTTTCTTCCCGCGCATGTAGAAAACCAATCCTGCAAAAGCAACGATCAAAACGATAGGAATGATTAGCGTTGTCTTGATTACCTCAGGCCCCGCGATCAGTTGCGCTTGCGAAAATGCTGCCGCTTCGGTAGTTCCGGATGCTGCAGCTTGATACGATTTTAAATCGGCACCAGCCGGTAAATTTTTAATGATGATGCCATCATAAACACCGCCCATAAAATAGGTGTAAACGGAAACTGCAAACATGCCTGCTCCACCCATCAGATTCATCCCCACCGCTCCGGACTCAGGAATATTTTCTGATACGAACCCAATCATGGTTGGCCAGAAGTAGCACACACCAATTCCAAAAAAGATGGCTGCAACGAATAGCATACCCCCGGTCATCGTGCTCATCATGAATAAGCCTAACGCGGCAAAGATCGCAGAGGCCAATAGAACACCTTGCGGTGAGAAACGATGCACCACCGGCTCGGCAAGCCCTCGGCCAATTACCATGATGCCCGTGGTAATCGTCAAGATAAGAATAGCGTTATCGGTAGCGTTAGATAAAAGAAGTCCTACCCATTGATTGGTGAATAGTTCGGTGATGGCTGTGCCGAACATGCACACGAACATGAAAATGAAGAGCGGGGTAGCTACCGCTTTGTACATGTCTGAAGTGGAAACGCCCGATGCCACGCGCTCTGTCACAGGGAAGTCAAGCTGGAAAAATAAATAGCCATAGAAAAGTGTCGGGATGATCATCGCAGCCACTTGAATCTGCCAACCCAATCCGATTTGATCAAAACCTAATACAATCAAAGTCCCGATCACAATACCTCCCGGGAACCACAAATGAAAATGATTCAGCTTGGTAGTTTTGTTATCAGAGTATAATGTTGCCACTAATGGATTGCAGGCCGCTTCAACAGTGCCGTTGGCAATGCCAATGAGCAGCGTAGAGAGAAACAATGTCCAATAGCCGCTGGCAAAAACAGTAAGTACAATTCCCATCAGGTGAAATAAGAATGCCATCAGCAGCAGGCGCTTCATACCAATGATGTCCACCACCATTCCGCCAATCACCACCGCCAGCGGAAATCCCCAAAACGCGGTGGCAGCAATGGTGCCCAGCTGCTGCGCATTGAGACTAAATTCGACCCCGAGGCGATTTAAAATGCCCGCACGAATTCCAAAGGAGAGTGATGTTACCAGCAATGCCATGCAGCTTGCCCAGAACAGTCTATTAGGTTTAATGGTAGCAGTCATTGATTTAATTTTAGGTGACGGAAGATGAGACGATTTTTTTTTTAATGCAAGCGCAAAACGACCCTTGTGAATTCTCTTTTTCGGATGGGTATTGATTATCTTTCACCTCATGGCAATAGGTTATTTATTGGGCTTCGATATTGGTAGTTCTTCCATCAAAGTTTCGTTGGTGAATGCAGCCACAGGCAAAGTAGCGGCTGCCGGCCAATCACCGCAGGATGAAATGCCGATGATATCCGTTCGCACTGGCTGGGCCGAACAAGAACCGGAATGGTGGTGGCATCATGCAGTAGTGGCTGCGCGAAAAGTGTTAATGCAAGTGGATGATCCGAATGTCCTATCAATTGGTATTGCTTATCAGATGCATGGCCTGGTGCTCATCGATCGTGACAATAAACCGCTGCGCCCATCCATTATTTGGTGCGATAGTCGGGCAGTTGAAATTGGCAACGAAGCAAATCAACAGTTAGGCAAAGAGTTTTGTCAGCAACACTTACTCAACTCACCGGGAAATTTTACGGCCGCTAAATTACGATGGGTAAAAGAAAATGAGCCGGATTGTTACGCCAGAATTCACAAGTTCATGCTGCCTGGTGATTACATTGCGTTAAAACTCACCGGTGAATCTGCCACCACAGCATCGGGACTTTCTGAAGGAATCTTTTGGGATTTTGAACGGCAGCGCTTATCTGATGAAGTGTTGAATTATTTTGAGATTGATCGCGCACTCATACCACAAGTAGTTTCTACATTTTCTGATCAGGGGAAGTTGAGGGCAGAGGCTGCGCAAGCCTTAGGCCTTGCTGCAGGAATACCGGTAGGGTATCGTTCGGGTGATCAGCCCAATAATGCATTTTCATTGAAGGTCTTAAATCCGGGAGAGGTCGCAGCAACCGCGGGTACTTCGGGTGTGATCTATGCAGTGACCGATCGGAATGCCTTCGATAAAAAATCACGAGTGAATACATTTGTTCACGTAAACAGTATGGCCGATAGCGTGCGCAACGGAGTGCTGCTCTGCATTAATGGAAGCGGTATAGCAAACAGTTGGATAAGAAAAATCACAGTACCTACCTCAAATCTCACTTACGATGAAATGAATCGCATTGCTGCCGAGGCACCAATTGGTGCAAATGGATTGATGATGCTTCCATTTGGCAACGGTACGGAGCGCGTTCTGGAAAATAAGATGATCGATGCATCGGTGGCCGGGTTGAGCTTCAACACTCATCATCAGTCACATTGGTATCGTGCAGTGCAAGAGGGAATTGTGTTTGCAATGAAATATGGTTTTGAGATCATGCAGGAAATGGAAGTTCCTTCGTCCCTCATTAGAGCGGGGCGCGCCAATCTTTTCTTGAGCCCCGTTTTTCGCGAAGCATTTGTGAATTCCATTGGTACCCCATTGCAATTGATGGAAACCGATGGAGCGACAGGTGCAGCACTTGGTGGTGGCGTAGGGGCAGGGATATACTCCTCTTTCGCAGAAGCATTTCAAAATACAAATGAACTTGAACGGATTGAACCCGATAACCTAAAACAAGAACAATACGCAGCAGCATATCATCGATGGAAATCTAAATTGAAATCACTTTTATGAAAACAACACTTGGTGAGCAGGAGTATTTTAAAAAAATACCGGCTATAAAATTTGAAGGAAAAGATACCGATAATCCGTTGGCCTATCGGTTTTACGATCCGAAGAGAAAAGTAGGCAAGAAAACCATGGAGGAGCACCTTCGGTTTGCAGTAGCGTATTGGCACAGCCTCTGCGGAAATGGAAGCGACCCATTTGGTGCACCTACAAAAAATTTCCCCTGGTTGAAATCAAATGATCCTGTGCAGCGTGGGTTGGATAAAATGGATGCCGCCTTTGAATTAATTACGAAGTTGGGCATCCCGTTCTATTGCTTTCACGATTATGATCTAGTCGAGGAAGCTCCAACGCTGAAGGAATCCGAATTGCGACTGCAAAAGCTGGTTGACTATGCAAAGAAGAAACAAAAGGCTTCGGGAGTTAAATTACTGTGGGGAACAGCAAATCTCTTTTCGCATCCTCGTTACATGAATGGTGCTGCCACCAACCCCGATTTTCAAGTGGTGTGCTTTGCGGCCGCACAAGTGAAAAATGCAATTGATGCCACCGTTGCCTTGGGTGGACAGAATTATGTTTTTTGGGGTGGGCGCGAGGGCTACATGTCATTACTCAACACTAACATGAAGCGTGAGTTAGATCACATGGCAACCTTTTTACACACTGCAAAAGATTATGGAAGGAAAAATGGATTTAAAGGAACCTTCCTCATAGAACCAAAACCGATGGAACCCAGCAAACATCAATATGATTTTGATTCGGCCACGGTCATCTCCTTCTTGCACGAATATGGTTTGATCGATGATTTTAAATTGAACATTGAGGTGAATCACGCCACTCTGGCTCAGCATTCATTCCAGCACGAATTGCAAGTGGCTGCCAATGCAAAAGTATTGGGAAGCATTGATGCGAACAGGGGTGATTATCAGAATGGATGGGATACCGATCAGTTTCCAAATAATGTATATGAACTCACCGAAGCCATGCTGGTGATTTTAGAAAATGGCGGGTTTAAGACCGGTGGAATAAACTTTGATGCGAAGACACGAAGAAACTCTACCGATCCTGCCGATATTTTCCATGCTCACATTGGTGGCATTGATGCTTTTGCGCGCGCATTGTTAGCTGCGTATGATGTGCTGGAAAACTCTGAGTACAAGAGTCTTCGCCAGCAGCGGTACGCTTCATTTGATTCCGGAAAAGGAAGACAGTATGAGCAGGGAAAACTCACCCTCGAGGCCTTACGGGATTTAGCACACGGCACGGGTGAACCACAAGCGATCAGTGGCAGACAAGAGTATTTTGAGAACCTGCTGAGTAAATATGTTTAAGCGTTCGCCAAAGTCCTTAAAAACCTGACCGAATAAACAATCGTGCAATCGTTTCCGCTAAATTTATTTGATTATTTTTCGAAACAGTAGACTATCCTTACCAACAATTAAAAAGAAAACGATCGACACATGAACAGAAAACTACGAATGGGTATGGTGGGAGGAGGCAAGGATGCCTTCATCGGTTCTATCCACCGCCTGGCTGCCAACATGGACGGACTTATTGAAGTGGTGGCCGGAGCGCTCAGCATCAATCCTGAAACGGCAAAGGAGAGCGGCAAAATGCTTTTCTTTCCGGAAGATCGCACCTACACCACCTACGAGGAGATGTTGGAGAAGGAGAGTAAGCTACCCGCGGATAAGCGCATCGATTTTGTCACCATCGTTACGCCAAACTTTGCGCACTTTGCGCCAGCAATGATGGCGTTGGAAAAAGGTTTTCATGTAGTCATCGAAAAGCCCATCACTTTTACCATTGATGAAGCGCGTCAGCTAAAAAAGAAAGTTCAGGAAACAGGTTTGATACTTTGCCTCACGCACACGTACTCGGGTTACCCAATGGTGCGTCAGGCCCGTGCCATGATTCGAGAAGGAGCGCTGGGAAAAATTCGAAAAGTGTATGTGGAATATCCTCAGGGATGGCTGAGCAAAATGAGCGAGAAAGAAGGTAATGCTCAAGCCGCCTGGAGAACTGATCCAAAGAAATCTGGAAAGGCCGGAGCGATGGGAGACATTGGTACGCATGCCGCACATTTAGCAGAATTTATTTCCGGCTTAAAGATCACGCACTTATGTGCCGACTTAAATGCACTGGTTCCGGGCCGTGCTTTGGATGATGATGGAAACGTGTTATTGAAATTTGATAATGGAGCAGCGGGAGTTTTAATGGCCTCGCAAGTTGCCGCTGGCGAAGAGAATGCGTTGAAGATTCGCATCTACGGTGAGAAGGGTGGAATTGAATGGGCCCAAATGGAGCCCAATACTTTATTGGTAAAATGGTTGGATCAGCCCACGCAGATTTTACGTGGCGGCACCAACGGATTTTTACATCAAGATGCGCTCTTTAATTTCCGCACACCGGCCGGTCACCCGGAAGGATATCTGGAAGCATTCGCCAACCTTTATCGCAATTTCGCTTTAACACTCACTGCGCGAATCGATGGAACAGCGGTGCCTCCAGTGTTAGATTTCCCTTCCGTTGATGATGGCATCCGGGGCATGGCATTCATTGATAATGTGGTGAAGAGCGGACAAAGCAAAGAGAAATGGACACCTTTTGAAGTTTAATGAGAATGGAGACACTAAAAGGACCTGCAATATTTCTAGCACAGTTTCTCGGAGATGAGCCTCCGTTCAATAACCTTAAATCCATTTGCAAGTGGGCTGCATCGCTCGGTTATGTTGGCGTTCAAATTCCTTCTTGGGACACTCGTGTAATTGACTTGCGCAAAGCGGCAGAAAGTAAGGACTATGCAGATGAGCTTCGCGAAACCGTGGAGTCGTGCGGATTACAGATAACAGAGCTATCCACACACCTGCAGGGCCAACTGGTGGCTGTTCATCCTGCTTACGATGTGATGTTCGATGCATTTGCGCCAAAGGCAGTGCATGGCAAACCAAAAGAGCGCACCGCATGGGCAGTGGATCAGCTGAAGCTTGCCGCCAAGGCAAGCAAGAACCTCGGCTTAAATGCACATGCAACATTTTCCGGTGCGTTAATGTGGCACACGGTTTACCCGTGGCCCCAACGTCCTGCTGGTTTAGTAGAAGATGGATTTAAAGAACTCGCTAAACGATGGCTTCCCATCTTAAATGCCTTTGATAAAGCAGGCGTTGATGTCTGCTATGAAATCCATCCATCAGAAGATCTTCATGATGGCATTACCTTCGAACGATTCTGGGAAGCAACCGGCAAGCACACACGCTGCAATATTCTTTATGATCCCAGCCATTTTGTACTTCAGCAACTGGATTACATCCAATACATTGACTTCTATCATTCGTTTATAAAAATGTTTCATGTGAAGGATGCCGAGTTTAATCCTTCAGGAAAGAGCGGAGTGTATGGAGGCTATCAGGGTTGGGTGGATCGTCCGGGAAGATTCCGTTCACCGGGCGATGGCCAGGTTGACTTCAAAACGATTTTCACAAAGCTCGCTCAATATGGATTCAAGGGCTGGGCCGTGCTAGAATGGGAGTGCTGCATTAAACATCCCGAGCAGGGCGCTGCAGAAGGAGCTCCATTTATAAAAAGCCACATCATTCGCGTTACCGAAAAAGCCTTTGATGATTTTGCATCTGCGGGCAAAGATCAAAAACTCAATAAAAAAATATTAGGACTATAACTAAACTCAACCGACTATGAAAAAGATAATCTATTCCTTCATCGCAATTTCCGCTACTGTGCTGATGGTTGCTTGCGGATCAAAACAAGAAACAAAAGCAACAGAAGACTACGGAACACCCGCGGAAGAAAGTGCTCCTGCCGTTGCCGTGGACTTGGTTGCTCAAGGTGAGTCATTAGTGAAGGCAAGTGATTGTAAAACATGTCATCATCCTACCAATAAAATTGTTGGCCCTTCCCACACCGATGTGGCAAAGAAATATGAATTCACCGATGCCAACGTGAAGTTGTTAGCAGAGAAAATTATCAAAGGAGGATCAGGAGTTTGGGGTGAAATACCCATGGCCGCTCATCCTGATATCAACCAGGTAGACGCGGAAAAGATGGCGCGTTATGTTCTATCATTGGATGGAGAAAAAGAACATTGATAAGATTGTGCAATAAAATTTTCACAGAGATGCCAAATCGCAAAGTGAAATTGCGTCCTGGCGCTTTCGCGTGAGAATGTAAACATCAATCGGATTAACCACTAACTTATTTTTACTTTCATCGAGCCCTTTATGAGGAAAATTCTATTTGCAGTTCTTGCTTTAATCGTTTTTGCGTGCTCCACAAAAGAAGTAAAGCGTCCGCGCGATCCGTGGGTGTTTCGTTCTGTTTTGGATCGCCAACCCCGAATGATCACCATCACCCTCGATAAAGATTTATTTGTGGCCTATGATGCCCGCAATTGCGGACTTTATAAAGCTTGGAAAGGTGAAGTTATTTTAGATGGCCCTGTGTACACCACCAAGCACGGTCCGCAGCCAACTACCGATGGGTATGCTTATTTCGAGCAACGATTATCAGAACCTTCATGGGTTATTTCATCAAGTGGCAGCACATCCAAGCCAACCACCAAATGGCTCGGACATTCTTTTGCTGACGGACAGGTTACGTTAAAGTATCTTCTCATTGATGCAGCAGGAAATCAGATAAAAGTGGAAGAGACTCCCGAAGTTATTTCGCAATCGGGAAAAATAGGATTAGAAAGAAAGTTTAAAATTTCCGGAGCTCCTGAAGGTACACAGGTAATACTTGACACAAAGCTTACCAACCTTGAAAAAGAAACTGATTATGAATCGGATGGTAAACTCACCGTGGAATCAAAAGAGGAGAAAAAATATGATCAAGGCTCTACCCTCAATCTGAAAATCACGCTTGCACTAAATTCAAATGCAACCACAAGTTTAAAAGTATTTTATCATCCTGGCTTTGCCGTGAAAAAAGATGATAAACCAGTAACACCGGCAGACATCATCACGCAAGGCAAAGAGCTAATCAATGGTTCGGATTGCAGGACCTGTCATAATGAACAAGCCAAAACTGTAGGTCCGGCCTATGTAGAAGTGGCAAAGAAATATGCCTTTAATTCAGCTAACACAGATTTATTGGTGAGCAAAGTGATTGCTGGCGGTACTGGTGTATGGGGGCAAGTGCCCATGACGGCTCATCCTGATTTGATGAAAGAAGATGCTGAAAAAATGGTGCACTATATTCTTTCATTGGATGGAGAGAAAATGGAAGAGGCATCGAAAGGTGAAGATGTAACGCTGGGAGGAAACTGGACCAACTTTGCCTTTGACAATAAAAATCAATTTGAAAAAATGGATGATAAGGCGGAGGCAAACGGATTAGCAGCATCTATTTTCAAAATTGAAGGTGTCTTCAATGACATGTATTCGATTCCTGAAAAATTAAGCCCTGCTTACACGGCCATTGCACCGGTAGTTCACTTTAACGAGGAGCTGTTTGTCAACAACGACCGTGATATGAGCGAATTGGTTTTCATGCAGTTCAAAGGATTTTTAAATGTACAGCAAGAAGGAAATTATGTGCTGCGCCTGGGGAGTGATGACGGCTCCCGATTGTCGCTGGATAATAAATTGGTAATTGATAATGATGGATACCACGGCCCCGAAGCACGCGATGCAGAGTTGTTATTGAAAAAAGGAAAACATCCGATTAAGATTGATTTCTATCAGGGGCGCGGAGGGTTAGCGCTGTCACTTCAATGGGCAAAGCATGGAGATGGTAAGTTTTCGGTGATTCCTAATGAAGCATTGACTCATCAAAAATCATCCTATAAAAAATCGATGCCCTACGTACCGATGGCTAAACTATTGCGCGGTGTTCCAGGCGATCAAATTGATGAAGCAGGTGTACATCCAAGTTTTGATTTGGCGCAAGCAAGACCTTCCGGTTTCGAGCCTCGTGTGGGAGGAATGGATTTCTTGTCCGATAGTAGTTTAATCATTTGTACCTGGGATTCCGTAGGCCCAGTCTATCGTTTGGAAGGCGTAACGCGTAAAGATCCTGAGAAAATAAAAGTTACCCGCATTGCTTCTGGATTGGCCGAGCCACTGGGTGTAAAAATCGTCAATGATACAATCTATGTGTTGCAGAAGCAGGAACTTACGCGATTGATCGATACTAATAAAGATGGTATTATCGATGAGTACCAAACCGTGTGCGATGCGTGGCAAGTGTCTGCCAACTTCCACGAGTTTGCGTTTGGCTTGGTGTATCGCGATGGATATTTCTACGCCACATTGGCCACAGCCATTGACCCGGGTGGTGCCAGCACCAATCCTCAAATTCCTGATCGTGGCAAGGCTGTAAAAATTTCAAAGAAGGATGGAAGTATTGAATTTATTGCCACAGGGCTGCGCACTCCAAATGGTATTGGCATTGGAACGGATGGTGAAATTTTCATTACAGACAATCAAGGTGACTGGTTGCCTTCCAGCAAGGTGCTGCACTTAACGCAAGGTGCATGGTTCGGTTCACGTTCAGTTGATTTTGAAGGTACCGCGAATCTGAAACCAAAACTTCCGGTAGTGTGGTTGCCACAAGATGAAATTGGAAACTCACCAAGTCAGCCTACGGTCATTACTGTTGGTCCATACAAAGGACAACAATTGCACGGAGAAGTAACGCATGGTGGGTTGAAGCGTGTGTTCATGGAAAAAATTAATGGCGAGTACCAGGGTGCAGTGTTCCGGTTCTCACAAGGTTTGGAAGGTGGGGTAAACCGCGTAGTGTGGGGACCCGATGGTGCATTGTATGTGGGGCAAATTGGAAACCCCGGCAACTGGGCGCAAAGCGGAAAGAAATGGTTTGGCTTGCAAAAGCTTACCTACAATGGCAAATCAGTTTTTGAAATGATGGCCGTTCGTGCCAAGTCAAATGGCGTGGAGATTGAGATGTCTGAGCCGATCAGTGAATACTTTGGAAATTCAATCTCGGATTATGAAGTAAGACAATGGTATTATTTACCAACCAGAAATTATGGAGGGCCTAAACTTGATGAAAAGGCTTTGAAAATTAAGTCTGTGAATATTTCAGAAGATCGTAAGAAGGTATTTCTGGAATTGGATAAGATGGAACCCAATCATGTGGTGTACATCAGACTCAAAGGAATTTTCTTAAGTAAGGAAAACAAAAATTTATGGTCAACGGAGGCATGGTATACGCTGAATCAAATCCCGGAAAATGATAAAGGTTTTGTAAGACCGGTGCAAGCTCCTAAACCAAACACGCTAACCGAAAAGGAAAAAGCCGAAGGATGGAAGTTATTATTTGATGGCAAAACATTGACGGGTTGGCGTAACTATAACAAACAGACCATTGGCAAAGCGTGGAAGGTTAATGATGAAGCGATTCATCTGGATGTTTCCAAGAAGAATGACTACCAGGCAAGCGGAGGTGGTGACATCATCACAAATGATGAATTTGAAAATTATGAGCTAAGTGTCGATTGGAAGGTTCAGCCTTGCGGGAATAGTGGAATTATTTTCAATGTGGTGGAGACCGATAAATATTATGAAGTGTGGCGCACGGGCCCTGAGATGCAGGTACTCGATAATTCCTGCCACCCCGATGGAAGAATTGAAAAACACCGCGCAGGAAATTTGTACGATCTCATTCAAAGCGAGGTAGTGAGTGTGCTGCCTGCGGGCGAGTGGAATACCGCACGAATCATTTCAAACAAAGGCCATCTTGAGCTGTGGCTGAACGGATACAAGATGGTAGAAACGGAAATGTTTACCCCTGAGTGGGATGCCCTGATCAAAGGAAGCAAGTTTAAAGATATGCCTGACTTTGGAAAGTCGAAGAAAGGTCATATTTCATTGCAAGACCATGGCGACCTGGTGTGGTTTAGAAACATCAAAATCAAAGCGCTTTGAAAAATAAGAGTATGAGAAAAACAGGAATACACCAAAGTTTGAAAGTTGTGTCCGTGCTTGTGTTGGCTGCAACCATCATCAGTTGTGGAGATAAACAAAAGAACGAAACAGCGACCACACCCAATCCGAATGCTGGTTTCAATGCTTTATTTTTTGATATCCATGACACTGCGATCAATGTGGGCAGCTCGGATTCTGTGACCCGCGTTGACAAACGCTTTGAAAGTATCAATCTGTCGGGAAAAGATGCATTCTGGCCAGGGCATGATCAGTTTTTCATGCACACTATGGGTACTATTAATTTTAAAGATACGGCTCAGTACACACTTCGACTTGCAGCTAACGGCAAAACAGTGTTTCGCCTCAATAACATTGAGATTTTTAAATATGAAACAGTGAGAGATACCGTAGCAGAGCGTGGTGTCAATAACAATCAGGGAGAAAATATTTTCGAAATTGAATATTTCGATGGTGGTGTGGAGCCAAAAATTGTTTTAGAGTGGTCAAGAGATGGTGGTCCATTTGAGATCGTTCCAAAGGAGGCCTACACCGTGATCAATCGCACGCAGCCTGCGAAGCAAGCAAACACTACTGCCGATGATAGTGCTGCTAATGCGAATACACTAACGGATCAGGAAAAAATGGAAGGGTGGAAATTGCTATTCGATGGCAAGTCAACAAAAGGATGGCACCGTTACAACTCACCCGGAACTATTGGCAGCAAATGGGTAGCGGAAAATGGAAATCTTAATTTCAAAGGCCGTCATCGCTTTCGTTACACATTGGAAGGCTACGTGATTGAAATGGGCAAAGCGGATAAGCGTGGCGATGGCGGAATGGATATTGTAACAGACAATACCTACTCGGATTTCGAATTGAACCTTGAGTGGAAAATCTCGGAAGGTGGCAATAGTGGAATTTTTTATACAGTGCTCGAAGATTCCAAATATGATGAAGCCTGGAAGACCAGCCCTGAAATGCAAGTGCTCGATAATTTCGGAAACAAAGACGGTATCATATATAAACACAAAGCAGGAGACTTGTATGATTTGATAGCCTGCAAAGAGATAACTGTAAAGCCGGCCGGTGAATGGAACAAAGTAAAAGTGATCAAGAACAAGGGAGCGGTTCAGCATTGGTTGAATGATGTGCTTGTAGTGGAATATTCACTTACCTCACCGGAATGGAAAGAGATGATTGCACGAAGTAAGTTTTCAACTCTGCAGGATTTTGCCACCACCACGAAATGCCGGATTGGATTGCAAGATCATGACAACGAGGTGTGGTTCCGAAATATAAAAATTAAAGAATTGAAATAAGGTAAGCTACTGCGAAGGGATTGTGATATTTTTTTGAGGATGAAGAATTTTTTGGGAAGTGTAGTCATCGTTTTTGTTTTGCTTTCGTGTCAGGAAAAGAAGATACCATCAGTGCTGGTTTTTTCTAAGTCAGTGGCCAATCGCCATGAATCAATTCCGGCCGGAAAACTGATGATGCTGGAGTTAGGTAAGGTGCACAAGATGAAGATTGACACCACGGAAGATGCTGCACTGTTTGCGGATACCACATTGATAAAATATGATGCTGTAGTATTCATGAACACAACAGGCGATGTGCTGGATTCTGCGCAGCAATTAGCGCTCATTAATTTTATTAAATCAGGAAAAGGTTTTGTTGGAATTCATTCTGCTTCTGATACAGAGCACGATTGGCCATGGTATGGCGATCTGGTGGGTGCATATTTCAAAGGACATCCCAAGGTGCAACGGGCATTATTTACTAAAGTGGGAGACGATCCACTGACCAGCGCATTACCCGATCGCTGGTATCGCTCTGATGAGCATTATAACTTTAAAACACTTCCCGCGGGCGTCACAGTGCTTTATAAAATTGACGAAAATTCTTACGAAGGTGGCGAACACGATGGAGAGCACTCCATGGCCTGGTATCATTCCTTTGATGGTGGCCGCTCATTTTATACCGCGATGGGGCATACCCCTCAAAGTTATTCGGATCCACTTTTTCAGCAGCATATTCTTGCTGGTATACAGTATGCAGTGGGAGAGATGAAATAGATTTTTTGAGCCTAACTAATAACATTATGAAACGTAGAGAATTTATCCAAACATCGGCAATGGCAGCGGCTGCGTTGGCCTTACCCTCTTTTAGTTTTGTTGATAAGAAGAAGATTGGCCTTCAATTGTATTCCTTGCGGGATGTGATTAAAACAGATCCGAAAGGAGTGATGAAGAAAGTAGCTGAATTTGGTTACAGCCATGTAGAGACCTTTGACTATTCTGACAGTATGTTGTTTGGAATGAAGTCGAAGGAATTTGGTGATTACTGTAAGAGCCTTGGCATAAAAGTGACGAGCGGGCATTATCGCATGGGATTTTCAAATCCTGAAAAGAAAGGAACACTAAGTAATGATTGGGAGCGTGCGGTAAGTGATGCAAAGGAAATCGGCCAGGAGTACATGAATGTAGCGTGGCTGGATCCTACCGAAAGAAAATCATTAGACGATTACAAGAGGGTTTGTGAAGTGACCAACAAGGCGGCTGAAGTCTGCAAGAAGTATGGAGTTCAATTAGGGTATCACAATCACGAATTTGAGTTTACGAAAATCGATGGCCAGGTTCCCTATGACATGATGCTCACGCTGCTGGACAAAAATCTCGTCTCGCTGGAGCTCGACTTATATTGGACGAACGTATCAGAAGTAAACCCGTTGGATTACTTTGCGAAGTATCCCGGAAGGTTTCACCAGTGGCATGTGAAAGACCGCGATAAGGTAGATGCACGCAAGCAGGTGGATGTGGGAACAGGAAGAATTGATTTCAAACCTATTTTCGCAAAAGCAAAACAGGCTGGATTAAAATACTTCTATATTGAGCAGGAGCATTATCCCATCAGTTCCATGGAAAGTGTGAAGCAAAGCATTATCAATTTCAAAAAAATTGTTTGAGTGAGGAGCTTCTTTCTGCTCACGGCATTTCTCCTCATTGCGTCATGCGGTTGTACTCAGGAGTTACAGCAAAAAATTTCTGGGCAAATCCTGGATAATTATCGTAGCCCGCTCAGTGGTGCTACGATAATTCTCTTTAACGATCAATCAAAACAAGTAACATCTTCCTCAGAGGATGGCCGTTTTGCTTTCGAAAAAGTAAGACCTGATCGCTATCAGCTTCGTGTTATGTTTGTCGGTTATGCAGCCTACGAGGAAGAGCTATTGGTAATTAGCGCGAGAGACATTCAGCTATCGATCGTTCTCACTGAATCGGCTGCTACATTGAAAGATGTCATCGTTACTCCTGACTCCACAGCACAGCCCGAGATTGGTGTGCGCTCGGTGTCCATCGAAAAGACGATGCGCATGGCAGCAAACTTTTTTGACCCAGTAAGAATGATTACGTCTTACCCTGGCGTAGTGGCTTCGAATGATCAAAATAATTCCATCATTGTAAAAGGTTATTCGCCCAATGCTTTGCTGTGGCGGTTGCAAGGATTGGATATTGTGAATCCCAATCATCTTGCCAATGCTGGCACTCTCAGTGATAAACCAGTGTCCAATGGAGGCGGAGTGAACGTGCTGAGTGCACAGGTGCTCGACAAAACTGATTTTTATTCGGGTGCCTTGCCGGTGCAGTATGGTAATGCGTTGTCGGGTGCATTGAATATGTCGTTGCGGGAGGGAAGTAAGACCGAGACACACTACACAGCACAGGCTAGCTTGATTGGTATGGATGTGTCAGCAGAAACACCGGTAGTAAAAGGCAAGAGTTCGGTGTTGGCAAACTATCGTTACTCTACGGTGGGCTTGCTTTCCAGCCTGGGTGTAAATTTTGGAGATGAGAAAATCAACTTTCAGGATTTATCGTTTCATTATCATCACAATCAAAAAAATAATTCAACGCTTTCGGTTTTTGGCTTTGCCGGATTGAGCCTCAATGAATTTGACGGAAAGCCTCAATCAGAATGGAAAGAAGAAAAGGATCGCTATAAGATTGACTTTGATGGAAAAGTTTTTGGTATGGGGTTCACCGAAAACATTCCACTTACCCCAAAATCTTATGTAAAAATCGGAAGCGCGTTGTCAGGACAATTTCAAAATCGAAATGCTCAAAGTGTTTTTGTTCCTTTTCCGCACCTTTCCAGCGACAGCTATGAGAGTAACAAACTATTGATTTCAAATTTCATAAACTGGAATTATAGAGCAACCAGAAATGTGGCTGTAGAAGGAGGGATTTATGCTAATCATATTGATCATCGGCTTGGAATCGGTTCACGATATTTCACGATGGCAAACGTTTACTTTGGCAGTTACAGCGATGTGCATGTTGATGGCTGGTTATTACAGCCGTATGTATCGAGTACGATAACCCTGTCGCGAAATCTGCAAGCTCATGCAGGAGTGCGCTATGTTCAATTCACCTATAACAATACAGACTCATGGGAGCCTCGGCTGGATGTGGTGTACCATGGAAAACTTGGATCGCTGCAACTTAATTACTCAAGAACCAGTCAGTATCAACCCATACAAGTTTATCTGGCAAATAATCCTGCAAATGTTGACCTCACCCTTTCGGATCAATGGAATCTCAATTATCAAAAAACTTTTGTGAAGCAGTGGCAGGTAAAATCATCGGTTTACTTTCACCAGCAAAGTCATGTGCCATCCAATGCTGCCATCGGATACTCAGCCCTGAATAGTATTGAAGAGTTTGAATTAACCTCCATGCAAAGTGTTGGCAGAGGAAGAAATTATGGATGGGATATTTTTCTGGAAAAGAAATTTGACCATCAATTGTACCTGATGGGCGGAGGATCACTCTACCGCGCAGAGTTTGCTACCAATGAGGCTAGTTCTTTTGAAGACACCCGATTCAGCGGCAGGTTTACTTTCAATGCCCTTGGCGGGAAGGAGTGGAACCGAAAGAAGAATACTTTAGGGATTCATTTGCGCCTGCTGTATTTAGGCGGAATGAAAGAACGCGCCATTCAAACAACACTTTCACAACTGAGTGGTTCTACCCAATATGATTTGTCGCAAGGTTACATTGTGCAGCTTCCGGATTATTTTCGTACGGATGCACGTATTGCCTGGCGCAAGAACAAGCCGAGGTACACCCGCACCATTTCCATCGACATTCAAAACCTGACCGGCCAGCAAAATGTTGGCTATCATTATTACGATACTTACCTCCAATCGGTGAAAACCAAGTATCAGCTAAGCCTGATTCCGATCCTGGTTTACCGGGTAGATTTATAATGTTCGCAACCGTTTGAATCATTTCTTTTTAGAGGATTTCTCCCTATTTTGCGCCCCATTTTAATCATCAAAACAAACAACTTTATGGAGGATACACTCGTGGCGAAAAGCACTTATCAAGTGAGGCATGATGCTCTTAATCAGTGGGTAAAGGAGATCTCAGATCTTTGTCAGCCGGATGCCATTCACTGGTGCGATGGCTCAAAGCAGGAATACGATAGTCTTTGTGACTTGTTGGTGTCCAAAGGAACTTTTATCAGGCTGAATCCTGAAAAGCGTCCCAATAGCTTTGCTTGTTTTTCTGATCCAAGCGATGTAGCCCGTGTGGAAGACAGAACGTATATCTGCAGCAGAAGAAGAGAAGATGCCGGCCCAACCAACAACTGGGTAGATCCAAAAGATATGAAGCAAACATTGAATGGTTTGCTGGCAGGCTGCATGAAGGGAAGAACCATGTACGTAATTCCCTACAGCATGGGCCCGGTAGGGTCATCCATTTCGCAAATTGGAATTGAAATCACCGATTCAGAATATGTTGTCGTGAACATGCACATCATGACCCGCGTGGGCAAGAAGGTGATGGACGTATTGGGCACTGATGGCGACTTTGTAAAATGTCTTCATACGGTAGGCGCACCCTTGAAGCCTGGACAGCAGGATACCAAGTGGCCTACCAACGCAACTACAAAATATATTGTACACTATCCTGAAGAACGTTCGATCGTATCGTACGGCTCTGGTTATGGAGGAAACGCGTTGCTTGGTAAAAAATGTTTTGCACTTCGTATCGCCAGTTCAATGGCGCGCGAAGAAGGATGGCTTGCTGAGCACATGTTGATTCTCGGTGTGGAAAGTCCTGAAAAAGAAAAGACGTACGTGGCGGCTGCCTTCCCAAGTGCCTGCGGTAAAACAAACTTTGCTATGCTCATTCCACCAAAAGAACTGGATGGATGGAAGGTGACCACCGTTGGTGATGACATCGCGTGGATCAAGCCTGGCAAAGACGGAAAACTTTACGCCATCAACCCCGAAGCCGGATATTTTGGTGTGGCTCCAGGCACGAACGTAAAGACCAACCCGAACGCCATGAAGACCATTGAGAAGAATACAATCTTCACCAATGTGGCGGTTACTCCGGATGGCGATGTGTGGTGGGAAGGCATGACCAAAGAAGCGCCAAAAGATATTATCGATTGGAGAGGAGTGAAGTGGGACCCAACTTCGGGTAAGCCTGCTGCTCATCCGAACGCCCGCTTCACAGCACCAGCGTTTCAGTGCCCAAGCATTGATTCAGATTGGGAGAACCCGAATGGTGTGCCTATCGGTGCCTTCATTTTTGGCGGCAGAAGAAGTACTACAGTACCCTTGATTTATCAGGCACATAACTGGAACTCTGGCGTGTACCTGGCGGCTACCATGGGATCAGAAATGACCGCTGCTGCTTTTGGCGAAGTCGGCAAAGTAAGACGCGATCCATTCGCCATGCTGCCATTCTGTGGCTATCACATGGGCGATTACTTTAACCACTGGTTGCAGTTTGGTCGTGATATTCCAAATCCTCCGCGCATTTTCGGAGTGAATTGGTTTAGAAAAGATGAGAAAGGAAATTTTGTGTGGCCGGGCTTTGGCGATAACATGCGCATCTTGAAGTGGGTGGTTCAAAAGATCAAGGGAAAATCGAATGCGGTGGAAAGCCCGATCGGCTGGATGCCTCACTATGATGATATCGACTGGACGGGATTGGATTTTTCTAAACAGGATTTCGACAAAATCATGACCATCAATCGTGAAGAATGGAAGCAGGAGCTGCTAGCACATGCCGAATTATTTGAGCGCATGTACGACAAGCTTCCGAAGGAATTTATTTTCATGCGCGAACTTCTGCTTTCAAGCTTGTGGCGATCGCCAGAGAAGTGGAGCCTGGAACCTGAAATTTAAATAGCAAAACTACCGGAGCCCTTGCAATTTTTTGCAAGGGCTTTTTATATGCCATCTCATTCAACTGATATGGTTCTTTATTGATAAAGTGAATTAATCCCACTACTTTGTTTCGTTTTAACCTAAACCGTCAATGACATTACAATCACGTCTCGCTGAAGTGCGCAACGGATTTTCATCCACATTCTGGATCGCCAATACGCTTGAACTCTTTGAACGATTTGCATTCTATGGATCAAAGGCAGTGCTCGCCTTTTACCTGGCCAATAAAGTAGGCCTCAAGGATGAAGCCGCAACGCTCACCGGCTGGTTCTCTACGTTGATTTATTCATTGCCTATCGTGGCAGGAGTGTTCGTTGATAAATACGGCTTTCGCAAAACGTTGATGACGTGCTTTGCGATTTTTGCCATAGGCTATTTCTGCATCGGCCTTGCCGGGATGGAATGGGGGCAGAGCATAACAGAAGCTATTGGCATGCGAAACTATGTAATCATTGTGCTCGTGCTCACAGCCATTGGCGGCTCGTTGATCAAACCTTGCATTGTGGGCACGGTGGCAAAAACATCGAAACCTGAAGCGAAGGCGCTTGGCTTCTCCATCTATTACACCCTGGTGAATTTAGGCGGTGCCATCGGCCCGATCATCGCACTCAGCATTCGCAAAGATTTAGGCATTGAATATGTTTTAGTGATGTCTTCTGTCACATCCGCACTGCTGTTCTTTGGAACATGGTTCTTCTTCAGAGAGCCAGAAGCAGAAAAAGGCACTGAAGAAGTGCGAACCTTTGGAAAAGTTTTTCAGGACATGCTGTTGGTATTTAAGAATGTCAAGTTCATTAGCTTCCTCGTGATCTTCTCAGGATTCTGGTTAATGTTTTGGCAAATTTTTTACCTGCTTCCTTTTTATGCCACCGACATACTGCACTTCCAGGATTTTGAATTACTAGAAACCATTGACGCCTGGGGAATTATTGTGCTTACTGTTCCGATGGCAGCACTCGTAAAAAACTGGAAACCTATTCGCGCGATGACGCTTGGATTTATTCTCGCGAGTTTATCATGGCTCATTATCGCAGGGTTGGGTACGGTGGAATCGGTGATCATTGGTGTGTTCCTGTATGCGTTGGGTGAAGCCACACAAGCTCCCCGGTTTTATGAATACGTAAGTTCGTTGGCCCCTAAAAATCAAGTCGGTACGTTTATGGGGTTTGCATTTTTACCCGTTGCCATCGGCTCGCTTACCGCAGGATACCTTGCCGATTGGTTGCGCATCACTTATTTGGCAACCAATCCATCAATGATGTGGTACCTGGTAGCGGCCATCGGTGTGGTGGCCACCGTACTGATGATCTTATACAATACTTTTTTTGCAAAAAATTCTCAAGAATAATTAAAACCTATTGTTATGTCTGAAGGAAAAGACTTTAAGCCCTACATCGCACCAGAGCAGAATGTTGCCGAGTTCACGGTGAAGTCCATTGTTTTTGGTGTACTGTTTGGAATTTTATTTGGTTGCTCCACCGTTTATCTTGCACTGAAAGCTGGTCTTACGGTTTCAGCATCCATTCCCATTGCTGTTATCGCCATCACTTTGGGGCGAAAGTTTTTGAAGACTACTATTCTTGAAAACAATATTATTCAGACAACAGGCTCGGCAGGCGAGTCCATTGCGGCTGGCGTGGTTTTTACCTTGCCGGGATTTTTGTTTTTATCACCAGGAGAAAACGGAGTGAGCGTTGGTGATTCTTATTTCAATTACCTCACCATTTTAATTCTTGCTGCCCTTGGCGGGATGTTGGGCACGCTCATGATGATTCCCCTAAGACGATCATTGATTGTAAAAGAACACGGTGTGTTGCCCTATCCGGAAGGAACAGCATGCGCTTCCGTATTGCAGGCTGGTGAGAAGGGTGGTGTCTTTGCGAAGACAGCCTTTATGGGAATGGGTATAGCCCTTGGCTACGCAGTGTTGCAAAAGGTATTTCACATCATTGTGGAAACACCGGCATTCATTACGAGCCAGGTAAATAAGTTCTGGCCCTCAGCGGCCACCCGCGCAGACATCACGCCCGAATATTTAGGTGTTGGTTATGTTATCGGGCCGAAGATTAGCGGTGTACTTGTTGCTGGTTCGGTGTTGGCGTGGTGGGCCGTCATTCCTCTGCTGACAACACTTGTCGCACCCGATGTCATCGCCATGCAGTTGGTGAAACTTGGTTATCTCGCTGATCTTAATGCTGCCGGTGGACCTGGAGGTTGGGATCCGGCTACGCACACTTTTGGAAGTTCTGCAGATGCTATTTATCGCGCCTACATTCGTCAGATTGGAGCAGGCGCTGTGGCAGCCGGTGGTTTCATTACTCTTGCAAAAACTATTCCCACCATCATCAGCTCTTTCCGCGAAAGCGTTGGCTCCTTAAAAGAGAAAGGCGAAGCATCAAGTGTAATGCGCACCGAAAGAGATTTGTCTTTCAAAGTTGTGATCATTGGAAGTTTGGTATTAGTGGGCATCATCGCATTGCTGCCCGGTAATATTATTCCAGGCGATGGGTTCATTCAAAAATTGTTGATTGGTATTTTGATCATCATCTTCGGATTTTTCTTTGTAACCGTAGCCAGCCGCATTGTGGGTTTGGTGGGTTCCAGCAATAGCCCGATTTCAGGAATGACGATCGCCACGTTGATGGGCACTTGCTTGATTTTTACGGCAGTAGGCTGGAGTGGAATGTTGTATGAGCCATTGGCATTGGTAGTAGGAGGAATGATTTGCATTGCTGCAGCTAATGCCGGTGCCACCTCGCAAGATTTGAAGACAGGCTATATTGTTGGGGCAACTCCATTCTACCAACAGCTTGCATTATTTATTGGCGCTATAGTTTCTTCCATTGCTATCGGTATTGTGGTAAAAGTTTTGGATACGCCCACGCAGACAGAAGCAGCGCAAGGCGTTATTCACGCCATTGGTGGCGATCGTTTTTCTGCTCCACAAGCAACATTAATGGCAACATTGGCAAAAGGTATTTTATCGTTCAATCTCGATTGGCAATTTGTAATGGTAGGAGTTTTCATTGCTGTGATGATCGAACTCTGTGGCATCAAGGCATTGGCGTTTGCCATTGGCTTGTACCTGCCTTTATCAACCACACTTCCTATTTTTATCGGTGGTGCTATTAAAGGGATTGTGGATTGGAGAGCAGAACGTAAAAACCTTGTGGTAGAAGATGGAGACTTAGGAAGAGGAAGTTTATTTGCTACCGGATTGATTGCAGGTGGTGCATTAGCTGGTGTTGTGGTAGCATTGCTTTCGGTAAATGAAAGTGTGTTTGAATCGTTACAAAAAGTAAATGCAGAGCATGGCCTGACAGACATGCTGGGCCATGGAGGATATCAATTTCTTGGTGTACTCTTCTTTGCCGCAATGGCGTGGATGTTGTATTCGCTGGCCATAAAAAAATCAGAAGAGTAATATTTTTAATTCAATACTTTAAGCCTTCGGTTAGAGAATCGAAGGCTTTTTTTGTGCACGTATTTAGCCGTTCCGAAATTTCGTAAGAAGGCATTGATGGAGAGTTATAATTTCTTCAATTGAAAAATATTTTTACCCGACACAGAATTGGCACGGCCTCCTTTATAGGTAGTGGTGCTCCATTGCAATTCTAACTCAAGCCGATCTGTTGAGAGCTGATTAATTTTTACCTCGGTTTGGTTATCAAGCAGGAAAATAGTTTTCGCTTCATCGGTGTATTCCCACACTCCTGATGATTTCCAGATGGGGCTGCCACCGGTGCTCACGTAACTATCCTTTCCAAAGGTTATTTTAAAGTCTTTGTAAACAGTTGATTGATCCACCCCATCCACAAGCACTACCGGACTTCCCCAGGCCACACTGGTAAGTAGATTTACTTCCGGTGTTACATTCTCTTTTTGACATCCAAAAATGAAAAGCATATGGAAGATTATTCCACCACTGAGTGCCAGGCGTATTCCAGATGGTAGCATTATTTTTCTGCTCCAAAATTGATGATCTGCTTCAACTCTTCAAGCGCTTGTGTTTCCGACTCATCAACCTTTCCATCCGCATTGATGATATCGTACATGTCGGTATAAACTTTGTACTTCACGGCAAATTTCACACTGCTAAAATGCTTAAAGGAATCGCGCACCACGGTTGGAATTTGGGATTGATCCATTGAGCGATAGTTTTCAAGAGCCAAGTCTAGTTTACGATGCAAATCTTCTCCGGCAGGGTATAATCGTTTCATCTTGTCAATGATCACGTGCATCTCCTCGGGGTGATAATTACCATCGGCATAAGCCATATGCACATAAAGAAATAGTGCGAAATCACTGAAGTTGTAATGAACTACCATAATCGATTAAAGATAAAATAAAAATAAATAAAAAAGGCTTCATGTTACACGAAGCCTTTTTTTAAAACCCTTGCTGGAGATTACATCATTCCGCCCATTCCACCTCCGGGAGGCATTGCAGGCGATTCTTTCTCTTCAGGAATTTCAGATACTACGGCCTCGGTAGTCAACAGCAATCCGGAAATAGACGCTGCGTTTTCCAAAGCAAGGCGTGTTACCTTGGTAGGATCGATAATACCTGCATCAAAGAAATTTTCGAACTTATTCTCACGCGCGTTATATCCGAAGTCTTTCTTACCATCGCGAACTTTGTTAACGATTACAGAGCCTTCCTGACCAGCGTTTTCAGAGATAGTTCTTAGCGGAGCTTCCAACGCCAGGCGAACGATGTTGACACCAGTAGCCTGATCGTCATTATCCAAACCAAGTTCTTTTAAATCTTTCAATGCTTCGATAGCGCGGATGTACGCAACACCACCACCAGGAACAATACCTTCCTGAACAGCAGCGCGTGTTGCATGCAATGCATCGTCTACACGATCTTTCTTCTCCTTCATTTCGACTTCAGTAGCAGCACCGATGTAGAGAATGGCCACGCCACCTGAAAGTTTTGCAAGACGCTCTTGCAATTTTTCTTTATCGTAGTCAGAAGTTGTAGTTTCAATCTGAGCTTTGATTTGATTTACGCGACCCTGAATGTCATTCTTCTTGCCTGCACCATTTACGATAGTAGTGTTGTCTTTATCGATGTTCACTTTCTCTGCGCGGCCGAGGAACTCCAATTTCGCATCTTCCAGCTTCATGCCGGTTTCTTCTGAAATTACTTTTCCACCGGTTAGGATAGCGATGTCCTCCAACATTGCTTTTCTGCGATCGCCAAAGCCAGGAGCTTTTACAGCAGCTACACGCAGTGCGCCACGGATTTTGTTAACAACCAATGTCGCTAATGCTTCTCCTTCAACTTCTTCCGCAATGATTAACAAAGGCTTGCCGGTTTGTGCGGTCTGCTCCAATACAGGAAGCAATTCTTTCATGCTGCTGATCTTTTTATCGTAGATCAAAATGTAAGGACTGTCAAGATCCGCTTCCATTTTCTCGGTGTTGGTCACGAAGTATGGAGACAGGTATCCGCGATCGAACTGCATACCTTCTACGGTCTTCACTTCGGTCTCCGTTCCTTTTGCTTCTTCTACAGTGATCACACCATCCTTACCGACTTTATCCATTGCCATGGCAATCATCTTACCGATCTCCACATCGCTGTTGGCGGAGATAGTTGCTACCTGAGCAATTTCATTTGAATCTTTAATTTTCTTGGATTGCTTTTTTAGATTCTCAACAACGGCATCAACTGCTTTGTCGATACCACGCTTCAAATCCATTGGGTTTGCACCAGCGGCCACGTTCTTAATTCCGTGAGCATAGATTGCTTGAGCCAATACAGTAGCGGTAGTAGTACCATCACCAGCTGCATCGGCAGTTTTGGAGGCCACTTCTTTCACTAGCTGAGCACCCATGTTTTCGATCGGGTCTTTCAACTCGATTTCCTTCGCTACTGACACACCGTCTTTGGTTACGGTAGGAGCACCGAATTTCTTATCCAGAATTACGTTACGACCTTTTGGTCCTAAGGTAACTTTTACTGCATCTGCTAACTTATCAACACCCTTCTTAATTCTATCGCGGGCGGTGGTATCGAATGTAATTTCTTTTGCCATAATTTTTAAATCGTTTAAAAGTTGAGATTAAACCGTTCCGAAAATGTCAGAGTTACGCATGATCAAATACTCCTTGCCATCAATGGTGATTTCTGTTCCGGAATACTTTCCATAAAGCACATTGTCACCAACCTTTACGGTTACTGGCTTATCTTTCAAGCCATCGCCAACTGCAATCACTTTTCCTTTTTGAGGTTTTTCTTTTGCCGTGTCCGGGATGATCAATCCGGAGGCTGTCTTTTGCTCTGCCGGAGCAGCTTCTACCAACACTCTGTCTTCGTTGGGTTTGAAATTGATTTTTGCCATATGGGTTTTAAAAATTTAGTTGAACAATTAATGGTTAAACTGTCGCGATACCAATTGGCGATATTCATGCCATTCAGCCTTTTTACTGGTTTTTTGCCACAATTTCAGCCTTTAGGGTGGCAAAGATGATCATTTTTACCTGACTTGACAGTGCCAACTTCCAAAATGGCAGTGTTTACCTTTTTGCATCCCAAATCGTATTCAGGTGTAAGGTTCGAGCGCTTTATCTCTTGACAGATGGTTTACAGGTGATTATTTTTATTCTATCTCAAATTGAATTGCTATGGAGAGTTTGAAAGACAATTGGCTTACTGATGGATTGATCGACTTTGAGTATAAAAAGTATTTGTTACTGGCTTATTTTAAAAAGGTGAAAGAGTCATTCAATAGGGTGGAACTCTATCCCTTTATGGCAGATTTGGTGTTTCACTATCGCAACCTGATGACGCTGCGGGAAAACAAATCCCTCATACGGGAATCCTTTCCAAAGGAGATTTCGCCAGAGGGCATTAGGAATCTGGAACTTAACTATAAGAAAATTATTGAAGATGATCTGGTCATGCGCGAAATCGAATCAATCATGGAGTTTGCGCTGCCGCAATTCAAATCATCACTGGATGAAGGTTCTTTTATATATGATTATGTAGAATCGAATTGCGAGATTTCACCGGTTGGGCTTTCCTCCCTTTACACCAATGAGGGGTATTTGTTTGTTACACAACCACCAGAGAAAGAAACACAGGTGTATCGCTATCAGGTTACCTTCTTTGAGCAAAGCAGTGAAACCATGAGAGGCCTGCGCACCCATCACGTGCTGACTGCTGAGCGATCTTTCAGCAATACTTATGAAAATATTAAACTTGAATTGATTCGGAAGTATTCAGAACTGCCTAATCCATCTGCTTACCTTGTGCTTTCGAAGCTCCGGTTTCCGTTTGTGCAAACTCTGATGCCGGTCGCAAAGCGACTTTTGGTGAAACACATTTCAACATCGGTTTAAAAAACAAAAGGCCTCGAAAGAGGCCTTTATTCACTTAGGGGTAAATACCCCGCAGCTTGCTGCGTGTGAAAGAAAGTTCAAGTTTGAAAACGGAAATAATTTATTCCTTATGAATGCCCCGCGGCTCTGCCGCGGGGATTTTTACTCTTGAAATTTATCCTTTACTTATTTTTTAGCACTGTCGGTTGGAGCAGGCGTTGATTTAGGAAGATCCAATGCAGGAGCAGCCTGTTGTTCTTTTGCCTTTTCCATAATCTCATCTGTGGGTACGCTGGTATTTGGTGTGGTAAAATTTGTTGCCAAAGCAAATACCATGATCGCAATAGCAAAACCCCAGGTAAGTCTTTCAAGAACGTCTCCTGTCTTTTTAACTCCAATTAAATTGCTGGCTCCAGAACCTCCAAACTGGCTGGACAAGCCGCCTCCTTTGGAATTTTGAGCTAATACAACCAATACCAAAAGTACTGAACTAAACAGGGCAAGACCGATCAATAATGTATACATAGCTTATTTTTTCAACTCGTCAATTCGAGCCGCAAAGTAAGCCTTTTTTTGGGGAAACTTCCAAATCAGCTTTTTAAGAACTTCAACCGCCTTTTCTTTCTTCCCTTGTTTCAACAGGATTTCAACCAACGTCTCCGAAATAATATTTTCACCAAACATTGCACTACTTTCGGTTAGGTCGGTTTGCTCTTCAGAGGATTCTTTTGGTTTTGCTTTGCCTATAGAAGGCTGAGTTTTGATAAACTGATCAATGATTTCGATTTGCTCCTTTTGCTTGGGATCTTCAGGCTTTAATTTCTTTTTGGTGGTTTTTATCTCTTCAATCAATCCATCTGAAGGCTCAAGACTTTTCTTTACTTTTTTTTCAGGTCTTTTTTCTTCCTTCTCGGGTTTTTCCGAGGACTTAAGTACCCTGTCAGCCGTAGTCTCAAATTCCAACTTCAGCTTTTTCAAAAGGGTTACATCTTTTTCAATTTCATCGTAAAGCTCATCACCTTCCAGTTGGGAGATAAACTCTTTTGGGTTTGAATTCTCTTTTTCGAATGGTGCAATTTCTACAGTGGACGTTGACTCAACTTGAATAGGCTTTACAATGGTTCGGTCTATCGTAGGCATACTCATAATTGACTTGAGTATGGAGCGATCAGTGCTATAAATTGCCCCGAGATGCAGGTACTCATTGCGACTTTCCATCTCCAAATCATTTGACGCACGTGCCGTCATGCTTTGAATTACCTGACTGTAGGGATACTCTTTTTGAAGTTTCAGCAGTTCATTAACCTCTTCTTCCGTAAGGGCGGTATAGTTGGAAAGTAGCTGATAGAAATGGTTCTTCTCCACCGGGAATTAATTGAGGTATAAGTAAATGTAGGAGAAAATAGTCCTGTGCGCAATAGTGAAAGACAGAACTTACCAGTTGGCTACCGTGGCATTGAAGATGTCAATGAAAATCTGGTCAAAGATTTTTTTCTCTAACGATTCCTGCACGGCACTTAAGTCTTGCGTGTTTGGAAAGTCAGCGTAAAAGCTGAAAGTTCTGTCTTTGAAACTGTTTTTGGGCACCAGCGAATCCACGTAATTTACCCGTACCCCGATAGTCAGGCGCGTTAACGCAGCGGTTGATCCTGCAGCAGAAACCCCTGCAACGGGTGCAACGTTACTGATTTTATAATCTGTGATAGTGCCTTCGATTTGTAATTCTCCATTCTCGGGCACAACATTCAGACTTGAATTTTGCTGATAATAATCCTTCATTTTGTTGGTAAACGTCTGACCAAGATTGGCAGGGCCCAGGTCAGTGTTATTAAAAAATGGATCTACCTGAATTGTTTTTGCGGCTGTGGCCGATCCTGAAAAGGAATAGATTCCACAACCTTGAAAAATGAGAAGGGATAAGAGAAGGAGTGGGGTAATAAAAAATGAAATGCTATTCTTCAAGTTCGTATTCTTTGATTTTGCGGTACAAGGTTCTTTCTGAAATTCCCAAATCGCGTGCCGCATATTTTCGCTTATTATTATTTTTTTGAAGTGCACGCAAGATAAGTTCCTTCTCCTTTTTTTCGATGGAGAGTGAATCATCTTCGGCTTCATGACTGATGTCTTGTACTTCTTCCGCGCTTTCCGTGTTTTGGTTTGTGGGGGTAAGGTTCAATATCATAGGCTCATGAGATGTCTTTGTCTCTTGCTGGATACCTTCAAACAAGCCAGCATGATCTTTTAAAATTTGTGAGGCATCGGCAGGATTGGATACATTATCCAAAACAATTTTCTTAAGATCATTCACATCCTTGCGCAGATCGAAAAGTACTTTGTAGAGAATGTCGCGTTCAGAAATATTCTCTTTGCCATTACTACTATCGTGATAAAGTGCAGGCAATGTGCTCTCCTTTGGTAAATAGTGATTCAGAGTTTCAGCATCAATTTCTTTACGATCGGGAGAGAGTACGGAAATCTGTTCTACCAGATTTTTTAATTGTCGAATGTTTCCGGGAAAACGGTATTTCAACAAAATTGACTTTGCTTCTTCCGTCAAGGAGATTGGCTTCACTTTGTATTTCTCCGAAAAGTCCGTAGCAAATTTTCTAAAGAGCAAATCAATATCTTTACCTCGCTCGCGCAGCGGAGGCACATAGATGGGCACAGTGCTCAAGCGATAATACAAGTCTTCCCGAAATTTGCCATTCTCAACTTTGTGCATCAGGTTCACGTTGGTTGCCGCTACCACGCGTACATCGGTCTTCTGCACTTTAGACGAACCCACTTTAATAAACTCTCCATTTTCTAAAACGCGCAGCAGGCGGGCCTGTGTGCCCAATGGCATTTCCCCAATCTCGTCAAGGAATATGGTGCCGCCATTGGTTACTTCAAAATAGCCTTTGCGTGCTTCATGGGCTCCCGTAAATGACCCTTTTTCATGACCAAATAATTCAGAGTCAATAGTGCCCTCAGGAATAGAACCGCAGTTGATCGCAATGAACTGACCATGCTTACGTGAGCTTAAATGGTGAATAATTTTTGAGAATGATTCTTTGCCACTTCCACTTTCACCCGTAATGAGAACAGACATATCGGTTGGTGCCACTTGCATGGCTACCCGCACAGCATTATTCAATAATGGCGAGTTACCAATAACACCAAATCGCTGCTTTATACTTTGAATATCTGCTTCTAAATCCATGTCTTAATTCACAATTTTTCCAACTAATGTTCCCTGAGTGCAACGCTCAATCAATACGTTGACGTAATCTCCTCGCTTTTTATTTTCATTCGGAAAAATAACCACTTTGTTAGCGGAGTTGCGGCCCTGCAAATGATCGTCCGAGCGTTTGGAGGTGCCCTCAATCAATACTTCATAAATCTTTCCTACGTCTTTCAAATTTCGTTGCAGCGACCAGTAATTTTGCTTTTCGATGATCTCATTCAATCGTCTTTTCTTCACTTCTTCTGAGATGTCGTCTTTCATTTTTTTCGCAGCAAGTGTTCCAGGCCTTTCTGAATAAAAGAACATGTAAGAATAGTCGTATTGTACAATATCCATTAAGGAAAGGGTGTCCTGATGTTCTTCTTCTGTTTCGGTACAAAATCCTGTTATCATATCGGAAGAAATTCCACATTCTTCTCCAAGCACTTCCCGAATTTTACTCACCTTTTCCAGGTACCATTCACGTGTGTAGCCACGGTTCATTAATTCCAAAATTCTGCTATTTCCGCTTTGAACAGGCAAATGGATATAGTTGCAGATGTTGTGGTATTTTTTCATGGTATACAACACATCATCGGTAATGTCTTTTGGGTGCGATGTAGAAAAACGCACGCGCAGCTCAGGGCTTACAGTGGCAACCATCTCCAGTAGTTGAGCAAAGTTGATGATCGATTTTGTTTCTGTCCGCTCAAGTCGTGCCTTATTGTTTTCTTCTTCGCTCCACTTGTATGAATCCACATTCTGTCCAAGCAAAGTCACTTCGCGATAGCCGGCATTGAAGAGTTCTTTAGCTTCGTTAACGATGGAATGTGGATCGCGACTTCTTTCCCTCCCTCGTGTAAAGGGTACCACACAGAATGAACACATGTTATCGCAACCGCGCATGATAGAAATGAATGCGGTAATTCCATTGCTATTCAATCGCACCGGGCTAATGTCTGCATATGTTTCTTCCCGCGATAAGAATGTGTTTACTGCCTTATAACCTTCATCTACCTGAAGGATGAGTTTGGGCAAATCGCGATAAGCATCAGGGCCTGCCACCAGATCAACGATCTTTTCTTCCTCAAGAAGTTTTGTTTTTAGGCGCTCGGCCATGCACCCAAGAACCCCAACCATCATTTCGGGCCGTTTTTTCTTAAAACCATTAATGTGATTGAGTCGATTGCGTACCGTTTGCTCGGCTTTTTCGCGGATTGAGCAGGTGTTAAGGAACACCAAGTCAGCCTCATCAATATTCGAAGTAGTGTCAAAACCTTCCTTTTGAAGGATAGAAGCCACAATTTCGCTATCGGAGAAGTTCATTTGGCAGCCATAACTTTCGATGTAAAGCTTCCTGGGCTTACCCGTTTTCTGATCTACAGAAACCCTGAATTCGGGTAAATTAGCCCCTCCTTGCTCGTCAATCAGTCCGATATCACTTATTAAATCACCCATAAATCAGTAATCAAGACTGCAAATTTACAATATTTTGAAGTTTCAGGTGACATCTTGTCAGTTAGATTTTCTTGAGAATCAAAGTTTATTAAAACAAAGGGTCATTGTAGCTTGAGCCAAAATTAAATAGCGTATGAGTATCATTAAATCGGTTAGGGGATTCACACCACGTTTTGGTAACAATTGCTTTTTAGCAGATAACAGTGTAGTAGTGGGGGATGTTACCATGGGTGATAATTGTACCGTGTGGTTTAATGCCGTGGTGAGGGGCGATGTTCATTCCATCACTATTGGTAATAACACAAACATTCAAGATGGTGCAGTGATCCATTGTACCTATCAAAAAGCAAAGACGATTATAGGCAATAATGTTTCCATCGCGCACAATGCAATCGCCCACGGGTGCACCATTGAAGACAATGTGTTGATTGGAATGGGAGCAATTATTATGGACGATGCGGTGATTGGCGCAGGATCGGTGATAGCGGCCGGTGCTATTGTATTGCCCTGGACTATTGTAGAGCCTGGAAGTATCTATGCGGGCATGCCGGCCAAAAGGATGAAAGATGTGGGCGATGAAATGAAACAAGTAATCGAGCGAACGGCCAGAAATTACCCGATGTATGCCGAATGGTTTAAATGATAAATAAAGAATATGCTCTTCGTCTAAATTTTAATTACTCAGCGTAATAATTTGTGATCCTTTTATTATATTCATCACATGATGTTGGTAAAGAATAATACAGGTTTTGATCCTAAAGTGATTTCCGATTTCCGATCTAAACTAAAGTCGAGCGGAAATCAATTTCTTATGATTGAGGAAGAGGAAGCAGGAGATGAGTATGCTCATTTTCAATTTGTAGGAAAATACCAAGGCGAAGAAACAGTATTTGATGCTGTACTTTACACATTAAGGCTGCACCACGAAAGTGAGCTTTTTGAAATAGCCGAGCATGAGGCGGCCAAACATTTTCCTGAATACAAAAAGATAACGTATGAGGAAGATGAGAATGGCAACCTGGAGCGCCTCGATGATCTCGAAGAGGAGATTGGACTCTATATCGCAGAGGTGATTATGGAACTTGAAGAAGAAGGTGAAGTAAAAGTGAAAGAACATATTGATTTCGATCCGAATATTGATTTTGGCGTAGGCCTAGACATTGGGCTGCATATTGACAAGGTTACTCCTCAAGTGATTAGTAAATTCATCGCTGATTTTAATTCTGGTCAGTTAAAATTGGATGAAACCCTTTACAGCTTCCAAACCCAGAAAGAGCAGGGCTAATCGTTTGTCAATCAAATAAATAATAAAATCCCTTCAGTAATTTATTTAGAAGCCTATATTTGCGGCCTTAAATAATTTATTTGAAGCATGAAAAATCTTTCCCTCGGCCTTAGCATCACCTCATTAATTGCAGTCATTGTGCTGTACATTATACAATTTTCTCCCAAGCAGAGTGAATCTTCTGCTACCCCTTCTTCGGCACCAGGTACATTAAAATTGGCATACATCAATTCCGATACTGTATTGAAATACTATGATTACTTTAAAGTGACCAAAGACCGGTTGGAGTCAAAAGGAAAGAAGTTGGATCAGGATTTACAATCAAGAGCACAGAGCCTTCAAAATGATATCAGCGCGTACCAGCGCAATCTTAGCAGCATGACTATTGGTCAGGCAAAAGCAGTTGAAGATGACTTGGGAAAGAAGCAGCAGAACCTGCGCCTGTATCAGCAAAGCCTGGAGCAGGAATTGGTAAACGAGCAGGCAAAAATCAACAATGAGTTGTATTCAAAAGTAACTGAGTACTTGAAAAAGTATGCCAGCGAAAACGGTTTGGAAATGGTGTTGAAATATGACCCAAGCAGCGATATGCTTTATGGCAGCGGTGCTTTAGACATCACTCAAGAGGTGATCAAAGGTTTAAATGAAGCTTTCAAAGCAGAGGGATCAACTCCCAAAGCAGACTCTACTGCAGCTAAGAAGAAATAAATAGAATCTACCAAGATTAAATAACAGACCGGGTCTTACATTAGGCCCGGTCTTTTTTTTTAATCGATTAAGTTTTAATTTTCTGATTGTGAAAAAGAATATACTTGGCTTTTTGAATGTGCGCGATGAGGAGCAGAATCAGGTTCTGCTCATGCTTGGCACCGGCTTCTTCATTGGAATCTTTATTGCCACTTATCAGGTAACTGCCGAGTCGCTCTTCCTCAATCAAATGAGTGAGCGAATTAACCAGGCCTTTTTGATTTCGGGCGTGTTGGGTATTGTCACCACATTCATTTTTGCTGCTCTGCAACGAATGATCCGGTTCAGTACGCTCACCTTTGTTACCATCATTCTTATCGTTTTAGCGACCACCGGAGTTTACATCTTTTATCATAATCAGGAGAAGCAGATTCACGACAATATTTTGTTTCTCATGTATTGCCTTACCGGGCCAATCACCGCGCTATTGCTGCTAAGCTACTGGGGCATCTTTGGTCGTCTGTTCAATTTTAAACAATCTAAGAGAATCATTGGCTGGATTGATACAGGTCAGCTTATCGCGTTTATTATTGCCAACTTTCTGATTCCGCTTACTTCAAACCTTATCCCGGCAACAGAAGACTATCTCATTATCTGTAATCTCAGCATAATTGGGTCATTGATCTGTTTGATCGCGATTTCACGAAACTATTCTCTGACAAAAAATGATCCCTCTGAGTTTGATGAAAGCGTGAAGACAGAGACCACGTTCGTCAAAATGTTTAAAGACCGTTACGTTCTGTTGCTCGCACTTTTCCTGGTGACATCGATGGTCACTTACATGTTTAATCAATATGCTTTTCAGACGCTACTTAACAAGCAGTATCCAGACCAGCGCGACCTGACGAACTTCATTGCTTACTTTAACGGTGCCATTTATGCACTTAGTCTGGTAATGCAAACCTTCGTAAATGAGCGCATCATTAGCACCTACGGCATGAGGGTGTCTCTATTTATATTGCCGATTGTTACGGGTGTATTGGGGCTTGCTTCAGTGATTGTTGGCCTTGCATTTGGTTTTTCGATAGAAGGCAATGCGGAGGCCTTCGTGTTTTTCTTTCTGTTAGTAGCACTCACACGATTATTCAATGTAATGCTTCGTGATTCATTGGAAAATCCAGTGTTCAAACTATTGTTCATTCCGCTCGACAATCGCTATCGTTTCAATATTCAGTCAAAGGTGGAAGGGGTGATCAGTGAATCAGGAAGGTTTATTGCTGGTGTTGTCATATTCGCTTTTGCCTTGATTCCTTTTTTTGAGATTATCTGGATACCGATAATAGTGGTCATTCTCTGTGGCGTGTATTTTCTGGCCATTAATAAGTTGTACGTGGGATATAAGGGTAAAATCCGCGCCAAGCTTGAGAATACTGACTTTAGCCAGGATAAGCTTGAATTAGGTTTTGCGGAAGTAACTCTGCGATTGGAGAACAGACTTTTAAATTCAAATGATTCCAAGGCTATTTTTTCTTTTAAGCTGCTGGAGAAGATTAATCCATCTAAGGTGAGTCAATGGGTGAATAACCTGATGCGCAATGCAAGCGAAGAAGCAAAAGACTATGCACAGCGCAGGATGAATGAGATTAAAGGACTTTCGGTATCAGAGAAATATGTCATTAAAATTCACTCTGCTTCACATGGCGAAGGAAAAAACGTACTAACAAAAAACGATTTGGAATTGATTTTGAATAGTGGTGGAGACATTACGAAAGCACGAATTCAAAAGTTATGTCGATCATCCGATGTGAGCGACCGTCAGTATGCTGCAGAATTGTTACTTCACTCTTCTTCAGAAGAGAACGTTCCCTTTCTGATCGAGTTGCTGCACGATCCAGAAATTATTGTAAGGCGAACTGCGATAACCACAGCGATTAAGCGCAATAACAATGAGGTTGTTTATTCACTCATTGATAACCTTAATATCCCATCGTTTAGCAATCAGGCAATGAATTCGCTGATCCTTATTGGCGGAAAAGCATTAGTTCAATTAGACACTGCATTTTATCGATCAGGTCAAAACACGCAAACGATGATCCGCATTATTCAAATCATCGGTAGAATTGGCGGACAGAAAGCAAAAGATTTTCTATGGAATAAAATCGATTACCCGGATAAGGTAATTGTATCACAAGTTCTTTTGTCGTTGGGTGAATGTGGATTCAAGGCTGGTATCTCTCAGATTACGCGCATCAAGTATGCCATCGAATCAGACATTGCAGATATTACGTGGAACCTGGGTGCGCTTCAGGAGCTAGGGGATAACGAAAAAACAGCAGAGGTGAGGCAGGCGCTTATACGTGAAGTTCAGAATGACACAGACCACATTTATATGTTGTTGGCCATGTTGTATGACACACGCTCCATACAATTGGTGAAAGAGAATATTGAAAGCGGTACCAGTGAAGGCATCACATATGCGGTAGAGTTGTTAGATGTGTTTCTTTCTGAACAATTAAAGGTGAAGGTAATCCCTGTCATTGATGACCTGAGTACAAATGAAAAAGTGAGTAGGCTCGAAATTTTTTATCCACGCGTTAAGCTGGATGAAAAGCTTGTTCTCAAATTCCTAATCAACCGGGATTTTACGCAGTCCAATCGATGGACAAAATCATGCGTCATACAACTAATTGGTAATCTTAGGATCGCGGATTTTACACTCGACCTGATCGCTCAGTTGTTTAACCCTGATCGATTAATCAGAGAGATATCTGCCTGGGCACTTTATCAAATAGATCCCCAACTCTATCACTCCAATGCACAACGGTTGGGCGAAGATGTAAAACGGTGGCTGGATCGTGCCATCATTACCGGCAACAGTTCCAAACTGATGCTCTTTGAGAAGGTGTTGTTCTTTAAAAAGACGGAAGTATTCAATGGATTGCCTGGAATAAGCTTGTCTTACATCGCTGACATTTCGCGCGAGTTACGGTTGAAGCGAGGCGAGCAATTGAGTATTGATGAAAAAATGAATAATGACTTTTTCATTATTTATAGCGGTTCGACTCAGTACTATGCAAAGGGAAATCACGTGGGCGATTTTGTTCAGGGGCAATTTATTGGAGAGGTGTTATCGCCCAGTGGATTTGTGAATTCAAACCTGATCGTTGCCAATGAAAGCACGATCTTATTGCGAGTGAATAAAGATCAGTTCTATGAATTGTTAGCCGATAATGTCAAGCTTACAGATAAAGTATTGGAATATATCTGATTTGATTTATTGTATTTTTTGAACTTAGGAAGAGTCTAATTTTTTGAAAGTTACTTTATGATAAGTGCCTTATTTCTCGCTAAATACCATTCAGTTTGCTAAATTTCAGGCTTTAACAGTTTTTTGATGTTAAACTACTCTGTCAAAGTTGGCGCTTCGGAGGACTCTAATCAAAATGATACGGTTGTATCGAATGAGAAGATTGGAGCTAATCCATTTCCTGGATTGCGTCCATTTACAATTGACGAGTCGCATTTATTCTTTGGCCGGGAAGGGCAAGTAGATGAAATTCTGATTAAGCTTTCCAAGCATCGTTCAGTAACGGTGCTGGGTTATTCTGGAAGTGGAAAGTCCAGTTTAATGCATTGCGGACTGGTTCCCGTGCTCTATGGTGGCTTCATGACCAACCAAGGTCCGCACTGGAAGATATTGACTGTAAGACCCGGAAATTCTCCGATTTTAAACTTATCGACTGCGGTCGTTAATTCCTTAGTTCACGAAGGCAAGATTGAAGAGCACGATCGAAAAATCTACCTCAGTATCATAAACTCTATCCTTCGAAGCGGGCCAACCGGCCTCATTGAAGTAGCGAAATATCTTCAAAAGTCGCCTGATGAGAATGTCTTTTTTCTTCTGGATCAGTTTGAAGAATTGTTCCGTTACAAAGTGCTGGAAGGAGAGGACTCGGCAAACGAAGCCTCTCTTTATGTAAATCTTATCCTTACTGCGCTTAACCAGGTGGAGGTTCCGATTTATATCTCCCTTAGCATGCGCTCTGATTTCATTGGTGAGTGCGCCTCTTTTGCAGGGCTCACTCAAATGATCAACGCAAGTAATTACCTGGTTCCTCAAATGTCGCGCGAACAAAAGCGCATGGCCATTGAAGGTCCGGTTGCAGTTGGAGGCGGAAGAATTTCCCCTCGCCTTGTGAAACGATTGCTGAGCGATATAGGCGACAACCAAGATCAACTTCCCATTTTGCAACATGCCCTCATGCGCACTTGGGACTATTGGGTGGAAAGTCATGATCCGGGCGAGCCCATGGACATCCGTCACTACAATTCCATTGGTCGAATTTCTCAGGCTCTTTCACTTCATGCCAATGAAGCTTATGATGAATTAACTACGCGCGAAAAGGAAATCGCGGAGGTGCTTTTCAAGAACATCACTGAAAAGAATCAGGAGAATCAGGAAATGCGCAGGCCGGCAAAGGTCGGTGTCATTGCCGAATTGGCTGAAGCGCAAGAGGATGAAGTAATTGAAGTGGTCGAGAAGTTCCGTAAAACGGGAAGATCATTCTTAATGCCCGGCATTGCCGTTCAACTTAATGCCAACTCCGTAATAGAACTTTCACACGAAAGTTTAATGCGCATTTGGACTCGTCTTTCCACCTGGGTTGATGAAGAGTTTGAGTCAGCTCAAATGTATAAGCGTGTATCGGATGCCGCAGCGATGTATCAGATTGGCAAAACCAGTTTGTGGCGTCCACCTGATTTGCAATTGGCCTTAAACTGGCAGAAGAAGCAGCGACCAACCCGAACATGGGCACAGCGCTACGACATCGCTTTTGAGCGAGCCATTGTATTCCTTGACACCAGCAGGATTACCTATGAAGCTGAACTCAAGAACCAGGAGATGCTGCAGCGAAGACTGCTGCGTAGGGCAAGGGTGACGAATATCGTACTTGCCATTTTCTTGTTGGTTTCCATCGGATTCTTCTTTTACGGCTATATTCAGCAGATTGAAGCAGAAAGTGCAGCTCGTCTGGCTATCGAGCAAAGAGTATTAGCGGATAAGGCAAGAGATGAAGCAAACAGTCAGCGGGCTATTGCTGAGCAGCAAACAAAACTTGCCAAGGAACAGGCTCAGGTAATTTTGTCAAAGAGTGAGCAGCTTGAAAAAAACTATCGGTTGCTAACGCAAGCCCTTAATGAAGCAGAAGTGCAAAAACAAAATGCACTCACAAACCTAACCATCGCCAACGAACAGCGTGATAGCGCCAGATTAGCAAGGGACGAAGCGAGAACTCAATTTAACCGAGCGGAAAAGGAATTTGACAATGCCAACAGATTGCTGATGCTATCCATTGCTCAATCTCTCGAGGTGAAGTCGTTGGGCATTGATGATAAAGATCTTGCAGGCCTCACTGCAATGCAAGGCTACCTTTTTCATACCCAATACGAAGGAAAGAAATATGATCCTTATGTATTTAGTGGATTGTATTATGCAGTGGCAAAATTATCGGGCTTGAATTACAATGCCATAAAGACTAAGAACAATCTTAAGAATAAGATGTTTGCCTTGGCGGTATCAAGAAAAAGTAACGCATTCTTCACTACTGGTAATGATGGAAAAATTATAGAAGGAGATTTCATCGCTCAGAAAGCTGAGATTTTAATTTCTGAAAATGAAGGCTACCCAAACCGTGTACTGGCACTAAGTAAGGATGAGAAGTACCTCGTCAATGGAAGTGACTCCAGTTTCCTGGAAATATTTGATCTTACACAAACGGATAGAAAGTCAATCAAAGTTAGGGGGCACCAGGGAATTGTGAATGATATTAAATTCTTACCCGACAATTCTGGATTTATCTCCGTTTCAACGGATAGGACGATCAGACTTACCAACGCGGCAAGTCGTCAAAGCAAAGTAATTGCTACACTACCCTATAGTGTGAAGTCGATTGACATTAGCCCTGATGGAAAATCACTTGTGGGGGTGTCGGTTTCAGGTAGAGCGATTTTGCTCGACTTAACTACTAATCTATTTCAAGAAATTCTCAATGAATCACCGAATAGAATACTTTCTGTTGCCTACCACCCCGAAAGGTCTTTGATCGCTTGCGGAATTGAATCGGTAAATGAAAAGGGACTTCCGGCTAAAGGAATTGTAAAACTTTTTGATCTGAAATCACGCAAAGTGGTAAAAGAGCTTGGTGGACATGCAGCAGGAATTTCCGATGTTGAATTTAGCCCTGATGGATTATTGCTGGCCAGCGCAGGATTGGACAGTAAACTTCAGATGTGGGTTGTAGATCATGAGGATGATTTGCCAATCATCATGAATAACAATAATGGTTTTGTTTGGAGTATTGCCTTTGCGAAGGGATCGAATTACCTGATCGCTTCATGCAATGATGGCGAAATAAGAGTATGGCCTACCGATACTCGCATGCTGGCTGAAAAGGTTTGCCCCCAGCTGAAAAGAGATATGACCAAGGAAGAGTGGAGTACTTATGTTGGCAACAATGTTCCTTATGAATCTACCTGCAGAAGTTTATTAATTAAAGATCGCTAATGAAAAACTTCTTCGTCTATAGCCTGCTGCTAATCTTGCTTTCTCTTCGGAGCTTGATTTCGTGTGCACAAAATACAGATGTAGGTTGTCAGGAAACGTTGGATAATGCAAATGCAGAGTTTGAGGCAGGAAGATTTTTTGGACTCCCCTCAATATTGAAACCCTGTCTTGAAAACGGCTTTACAAATGAGCAAAAAGTGCGCGCTTATTTGCTGCTTACCCAGGCTTATTTAATATTAGACGATCACATCGCTGCTGAGGATAGTTATCTTAAACTTTTGAAGGCCGATCCTGAATATGTAGCCTCGCCAGAGAAGGATCCCATCGATGTTGTTTATTTAAGTAAGAAATTTACAGCAACCCCTGTATTCACCCCTCGGGTTCATTTGGGCTCCAATGCTTCATGGAGACGTGTGATCAGGGAAGTAAATTCTGATCCTTATGGTGCGGAAATTTCAACTCGATCATACTTAAGGCCAGGATTCCAGGTAGGCGCGGGAATCGATTGGAATCTTGACGATAACTGGAGTTTGTGCACGGGCTTAAATTTTTCCACCAAATCCTTTAGCCTTGTTAGAAAGGGAATCTCAGCCGATGATGAATTAAGTATCATCGAAAATCAGGTTTGGCTGGATGTTCCATTTTACTTAAGGTATTCAAAGAGTATTGGTAAAGTGCGGCCATTTGGCTATGCAGGCTACAGCCTGAATTTGTTATTAAATAATAGAGTCTCACTGAATGGAATTGATAGGAGTCCTTCGCAGGATAATAATCAAAACCCTGCGGAAGGCCCCGATGAAAGCCTAGTAGGAAAGCGGAATTTTTTAAATTCTTCTGTTGTAGCAGGGGGAGGGCTCAAATACAAAATAGGAAAGGATTTTATCTACTTCGATTTACGGTATATGGGTGGATTGACTAATCTCGTCAAGCCCGATCACAATTACTATGATGAATCCGATAGAGCAATGCTGGACAATGATCTTGCGAAATACCGGTGGGTTAGTGATTTTTTTCGATTAGATAACCTGTCGCTTTCGGTGGGCTACATCAAGCCCATTTATGATCCCCGAAAGATCAAAACCAATCGCGTGGGAGTATTTTTTAAAAGAGTTTTTCGCAGAAACAAAAATTAATGAGCCGCACGATTACATTTTTTATTTTCATCAGTGCTGCCTTGATCATAACCGCATGCGACACGAAACGCGACTTTCCTGATCCGGCTCAGAATTATTTCTTAAAATACTATGGCAAGGAAGGTAACCACGAAGGAGTTGATTTCATTGTCAATGCTGATGGATCGATTATCCTTTATGGCACAAGCAGAGTATTGGTATCAGAAACCTCTGCCTTGAAAGATTTAGGAAAGCAACTCTACCTGGCGAAAGTAGATCAGTATGGTCAGGTAGTTTGGGAAAAGATAATGGGCGGTACTCTTGATGAGATTGCTAAAGATATTGAACTAACCACAGACGGAAACCTGGTAATAGTAGCAGATGTATCCATTACTGCAACCAACAGAGATTTGATCTTAATGACTCTTACACAAGAGGGTAATAAAATTGACAGTGTTACTTATGGTTTTCAGTCTGGAGTGGATGATGTTGCAATGTCAGTAACCGAACTTCAGGATGGTTTTATGGTCACCGGTAAAAAGGCCAATCTACCAAATGTGGCATCCGACAGCTACGATGCATTGCAGGTGAGGTTTACAAAAAAATTAGCCCTTGTTTCAAATTGGATAAGTTCCTACAGTCAGGGCACTGTTGATGTTGCGATTAAAGCAATTCAATCATCTGCCAATAACTATTTGATTTTTGGTTACACCAATGGAGGTAATGCTAATGATCCTAATAAGACATTCAACTATTGGGTTTATCAACTTAATTCATTTGGGGTTCCTAATGCTCAGAATAAAATAGGTTCAGCACTGGATAATGAACTGGTTGGATCACTCACTATCTCGCCTCTTGTACTAGGCGAAGGATACCTGTTATCCGGTATTTCGATTAATCCCACAAACAATCAAAATATCTATGCCCTTAAACTAGATAAGAATCTTTCGTTTACTATTTCAGACATACAGTTCGAGCGAAAACTAGACGATGACTTGGGCGATGTTACCGATAACCGGGTTTTTGCAACACCCTCATTGGCAGGAGGTTTTCTATTATTATCTAACCGAATAGGGGCTGACGGAAGTGCGGATATTTACTTAACCAAGATTGATACACGCGGTCAGAAATTGTGGGCCAGTCCGGTTATTCTTGGAGGAGAAGGAAACGATTTTGCAGGCTCTGTCTCTGAGCTTCCGGATGGCCACATTTTAGTTTGTGGTACAATGACCGTTGGCGGTGCAAGAGGACAACAGAAGGTTGTGCTGGCAAAGCTAAATTCCAGCGGTAGATTAAGCGATTAGTTCCCATTTTCCGAAAGAAAAAGGTTACTTTTAGGGTTAAGTTTTAATTTAATCTGCACGAGTTGGCCAAACTTTAATCTATGATTGATTTTTTGAACTTTGGGTCCTTAAGGATAATTTTCCCAATAGCATGCTTTTCTAGTTCTGGCATGCATAGCCCCTTCCAGGAGTCTAATTTTTATACCCTAAATCAATTGAGTTAATGGGGCTCTTTACCAAAAAAATCTCTCGGATATTCATTAGAACAGTACAGATAATTGCACTAGTAATTATCTCATCAGGAGCGTGGGCTGTAACCTATTACTCAAAAGCCACTGGAAACCCGAGCACGTTAACTACCTGGGGAACTAATACAGATGGTACCGGTACAGCACCAACAAATTTTACCACGTCCGGGGATATTTTTATTTTAAGATCGGCTGCAACGCTCACCACAACTTCGGCATGGATAATTGGGGCAGGGGTGACACTTCAAATAGACGGTACCCTATCGATCGATGGTAACGGTGATGATGTTACGATCAATGGTACGGTAATTTTTACGAATGCAAGCTCAACACAAGTCTCATTAACTGGCGGTGGTGCTGGAAACTCTTTTGTCTTGAGTAGCGCAGCTACGCTAAAAACAAATAATGTTAATGGAGTTACGGGCACTAATTGCTCTTTGCCAGCAACTGCAGTAAAGGCGGTTATTACATTAAATAGTGGCGCAAATTTTGAGTTCAACGGATCAGCAAATCAAGCTACTCTTGGCCTACCTACAACTGTAAATGACATCACGATAAATAATTCTGGCTCCTCCGGTAATAATATAGTCACCCTTTCTGCAGCCATTACTTCATCCGGTAATGTCAATGTGACCTCCGGAGTATTTAGTACTAATTCACTCTCATTTGGATTAGCGGCATCAAAGACTTTAACCGTTTCTTCCGGAGCTACTCTTAATGCTGGAACAACTTCTTTTGGCTTTGGAGCTACGGGCAATGCGACCATTAATGGCTTATTTCAAACTGCAAACACTTCTGGCTTTTCCGGTGCAGCAGGCACAGCGATTAGTTCAACCAATAACCCTACGATTACACTTGGAGGGAGTTCTACTATTGAGTACACAGTTTTGACAGGAGGGCAAACTGTTACAGGGCGTACCTATAATAATCTTCAGCTTGATAACACCAGTGGTACAGACACGGCAGGAGGAAGCATCGTTGTGAACGGAACGCTTACCACAGCTTCTGGTGGAACATTGGATATGGGAACTGCCAACATTTTGAGTGGTACCCTGAGTTCAATTACAAACAATGGAACCATAAAAACCTCTGTTCCCACAAGCACCAGCGCAACACCAATTCCATCAGGAAAGACTTGGGGTGGCACTATAGAATATGCAGCACTTTCAGGACTGCAAACTGTTGTTGCCGGTACGTATAACAATCTCAAATTAGATAACACGAGCAGCACAAATTCTGCCGGAGGGAACATCACCGTAAATGGTACTTTGACAACTACCTCGGGAGGCATTTTGGATTTGGGTACCACCAATATCCTTGGTGGAACGCTTTCTTCGATTGTAAATGGGGGCACAATTAAAACGTCAGTCCCGACCGCAACTAGCAGCACTCCAATTCCTTCAGGTAAATCATGGGGAGGCACCATTGAATATGCGGCCTTGACGGGATCTCAAACTGTTGTAGGTGGCACATACAACAATCTTCTGCTTGACAATACAAGTGGTTCAAATGCAACTGGTGGTAATATCATCGTAAATGGAGCTTTAACCACTACCGCTGGAGGTACTATTGATTTTGGAACATCAAATACACTAAGTGGTACATTGGGTACCATTACCAATAATGGAGTAATTAAAACATCCGTGCCTACAAGCACAAGTAGCACGCCAATACCTGCTGGCAAAACATGGGGGGGTACAATTGAGTACGGAGCGTTGTCAGGGTTACAGACTGTGGTTGCAGGCACATATAATAATCTTACACTGGACAACACCGGTGGTTCAAACGTAGCTGGAGGAAGCTTGACTATTAATAGCACGTTAACGACTACCGCAGGAGGCACACTTGATCTTGGTACCACCAGCATTTTGGGTGGAACTCTTGCCACAATTAGTAATTCAGGCACGATTAGAACCTCCGTTCCAACGGGTACAAGTAATACTCCAATTCCTGCAGGAAGAACCTGGGGAGGTACAATTGAATATGGCGCTACAACGGGATCTCAAACTGTTGTTTCAGGAACATTCAATAGCATGCTCCTCGATAATATAAGCGGCACTAATACTGCCGGTGGAAATATTACTGCGACTAGCATTACAGCGTCCTCTGGTGGTACGCTTGATATGGGTAACAATACGTTAAGCGTTACAACTTTTTCGAACGCTGGTGCTACAGTGAGATTTTCAGGAGCAAGCAATGGAATTGCTGTGAGTACGGGGACTGTAGAATATTATGGAACAACTCAGTCCATCGCAACGGGTACTTATGGGACGTTAAATATTACGGCAATAGGAACCAAAACAGCGAATGGATCTATTACAGCCACCACACTGGATAATGGAGGAGCCTCAGATGTTGCAGCAATTTTGGATATGGGTGGTAATACACTCACCGTTACAACAATTGAAAATTCAGGGGCTACCATAAAATTTTCAGGAGCATCAAATGGTGTAGCAATTAGCTCTGGTACAGTTGAGTACTACGGATCAAGTCAGAACATTGCATCCGGAACATATCATACACTCACCATTAACCAATCATCAGGCGAGGCGGTATTAGGTGGAAACATTACGGTAAATAATGTTTTAAATCTCGTGTCCGGTAATTTAGATATCGGAGCTTTTACGCTTACTCTCGGGCCCTCAGCTACCATAAACGTGACTACACCATCATCTGCCAAGATGATCATTGCCTCTGCAGGGGGCAAAGTGAGAAAGAGCGCAACCAATAATGCTTCAGCTTCCTTGACTTTTCCAATCGGAGATAATACCGGAACAAAAGAGTATTCTCCAATTACATTATCATTTTCGGGTGGTACATATTCTGGTGCCTACGTTGAGGTCAGTGTTACCGATGCATTGGCACCAAATGATCCTGGCGTAGCGGATTACATCACAAGATATTGGACGGTAACCACATCAGGAATTACTAGTCCTTCTTACGCAGTTAGCGCCACTTATGTAGATGCCGATATCGTGGGCACGGAATCTAATCTGGCAATGAAACGGTATACTGGTAGTGGAACTAGTTGGGACCAGTACGACATGGCGAGCACTGCAACTAACGTTCTGAACACCGGTGCCACTTTAGTTACCGCTTCAGGCTCTTCTGTATTTTCCGGATTCACATTTTCCGGAGCTGTTCCGGATGTTGCAGCAGCCCCCATTGCAGAGTCTATATGCAGTGGAGGTACTACTAATATAACTCTCAGCAATCCCAACAATACACTAGGAACTGCCTACTACTGGAATGTGACTCAGAATAATGTATCGGGTGCCACAGCAGTGCCTTCTGGCTCTCCTGTTTCAGGACCGATCAGCCAGACACTGACAGCGACCACGTCTTCCGTAGGAACAGTTACCTACACGGTTTACCCCATTGCCTCAGGTGTGGTTGGATCACCAATTAATGTTGTTATTGTTGTCAATCCTCTACCTACTGCAGTTGCTATTAATATTACAGATGCTGCAGTTTGTAGTTCAGGCAGCACCACGGTGACTCTCGTTAGTCAGAGTGGAGTCAATTACCAGCTACGAAATGACATTGGAGATGTTCTTATTGGTCCTCCCGTGGCGGGAACAGGCGCATCCATAAGTTTACCCACCGGTAGTCTGACTTCTAATACAACGTTTAATGTATTGGCCACTAATAGTGAAGGATGTTCTGTTGAGATGAGTAATACAGTCACGGTCACGGTGAACACGCCACCCTCCTTAGTGATTACGAATCCGTCAGGAGTATGTAGTCCAGGGACGGTAGATTTAACGGCAGGGGCAGTCACAGCAGGGAGCACGGGCAGTCCGGTGTTAAGTTATTGGACGGATGCAGGAGCGACATCAGCGCTAGGGACACCGAATGCGGTATCGGTGAGTGGGACGTATTACATCAAGGGTACGAGTTCAGGCTGTAGCGATATTAAGTCGGTAGTGGTGACGATCAATGCCTTGCCTACGGTAGTGGTTACGAATCCGTCAGCGGTGTGCAGTCCGTCTACGGTAGATTTAACGAGTGGATCGGTGACGACAGGTTCGACCGCAGGGTTGACGTATACATATTGGACGAACGCAGGAGCGACCATCGCCTTAGCCTCACCGAATGCAGTATCAACGAGTGGGACGTATTATATCAAAGGCACGACCTTATCGGGTTGTGTTGACATCCAGCCAGTCACGGTCACGGTGAACACGCCACCCTCCTTAGTGATTACGAATCCGTCAGG
>CBHTSG010000006.1:0-218623 GCA_966095315.1 uncultured Cyclobacteriaceae bacterium
GTAGTTCAATGGATAGAATAGAAGTTTCCTAAACTTTTGATACAGGTTCGATTCCTGTCGGGGCTACTAAAAACGGAAAGACCGATATTTTCTCGGTCTTTCTTTTTTTAAAATCTTTAAGCGAATTCAAACCGTCTTAAAACATGAACAAGTCATGAAACGAATTATCCTCTACATCATCTCATTACTTAGTAGCTGCCAGGTATTTTCTCAAATTGTAAACACAGCCGTGATGGATACTTCCGACTTTCGGTTTAAGGGTAAGGTGACGGTGGAGGGTTACATCGATACTTATTATGGCTTTGATTTTAACAAGCCTGCTTCGGGCGATCGATCCTACTTTGTTTCCATGGCGCGTCACAATGAGCTTACCATCAACCTGGCATACATTGACATTAAATACAATTCTTCCAGGCTTCGTGCGCGGTTTGTACCCGGATTTGGAACGTACGTCAATGCAAATTATTTACGTGAGAATGGTTCTTTAAAAAATATTGTGGAAGCCAGTACGGGTGTGAAAATCTTTAAAGATAAAAACGTCTGGGTTGATGCGGGAGTTTTTGGATCTCCCTACACTAACGAAAGCGTGGTCTCCAAAGATCACCTCACCTACACACGATCGTTTGCACCTGAATATGTACCTTATTATCTCTCAGGCTTGAAAATTTCTCTCCCGCTAAGTCAGAAAATAAATTCGTACCTATATCTTCTTAACGGTTGGCAACAGATTGGAGATCAAAATGCTGCGAAGTGTTTTGGATCTCAACTGGAATACCGCCCGAATGATTATTGGCTCTTGAACTGGAATACCTACGCGGGTGACGAACGTTCGGCCACTGCCCCTCAAAACAGAATGCGGCTCTTTACCGATTTCTTTTTCATTTACTCGCGCAATAAATTTTCAGCCACCGGGTGTTGGTATTACGGGGTTCAAAAGAAAATTAATCAGGCGGATGCAACGTGGTGGCAAGCTAACCTGGTGGGGCGCTATGCAATCAGCACGAAAACTTCCCTCTCTGCGCGCGTTGAATATTTTAGTGACCCCCAATCGGTGCAGGTGACACCCATTACCAACGCCAGTGGATTCAGTTCTTATAGCAGTTCATTAGGGGTGAATTACAAGCTGGCTGAAAACGTTTTAATACGAGGTGAGTACCGCACATTTTGGTCAGACAAATCAGTTTACACTCGCAATGGAGAGGCTGTAAACAACAGTAACTTACTTACTGGTAACATCACTATTTGGTTCTGAATTTTCAACCAGTTCCAGCTTTGCCACTAACACTGCGATTGTTTGAATTTCGTATCTATTACTGTGAAATCTGTTCCAACCGGAAGCCAAATTCCACTTCCTTTGCATCTATAAACCATTCCCGAAAGGTGATGCAAACAAAAATTAAATTCAGCATTCTGTGCACCCTGCTGCTGGCGATTCTTTCCTGTGAAGTTTCGTTGGGTCAGCGAGCGGATAGTGCTAAAGTCATTCATCATGTTGGTGGTGCAGTAACCCTCACAAACAATGGCGTGTCACTCCTTCCTACATTTTCATTGGGTAAGCCCGCGGTGATGTTTGATCTGAATGTGGGAAATAAGAAAATTAGTTTTGAGCCACAGTTTCGCTTTGCGCTGGAAGGGAAACCTTGGTCATTCATTTTCTGGTGGCGCTATAAACTTCTAAACTCTGAAAAGTTTAAAATCGGAATAGGGGCACACCCTGCGCTAATCTTCAGAACAGTAAGCAACACGATTAACGGAGTCACCACCGAAACGCTGGAAGCGCAGCGCTACCTGGCCACGGAGTTTGCCCCTAACTACTTTATTAGAAAAGATATTAGCATTGGTATTTATTATTTGCAATCACACGGCTTTGCAGAAAGTACTACGCATCAAACTCATTTCATTACCATCAACAGTAATTTTGCCAACATAAGATTTTCGGAGAAGTTCTTTATGAAATTTAATCCACAGGTTTTCTACCTGAAGATGGATGCTAAGGATGGTTACTATGCCAGCACTACGATTACATTGGCAAAAAATAATTTTCCACTCACCATTCAATCCATTTTGAATCAGGCCATCAAAACGAACATCATCACCAAGAGCAATTTTGTGTGGAACTTGAGCCTGATCTATTCATTCCGGAACGAATATCAAAAGCCTTAGCCCCTGATAGTGCTGTTTGATTTTTGTAAATTTAGGATATGGAGAAGATGGAGTCATTGCTGGAATTCTACAAGCGCAAATTCAACTGGCTGCCAGAAAATATCAAAAATGATATCGGCCACTTCAACCTCTTCCGGCACGAGCCAATTCAAGACGGCCAGCCTACCAGCATCCCGTACAGAAGAAGAGACTTTTACAAGATTAACCTCGTGAAGGGGAACAGCCATGTATACTATGCCGATCACCTGGTGGAAATAAAAAAACAAGCGCTTGCCTTTTCAAATCCGCTCATCCCCTACAAGTGGGAGCATCTCGATAAGATTCGGGAAGGATTTTACTGCATTTTTAATCAGCAGTTTTTTCATCAGTTCGGAAAGCTTACCCAATATGAAGTATTTCAGCCGAATGGCACACACGTTTTTGAGTTAACAAATGAACAGACAGAACACATTGAAAGCATTTTCAATAGCATGGAGACAGAATTCAAAACCGAATACAAATACAAATATGATGTGATCCGCAATCTGATCTTCGAGCTCATTCACTTTGCTTTGAAGATGCAACCGTCAGAAAAATCTAAGAAACCCGTTCAGAATGCAGGACAACGAATTACGTTTCTATTTCTGGAATTATTAGAGCGCCAATTTCCGATTGACGATTCTCACCCTGCAGTGCAGCTGCGAACTGCATCTGAGTTTGCCCATCAACTCAATGTGCACGTTAATCATTTAAATCGTGCAGTGAAGGAGAATACTCAAAAGACTACCACACAGTTAATCGCGGAGCGCATCTTGCAAGAATCAAAAATCCTGTTACGGCACAGTTCGTGGAATGTGGCTGAAGTTGCCTACTCTCTGGGCTTCAGTGAAGTAACTCATTTCAACAACTTCTTCAAAAAACATTCACACACCAGTCCACTAAAATTCAGGAATGGCTAACAAAACAAGGTATTCCCAATCATGAAAAATACGAAAGCTTTTATCTTCGATATGAACGGCACCATGATCGATGATATGCATTATCATGAACGGGCGTGGCACAAAGTTCTGGTTCAGCAGTTAAATGCGCCCCTAACATTGGAAGAAGTAAGGCATCAATTATATGGCACATCAGCAGAAATGTTTGAACGTATTTTTGGGAGAGGAAAATTTTCAAAAGAACAGATCGATGCAATCAGTGCCGAAAAAGAAATTCGCTATCGCGAAGAATTTTTGCCGCACCTGAAATTGATTCATGGCTTACCTGCATTTTTGAATCGTGCGGTTGAAAATAACATCGCCCTGGCGATTGGTACTGCCGCACCCGTTGCTAACATCAACTTTGTTGTTGACAACCTAAAGTTGAGAAGCTATTTCCCGGTCATTATCGGCCCTGACGATGTTGCATTCAGCAAACCGGACCCGGAAGTATTTTTAAAGGCTGCCAGTCAATTAAATGTTGCGCCTGAAAATTGTATCGTTTTTGAAGATGCACCAAAAGGAATAGAAGCAGCAGCACGAGCAGGAATGAACGCTATTGGCGTCACCTCCTATCACACTGCAGACGAGTTGCAACATGAAAACGTTTTATTTACTATGGAAGACTATACACATTCATCACTGATTGAACTGCTGGAAAACATTAAAGGTCATTGAGTATGTCAGAAAAAACAATGCAACTATTTCCAAAAGGAGAACCGGCTCCGGCAGAATATTTCACTGGAACGGCATGGCTAAAATTGCTGGTCCCTAATGACCCAGTCATTCATACACAAATTGGCAATGTGGTATTTGAACCGGGTGCGCGCAACCATTGGCACACTCACCCTGGTGGACAGATATTAATTGTGACGGATGGTGTTGGCTATTATCAAGAGAAAGGAAAATCCATTCAAATTATTCGAAAAGGGGATGTGATTAACATTGCCCCTAACGTTGTGCATTGGCACGGTGCTTCCGCGACTGAGTCTATGACTCATATTGCTATTAACCCCAACACACAGCAAGGTGCGGTTATTTGGATGACCCCAGTAACCGATGAGGAGTACCACAACGTGCGTTGATCACTACGTGCTTTTCCGTGCAGCGAAATTTTCACTCCCAGATTTTGTAACTTCATTATCAAATTTGCCCTTAATGGTCTTCAAACTCAATACCTCTGTAAAATCTTCGTATCGTCACCTTGCCATCATCTTCTTCTTTATGGCTGCGATGCTTACGGTGGTGAGAGGCATATTTCATGATTTGTTTGGCGATGATTACCTGACTTACCTCGCTCCGATGGTGATTCCAATCGGGGTGCTCTTTTTTGTTTTCATGGTAAGGCTGATTAAAAACCTTGGCGTAAACGAGCAGTTTGTGAAACTGATTTTGCTGCTGTTGGCATGCGCAATCTTGCTGCGATTGTCCACCGTGTTTGTTATTACCGATGATCGTTTGAAGTTTGGATTTAGCGTAGTCTCCTCTTCTCTCCTGCTCTTCATGCAGTCGATTTGTGTATACTTCATGTGCGTCAATCTGTTCATCGAGGTAAATCCCATCAAAGAAAAACTGTGGGCATCGGTGTGCGTCTACTTTATGATCGGTGCAACGTTTGGCACGATGTATTCACTACTGCTCACAATAAATCCTGGCTCTATGGGAATGGAATTAGTTAAGCCTATCGACATCTACATTATGGGAATGGTGTATAGCTACAATGTGATCTCCGGGCTCGATCCAATTTATGATCATGCCTCAGAAACAATTCGCATGACAGCCGTGCTGGAAAGCATTTTCACCATGTTGTTTATGGTGATTTTAATTGGCAGGCTTTTGGGATCTAAAGATTGATGGATTGTCAACCTATTTTCGTGTGCTGTTAAACCATTCCGGGTATTTAGATAAGAAGATTCACAATTCAAAGATTACATACTACCTAAATCCAAATAGCACCGGAAAAACAAATACCACCACCACGGTCCATAAAGCATACACCGGCAGGAAAGACGCAATGCTTCTCTCCACTTGTTCAATTTCATGCTGATCCCTCACCGCTTTATAAATCCGGTAAGCAATCATCAATAGATTGATCAGCATAAGCACATTACTGCCGAGCACTGCAAGGCGATTTGGTGTAATGCCCCAGGATGAAATACGAAACAGGATGGCAGACAATGCTATGCCATTAATCACAATAGTGACGATGGAAAGGGCCAGCAATAATGAACTACCTAATGTATGCTCAGCACTTTTTGATATTTCCGCAATAGAGAAAAAGATGATGGCCATTACCCCGATAAGCAATGCATTGAAAATAATCAGAAACTGCCGGTCGTTGTACGGATCTTTGCCTGAGAAAATAATGGCAAAAAGATAAATGATCAGCGTTACCAGCACCAGCGGAGTAAACACACGGGCAATTACCGGAGAAACTTTATTTACCAATTGTGGATTAGTTTGCACGAGGTACGTTCCGAAAATTGGAGCGGCAGCCATGCCTGAAACAACAATGTACTCTACATAAAACTTTTCAATTTTAAGATCAATGAGCTCAAACAAGCCAAGGGTCACTGCCGTTAACAATCCACCGGCAATTGCAATGATGGCTGTCATCACCACCAGGTCGCCATTATATCTCAAAAAGTCTAATCGTTTGGTGTGGTTAGTCAAGTCATCACCCACAAAAGTAGTTCCAAGCAAAGCCCATAAGAACAACGGCAAATGAATGCAGGCTAATATTATCGTATCGCTACTATTAATGTCACCGGGCAAAAGGTTAATGTAGAGCACTGCAAGGAGAATAACAGCCGACATCATTGCTATGCGCCTGGCAGGCAACTGCTTCTTCCATGCGAAGTAGGCCATCAGCATTGGAAAAACGATAAAAGAAATATTGCGCGGGAAGAAAAATTGCTGATCTAATGCAAACAGTATCGGAATCTTGGCGATGAGGGCTGCTACCATCGAGGCGACCAAAACGAAAACCAACTCATTGGTGGTTCCCCACGAGATTTCTTCACCTTCAAAGTTGAGTCGCTCGTGCCAGACTTTTGCGGCAGGAGATTCCTGGATGTCCGGATACACAAGATTAAAATCTCTTTTGAAGATCGCCTTGCTCTCCCGATACAATTTCTCTAACTGCCGCGGATTGTTGAGGTTAGTGATGATTTCTTCTTTCATGACTAGGATAAATTAGCGTAATAAAAAATTTCAGTTAGTTCCACTGGCCCGTCAGATTCAAAGCCGCAATCAAGCTCAGCCAAAGTGTGGCGAAGTACACCACTGCCGTAATCACATTTAACAACACCTTTTTCAAACCCTCGGCTGGCCATAAGTGACTAACCACGTAGTAGAATATGCCTCCACCGGCACCACCGATTGAAACCGTTACAAACGGAAGTACGATCCATCCTGCAAAATCTTCGCCCTTGGCGATCAGTAATAAGATCCAGGTGGCCAATAATACAAATCCAATCGCAGCACCTTGCCACGCACGCTTACCCAGCATTTTAAAATCCAGGCCATTCATAAGTTCATTGAGCATCGTCATCTTGTTATGAGTTAAGTGAATATTTTATTTCAACAGCTTTTCAATCGCACCAATGTGTTTTCTAAAGGCATCCAAGCCATTGGCGGTGGCGTAATATTTTGTGTTCGGCTTACGATCCAGAAATTCCTTTTTGAATTGTATATACTTAGCCTTCTCCAGCGACTTCAGGTGTGTGGCCAGATTTCCATCCGTTACATCCAACAATTCCTTCAGCGAATTGAAATCCAGAAAATCATTAACCACCAGAGCAGACATAACACCCAAGCGAATTTTATTTTCAAAAGCCTTGTCCAGGTCCTTCAGAAGCTCTTTCACGACTTATATTTCAAAACCATATAAATTCCATACACAATGTGAAGCACACCAAAGCCCAAGGCCCACAAGAGCAAAGCCAAATCAATGAATTGAATGGAGAGAAGTCCCAATAAAATCTCCAGCAGCCCAAGACTTCTTAGTTCGGTCAATGTATACTTACTGGCATTGACCAACGCCAGACCATAGAAGATCAGCGTCATGGGCATGAGTAATCCAACATATCCTTTCACCAATAGCATGAGGCACAGCGCACCTCCCGCTGCCAAAGGAATTGCAAGGTTGATCAGCAAGCGCTGTGTTTGGTGGTCCCAAATTTTTTGCTTCGCTTTTAATGTTTTGCGTGTGGTAAAAAAGATGCCGGTACTGATTGCCACTACCAATGTGCCGATAGCAATGCTCAACAGCTGCGTTAAGCTTTCGCGCGAGAGAAAAACGCGATCATCATTCAGTAACTCGAGGGTATAAATCTTTTCATTGGCCATGTAAGCACCGATCAAGGCGACCACTCCGGCCGAAACTCCTGACAAGCCACTAAGGGAAATGAACCGAGATGACCGATTCATGATGTCCTTGATTTCTTTCAGGTCATTGAGGTATTTTTCGTTCATTTAAAAGTACTTTGAAATACAAAGTAAATACAAAAGACTCATTCCGTCAAATTTTAGTAGAAAATTACTCACCCCCTGCAGAGCCTTCCAAACGTCTCCCAGTTAAATCCGGTCTCAATCCGATTATGGCGCAGGGCAGGAATTTGCGTTGTGATCAGCAGAATTGTCCCGTTGACCTCAGCGCGATGACATGGAGGAATTTGTTGCTTTACCGCTTTGGACAAAGCAAATTTTGCTTGCGGAAAAAATGATGAAACCGACTCCTTCAAGCTATTGATGTTGTTCATTCCGTACATCAACACTACCTCGGGTTGATGGGCCCTCACGTTTGATAGAATAGTCTGAATTCTGGCTTCGTAAACGTGGGCTTCATAGTGTTCCCTACTTTTCAGATAATCAACTTGAGGAAGGTTGAGCCAGCTATAATACCACGCATGATTGTGTGGACTAGGTAACGGGTATAACGAAATTAATGCCTCTTGCGCTAAGTCGGGCAGAGCGAGCTTTTGACATTGATAGTTGATCAAGTCTGGAAGTTTTTCATTTTGGTAGCCCCGCTCAAATGCAATGAGGTTTTTCCAGATCCGATGCTGTATTGCATTCGGGCCAAACCGATATTCGTGACGATTGGTAAACAACTCTCCTTTGCGATCGCCTTCTGTAACCGTTAGCTGCCGATAGAGTTTACGGATATCACAAAGAGTACCACTTGATACGGAAGAATGTTCTTTGGAAAAGTAGTTGAACTTTTCGGCCACCTCCTGAGGTGAGTTGCCGCCACTTTCTTCGTAACCAATGAACCAGAAACGCGCGCTCCAGGAGCCATAGCCGTAAAAAAGATTGACCCAGTGCTGAAGCTTTTTTTCTTCGATGAACATGCATGAGAAAGGTAGTAAATACTCAAATTCCAGCCATCGATCGTATGAACAAATACCTAAGACGGATCGGTCAAGACAAATCACTAACTTAGTTGAACCCAAAAACAACCAAGCCCATGAAAACATTTCTGTGGATTATCGTGACCTGCTCTCCATTATTTGTTAATGCCCAGGAGGCTCAGCGCTGGACGGAAGGCGACCGTAAATACCTGTTAGAAAATTTAATTCGATCGCGCGATGAATTGGTAAAAGAGACAGAAGGGCTGACGAGAAAACAATGGTCGTTTAAGGAATCAGCAGATCGATGGTCGATCAATGAGGTGGTGGAGCACCTGGCTATTTTTGAGTTGATCTTTGATCGAGAAATTGGCAGGGCGCTTGGCGGCAAGCCACAACCGGAATTCAATAAAGATGTTCGGCCCGATAGCTCCTACACAAATTTCATTATGGAGGATGAACCTCACGTTACTACGAACTATACCAAGCCCTTCACCTACTCCGTTCCGATGGGGTTAAACGATATCAAAAACAATCTTGCCTGGTTTCTGAAAATGAGGAACGAGTCAATTGAATACATCAAAACAACCAAAGACGATCTACGATTATATTATCGCAATGCTACCAGCACCAATGTACATCAAACCTACATCTATGTCTTTGGCCACGTTGATCGTCATTTAAGACAAATCAAGAAGATTAAAACACACCCAAATTATCCGAAGAAGTAGTTAATGCTGGCAGCACCACGCGATTGTTCAAATACACTTCAACCTCGATACAAAGACTATTTTGTGCCGCTGATGACCAACGCACTGGAATCGATCAAAACTTTTCCGTCCGGATATTTTTGATGGACTGCATGATACAATTCCTCTTTTATCTTTTCTCGTGTCGCATTGTCAACCTGACCTAAAGCACTCACCACGGGCCCTACCACTTCACTTACAAAGCTCCAATACGTATCAGCGGTTTCACAATTTAGCTTTCCGGCAATTTCTATTTGTGAAACTGATTGCAAGCCAGCCTGCGTAAACAGGTCTACCATAAGTCCATCATTGGCGCAACGAAACATGCCGGGTGCACCTGCCGGAGGAACGGGCAACTCCGCATATTTTTTAACAGCCCCAATAGCGCCCGCAAACCAGAAGTTCTTTTCAGGAACGCTCCACACGGAGGCCGCTATTCTTCCACCCGGTTTCAATACGCGCACCATTTCTTTAAGAGCCATCAGCATTTCTGGAAAAAACATAAAGCCCATTCTGCAACTAATGGCATCGAACATATTATCTGCAAACGGTAATTCGCTGACATCGCATGCGTTAAACTCAACATTTTCTATTCCTCGCAGGGTTGCATTATTATGGGCAATTACCAGCATATCATCTGCCAGATCGGTAATAATCACTTTCCCCTTTTTCACTCTTGTTGCAATGGTCAAACCGGGCTCACCTGTGCCTGCGGCCACATCAAGCACAACATCGGTCTCTTTCAACTTCAGGCGTTGAATAATTTCATCGCCAAAGGGTTTCAAAAAATCCATTGTTAGATCATCCCATTTTTTCCAACCTGGTGATGACTTGTTCCAGGATGCCTTTTGTTGTTCGCGTATTTCTTGCAGTTGTGGTTCCATGTTAGTTTTTTGATAATGGGTAATGTCGAAGTGTATTCAATGCATCATGAGCGTTGGAGAAATTTCAATGACTTTTTTGTTCCGGTCTGCAATTCTGCTTCGCCCTTTCAATAAAAACCGGCTAACAGGGCGCTGGACCGAATCGAATAAAAAAACCGTATTGTCACTTAAAGCCTACCCTGCTGTTAATGGGTTGATCACGGCAGATACTTCTGTAATTAGGTTTGCTGGAAATCCGCCCTGTCTGGCATGCTCTTTCACCATTTCTTCATTAGGCGCCAAGTACACGCAGTAAATTTTATTGCCCGCCACGTAGCTGTGCTGCCACTGAATTTGAGTTCCCATCTTATTCAAAACACCGCACGACACACCTGAAATCTCTTTTAGCTGTTGGGAGGTCATGTTTCCGGCACCAGGAATTTCTCTTTCAATCAAATACTGTTTCATAGTAATAAGTTTAGCACTTTGCAGCCTACTCTGTCCGGTTTTCGGCAACCCCGTGTCGAATCATCAATGATGTTGACGATGTAAAGATGGGGCCGAAGTTGATGCGGCAACGGTAACAATGTTACTTTACTCTGTAACAATTGTTACATATCCTTCAACAGCTTGATTTGATTGCGGAACAGCAGAAGTTTTCTCTCGATTTCAAGTTTTTTGAGTAGCCGTGAGATCACCACACGATTGGTGCCTAATTCATCGGCAACCTGTTGATGGGAAAGATTTATTAAAGAAGAACCCGACATCTTCGACTGGGCTTTTAAAAAACTGATCAGGCGATCATCCATTTTTTTGAACGTCACTTCCTCCACACTCTTAATGATGTCCAGATATTCGTTGACGATGGTGCCCATTACAAATTTTTTCCATGAAGCATATTTCACCATCCATTCGTCCATTACCGATACTGGAACGCAAAGCATGTTCAAATCCTCTTGTGCCGTTCCCTTTACCTGACTAGGCTTAGACATTAGGCCACAGGAAAAGGTCATCGCACACCCTTCGCCTGCTCTTACGTAATACAAAACCAACTCTTGCCCATCTTCATTTTCTTTGCTGACCTTGAGAACACCGTTCAGCACTAATGGAACAACCGTGATTGTTTGATTTGTCTTGATCAAGCCCTGCCCGGCACTGGCACTAAACGTCATGGATTTCTCCTCCACTTCGTCAAGTAGCGCGGCTTCGAAAATGGGGGAATAAACTTTCCTGAATTCTAGCTTCTGTGATTCCATGATGAGCCTACGATTTTTTTAATTGCAAAAATCTAAGGTAGCACTTTAGAGTAGAATAAAATGCCGCAGCTTTTGGTAAAATCTTCTCCGCTGCTCTTCCCTTCTTCAATTCATCAACCATCTTATCCAAGTACCGGACTTTTTGTGTACGGGTTTGTGATTTCTTCAAGGCGATACCCGCACATTCAGGTCATGCTTCCGCAATCAAATGGCTTTGATTCCAAACGAAGCTGGTGCTGTTCCATCAATTAGGAATAAAAAGACTGCTCGAGGCAGTCTCTTCAAAAGAAATAGAAGTGACTATGGTTGCACGATTGTATTTCCCGCCATAGTAATTCCGCCAGTCCTTGCCAATGCTCTTCCCTGAAGAGAGGCACCTGTGTTGAAAGTGATGGATTGCATGGCCATTACTGTTCCCTTGAAGACCGAGGTAGTTCCAAATGTTGCAGAGGTTCCTACCTGCCAAAAAATGTTGGATGCCAATGCACCACCGCTCAAAATTACTTGACGACCAGAAGTTGTTGTAAGCGCTGAAGCAATTTGAATGATGAAGGTGGCACTTGAATTTCCTTTGGCATCAAATGTTAAATCGCCTGATGATATTGCTAACGATGAAGTTGACTTGTAAAGCCCTGGAGTGAGTGTTAGTCCTCCAATATTTCCTGATAGCGTAACAATATCCGTGCTGGTTCGTCCGGCCGCATCATTATAGGCTGCCGTTAAGTCAAGTTTCGCCTGATTCGCAATCGCATCATTGATGTGCTGAACGCCTGTTAATATCCCCGGAGGAAACCCACCGATAGAGGTTCCAGGGCTAAGCCCCAGATCACCAGTGATGTTTGTTGTTCCAGTGTTCGTAACCGCAGAACCGGCCAATATCACCAGTGATGAAGAGCCAGCCAATGAGACTGAATTTTGCGATGTCGTTTGAACTGGTATAATGGCAGGGTTAGGAGCAGATGCTGAATCGTCATCTTTACAACTGCTGAGCACTAAAACAGCAGCCACCATTATGCCCGCAAAGAATTTTAAAACATTTGTATTTTTCATGATTTTTTATTTTTGATGATTAGTGTAAAAAAAGAAGTTGCTGCCACAGAGCAACAACTTCTGAAGATTGAAAGATTACTGTGGTTTCGTCACCGTATTCGCGTCAAGAATAACAGCTGTCTGTGCTAACAATCGACCATTAATAGAAGCACCAGTCTGAAAAGTGATGCCCGTCTTTGAAAGAATGATTCCTTCAAAGTGTGATGTAGCTCCTAACGTAGCCTGGCCAGCAATTTGCCAAAAAATGTTTTTGGCTTGCGCACCACCTGTCAATGTGATATTTACCGCTGAACTCATAGTAAGGTCTCCTGAAATCTGAAAGATCCAAACATCATTCGCTCCTCCGGAAATAGTGACATTTGAAGGCAACGTAACCGTACTGGTCCATTTGTAAAGGCCAGGTGTCAACGTTAAGCCACCAATATTTCCAGTGTTCAATTCAAGGAAACTAGGTGTAGGACGCCCTGCAGCATCATTGTATGCGGTGATCATGTTTTCAACAGCGGTGGTAAGATTCGTGCTGGTTGGAGGTGCCATGTCGGCAGCAAATATTTGCCCTGTTACTTGACTAGCAGTTGCATATCCTGTTGCATTTGTTAAAGCAAATCCAGTGATGAATGAGGTTGCTGCAGGGCTTAAACCTAAATCACCTGTGACAGCCGATGTTGGATTATTGTTGATAGCCGTCTTTGCCAAAATCACGTAGTTGCCCGCTGCGCCAAGGTCAACAGCACTAAGCGTTGAAGCTGAGGTGGTGAAATTCCAGCTTTTGTTTGCCGTGAGGGCATTGCCCGCCAAGTCTTTTGCGCCAGTGGTAATAGTAGCCGTATAGACCGTACTTACTGCCAACGAGTTTGATGGGTTAAAAGTAGCCGTTACGCCTGAATACGTTACCGTTCCGGCAACCAGATTAGCACCCTGGCTCACTGTAAAAGTAGACGAGGTAATCGTAAGTGGACTCATTGGTTCGCTGAATATAGCCTTGATTGAATTGGTTAGTGAGACTCCGGTTGCATTGCTTGCCGGGATTGTTGAACTAACAAGGGGTGCAGAAGTATCCGGGGCTGCTTCTGTCATAAAGCTCCAAGTACTTGCAGCAACAAGTGCGTTACCGCTGGCATCTTTTGCTGTAATAGCAATGCTGGCAGTATAACTTAGACCGTATGAAAGATTTGCTGACGGTGTAAATGTGCCTTTCAAACCGGAATAGGTAACTACTCCCGCTACATTCGCAGTTCCTTGCTTTAAGGTAAACGAAGAAGAAGTGATCGTTGTGGGATCCATGGCTTCGCTAAATGTTATCACCAATGCCTTACTAATAAGGACACCCGTAGCATTGTTCAATGGATCGAGTAAACTGACCGTTGGAGCAGCAACATCTGGTGCGGCACCTGTAGTAAAACTAAACACATAATTACTTAGCAGTGCATCATTAGCAACGTTCTTTGCACCCGTTGTTATGGTAGCAGTATAAAGCGTATTTCCTTCCAAATCATTTGTTGGATTAAATGATGCGGTCGTTCCTGTATAGGATACTTCACCAGCAATTGCAGATGTACCTTTCATTACGGTGAACACAGAAGAGGTAATGGAAGCAGGATTCATGGGTACGCTGAAGGTGGCCAACACATTGCTACTGGTCGCTACTCCAACTGCATTACCAGAAGGGCTTGTTGAAATTACCGTTGGTCGGACAGCCGGATCGCCATCTTTCTTGCATCCTGCAAGGGAAACGACCATAATGGCGATGGCGAGAAAGAAAGCATTTTTTATTTTAATCATAGTTTTTTAGTTACATCGCAATTCATTGAAGAATACCGTGTGCGACTTTTCACGGTGTTCCTTTAAAGCAGAAAATTCAATTGATTGATGATGAGTGCCAGATCGGCAAAGGAGAGAAAGAGGAGTCAATTATTCCTCAGACTATGCATCAAAGGTGCGCATTCAATGGCTGAGGATGTTACACTATCAAAGCAAAGTATTGCATATGTTACAGATTTGCGTTTAGCAGATTACGGTGGTTGCATTCGATCGATTGGATCGATGCCTGTAATCTTATTACGTTCGCAAAATCTTTTCCATTGCTCTACCCTTCGCCAATTCGTCAACCAACTTATCCAGGTAGCGAACTTTTTGTGTTAAGGGATTTGTGATTTCCTCAATGCGATAGCCGCAGATTACCCCGGTGATGAGGTGAACATTGGCATGAAGCTTAGCCTTTTGAAAAAACGTTTCGAACGTAATTTTTTCGCGTATGAGCTCTTGTAACTTTTTGTCGTCAAAGCCGGTGAGCCAGTTGATCACTTGATGCAACTCCTGTTTCGTTCTGCCTTTTTTTTCAACCTTCGCGACATATGCGGGATACACCGAGGCAAAAGTCATTTTTGCGATACGCTCATCGTGTGCGCTGTTCATAAGTTGGGTCATTTCAAGGGTGTGAATATAAAAAAGTAATGGTGGTGTGACCAATGCTCTTGGGCTAATGGACTTGATGATGATTTCTGCGGCCCGGATGGAGGCATCTGTGGGAGCCCGAAATGGGCTGAGGGCTGGACTGGCGACTGCCGACAGCCGGAAGAGCCGCCCAAAAAGCTACCACTGCCGGTGATCCAATATTTGAATTTTGTAATGGAATGTTTGATTGAAGTGACTAACTTACTATTGAAATGGCGCTCTTGCGGATTGTGCTCTGATCGACCAATTTGGCATCGACTTTTTGAGAAGAAAAACTGAAAATAAAATATAAAATCATGGCATCCATTAACCTGAATGTAAACGGAAAGCAGCAAACGGTGGACGTTGATCCAAATACACCTATGCTTTGGGTATTGCGCGACCATTTGAATCTGGTAGGCACCAAGTTTGGCTGTGGCATGGCACAATGCGGTGCCTGCACCATTCTTTTTGAAGGCACTGCGGTGCGCTCCTGTCAACTGCCCGCTTCGTCTGCAGAAGGCAAAGAAATAACAACCATTGAGGGGTTATCCGAAAATGGTGATCATCCGGTGCAAAAAGCTTGGCTGGAACAAGATGTGCCTCAGTGTGGATATTGCCAAGCCGGGCAAATTATGAGTGCGGTGAGTTTGCTCAACAGCAATCCAAACCCTACTGATGAAGATATCGACAATGCAATGAATGGCAACATTTGTCGGTGTGGCACTTACGTGCGCATCAAGGCTGCCATCAAAACAGCAGCCGCTTCTGGAAATAATAAATAACCTAAAAAATATCACCACATGACTACGGTAAAAACAAGACTCGGAAGGAGATCGTTTTTGAAAGCTACCGCGCTGGCAGGCGGAGGTATGATGTTAGGATTTAATTGGCTGATGTCGTGCACTCCGAAAAAGGAGGAGATGCTTGCGCTGCCCAAAGAATGGTTTAACCTGAATGGTTATCTGAAAATAGGAGAAAACGGTGTCGTCACGATTATGTCACCCAATCCTGAAATTGGACAGAACGTAAAAACTTCTATGCCCATGATTGTGGCAGAAGAACTCGATACCGACTGGAAGAATGTTATAGTAGAACAAGCGCCCCTTAATACGGATGTCTTTGTTCGGCAATTGGCAGGCGGAAGTCAATCGATACGTCAAGGATGGAACGGCTTGCGTACAGCGGGCGCCACAGCGCGGCAAATGCTGCGCGAGGCTGCGGCCGCAGCATGGCAAGTACCCGTAACAGAAATCACTACAGAGGGAGGAATGTTGTATCACAAGGCCAGCGGCAAATCAGCCGGATATGGTGAGATGGCTTCGGCTGCCGCGAAAATTCCGGTGCCTAAAGAAGTGCAGTTGAAAACTTTGAAAGACTTTAAGATCATTGGCACGCCACGCAAAAATGTGGATGGCTTGAACATTGTAACGGGTAAGCCATTGTACGGATTGGATTATAAAAAGGAAGGCATGCTTATCGCCATGGTTGCCTACCCTCCGGCTTTTGGTTTGAAGTTGAAAAGTGTTGATGATTCGCAGGCGCGCTCCATGCCGGGCATTAAAGATGTGTTCACGATCAAATCATATCCTGACGATTACGCGAGGCAATGGTGCGATGTGAGTTCATTCCCTGATCTTGTGGTGGTGGCTGGAAACACCACCTGGGAAGTGATGAACGCTCGCAAGGCGTTGAAACTTGAATGGGAGCCGTTTAAAGATTATGACATGACGGTTTCAAATTTCTTTGGTGGAAGCGATGTGGTAAAAGTTCCTGCCGGTTTGGAAAACACAACCAGGCATACACAGATGATGACTGAACAAGCAACGAAGCCTGGAAAGGTAGCGCGCAAAGATGGTGACCCGGAAAAGATTTTTAAGAAGGCAGCAAAAGTTGTTGAGCGTTCCTACTCGGCTCCTTTTCTCGCGCACAACACGATGGAGCCCATGAACTTCTTTGCCAACGTAAACGATGATAAAGCCGAGCTGGTCGGTCCTATTCAAACTCCGGAGTTTATGGAGAAAAGTGTGGCCGCGCGACTTGGCTTGCCCCTTGAAAAAATTGATATTCAAATGACCCGCATGGGCGGTGGCTTTGGCAGACGGTTATACGGTCACTTCCTGGTGGAAGCCGCAGTAATCTCACAAAAACTGAAAGCGCCTGTGAAACTTATGTACACGCGCGAAGATGACATGGCGTTCGGCACGTACCGTCCTGCTTACTATGCAACTTATCGTGCGGCTCTGGATGCCAACAACAACCTGATTGCTTTTCATGTGAAAGCGGGTGGTATTCCTGAAAGTCCGCTGTTCGCCAATCGTTTTCCCGCAGGTGCAGTAGATAATTATCTTGCGGAAGAGTGGGCAGTTCCTTCCAATATCAGCGTGGGTGCATTCCGTGCGCCAAGATCTAATTTTATTGCCGGTGCCGAGCAGGCCTTTCTGGATGAAGTAGCCGAAGCAGCAGGAAAGGACCCCATCGATTTTCGCCTGGAACTTCTTGAGCGCGCAAAAAATAAACCGGTGGGTGAGAAAAATGATTATGAGGCCGATCGTTATGCCAGTGTGTTGAAGTTAGTGAAAGAGAAATCGAAGTGGGGCGAAGCACAACAAGGTGTGCACCGCGGAGTGTCTGCTTATTTTTGTCACGATAGTTATGTTGCTCATGTGATTGATCTTGTCATGAAAGATGGCAAGCCGAGCATTCAGAAAGTTCATTGTGCTGTGGATTGCGGCATTGTAGTCAATCCGATTGCTGCCACCAACCTGATCGAAGGTGGAAGTGTAGACGGCATCGGTCACGCTATGTACAGCGGAATGTCCTTTACGGAAGGTGCTCCGGATCAACGTAACTACGACAAGTACCGACTGATTCGTCATCGGGAAGCGCCAAAGGCAATCGATGTGCATTTTGTACAAAATGAAATTGATCCAACCGGTTTGGGCGAGCCTCCTTTTCCTCCGGTGATTGGCGCATTGGCCAATGCATTGTACAAAGCCACCGGCAAGCGAGTGTATACTCAACCATTCATCAAAGATTTGGATACATCAGCACTGCAGATGTGACAACAATTTTGAACGGATTGTAGTTAAGTGACGTCTTCATATCCACTTTTTATGATGGTGGATATCATTTTAACTCTTGCATGCGCCTTAATGGTGTTGCGGCAATTGGCTGGAATAATGATGCACTCTCCATTCTCCAGAAGATTGGATTGATCATCAATGATGATTTCTGCCTTCCCATCAAGGACGTGAATAAAGGTATCGAAGGGAGATATTTTCACGGATAATGTTTCTCCGGCATCAAATGAAATTGCGCTGATGTTACCAGTAATTCTCCGAATGATTGTTTTGATGAGTACAGCATTTGGCACATAACTGATATGATCAGCAATGACGAATGGTTTTGACTTTTCGAATTCTTGATTCTCCACGATGAGTCCGAGGTTTAGAAATTAAGTAAGGGCGAGTGGTTGTTCTCGCCCTTCGGCCCAAGTCATACTATTTATTTTCCATGGAGAGCCAAGCCAATGGTTGATACACCGCTTGATAAATCCAGGAAGATGCCGGTCTTTGAATTAATATGGTATTCTGCACCAGCATGAATATCCAGAAAGAGTGAACTACCTCCGTGAAAATATTTACGGTCTCCATCGTATCCACTATCCCAATGTGAGTTTACGATGGCAAGTCCCAACGATCCAGCAAGGTAAAAGTCCCACTTTGTATTGGCGGCCAGCAGATCATCAAAATAATAGGTTCCTTTCACACCAACCGGAATTACCGTCTCGCGATACTTGTAATAAGAATAAGGAACGGTAGCATTGCCCCAATAGTAGCTATCCGAGAACGTGTAAAAACTAATAAACGGTGCGAGTGTAAAACTTTTGGCTACATCATATTCATAATTTGCGTGAAGTACTGGCAGTGATCTTCCAACGTAACCGTAGTATCCTGAGTATCCGCCAACACCCAAACCTAAATTGATTGTCTTTCCATAGCGCTCTTGGCTAAATCCGGTAAACGGGATGAGGAACAGTAACACTACCAGCACTGTGATTTGTCTTCCTTTCATAACTTAGAATTTTAATTGCATCACCAATCAGCGCAATGCTGACTGGTTCATTCCTCATCAAATTGATTAAGCTGCTTGGCTTTTTGATGGAAATCGTTCGGTACAAAGGTGTTGCTTTAATGAAGCAACCGTATTACACTCCGAAGGAAGAGTATTACATAGATCACAGGTTTTCCAAGTTGCCTTTGCGCTTATGTTTGAGTTGCTTGAAGTAAGAAGGTGATAATCCAGTCACTTTTTTAAATTGATTTGACAAATGAGCAACGCTGCTATAATGAAGCTTGTACGATATCTCGGTTAGATTAAGCTCATCATAAAGAAGCAGTTCCTTCACACGCTCAATTTTATTGATGATAATGAATTGCTGTATTGTAATACCTTTCACTTCCGAAAAGATATTGGATAAGTACGTATAGTCGTAATTGAGCTTTTGGCTAATATAATCTGAGTAATTCTGTTTTGGCATTTCGTCCGAGTAGTGTATCATCTCTGTGATAACGTTTTTAATTTTCTCAATCAAGATACTCTTCTTGTCGTCCAGAAGTTCTAAACCAGACTTCATCAAATTAACCTTAAGCTGTTCGCGCAATTGTTGGCTTACATCGTCTGGCATTTCTACCATGCCCAGGTCAATGGCTCCATACCGTAACCCCAATTTTCCGAGTTCTTCCTTTACAATCAGTTTGCAGCGTAAGCTCACCATGTACTTAATATAGAGTTTCATAGGATTATTGCGCTTTAAAGCAAAGACTTCGTCAATCGAAACAAAAAATGAAATTACCGAATCTAAATCAGTGAATCTTGCAAAAGACCATCAAAGATATGTAATACTACTGCCAACTGAACGAAGGACCTTTGATTCGTAGATGAAAGAAAATGGAGACATACGCACTATTCGGAGCTGACAAAATACCCTGGAGTGAAATAGAAGGACTCAAAGGCAGCGCGCCAGAGGTCATCGTTTGGGCGATACCGGTAATTTTTGTATTCGTATTGATCGAGTTTTTTATCTCCTATCAGCAGAATAAGAAGTACTATGATACAAAAGAAACGATTGGTTCCCTTGGTCTGGGCGTTGGCAATATTATCATCAGCGCATGGATAAAAATACTTTTGTTCTACATGGCGGTTTGGATTTACAACCTCGTGCCGTGGAGAATGGAATTGAACTGGTGGGCATTTTTTCCGTGCTACATTATTTTTGATTTCTGTAGTTACTGGGCCCACAACATTTCGCACCGTCAACGCTTCTGGTGGGCTACGCACGTTGCCCATCATTCCGGTGAGCATTATAACCTTACGGTGGCTTTCCGCCTCAGTTGGGTGCAGTACCTAAAAATAGTCTTTCTATTTCCCGTTCCACTGCTCGGGTTTCATCCGGTGATGTTCTTTGTCACCAACCAGATTGCAATCCTTTTTCAGTTCTGGGTACATACGGAATACATTCGGAAGTTGCATCCCGCAGTTGAATACGTATTTGCAACGCCCTCCAACCATCGCGTTCATCACGGGTCGCAAAAGAAATACATCAATAAAAATTACGGTGCCACCTTCATTTTGTGGGATAGATTATTTGGCACCTATCAAAAAGAAGAAGAACAAGCTGTGTACGGAATAAGTGAAAACATTGAACATAAGGCAAACCCATTTCATATCAACTTCCATGAATACCGCTCAATGTTTGACGATGTGAGAAGCACAAAAAACTGGAAGCAAAAACTATTTTTCATTTTTGGAGATCCCTCACTAATTGCTCATTTCAAAAGAGAAAAGCTGTTGATCTAATTCTTTTAAAAAATAAAGTATGAGTGTCATTGCAGATAACAAATATCCGAAAGGATCAGTAATCAAAGCAAAGGAGAACGCTAACGTATTACTTCAGATTGAAGCCTATAATCAACGGATTTATTACTGTTCGTCACTAAAATACCCTGAACAAAAGCACCTGGTCTATTTTGAAAACGAACTCATTCCAACGGCACTTTATCAAACGTACTTCCGCGTAACTACTACGAGGGATTATGTTAGACGCTAACTTCATAAGAAACACGATCGGATTCATCTAGTAATTATTGTTACTCAATCGAAATGACGATACCTTCGTCATGATTCCGGCTCCTTGTGAAATTGAAATACATTACCAAAACCATTTGGGTTTTATCAGTTGTTAGTCTTCTTACCGACACGGCCAGCGAAATGTTGTATCCGATCATGCCGATCTACTTAAAAACGATTGGCTTTTCAGTGGTAATGATTGGAATACTGGAAGGTGTCGCGGAAGCAACGGCAGGTTTGAGCAAAGGATACTTTGGCAAACGATCCGATGCGCTGGGCAAGCGATTGCCCTTCGTTCAGATTGGCTATGCCTTTAGCGCCATCTCCAAACCAATGATGGCTGTATTAACCTACCCGTTATGGATTTTCTTTGCACGAACCGTTGATCGCTTTGGAAAAGGAATTCGCACCGGTGCCAGAGATGCAATACTTTCTGATGAGGCTACCCCCCACACAAAAGGTAAAGTCTTTGGGTTTCATCGCTCGATGGACACTGCGGGCGCGGTGCTGGGGCCCTCATTTGCCTTGGCCTATTTGTATTTTTATCCCAACAATTACAAGCCACTATTTTACCTGGCACTGCTTCCTGGACTATTGGCCGTTGTGGCTACATTTTATTTGAAAGAGACGAAGAAAGAGCAAAGCAAAAAAGGAGTCACTCCTTTTTTTTCCTTTCTCGATTATTGGAAGGAAAGTCCAATCGAGTATCGAAAACTGGTCATCGGATTGTTGGTTTTTACGCTGGTCAATAGTTCAGATGTTTTTCTCCTGTTAAAGGCGAAGGAGTCAGGGTTGAATGATACGGCTGTAATTGGTGTGTACATTTTTTACAATCTCATCTATGCACTGTTCGCCTTTCCCGTTGGCATCCTTGCCGACAAGGTTGGTTTAAAAACAATTTTTATCATCGGGCTCGTTCTCTTTTCGGCCGTCTACTTTGGCATGTCACTTAGCAACAGCGTTTATACTTTTATTGGATTATTCTTCCTCTATGGAATTTATGCCGCGGCCACGGAAGGAATTTCCAAAGCATGGATTTCTAACATCACCGACAAAAAAGATACGGCTACAGCCATTGGAACTTACACCGGCTATCAAAGTATTTGCACCATGCTGGCGAGTTCGCTCACCGGATTCATCTGGATGCAATTTGGTGCTGCCGCAGCCTTCACCACAACTGGCGCGGTCTCGCTAATGGTTGCCGCTTATTTGATCACGCTGCCAAAACCAACATTAAAAAATTGAGCGGGTAAAAAAGTGCTCGCTCCTTTCAGTAGACTATTGTAATTGATTGCGATCAATGAACTCCTTAAAGTCTTTGCGATACGACTCACTGATCGGAATGAGGGACTCTCCTATTTGCACCTCCCCCTTGTGAATGGTGTCGATCGCGTGGAGGTTAACGATATAAGAGTTGTGCACGCGGATAAATTGATTGGACGGTAATTGTTCCTCGAGAGCCTTGAGCCGTTGCAAGCTTGTGACTTTGTGCTGCCGTGTGTGAATGGTTACATAATCTTTCAACCCCTCCACATACAAAATATCGGAAAGGTTTATTTTCACCAGTTTGGTGCCATCCTTTACAAAAATAAAATCAGCAGCAGGTTTTTCAGTTAACGTCACTGTCGGCTTTGCGGCAACACTGAGTCGTTGGCTTACTTTATCTACCGCCTTCAGAAAGCGTTCGAGGGTAACGGGCTTCAATAAATAATCCACGACATCCAGATCATAACTTTCCAAAGCGTACTCTGAATAGGCAGTGGTGAGTACTACCAGCGGTCGGGTATGCAAAATTTTCAGAAGCGTAATTCCGGTGATCTCTGGCATCTGAATATCGAGGAACATCAAATCAACACTTTCCTTTTTCAGGATTTCCATTGCCTCGAGTGGATTTGTGCACACAGCCACCAGGTGAAGTGAGGGTACCTTCTTCACATACTCGGCCAACAAATTGCGCGCGAGCGGTTCATCTTCAACAATGATGCATCGGATAATCAAGAGAGCGTCACATTCAGTTGCACAATATAACGATCTTCCAGGTCTTCTACTTTCAAACGATGCTTTTCAGGGTAGCTTAATTCAAGCCTACGGTTCACATTTTTCAAACCAATACCCGATTTACCATTTTCATCTTTCACCGTTTTGACCTTGCTGTTTTCTACACGATAGGTGCATTCTTTCCCCTGCAGGGAGATCGAAATGTTTACCCATGCTCCGGGTGAGTTATTACTCACACCGTGCTTGAAAGCATTTTCCAAAAAAGTAATGAAAATCAATGGCGCGATCATCACCTGATCGGTATTGCCGGCAATGTCAAATTTTATGGGGATTTGATTATTTAAGCGCAATCGTTCCAGGCTAATGTAGTTTTCCATGTACTCGATTTCCTTACTCAATGGTACTTGCTTATAATTAGAATCATAAATCATGTAGCGCATCATAGCCGAGAGCTTGGCAATTACTTCGGTGGTATTGGGCGATTGTGTGTACGCGAGGTAGTACAAATTATTCAAGGTATTGAATAAGAAGTGAGGATTAATCTGTGCCTTCAGGAAGTTCAGTTCCGCAGCAAGCTTCTCGTTTTCTACTTCCTTCTTCTTCGATTCAAATTCGAACCAGTCTTTGGCGAAGCGGAGCATTGCCACGAAAATAACAAGGAACAAACAAGTGGTGGAAACCTGAACGATGTATGTGGTGCTGTAAAAATAACGCTCCTGAAATGTGTAGCCATCAATTAATAATCGCTGAAGGTGAATGCGGGGGATCATCAATAGCACAAAAGGAACTGAAAACTCCAGGAGATACTGAAGTACTTTTTTTCTTTCCAGAAAACGTGGCAGCAATAAAAAATAGTTGATGTACGCCATCAACATATTAAACAAGACATGGAATGCAGCCTGAACAAAAGCCTCTCCTAAATCAAACTCCCTTCTACGGTACGAGGTAATCTGATAAATAAAAACAGAGAGGTATACACACCAAAACGAGATGTGTAAAATAGCTACCCTGTTCCGTTGTATGAATGGCTGAATCATAGCGTTGAATGGCAATTGAACCGAAATGTAAACAGTGGAATTGATTAACGATGCCCATATAAAACCTTTTTAGACCAATCCTGTTAAGTGATCGACTGTTTGGATGATTTTATCGCTCCTCCAAAACGGTCGATTTATCTCGGTAAGTGTCGATGGAATTGCTGCAAGTGTCTAAAACCGGATAACCAAGGGAAACAAAAGATGAACTTTGCGGTATACTATTGTGGGGAAAACTTCGAATAGCGCCAAAAACGATTGATTACGAACAAGAAGAATTAAATCTACATGAAAAAGTTTTTTTATCTGTGTTTATTATTGCTGACCAGCCAGCAAATTTTTGCTCAAGTGGAAGGTCACGGAAAAATTTCAGGAGTGGTAAAAGATTCTACCAATAATCAGGTAGTAGAATTTGCCAACGTTGCCTTGATTGACCCTGCCACCAACAAGCCAGTGAATGGCGCTGTGTGTGACGACAAAGGAAAATTCACGATCACAAAAGTGGCAACAGGCAACTATTATATTTTGGTGTCATTCATTGGCTACGAAACCAAGAAAATTGGCAACATAAAAATAGCCGATAAAAGAAGTGACTATGAATTGGGCACTCTTACCCTCAGCCCAAGTGTAAAGGTATTGAATGAAGTAGTAGTGGAAGGACAGAAATCACTTGTAGAAGAGCGTGTTGATCGCACCATTTATAATGCAGAAAATGACGCTACCACAAAAGGTGGTGATGCCACTGATGTACTAAAGCGTGTGCCCATGCTTTCGGTAGACTTGGACGGAAACGTATCCATGCGCGGTAACTCAAACATTCGCGTGTTGATCAATAACAAGCCTTCCACCATTTCTGCCAGCAGCGTGGCGGATGCGTTGAAGCAAATTCCTGCGGATCAAATTAAATCGGTAGAGGTGATCACGTCACCCTCGGCAAAATACGATGCCGAAGGCTCCGCAGGTATCATCAATATCATCACCAAAAAGAATACACTTCAAGGTGCTACTTTAAACATTGACATGGGAAGCGGCTTGCGTGGTTCCAATCTTGGTCTAAACGGAAGTTATCGTCAAGGCAAGATGGGATTTACGTTGGGAGGATTTGGAAGAGCGAGCTATAACGTAACGGGTAACTTCAAAAATAACCAACAGATTGTAGGCACTGAACGATACACAACGCAAGAAGCCTCCACCCGAAGAAATGATATCATGGGCCGCTACCAGTTGGGCTGGGATTATGACATCAATAAGAATAATTCGCTTGCTGCCTCGATACGCTATGGGCTAAGAAATGCAAACAATTTCCAGGACCAATTGCTTACGCAGTCTTTCAATGGATCAACGCTTTTGAGTTCCAACTATCGCGATGTAAAAACAGAAGACGCTTCAGGAACAGTTGATATCAACCTTGACTACACGCGCACTTTTGCAAAGCCGCAGAGAGAGTTGAGTGCCTCCGCATTGTTTAGCAGAAACAATCGCGCTAATAATATTTTTAACACTTCTTTCCTTGCGGATGATAACATCGATTACAGATTAAAGAACGATAACAAGAGCTACAATCAGGAGTCAACATTTCAGCTCGATTATCAAACTCCCATCAGCACTAATCAAATGCTTGAGATTGGCGGAAAGAATATTTTCAGAAATGTATCCAGTGATTACAAATATCTTCAGGCATCAGGCTCAACTGGCGAATACTATGAAACTCGCCCAGGCAACGTATTTACCTACAATCAAAATGTAACGGCCAGTTACTTATCCTATACTTTAAATTTAAAGAGTGGCTACAGTTTGAAGGCTGGTTCGCGTTACGAATACACTACTATAAATGCCAACTTCCAAAATTCATCAGAGACTGTAGATAAGATTCCAAGCTACGGTGTAATGGTTCCCAGCATCAATTTTTCTAAAAAGTTAAAGGCTGGCAACACATTGAAGCTTGCGTATAACAGAAGAATTCAAAGACCGTCTATTCAGTTTTTGAATCCAAATGTGCAAACACCAAATCCTTTAAGCAGAATTGTTGGAAACCCAACATTGAATCCTGAGTACACCAACAATTACGAAGTTTCATTTAACACTTTCGTAAAAGGGACTTCATTAAACTTTACTGGTTTCTTCAGAAATACAACAGGAGCAATTCAAAGTCTTCGTGATTCTTTGCCAGGAAACGTAATTCAAACACGCTACGCTAATATTGGTGTTGAGAATGCTTATGGTTCAAGCGTATTTGCCAATATTACTATCGGATCGAAATTCTCATTGAATGGTGGCACCGATGTGTACTACGCTGTGCTTGACAACAACGTACCGGACGAAAAGTACAATGCTCACAATGAAGGATGGGTAATCAATGGGCGATTATTTGGAAGTTATAACCTTAATAAAGGATGGGGGCTTCAGTTTTTCAGCTTCTACCGTGGGCGTCAGGTGCAATTGCAAGGTATTCAGGGTGGATTTGGTGTGTACAGCCTTGGTGTAAAGAAAGACTTTAAAAATAAAAAGGGAAGCTTTGGTTTTGGCGCAGAGAATTTTGCTACCCCAGCCATGCGCATCAAGAACAATACACAATCATCTACCATTGACCAGAGTAGTGTGAATGTGCTGCACAACATGAACTTCCGGTTTAACCTCAGCATTCGCTTAGGTAAAATGAGTTACGATAACATGCCACGCAAGCGCAAGAAGTCAGTCAACAATGATGACTTAAAAGATGGTGGTGATGGTGGAGGCCCTGGTGGAGAAATGGGTAATAATGGTGCGCAGCAAGGCAATCAACGTAGTGGTGGTGGGTTTGCTCCAACACAAACTGGCGGTGCTGCTCCGGTAAAGAAACAAACGGAAACAAAAGAAGAAGCTAAAGTTGATCCTGCTGCAACCGTGATTGCAGAAGGAACATGGGCCTACACGATCGAATCGCCTCAAGGTGGCACCGGAACACTGGTAATTAAAAAAGATGGTGAAAATTATTCCGGTACTATCATCAACAACAGAAACAAGAGAGAGAATGCTCTGAAGGTGGTGACGCTAAAAGGAAATGAACTTACTTTCTCATATGAAGTAAACTTCGGTGGTAACACTGCAGAGATTGCAGTGAAAGGAATCATCACCGAAAACAAATTTGCAGGATCAATGGCCATGGGTCAATTTGGTTCATTCCCTTTCAATGCTACCAGAGGGCAATAACTGACTTTTCATACATTCAAAAAGCCCTTTGAAAAACTCAAAGGGCTTTTTTTATTGGCGCATTCCACTCAGAAAGAACAAAGCCAATTGTAAAGGCGATTGCTATACCCCCACTCGTTATCGAACCACGCTAAAAGTTTTAGATGTCGATCGTTACTTACTTTTGTGAGTATCCCATCAATCACACCAGAGTGAGTGTTGTTTAGAATATCCGAAGAGACAATTGGATCAAATGTAATGGCGAGAATGTTTTTTAATTCTTCTGTTGAGATCTTGACAATACAATCATTCACATGCTTTGAATTGGTTTGGGATGACAGCACGAACGAAAGATCTGCCAACGCGCCACAAGGTATGGGCACACGGGTTGACATGGATTCAATATTTCCTTTAAGTGTTGGGAAAATAGTTTCTAACACTGGCGTAATATTTACCTCAAAGGGGATGATGGAATGTGCGGCTGCCCTGCCTCTCCTCAATCCTTTGTACGGTGCATCAATCAACTCTTGCCTGGTTGTGTAGCCCTGGATCACATTGATATGAAGTGATTCAATTCCAAAATTCTTTTGAATGGTGTTTACAATGGGCGCCACACAATTAATAGTACAATCGCCTGGCGAAATAATTTTTGCGTTATTAGGGAAAGAACTCACACCCCAAATTGTGGAAGGGATGTCTTTACTGTATGTAGAAAGTAACACACGATTTGCACCCTTAGCGAGATGAATGTCAGCATCGCTGGAATGCGTGTAAAGGCCGGTTGATTCCAACACCGTATCAACATCATACTTCTTCCAGGGTAATAAATTAATATCCGGTTGCTGAATGTAAAGAATTGAGTGTCCATTAACACTAAATCCATTTTCTGTAGTAATGATCTCGCCAGGAAATGCGCCACGAATGGAATCAAATTTCAAAAGGTAAATAAGATTCTCTTTCGGCATCACATCGTTTACCGCAACCAACGCACCAAGGGAATTGTGTTGATGCAGTAAACGAAATACCGATCGGCCAATTCTACCCATTCCATTAATGGCAAGCTTAAGGGATACACTATTCTTCATAATTCTGATCAGTCACAGAAGTGTATTCTGCGGATGGGATATAATTTGGGTAAATGGTAAGATGCTTTTTCTTCACTTCTTCATAAAGCACCTGCTTCAATTCATCTACGTTTTCTTTTGAAGTAGCCGACATGAACACAATTTTATCAAAACCTTGTTGGCGATAATATCCTTTTAGTTCCTCAAAACTCACGGGCGTATCACTTTTAGGCAGCAAATCGATCTTATTTAAAACCAGAATGACGGGTATAGTTCCGGCACCAATCTCTGCGAGCGTTTGCTTCACCACCTGAATATGATTTTCATGAAAAGGGTGCGCAATGTCTGCCACATGGATCAACAGATCAGACTCCGTTACTTCATCCAATGTGGATTTGAATGACTCGATCAGATGATGCGGAAGCTTTCGGATGAACCCAACGGTATCGGATAACAAAAAGGGAATACTTCCCAATACTACCTTGCGAACAGTAGCATCAACCGTTGCGAACAGCTTATTCTCTGCTTTTACATTTGCTTTTGAAAGCAAATTCATCAAGGTTGATTTGCCCACATTGGTATACCCTACAAGTGAAACTCTCACAATGTTACCGCGCGATTTGCGCTGTGTCTTTCGCTGCTTATCAATTTTCTTGAGCTCTTCTTTCAGCAATGAAATTCGGAAGCGAATGTTTCGTCTGTCGGTTTCTATTTCCTTTTCACCGGCACCACCGCGCGTTCCCGTTCCTCCGCGCTGACGTTCAAGGTGCGTCCACATTCGGGTTAGGCGCGGCAACAGATATTGATTCATGGCAAGCTCCACCTGAGTTCGTGCCTGAGCGGTTTGTGCGCGACTTAAAAAAATATCCAAAATGAGAAGGCTGCGGTCATATATTCTCAATTTGAGATCGTCCTTACCGGGGTTGAGCTCCTTCTCCAGATTTTTTAATTGCGTGGGACTTAAATCGTCATCAAAGAGTACAAACCAAATGTCATTTTTTGCGATATACTGTTTGATTTTCAGCAACTTACCACTGCCCACAAAAGTACGATTATCAGGATTGGGCAGGCGCTGCACAAACCGGTGAACAGCCTCCATTCCGGCTGTTTCGGCAAGAAAGGCTAGTTCATTCAAATGCTCTTCTACTTCTTCTGCCTGATATTTGCCATCGGATACTGAAATTAAAACGGCTCTATTGTTTACGATCATCCACTTGTATGTTTAACGTACCTTTTATACGAATTTTAAAAGAAATTAAGTTGCTACTAATACCTCAAGGTTACTTTTTCCTATTTTTGGGAATTGTACCCACAAGAATGTTGACGTCTATCAGCGTTTTTGATGGCAAATACCTAAACCTTTCCCACAGTTTAAGCAATTGCGGGAATAATTGTTGGCTGACATGAGAATCGCAATTGTTTTAAACACTTCCTGGAACATCTATAATTTCAGGATGAACTTTGTAAAAGCGCTCTTAGAGGCTGGCCACGAAGTTCATGCCGTTGCCCCACACGACAATTACACCCACTTCCTTATTGAAGCCGGTTGCACGCACCACTCAGTGAAAATGGATAGCCGCGGAGCAAACCCTATCAAAGATGTTGCGCTGCTGATTGAGTTGTGGTCAATCTATCGCAAAATGAAACCGGATGTGGTACTTCATTATACCATCAAGCCAAATGTTTACGGAACATTCGCAGCAGCATTTTTAAAAATTCCGGTAATCAATAACGTGTGTGGATTAGGAACGGTTTTTCTGAAAGACAATCTCATTTCCAAGGTGGCGATAGCCCTCTACCGATGGTCTTTTCGATACGCTAATAAAGTCTTCTTCCAAAACCCAGACGACCTGAATTTATTTGTGGAGCGAAAATTAGTGGCCGAGTCCGCTGCTGACCTTATCCCTGGTTCGGGAATCGATATTAAAAAATTTACCCCAACAGAATTTAATCGCAACAAGCAATTTACATTCCTTCTCATCTCAAGACTCATTTCAGACAAAGGCATTTTTGAATTTATTGAAGCCGTTGAAACGCTCAGAGCCACCGGTATGAACGCGCGCTTTCAAATTCTTGGCGCAAAAGACCCTGAACATCAACGAGGCATTAAGGAAGAAATTATTGACGGTTGGATTGCCAGCAACACCATTGAATACCTTGGCACGACAGACAACGTGCGGAGCTATATTGAAAAAGCAGATTGTGTGGTTCTGCCTTCTTACCGCGAGGGAACTCCGCGCACACTCCTTGAGGCCGCCAGTTCGGCAAAACCGATCATTGCTACCGATGTACCTGGCTGCAATAACATCGTACAGAATCAGTACAACGGCCTTCTGTGCAAATTAAAAGATGCGAAAGATCTGGCCGCCAAGATGGCCGAGATGTCATTGATGGATGATGCCACACTGATGAAGTTTGGCGCTAACGGCCGCAGAAAAGTGGAGGAACAGTTTGATGAAAATTTTGTCATCGACAAGTATCTTCAAACAATTAACACAATGGCCTAGTCAAAGCAGCCTGGCGTTGAGTCAAACCTTGAAGGATTACGTTCTTCACCTAAAAATCTGTAATTTTCACGCTTAATTTAATGTAAGACACGTGCGAAATGTTCTAAACTGGCTGGCACTGGTATTTTTCGTGGTTTCCTGCTCTACGTATAAGCAAAATATCATGCTTAAGTCAACAGAAGGTAAAGGACCCGAAGCATGGAAAAAGGAAACATTATCCATCGAGCGTGATTATGTCATTCAAAAAAATGACCTTTTGAGGCTTAATGTTTTCACCAACAACGGTGAGCGCATTGTTGATCCCAATCCAGAATTAACAAATAGCGGAACGGCAAGCAATCAGCAAAACCGCCAGCAATTTGATTACCTGGTGAGCCTGAACGGGGTAGTCAAATTTCCAATGATTGGCGAGTTCAAAGTGGAGGGCCTCACCCTTCGGCAAGCCGAGGTTATGATTCAAAAAGAATTTAGTCGCTTTTTCAAAGAACCATTTGTGCACCTGACATTTGCCAACAAACGATTCACCATTTTAGGAGCACCGGGAGGACAGGTAATTCCGCTCACCAGTCAAAACATTACGCTGGCAGAGGCACTCGCGCTAGGAAAAGGATTGAGCAACGACTCTAAGGCTCACAACATCAAAGTGGTGAGAGAAGAAAAAGTATATGAAATTGATCTCAGCACAATTGAAGGGTTTCAAAAAGGAAATATGATTATTCAGCCTGGCGACATCATTTATGTTGAGCCTGTGCGGAAACCAGTTGTGGAAGGACTTAGAGATTACAGTGGAATTGTAGGGCTCATCGTAAGTGTGGGCACGTTAATCGTTTTAATCAGTAACCTCAATTAGCGTTGGAAGATCCAAGAGCGATACGGCCCGGTGGTATTGAAAATGACGGAATAGATTTTCAAAAACTCAACTCCGTTATCTTCAGGAATATCTACTGGATGATTTTTATTTTTTTGTCATGCAACCTGGCAGCCTATCTCACCATTCGCTGGACAAAAGATCTGTTCGAATCGGTATCTGAATTAAAGCTTGATGTAAAAAGCGATGCCTCGGAATTAGGAATTAAAAATTTTGTTGAAGATCAAAATGCTGATCGTCTTTCGGGCGAAATCGAACAAATCAAATCTAGACTCTTCTTAGGAAAAGTAATTGATTCGCTGGATATCTGGGTGAGTTACTTCAGTGAGGGTAATATCTTGCGTGATGAAATGTATTTGCATGCACCATTTAAAGTAACCTACGATAAATTCGATCCGGAATTTATGGATAAGCCTATCCATGTTGACTTGATTGATGGTTCTGCGTATCAGCTCAAAATACAAGACAAACTAAAACTCAATGGCCAGTGGGGAAAACCGTTGGAAATAAGTAAAGGAACTTTTATCACTATTAGCCGAGACGACTCTTATACTGAAGATGATAACAACGTCTATTTCTTCATTGTAAACAGCAGGGCGAAATTGATTGACTATCTATCAAAAAATATCAGTGTTGATCCACTGAACTTTAATGCAAACACTATTCGAATTTCCTTTCGGGATTTCAATGTTCAAAAAGCAAGGGACATCGTCAATAAGATCGACTCCGTTTACATTGCCTACAGCAATTACCAAAAAAACCTGGCGAATAAGCAGAAAATTGATTGGTTAAATAAAGAGTTAGTTCAGGTGGAGGCGAAGATGGAGGATTTCGAAAACTATTTCGAAAATTTCACTTTAGTTAACAAAAGCAGCAACCTGGAAGATGATCTTAAGCGAACCATAACGGCCATCAATAAAGTAGATTCACAACGCTTCGATATCTCAAAAAAAATTACTGAATTAAATGGAGCAATGGATGACCTGATGGGAAGTAATTACCTCACAGGTATTCAAGCCTACTCATTTCTTCCTGCCACTATCACCACAAAAATTGAAAACCTTCAAAAGATTTTAAGCGATCGGGATAAGATTGGATTAGCATACAATGAGAGCACTTATGCTTTCCGCCAGAAAGATAAAGATGTTACACTTTTGAGAGATCAAATAATCAAGAACCTGACTGATTTGAAAAAAGAATGGTTGAAAAAAGCTGCGGAGCTGAATCAACGGAAAGAGAAACTCGAAAAAGAGTTTTCGAGTATGCCCGATAAGAATACTCAGTTTGCCAAGAACCAGCGTTACTATAAACTTTATGAAGAGTTCTATCTCTCCATGATGCAATCCAAAGCTCAGTTTGAAATTGCACAGGCGGGAAGCACTCCTGATTTTAAAATTCTATCGTCTGCCACGCAACCTGCTAATCCTATCTCTCCCAAAAAGTATTTGATCTACGGCATTGGTGCTACCGCGGGTATCGTTTTGAATTTCTTTTTCATAGGGCTCTTATACCTGGTAAATAATAAGATCATCGGCACACAGGAAATTGAGCGCAATACGAACATTCCTATCCTGGGCATCATTCCTGAGTCGCGCTCGATGAATTCGCATTCGATATTTCACATCTTGGAAAATCCAAAATCGATTGTCAGTGAATCGATCCGAATATTGCGAACGAATCTTGATTTCTTCACGGCTGGAGATGGTAAAAAAGTAATCACTATTTCCTCAACGATATCCGGGGAGGGTAAGTCATTCCTTGCTGCAAACCTTGGCGGAGTGGTGGCCATGTCCAACAAAAAAGTGATACTGGTGGATGTGGATATGCGTAAAATGAAGTACGACAAACATTCCCCCGGACACTTTGATCCGGCAAAAGGGGTAAGCACGATTTTAATTAAGAAAAATAACTGGCAAGAGTGTGTACAAAAGACCACGATCGAACACCTTGATTTCATTCCTTCCGGTCCAATTCCGCCAAATCCCTCTGAGCTTCTGATTAACGGGGAGTTCTACAAACTTTTGGATGAACTGAAATTACATTACGATCTCATTGTAGTGGATACGCCACCCGCTGGTCTTGTGACGGATGGTATTATCTCGATGAAGGTTTCCGATCTCTCGATTTATGTGATCCGTGCTGCATATACCAAGAGCGAATATCTCGACACCTTAAAGCGTATTCAGCTCGTTAATAAATTGAATAACATTGCCATTGCATTCAACGGATTGAATTACACCGGCAAGAGTTATGGATATGGTTATGGCTATTACCAGGAAAGCGTGCCAATAAAGAAGGGTTGGAGAAAATTTTTCAAATCGTAAGTGTTTAGTTTCTTCAAAAGAACCCCCAAGGAAATCACCAATCCGTTGCGCGCGGATATGCACTCTCATTTGCTCCCTAATCTGGACGATGGCGTTGCTTCATTTGAAGAATCTGAAAGTATTATTCTGACGATGAAAGAGCTTGGAATAACCAAAATCGTAACCACGCCACACATCATGCAGGATACCTATCGCAATAGCAGCGATACAATCTTACCGCGATTGGGTGAACTAAAAAAACACTTAGCACAAAAGAAAATTGAAATACAGATTGAAGCCGCGGCAGAATATTACCTCGATGAAGAGCTCATTCGAAAAATAAATGATCAGGAATCGCTCCTTACCTTTGGCGAGCGTTACTTGTTGTTTGAAACGAATTATTTAACGGAGCCTTACAATCTCAAGGATTTCATTTTTAAAGTAACAACACAAGGTTACCGGCCAATACTTGCTCATCCTGAGCGGTATCAATATATGAGTTTGCGAAAGGCTGAAGATTTGCGCGATCGTGGCGTTCTGTTTCAAATCAATATGCTTTCACTGATTGGCTTTTATTCGAAACCGATTCAATCCATGGCGTACAAATTAATTGACCAGGGTTGGATTGAATTTCTGGGAAGTGATTGCCACAACAAATTACAAGCAGGGCTTTTGCAGGATGTTTACAAAAACAAACACTTCCGAAAGGCCCTTGATTTGCCGCTGCTGAATCATACTTTAAATCAATGATTGCCATTACAGGAGCCACCGGACTTTTAGGAAGCTACCTTGCACATAAATTTGCATTGGAAGGAAAATCTGTAGTCGCCATCAAGCGAGAAAATAGTGACCTGTCTTTGGTTAAATCTTTCGAAAATAAAATCGAATGGAAGACGGCTGACATTCTTGATCCTATTAGTTTAACGGAATCTTTTCAAAATGCCCAGCTTGTCATTCATGCCGCTGGCCTGGTTTCATTTAACCCCCGCAAATCAAAGGCACTTTTTGAAATCAATACCGGTGGAACAAAAAATGTGGTGAACGCCTGCATTGCGGCAGGGGTAAAGAATCTTATCTATATCAGTTCCGTTGCAGCTTTGGGCAGACAACGTGGTGTTGAAATTATTAATGAAGAAACTAAATGGATTGATGGGCCGCTCAATTCAGATTACGCTAAATCAAAATACCTGGCAGAACTAGAGGTCTATCGTGGACAGGAAGAAGGGCTCAATGTTACGATCATCAACCCTTCGGTGATTATGGCACCCACCGATTGGAACAAGAGCAGTGCTCGCCTCTTTAAATACATTTGGGATGAAAGTCGTTTCTATACTAATGGATATTTAAATTATGTAGATGTACGAGATGTGGCCGACATTGCCTTTGCCGTTTGGAACAAAAATGATTTTGGGAAAAAATATATTGCCAGTGGAGGAATGAAACACTTCACTGAAGTTTTTCAGGCCATCGCACACCGGTTCAGCAGAAAAGCTCCATCGGTTAATGTGCCTGCAACACTGGCTACAAGTGTGGCCTTTCTGGAAGAAATAAAGTCGTTACTCTTGGGCTATGAACCGGTAGTCACCCGCCAGTCGGTGAGAATGACGAAAGGAAAATTCTTTTACGAAAATGTAAAATCGTGCAAAGAACTTACATTTCAATATCGATCGATTGAAACCACACTTGATTGGTGCTGTTCAGAGTATTTGCAGCGTTATAGTACAAACAAACTTTAATTACAAGTTGATCGGGGTCAAATATTACAAGAATTTTGTACCCAATAAAGGCAGGTGATTTCAATAACACTATTTTTTACCTACCTTAGGTAAACCCTTTTGCAAATGGCTCACGATTTTAGAAAGAGAGAGGAAGAAGAGGAGTTGATCAAGCGATTTGAAGAAAACCTCAAGACCAATACCACTGAATTTTTTGACCTAGATGCCTACGAAGTAATCATTGATTATTACCTCGAGCACATGAAGTACAAAAAAGCATTAACTGCTGTGGATAGGGCCATGTATCAGTTTCCATTCTCTACGGAACTGCTTCCAGTTAAAGCACAAATCCTTACTAACCTTGAGCGCTATGATGAAGCGCTCGATCTGCTGGATAAAGCCATGACACTCTACCCGATGGATATCGAAGTATATTTATCGATGGGATCCATCAACTCCTTACAGGGTAAACACCGGGAAGCTATTACCATTTACGAGCATGCGTTATCCTTTGCCGAGGAAGGCAAAGATGAAATTTATTACAACATCGGCCTGGCCTACCAAAGTCTGGAAGACTATGACAAAGCGATTGAATCGTATAAGCGGTCAATCGAAGAGAATATAAATCATGAAGGTTCTCTTTATGAGCTCGCATTCTGCCTGGATGTAGTAGGGCAACTGGAAAACAGCCTTTCTTATTACAAAAAATTTATTGACGAAGACCCATTCTCAGCTGCTGCATGGTATAACCTGGGTATTGTGTGCAATAAGCTTGAGCGTTTTGAAGAAGCCATAGAAGCCTACGAGTATGCCATTGCACTCGATGATAATTTTGCGTCTGCACATTTCAACATGGGCAACTCATTCATGAATTTAGAAAAATACACAAAGGCATTGGATGAGTTTAAGAAGACGATTGAAATCGAAGGCCCCAGCCCTGAAGTTTATTGCTGTATTGGTGCAGCGTACGAAAATCTGGAGCAGTATGATCTGGGTCTGAAGTATTTTCAAAAATCTGCTAAGCTTGATCCGCTCTATGACGAGGCTTGGTTTGGTGCCGGCAGTTGCCTGGAAAAGCAAGAGAAATGGTACCAGGCACTTCACTTTTTTAACAAGGCCGTTAAAATCAATCATCATAATGCAGAATACTGGAAAGCTGCCGCGCATGCTGAATTTAAAATAGGCAACACGATCTCCAGCATCAGTGCCTACGAAGAGGCTGCCAACTTGAGTCCAGAAGACAAAGAAGTCTGGCTAAACTGGTCTTACATTTATTACGAACAAGGAGAGCACGCGAAGGCCATTGAAATACTGGAACAAGGGTTATCAGTAGTACCTGACGAGCCTGAATTTTTCTACCGCATGACCGTATACCTGATTGAGGGGGGTAAGTTTAAAGAAGCCTTTAATTATCTGGAAAATGCATTAATTTTGAACTTTGAAGGCCACAATGTTCTGTTCGACTTCTTTCCAAAAGCCGAAACGCAAAAGGCCCTCTTTAAAATTATCGATCAGTTTAGAAAAGACCATCATTAATGAATTACACTTTAAAAAATCTTCCTGAACGCACACGCAAACCCAGGGAGATGGGATTCACTATGGCCATGGATAAAGGCCTGAGCGTGCGTGAAGCAGAAGACTTTGTAAGCAACTGCGCAGATCATGTTGATATTGTAAAACTCGGTTGGGCAACATCATTTGTAACACCTAATCTTAAAGAGAAACTCAACGTTTATAAAGACGCGGGCATACCCTGCTACTTTGGAGGCACATTGTTCGAAGCATTTATCATTCGCGATCAGTTTGATGACTATCGCAAAGTGTTGGATAAATACAATATGTCGTTTGCGGAAGTTTCAGATGGCTCGATTGATTTGGATCATGACAAGAAGCTGGATTATATCTCCAAGCTATCAAACCAGGTGACGGTGCTTTCTGAAGTTGGATCAAAAGATGCAGACAAAATTATTCCGCCTTATATGTGGATTGATTTGATGCAAAAAGAATTGGATGCCGGTGCCTGGAAAGTAATTGGTGAAGCAAGAGAAAGCGGAAACGTAGGGTTATTTCGCTCTACCGGTGAAGTGCGTTCTGGACTTGTGCAGGAGATTTTGACAAAAATTCCATTTGAAAAAATTATCTGGGAAGCTCCGCAAAAAGCTCAGCAAGTATGGTTTGTGAAATTACTGGGTGCCAATGTTAACTTAGGAAACATTGCGCCCAATGAAGTAATTCCATTAGAGACTGTTCGTCTTGGATTAAGAGGAGATACCTTCCTTCACTTCCTGGGATTGGAAAGAAAGAAAGACAATAGTGCTCCTCCCTTTCACGCTGACTAACTAAAAATTGAGAAAGCCTAAAGATTATTTCCTGCTCTACCTCAAAGGTGTGGGCATGGGTGGTGCCGATGTTATACCGGGAGTTTCTGGAGGAACCATTGCATTCATTTCAGGCATTTACGAAGAATTATTGCACTCGATTAAATCCATTGATATGGATGCCTTTAACTTGTTGCTCAAGTTTAGGATTGCAGATTTTTGGAAGAAGATCAACGGTAACTTTTTGATTTGTGTGCTGGCCGGAATGGTGACTAGTTTGTTGTCACTTTCAAAATTGATGACATACCTCCTCGATCATCATCCCATTCAAATCTGGTCTTTCTTTTTTGGTTTGATCCTGGTATCGTCTCCATTAATCATGCGCGATATTAAGAAGTGGAATGTAGGAACAGTGGTAGCGTTTATCATTGGTGTTATTGCCGCTTATGCAATCACCATCCTCTCTCCTACTGAAACTCCGAATCAGTTGTGGTTCATTTTCTTTTGCGGAGCACTCGCCATTTGCGCCATGATCTTACCTGGCATTTCAGGAGCATTCATTTTACTTCTTATTGGAAAGTATGAATACATGATTACGGCCCTGATCGAGTTCAATTTGCCGGTCATCATCGTTTTTGTGACAGGCTGTTTTCTGGGAATTTTAAGCTTTTCAAGATTTTTAAGTTACATTTTAGATCATTATCGCTTTCCTACATTAGCTTTGCTCGCTGGCTTTATGATCGGATCTCTAAACAAAGTGTGGCCGTGGAAGGAAGTGATCGCATTTCGCATCGATCACAGCGGAAATCAGGTGGCCGCTTTTGACCGCAGCATTTTACCCTGGCATTATTTTTCAAAAACAGGAAATGATCCTTTGGTCTTTCAGGCTATTCTCTTCGCGGCCCTGGGTGTCTTTTTGATTGTTGCTATTGAAAAAACAGCAGCAATGTTAAAATCAAAACAGTAAAAAATCATGGAAAAGAAATTTGGCCTTATCGGCTCTTCTGTTAGTCATTCATTTTCAAAATCATACTTTGATGAAAAGTTTTTTCGCGAAGGCCTGCGAGACTATCATTACGATCTGTATTCGTTGGAAAAAATTGATGGGCTGAAAAAACTCCTTGATGAAAATCCTGAATTGTGTGGACTCAATGTTACGATTCCTTACAAGGAGCAAGTATTAACGTTTCTTTCCGACATTGATGCCAATGCAAAAAAAATTGGTGCTGTTAATGTTATTAAAATTCAAGATGGCAAATTGAAAGGTTATAATACGGATAGCGATGCCTTTTACGAAACCTTGGTGAAGTGGTTTCCTAACGTTGAGAACCCTAAAGCATTGGTGCTTGGAACAGGTGGCTCATCAAAAGCGGTTCAGCAAGCATTGAAAAAAATGTCGATCCCGTTCGAGACTGTTTCGCGTGAAAAAGGAAAAGGCACTTACACGTATGAAGACCTGGAGAAGGATGGTACACCGATCAAAACTTATCCGCTCATCATCAACACCACACCCCTTGGAATGACCCCAAGCACAAATACTTTTCCACCCATAGACTACGAATTGCTGAACTCCAGTCATTACGTTTACGACCTTATTTACAATCCGGCCCGCACACAGTTTTTGCAAAAGGCTGAAATGCATGGAGCTATCATTAAAAATGGATTGGAGATGCTGCACATTCAGGCAGAAAAAGCCTGGGCCATCTGGAATAATTAGAGATAATAAACTTTTCGGAAGTTTAGCGGAACAAAACGATACTGACATAAGGTTGTCAGTGAAAAACTTTTCTTTGACGTAAAGTTCAAATCGTCAATATTTAAGTTTCTATCATGGATTTTAAACTAACCAGCGAATACGTTCCCACAGGCGATCAGCCAAAGGCTATTGATCAACTCGTAAAGGGAATTGAAGCTGGCGAAGCACATCAGACTCTTCTGGGTGTAACAGGCTCTGGCAAAACATTCACCATGGCGAATGTTATTGCGCAAACCAATCGGCCCACGATTATTCTTAGTCACAACAAAACGCTGGCGGCTCAGTTGTATGGAGAATTCAAGCAGTTCTTTCCAGAAAATGCGGTGGAGTATTTTATCTCGTACTACGATTATTATCAGCCAGAGGCATTCATTCCATCCTCTAACCTCTATATCGAGAAAGATTTATCCATCAACGAAGAAATCGAAAAGCTTCGCTTAAGTGCAACGTCCTCTCTTTTGGCAGGACGAAGAGATGTGATTGTGGTCGCCTCGGTCTCGTGTATCTATGGTATTGGCAATCCGGAAGAATTCGGAAAAAACAAAATCCAACTTCGTGTTGGTGAAATGATTCCTCGCAACCGGTTTCTTTTTTCGCTGGTCGATATTCTTTATCGCAGAACAGAGGCGGAATTCAAGCGCGGAAGCTTCCGCGTGAAAGGTGATACGGTGGATGTGTTTCTGGCGTATGCCGATTATGCCGTTCGCATTTTCTTTTTTGGCGATGAGATCGAAAACATTCAACTCATTGATCCGATCAGCGGCAAGAAAATATCGGATGAGAAAATGGCTGTTATTTTTCCTGCGAATTTATTCGTTACTGGAAAGGATTTGCTCAACACCGCGATTCACGAAATACAGGATGATTTGGTTTTGCAAGTAGAAATGTTTGCGCAAGAAAAGAAACACCTGGAAGCAAAACGCCTGAAAGAGCGCACGGAGTTTGACCTGGAGATGATGCGTGAGTTGGGGTACTGCAGCGGCATTGAAAATTATTCGCGTTATTTCGATCGCAGAAATGTGGGTGCACGGCCCTTCTGTTTGCTTGATTATTTTCCGAACGACTATCTTCTGATCGTAGATGAAAGTCATGTCACCATTCCGCAAATACGCGCCATGTGGGGAGGCGATCGCTCGCGTAAAGTGAATCTTGTAGACTATGGATTTCGACTTCCCTCCGCGCTCGATAATCGCCCGCTGACTTTCAATGAGTTTGAATCATTGGTAAATCAAGTCGTTTACGTCAGTGCTACTCCTGCCGAGTATGAACTTAGAAAATCAGAGGGTATTGTCGTGGAGCAATTGATCCGCCCTACCGGATTGCTGGATCCACAAATTGATGTGCGACCCAGCAAAAATCAGATTGATGACCTGCTTGAAGAAATTGATGAGCGTGTAAAGAAAAAAGAACGTGTTCTCGTCACTACACTTACGAAGCGTATGGCAGAAGAACTCACGAAGTTTTTAGAAAGAGCTGCGGTAAAATGCCGGTACATCCACTCTGAAGTAGCCACACTGGATCGCGTAGAAATACTGAGAGAACTGCGTCTGGGTGTGTTTGATGTTTTAGTGGGCGTGAATTTATTGCGCGAAGGACTGGACCTGCCGGAGGTTTCGCTAGTTGCTATTATGGATGCCGATAAAGAAGGATTCCTGAGAAACCAGCGATCACTGGTGCAAACCATTGGCCGCGCAGCGCGAAATGAGAATGGACGCGTGATTATGTATGCCGATCAGGTGACAGAATCGATGCAGCTGGCCATTGATGAAACTGATCGCAGAAGAAAGATCCAGATGGACTACAACCTGGAGCACGGCATCACACCGAAGACGATCATACGATCAAAAGAATCAATCCTGGGACAAACAAAAGTTGCCGACTCCAAGAAATCAACGAAACGTTACTACATCGAAGAAGAAGAAACATCGCTGGCAGCCGATCCGGTGGTTGCATATCTCAATAAAGAAGAGTTAACCAAAATGGCCGAGCGCACACGCAAAGCGATGGAAAAAGCTGCTAAAGAGTTGGAGTTTATGGAGGCGGCTCGCCTGCGCGATGAGTATCAATCCATTCTGAAACTTATTGAAGAGAAAAAATAATCTCTTCTTCGCCTAAGTGTGACCCGTGTCACAGAAGTACAGCGCATGCTTAAGTACTTTTGAATAATCAAACACTCAGTGCTGAATTTATGGAAGCAATTAAACAAACGCTATTTACCAATTGGAACACCATGCGCTGGATACGACTTGGCGTTGGAATTTTCATGGTCATACAAGCCATTCAGTTTCGCGATTCGCTTTCCGCTATGATTGCCATCATCTTGCTCTTTCAGGCACTAACCAACACCGGTTGCTGTGGAGTAACGGGATGCAGTACTACACTAATCAATCATCATTCAGATGGAAAAAGCGAAATCGAATACGAAGAAGTTTCGGTACGGAAATACAAAGAAACCGCTAAATAATAAGCTGAAAATAAAAAATCAGTCGCTCGTAAAAATTTCAAGCGACTGATTTTATCATGTTGCATTTGCTAAGCTTCTTCCAATTCTAATTCCTTGGTGCAGAAGAACCAATCATAGCACTTCACGCCTTTCACCGAAGTTTCCATACGCTCTTTAGCTACACCGCATGAGCCAGCAGTGGGTACAATAACATCATCACCAGGGCGCCAATCTGCAGGGGTAGCCACACCGTGCTTATCCGCTGTTTGCATCGCGATTAATGCGCGCTTCAATTCATCAAAATTCCTACCCAAGGTAAGCGGATAATAAATAATTGCTCTGATCGTGCCTTTGGGATCAATGAAGAAAACAGCACGAACAGCTTTCGTAGAGCTTTCACCAGGCTGTATCATTCCATATTTTTTAGCCACATTCATGGTGATATCCTCAATCAATGGAAATTTTACTTCCATATTTTTCATCCCTTTGTATTCGATCTTATCCTTAATGGTGCGCAGCCATGCAATGTGACTATACAATCCGTCTACCGAAAGCCCGATTAGCTGACAGTTGAGATTCAGGAATTCCTGTTCCATTTTTGCAAACGTCATAAATTCAGAAGTGCACACGGGCGTGAAGTCTGCTGGGTGGCTAAACAGAATTACCCACTTACCCTTATAGTCACCAGGAAAGTTTATCTCACCTTGTGTGGTAATGGCTTTAAATTCAGGGGCCTTTTCACCAATGCGTGGTATGGCTAGTAGTTGTTCATTCGTTTCCATAGGTAGTCTTTAATTTGACTTTCGAAATTCCAACAGTCTTCAAAAACTCTCAGTAACTCAAGTCATGACCGTAAGAGATTCTTATCACCCAAAGAATTCACAAAAAAAGACCCGCCATTCATGTGGCAGGTCTTTATGTTGAATAGAATGATAATAATATAAATTCTTACGCGAATCGCTTCGCCACTTCATTCCAATTTACCGCATTCCACCAAGCAGCCAGGTAATCGGGTCTGCGGTTTTGATAGTGCAGGTAGTAGGCATGTTCCCACACATCGCAGCCTAAAAGTGGTGTACCTTTCACTTCGGCAACATCCATCAAGGGGTTATCTTGATTAGGAGTTGAGGTGATCTGAAGCTTGCCGCTGGCATCTTTAATCAGCCAGGCCCAGCCTGAGCCAAAGCGGCCTACACCTGCAGCATTAAATTTTGTTTTGAATTCATCAAAGTTTCCAAAAGCAGCATTGATGGCATCGGCCAATGCTCCGGTGGGAGCGCCTCCGGCATTAGGTGCCATGATTGTCCAGAATAAGCTGTGATTATAATGACCACCACCATTATTTCTAACGGCTACCGGATATTTAGAAATGCTTGCACAAATCTCTTCGATGCTCAGGCTCTCTTCGGGCTTACCGGCAATAGCATTATTTAAATTTGTAACGTATGCATTGTGATGTTTGCCATGATGAATTTCCATGGTACGTGCATCAATGTGTGGCTCCAGTGCATTGAATGCATAAGGAAGCGCAGGAAGTGTAAACGCCATATTGATTAATTATTTAAGGTTAAATTATGTGTAATTAGTAATAATCAAATATACTAAGGTTTGCCGATACTGAATTCTCTTTCCCGTACTTACCCGCATAATTCTCCTTTCGAACAAATCGGTCGGTTCAATGTTCTGCAATTAATACTTGCCTGCAAGCTCACCCAGTACTTTTATGCCATGTTCAATTTTTTCGTTCCATGGCATTCCAAAACTGATTCTGAAATAATTATGAAACTGCTGGCCCTGAGAAGAGAATATCTGCCCTGGCGCAATTCCAATATTTTGCTTCAATGCTTTTTTATGGAGTTTGTAGCCATCGGCTTTTTTGTTCATCTCCACCCATAGCACAAAGCCACCCTGAGGGCGCGAAACACGAGTGTCTTCCGGAAAATATTCGGAGATAGCCTGAACATAGCGAAGACATTGTGTGTGAAGTTCTTTTCTTAAATGACGAAGATGAAGCTCATAGCGACCGTTCTGCAGAAAGTGAGCCATGGAAGCTTGAGCCAATGTATTGGTTGAAATATTATGCATTCGCTTGAGGCGAATTATTTTTTCTTTGAATTTCCCCGGAAGGGTCCAACCGATGCGAAATCCAGCGCCCAGCGATTTTGATAACGATCCGCAATGAAGCACTAGTCCTTTTTTATCAAACGATTTGCAAGTTCGTGGCCGTGTTTTTCCAAAAAAGAGTTCGCCATAGATATCATCTTCAATCATGGGAATCTCCTTTTTCGCCAACATCTCTACCAATTTCTTTTTGTTTTCATCCGGCATGCAACTTCCCAGTGGGTTATTGAAGTTAGGCACAAAGACACACGCCTTAATATTAAATTTAGGGATAGCCTGCTCAAGGTAATTCAGATCGATACCGGTAGCGGAATTAGTGGGCACTTCCACTACTTTTAATCCGAGATTTTGCATCACCCGAAAGATACCGTAAAACATAGGGCTCTCTGTGGCCACTGCATCTCCAGGCTTGGTGATTGCCTGTAAACAAAATGAGATCGCTTCCATGCACCCTGCAGTAACCACCACATCCTCTTCGCTGGCGGCACCACCCCAATTGAAAGACATCCGCGCAATTTGCTTGCGCAGCATTTCATTTCCTTGCACATGTTCATACCCCAGGCAATGATCCTTTGAACTATTCAACGCATGCATCACAGATTTTTTAATCTTGGCAGCAGGCAGCAATGAGTGATGTGGCGCGCTAAGGGAGAAACTCAACAACTTGTCGGAACGCAAGTTGGTGTACACGCTCGAGATCATGTCATCGATCGAAACAGGGAGCGCTTCATCCGTTGGTTCGCAACACGTTGGAGCTTCGAAACAATGTTGTGGAGAAAATTTTACATAGTAGCCCGACTGTGGTCTTGCCTCAATCAGTCCCTTGCTTTCGAGATGATAATACGCCTGAAAAGCCGTACTTAAACTTATTCCCTGCTCTTTGCTGAGCGCACGCACGGACAGTAGCTTGTCACCAATTTTCAGGGCTCGCTTCTCAATGAGCTTTTCAATTCGCTCGGCCACCTCCATGTAGAGATGATCCGATTTTAATTCGATGGTTTCGAGATCCATGTGTTAACGTTTTCAGGTTTCGGGTTTAACGGTTCAAATTTCAGGTCTATAAGAAAATTTAAAGCAATCAAACTGATACGGTCAAAATTAATAAAACTGAAACTGTTTTAAAAACGTATTCATGCTGTGTTAGGTTATAAAAATTCTGATTAGCAATAATCAGGTTGAAGACCAGCTGTTGCCTTTTGACCTTTGAATCATAATTGACGAACGCATGAAAGACTTCTACTCCCCCACCCTGATTGGCTTGCTTTTTTTCTCCTTTTCAATGTGTTGCTTTGCCGGTGAACTTTATACCGATTCGACAAAAACTCAGAAAAAGGAAAAAAAATACGCTACTACCGTAATCACAAGAGTTCACTCTCTTGGATTTTTCTCTTACACAGGCAGATTAATCAGCGACAATCCGGCAGCGGATATCTACTTCAATTATAATCGCTCCAATAAATGGGGGCTGAACGTTTTCAAAGCATTCGATTTATACGATCACACTTCGGATAATAATTTTATGATGATGATGGTGAACCGGAATTTTCCAATATCCAAAAAACTATCAGTTAATCTTTATGGTGGAGCGGTTCTTGAGCAAACCCATCATTTTGCTGGTCATGGTTCTGATGTGGTGGTAAACGTCATCAGCTCGTACAAGTTGAGCCCTCATCTTACGCTCGATCACACGGCCCTGTTTGGTAATCTGATTATTGAAAAGGCTAATACCGATTGGGTGAATCGTGTGAGATTATTGTATTCAAAAAATCATATTGACGTCACTGCGTGGAGTTGGTTCAACAACAAAATAATTGATCAAACTAAATATTCATCGGTCGGCTTGAGTTTGTACTACAGCAGAATTCCACTGTCCGATCGATGGAAGATCAGCACGGGCGTGACCGGCCTTGTGATGTTGAATACGAGTGATGAGAATAAATGCCCCGAAAAAAATGGGATGCTGCTGACCATTGCAGCAACCTGGCATTAAGCAAACTGATATGGTTAAAATAGTAGAAACTGAAACTGTTTTTTCTCCGTATAAAACCAAAACTTTGAACCACTTTTGAGCCGTAAAATGAAAAAGCTGATTGTCATTTTAGGAATACTGGTGGTAGTAGTCATCATTGTATTACAACAAGCACACTGGGTATGAAAAAAGTAATTCGTTTTGCCACTGCAGCCATCCACACACTGAACACCGAATGGGTAAATGCCGACCCTATGAATCTTGCCAACATGAGTTGCCAGGTAATTCAAAAGAAAAAAAAGAACAACGCGTATGTAAATCCATGGAGATTTTAGTGTGATGAGTAATCAAAAAAACATACTTGCCTACTTAGCGCTTGGCTTCATCTGTTTGATCTGGGGTACAACCTATCTTGTTCTCCGCATTGGCGTCACACAATTTCCTCCATTTCTATTTTCAATGCTGAGGTTTCTGATTGCCGGCCCGATATTACTCATCTTCGTGTTCACTATTGGAAAAGCTTCCTGGCCTGATCGAAAGACAATCATCAACCAGGCTTTGAGTGGCTTACTCATGATCACACTGGGCATCAGCATTGTGGGCTATGCCGAAGTGTACATCTCCAGCAGCGTGGCTGCTGTGGTATGCTCTATGATGCCGATATGGACAATCCTGATCAACCTGATGGCCAGCAAAGACGAAAGACCAAATTGGATTATCGTGCTCGGATTGATGATGGGCTTGGGCGGCATCCTTTTGATTTTTGGAGAACACCTGTCTGAGTTTTCTGATACAAATTATACTACTGGCATCATTCTTACCTTCCTCGCCAATCTAAGCTGGGCTTATGGAAGTATCTGGGTGAAGAAAAATAATAACAACACCAATCCTTTTCTGGGCGCAGGGCTTCAAATGTTGTTCGGTGGAATCTTCCTGATCCCCTTGAGCGTGATTTTCGATGACTATAGCAACATCACCTGGTCTTCGGAAGTAATGTATGCGCTTGGATACATGGCTCTGATCGGCTCGGTGGGCGCTTACGCATGTTATTCATACGCGATCAAGAAACTTCCTATGACCATTGTATCACTATATGCTTACATAAATCCAATTGTAGCAGTTATATTAGGTTGGTTGATTCTAAGTGAAAAATTAAACACGGAAATCACCATTGCAATCTTAACTACCGTTGCAGGAATTTATGTCGTAAACAAAGGTTATCAAGTAAAGACCTTATGGAAAGCTCAACTCTCAAAATCTTAAGCTACCAATCGGAACACCAACCCTGGTTTGAAAAATTTAACCGCGACTGGATTGAGAAGTATTTCTGGATGGAACCGATCGATTTTGAAGTGTTGGGTAATCCTGATCATCACATCATCCAAAAAGGCGGGTACATTTTCATGGCAACTTACGAAAATGAAATGGCGGGCACAGTTGCATTGAAATTTGTGAGCCCGGGTACTTATGAGTTCACCAAGATGGCTGTAGACGAAAAGTTTCAAGGCAAAAAAATCGGGAAGGCATTGGCGGAGGCCGCCATCAAAAAAGCAAAATCCCTTAAAGCCTCTCGCATTATTCTGTATTCAAACACAACATTGGAGTCAGCCATAAAACTGTACGAAAAATTGGGGTTCAAAGAGATTCCTGTGGATGGTCCTTATAAAAGAAGTAACATTAAAATGGAGCTCTCGCTTATTGCGTTATGAAAGAAGTGCCGTGGTTTGAGCGTGAATTGATATTTGGGAAATCTCCGGAGCTCCTGCCCTATTTTCTTGAGCGCCTTGACGGAACATTATCAAGAATCACATCGAAAGTAAAAGGTTTGCCTGAATCTGTTCTCTCCGAACGTCTGAATGGAAAATGGTCGATCAAAGAAAACATTGGGCATCTCGCTGAGGTGGATGAAATTGCCAACAGGCGCATTGATGAAATGATTCGAGGCGTTGAAGTGATGTCGCCAGCGGTGTTTGAGCCAAAAGATTATAACCCCTGGCCAATCGAAAAAGTGATTGAGTTCTTTTCTCAAACCCGAAAAGAAAACCTTAAAAAGTATGAATCGCTTGGCGCAGATGATTTACGAAAAGCTTCGATTCATCCGCGATTAAAAGTGAAGATGACACCGGTAGATCTTGCCTGGTTTGATGCTGAGCACGATGACCATCACCTCGTTAAAATTAATGAGATTCTGAAATCGCTCTCGTTGAAATAAAATTTCCGTTTTAATTACGCCACATGCATGATCTCTTAAAAAAAGATCGAAGTGAATTATCTCACCTTCTTTCGCGGGCCAAAGCTATGGCCGATCATTATTTCACCCGGCAAGATGAAATGCCTCCTGGCAGGTTTGTTCCTGATCTTCCGCTGAGCGAGTTGCCTCAGCGTGGCATGGGCGGTGCCAAAGTTCTGGAATTATTTCAACAGCATTATGCATCACAAATTTCCAATACTGCGGGGCCGAGATATTTTGGTTTTGTCACAGGCGGATCAACGCCTGCCTCACTCGCAGGCGATTGGCTGGTAAGTACTTACGACCAAAATGCATTTGGTAGTAATGATTCCATTGCACCCCAATTGGAACGGCAAACCATTCATTATCTAAAGCAACTTCTGAACATTGATGAGCAATTCTTCGGTTCTTTCGTAACAGGGGCTACCATTTCCAATTTTGTAGGACTTGCCTTAGGAAGACAATGGCTTGGTGAGCAAGCCGGAATTGATTTTAGTCAGGAGGGAATTCAACCGAGTGCGCCAATTAGTGTACTGAGTGCTACTCCGCATTCCAGTATACTCAAATCACTTTCGATGTTGGGTATTGGCAGAAAAGCGATCGTGAAGATTCCAACACTCGCAAATCGTGAAGCCATTAATGTGAAACTCCTTGAAGACCGGTTGTGGGAAATTGGCCGCCCGGTAATTGTGGTCGCTAATGCGGGTACTGTAAATACCGTTGACTTTGATGATCTTCACGCCATTGCTGAGCTAAAATCAAAATACAATTTTTGGTTGCATGTGGACGCTGCCTTTGGTGGGTTTGCCGCGGTAACCGAAAAATACAATCACCTGATGAAAGGTGTGAATGCGGCAGACAGCATCACGGTTGATGCGCACAAATGGCTGAATGTTCCTTACGATGCTGCCATGCAATTTACACGGCACAAGAATTTACAGCTCAAAGTCTTTCAAAACAGTGCTGCATACCTGGGCGATCCAAATGCAAGCCCGGATTACTTTCATTATACCCCAGAAAATTCAAGACGGTGGAGAGCGCTTCCCTCCTGGTTTTCGCTGATGGCCTATGGTAAAGAAGGTCATGCAGAAATAGTAGAACGAAATTGCTCACAAGCCAAACGTCTGGGAGAATGGATAAAAACCAGTGAACAGTATCAATTGCTTGCAGACGTTACTATGAACGTAGTGTGCTTTACGTTGAAAAAAGAATCCATCACGCTTGATGAAATAAAAGCATTCCTGTCAACGGTACGGGATGATGGAAGAATATTCTTTACCCCTACGGTTTATCAAGGTGTGCCTGCCATTCGTGCTGCGCTATCCAATTGGCTAACTTCAGAACATGACATTGACATTACTATTGACGTACTAAAAAAACTTGCCTATGTACGCGCCTAAATTTGCCCTCAATGAAAATCGCAATGAAATAAATGACTTCATCAGACAAAATGGCTTTGCGATTATCGTAAGTGCCGGTGAAGAAAAACTTTTGGCCACGCATACTCCGCTGATGCTGAGTGACGATGGTACCGAACTGAGCAGTCATATTTCAAAAGCCAATCTGCAGGCAAAAGGTTTGAAAAATGGAAAAGAGGTACTTGTTATTTTTCAAGGTCCGCATACCTATATTTCTTCATCCTGGTACGATCATGAAAATGTACCCACCTGGAATTATATCGCTGTACATGTTTATGGAACGGTACGAATAATTGAGGGAGATGAGTTGTTGCAGGAACTCAAACACCTTACGGATAAGTACGAGCAACATTCTGAAAAGCCGGTGTCGGTTGAAACCATGTCGCCTGACTATCTTAAAAGAGAGCTCAGAGGTATTGTTGGGTTTAAAATCAACATCACAAACGTTGAGGCATCGTATAAGCTTTCGCAAAACCGGGATGCTAAAAATTTCCAGGAAATAGTTCGTCATCTGGAAAAAAGAGGAGATCATCAATCGATTGAAGTGGCACAAGAGATGAAGAAATTTTCACCAAAAAAGTAAGTGCTGAATTGCAAAAAAAAGTTTTACCTTGAAGCAAATCAAACGTATCATGAGCACGCTTACCGCCACCATTCCTGTAGAACGAATCAGCAAATCACGCCTCTCCACAATAGATTTTAAAAATCTTGGCTTTGGCAATCACATTTCTGATCACATGCTGGTGGCTGATTATAAAAATGGCAAATGGGAAAGTCCCAAGGTGATGCCTTTCGGTGAGTTGCCAATGACACCTGCTATTCTTGCGCTGCATTACGGGCAGGCCATTTTTGAAGGGATGAAATCCTTTCGCATGGCCGATGGATCGATCAACATGTTTCGACCCGTGCGCCATCATCAGCGTATGCTCATATCTTTAGACAGAATGTGCATGCCCGCCATTTCAGAAGAAATGTTTTTGAGCAGCTTGCACGCATTAATCGAAACGGATGCGAGTTGGGTTCCGTCTGATGAAGGTTCATCGTTATACATCCGTCCGTTGGTATTTGCTTCTGAATCCAAACTCGGTGTGAAAGTTTCAGATGAATATAAATTTGTGATTATGACAAGCCCTGTGGGCCCATACTTCACCAAACCTGTGCGCGTGAAGGTAGAGGAAACATATGTTCGCGCTGCTGAAGGCGGAACAGGCTTTGCAAAATGTGCCGGCAATTATGGCGGTGCATTTTATCCCACACAATTGGCTCGTCAGCAAGGTTTCGATCAAGTGCTTTGGACGGATGCACACGATCACGCGTACATTGATGAATCAGGAGCCATGAATGTGATGTTTGTGATCAATGGCAAGCTCGTCACACCAAAATTAACTACATCACTGCTCGATGGTGTTACGCGAGATTCAATTTTAACACTCGCATCAGAACTTGGAATTGAAAAAGAAGAACGAAAAGTAAGTGTAGCGGAATTGGAGGAAGGGTTTAAGAATGGCGCGTTGACAGAAGCATTTGGCGTAGGTACTGCAGCTGTGGTTTCCACTATTGCCGTGATAAATATTCATGGTAAGGACTACGCATTACCAACCGATAGTGAACGTAGCTTCCAGCAGCGTGTAAAGAAAAGGTTAAGCGACATTCGTTTGGGACTAGTACCAGACACGTATAACTGGAATTACATTATCAAATAATGCGAGCAGCTTTCTTCAAGGCAAAAGGTCAGCCCTTTGAAATTCAGGAGATCAAAAAACCCAAACCAGTAAAGGATCAGGTTTTAATCAGGCTGCACTATGCATCACTCAATCACCTCGACATCTGGATTCGAAATGAGCAGAATCCAATTCTTCCTCAGGGAAATATATTAGGCGCTGATGGTGCTGGTGTGATTGAAGATGTGGGGGAAGATGCAGACACTTTGCTTATAGGCGCAGAAGTGATCATTCTTCCCTCGCTTGATTGGGGAAATAATCCAGTAGTGCAGGGAGATCAATTTAGAATTCTTGGCTTTCCTGACAGCGGCACCTTTACCGATTACATCGTTATCTCGAAGAAATACGTTTTTGAAAAACCGGAGAATTTATCGATGGAGGAATCAGCCTCCATTCCATTGGCAGGCGTTACTGCTTATCGTGCCTTATTTTCAAAAGCAAGACTGCGGGCAGGCGAAAAAGTTTTGATCACCGGTATTGGCGGAGGCTCTGCCTTGCTGTTACTTCAATTTGCATTGGCATACAAAGCCCGCGTTTATGTTTCGTCCAGCTCCGATGAAAAAATTCAAAAAGCAAAAGCGCTGGGCGCGATAAGCGGGTTCAATTATAAAGATCCTGAATGGTCTCAGAAAGCATTGAAAGAAGCCGGGCTGTTTGATATTGTAGTGGACAGTGCAGGAGGCCCCAACTTTTCAAAACTTCCCGAGATAATGGTGCCCGGAGGCCGAATAGTAATTTTTGGACGAACCGCAGGAACGATACCTGACATCTCGCCTCGCTTATTGTATTGGAAACAACTTTCCATTTTAGGCACTACCATGGGCACCCGCGATGAATTTCTTTCAATGATTGATTTTATTGAGAGCCGAAATATCAAACCCATCATTGATCAAGTCTTTCCTCTTGAAAGCATAAATGAAGCCTTTCAGCGAATGCTTGATAGCCAGCAGTTCGGAAAAATTGTATTGAAGATTAAGTAATTCGGTAATGACGGTCATTACGTATCAAACAGAAAAGCAAATCACAGCCGATCAGTTTATCGATCTTTTAAACCGCTCTACGCTTGGATTAAGAAGACCCGTTGGCGATCGAAACAAAATTGAAAAAATGTTGAAGCATGGAAACATTTTGATCACTGCCTGGGATAATGACTTATTAGTAGGGGTGTCGCGCGCATTGACAGATTTTTCATTTTGCTGTTATCTTTCTGATCTGGCTGTTGATGAAGTCTACCAGCATCAGGGAATCGGAAAAGAATTAATACGCCTCACCCATCAGGTGGCAGGTAAAGAAGATACCACATTAATTCTACTGGCTGCACCGGCCGCTGCACATTATTATCCCAAAATCGGGATGGATCGGTTTACAGATTGTTTTTTGATCAAACGAAAATGAAGTATGGAAAGAATTCCAATCACCGATAAAACACAAATCACACGACTGCCAAAGCGAGGCAGCTATGATCGCGATACCATAAATTCAATTCTTGATGAGGCACTCGTATGCACGCTTGCCTATAGTAAAGACAACCAGCCTTTTCAAATTCCCACCGGGTTCTGTCGGATTGATAACAAACTTTACATTCACGGCTCCGTAGGTAGTTACTATATGCGTGAATTAAAATCAGGCACAATGCCAACCTGTGTTAGTGTTACTTTACTGGATGGGCTTGTGCTGGCACGATCAGCATTTCATCATTCGGTAAACTATCGATCGGTGATCATGTTTGGATTCCCTCAACTGGTGACTGATGAACATGAAGTATATGAGGCGTTGGAAGTATTCACAAACAAAATGTGCCCCGGCCGATGGAATGATATTCGCAAACCAAACGAAGGCGAGTGGAAAGCAACGATGGTGCTTTCATTTGCCATTGACGAGGCCTCAGCCAAAATCAGAACGGGTGGCCCCATCGATGATGAGGAAGACTATGCCTTGAATATCTGGGCTGGAGTTCAGCCTCTTCAAACGATTCGCGCAACACCAATACCCGATGAACGTTTAAAACCCGGTGTTGCACTTCCAAATTATTTATGATAAAAATTGAACATCTGGCAGTATGGGTAAGTGATCTCGAGAAGATGAAATCATTTTATCTTCAACATTTCAACGCAACAGCCGGGGACTTGTACTTCAATCCAAAAAAGAATTTTCAATCTTACTTCCTATCGTTTGGCGATGGCCCACGATTAGAGTTGATGAAAATGACGGGAGTGCAGGCAAGAGAAAAACATTTCCCGACTCAAATAATCGGACTGGCACACTTCGCGATTTCCGTGGGTAGTAAGGAAAAAGTTAACATCCTCACGCACGAATTGCGACAACAGGGCGTTGAAGTGATTGGCGAGCCAAGAACAACCGGAGATGGTTATTATGAAAGCGTGATCTTAGACCCAGAAGGCAATTCGGTTGAGATTACCGTCTGACAGAAAGGCATGGTCAAATGGAACAAAATGGGTATCTTTGCAGTTCTGTAAGCAGGAAAGTTCGAAAATCAATTAAAAACACATAAAATGGGAAGACCTCCAATATTACCAAAGAAGAAAAAGGACGGCTGGTACGTAGAAATTCGCAATAAAGGCGCGAAAAGTGGTACCATTCTTATTCGCGATAGCTACGAAGCCATGATGCAAGCGGCCAAGCAGTATGAAATGACAAAAGATGTTATTTTACTTGGCGAGCACCGAAATGGTAAAAAAGTAGAAGATCAAAAGAAAAAGAAAGTGAAAGCTGAATAATTCTTCTTTCAAAGGAACACAAAAAGAAAGCCGGTGGTAACACCGGCTTTCTGCATTTAAGACTATCTTAAGACATAACCCACCGTGACAAAAAATGTTCTTCCATCACCAGGAAGTATGCCTGGCCCGGGGTAGCCACCGGCTCTGCGTGTAAAGTACTTACTGTTTGAAACATTATTCACTCCTGATTTGATAGTAAATCCTTTGTTGGTTTTATAGTTCAACGTGACATCATACAACTTGTAAGAAGGTATCAAACCGTTCTGCCCATTAGCGGTTGGCTGCTCAGTATTATTAGCATCGGTAAAGACTTTGGCGGTATAACTTTGCTGCACTGAAGCAGAGATGTTCTTGTATGTATAGGTTAAGCCAGCTCTGAAAATCTGCTCTGGTGCGTATTCTACTTTTTTGTCTTTATAGTTAGATTCCTGAAGTGCATTGTTAACAACCGTTACTACTTTAAAATTATTATAGCGCGCATCGTTGTAAGCATAAGAAGTAAATACCTCCAGATCTCCCAAGCGATCATCAGCATTCAATGAATTGGTAATATTATATTCTGCAAAAAGTTCCACACCCCTTGATCGGCTTCCACCCACATTGGTACGGAAGTTATAAAAACTACCATCCTGTCGTTGTTGACGAATAGTCCCGACGCGACTGCTATAATCCAAAAGAAACGCGCTAACGTCAAACTTCAGAAAATCTTTAATCTTTCCACGATAGCCAACATCGGCATTTACACCCTTTGCATCTTTCAGGTTGGCATCAATCACATCGGTAGTGGGCGGAGCGGTTAAATCTCCAAACTGTACTGGCCTATACGATTGCGTTGCATTTGCATATAGAGAAGTGCCTGAAGTAAGCGCATACTCTGCACCAATGCCAGCAATCAAAAATCCGCGGGTTCTTGATTGATTTTGCAGATAGACAGGAGTTCCATTTACAATACTGTTGTACCCACTCGCCTTGGCGGATAAATATTCATATCGCAAGCCTGGTACAATGATCAGCTTTTCCGTTAGCTGGAAAAGATTTTCGGCAAACAATGCCGCATTACCACTTTGGTATTCAATATCGCCTGTCCACGAGGTGCCTGGTTCGAGTTCAATGCTGTATTCGGTTCCGCGAGAGCCCACCCCACCACGGTAGCGATAAGTATTTCCGCGATACAATCGAATGCCTGCACTAAGATTACTCTGCTGGCGACCAAGCGAATAGTTAAAAAGGTAACGCGTCTCCATTCCCAGGTTGCGATACTGATCCACGTCAATCGTTCGGGCACTATACTGCCCGGTGGTTGGGTTAATGTTATCAGCAATCAAAATACCACCAGAAGGATTAAATCCGATGCTGTTTCGATCGGCATGAATGCCGAACACTTTTGTATTCAGGCGCTGCGATGGGCTAATCCGGTAATCGAAAGTAAGTGCTGACGTAAGCCATTGAAGATTAAACCAATTGCGTGCTCTAAAACTTTGACGCGGGTCTTGTAAAAATTGATCATCGGTTAATCCCCCAGACTGCTGACTAAGCATTCCCCACCGCGTTACTTCAGCCGTAATGGCGAGGCGCTCATTCACGTTATAGGTTATCGTTCCTGAGCCTGTATTGGTTCTGAACTCATTGTTATTGCGCCAACCATCGCCACTGCGGTGATCAAAGAAAGTGTAGTAATTAATTTTCCTTGTCTTTCCTCCCACTGCATTGTAACTATTGAAGAGCCCATTGCTCCCTACCGTTTGAAAAGTTTCGAATTGAAATGGCTTGGTAAACTCGCTACCGTTTTTCAAAATATAATTAACCATACCTCCAATTTGAGGGCCATACTGCAGTGCCCCATGCCCTCGCACAATTTCAATACGCTGCACTGATTGAAGTTGGGGATTATAATAGGCTTCCGGATATCCATACGGGTCGGCTGCTATGTCATAGCCATTTTGTCGAACATTAAATTCCCAAGATCGATTTGGACTGAGGCCACGGGTGGCAATTCCTATTTGAATACCACTGCCTTCGCTTTCCCAAGTAAAGATGCCGGGAACTTTCGCCAGCACCTGACGCATGGTATTGCTCACCACATTACCTCTTACGTTATCCATGACCACCAATGCGCTTTTCTTTGCAGCATAAATATTGGTACCCACAATTTGCGGAAGCTGATGGATGTCTGATTGGCTGCCCTGACCTACAATGGTAATCTCAGAAAGGATTTTGGCAACTAACGTGTCCAGTGAAAGATTATTTAACTCATTGACTGATTGAGCTTTGGATGCTGAAAAGCATCCGCCAATTACAAATATTACGGGTAAAAAGTATCGGGGATTCATTGGGTTATTATTTAGAATTATTATAAACAGTCAAAGGTAAATGACTATTTAGAATTAATCCAAATAAAATTAAATCGGATTATGCCCCTTCCCGTAATTTTTTATACCACTTAATGGCGATCATCAGAACTACACCAAAAACGATTAACCCACCAAGGCTCCAAACCAAACTCAACGCATCTTTCACCACCACCAGCATTATAATCGCAAACAAAAAAATGGTGGCTACTTCATTCCAGATGCGAAGTTGATTAGAGGTGTATTTAAACTGCTGCCTGGCTTGTTGATTGTAAATAATGTGTAATGAAAAATGATATGCCAGTAAACCCATCACAAAGCCAATCTTAATCCATAACCAGGTGGGAAGACTTCCAAAGAGGATGGCCATCCATGTTCCAAAAATAATGGTGAGAATACATGACGGCCAGGTGATCCCGAACCATAAGCGTTTGATCATAACGGAGAACTGCTTCTGAAGTACCTTCCGCTCGTCTTCCGGTTTATCTTGTGCTTCGCGATTATAAATGAATAATCGCACCATATAAAAAAGTCCAGCAAACCAGGTGACGATGAAAATGATGTGCAGGGCTTTTATATAGAAATACATATCAGGCAGTTACTGCGTGTTGCGCTTGAGAGGTTTCGTTCACGAGGAGCGCGACCGTTTCAATCCAATCAATCCTGTCATTCAGGCACGGAATTACCTGATAGTGCTCACCACCGTTGTGCTCAAAAATTTCTTTGCCTTCCACCTGAATTTCCTCTAATGTTTCCAGACAATCGCTGACAAATGCCGGACAGACAACCAATAAATTTTTAATTCCCTTTTTCGGAAACTCGGATAATTGCAGAGCGGTGTAAGGTCGCAACCATTGATCGGCTCCTAATCGCGATTGAAAAGAATAACTAAACTGATTTGCAGTCAACCCTAATGCTTCCGCTACCAGGTTAGTGGTAGTGATGACCTGATGGCGATAACAAACTTCATGAACTGATGAATCTACTGAGCAACAATTTGCATTGATCAGGCAATGCGACTTAGTAGGATCACCTTTTTTAATATGCCTTTCGGGAACACCGTGATAACTGAAAAGCAGGTGATCAAATGGCTTTTCCAAAAATGGTCGAATACTTTCGGTTAAAGCTTGAATATATTTTGGGTGCTTATAATAAGGAGGAACTACCCTGAGTTGAAATCGGTAACCTTTTTTCTTGTGCGCCTCTTTCACATGCTCAACTGCAGTTTCATAACTACTCATGGCGTAGTGGGGATACAGTGGCACCAACACAACTTCATGTAAATCGGGATTGGCCTCAACCAATTTTTCAAATGCAGCTTCGGGAGTAGGATTACCGTAGCGCATGCATAACTCAACAGGAAGATTCATGACTTGCTTCAACCCAACTTGCACCTGACGGGAGATATGAATCAGTGGTGAGCCATTTTCGGTCCAGATGGTCTTGTATTTCTCTGCACTTTTTGGCGAACGAAATGGAACAATGATTCCCTTCACCAGCATGAAGCGTATTGGGTAAGGAATATCAATGACACGGCCATCCATGAGAAATTCATTCAGATACTTCTTCAGATCTTTAACTTGATAAGAATCGGGTGAACCAAGATTTGCTAACAAAACGGCAGTTTTCGCCATAGTTTAAATTGCTTTACTGAAAACAGAATTTGTATTTTTCTTACGCCACAAACGCGCATCCAGAATAGAACAAATATTACGGATAAAGGTTGTGCCGCTATCCGTAACCTCAATCACATCATCCTTCACCGTGACCAATCCATCACCCGCCAAGTCCTGCAATTGCGCATGGACGGACTCACAAAATGCCGGATCCAGCACAGACCGATTCAATAGTGTTTTATTGATACACATCAGGTCAAGAATATTCTTTCGAAGAATGCGGTCTTCTTCGCTCAGAATATGTCCTGTCATTATTGGAAGTTCTCCATTTTCAACACGTTCCTCATAGGTCTCGACTTCCTTTTCATTTTGTAAAAAAGCATCCCAGGAATCTCCTATGGAAGATGCCCCTAAGCCAATAATCAATTTATTTTGAGTAGTCGTGTATCCCATAAAGTTGCGATGCATCTTTCCATTGCGTGCAGATTGCCACAACTTGTCATTGGGCAACGCAAAATGATCCATGCCAATCGCGGCAAAACCTTCTGCATTCAACAGCTCACGCCCTTTGCTATACATCGTCCATTTTTCAGAAGCCTGTGGAAGGTCGGCTTCTGTGTACCTGCGCTGGCCTTTACTTTTCCATGGCACGTGCGCATAAGAATAAAATGCGATGCGATCCGGCATCAATTCGTTGATCTTGCTGATGGTGAACTCAACATGCTTCACCGTTTGCAAAGGAAGGCCATACACCAAATCAATATTGATGCTGTTATAGCCTAATGCTCTCGCCCAGTCCACAACCTCGCGTGTCTTTTCATAGGATTGAACACGATTGATGATAAACTGAACCTCTGGATCGAAATCCTGAACACCGAGACTTATTCTGCTAAACCCAACACCGCGCAAGGTTTCAAGATGTTCTCGCCTGGTGTAATTAGGATGTACCTCAACACTAAATTCATGATCTGCTGGAATGATAGCATCGCCCGTAATGCCTTCTATTAATCGTTGTAGATTTGCCGGGCTGAAGAAGGTAGGTGTACCTCCGCCCAGATGAATCTCACGAATAATAGGTTGAGACTTCATCACTTTCCGATAGAAGCTCCACTCTTTCAACACAGCAGCGATGTACCGATCCTCTACCGAATGATTCTTGGTGATGCGCTTATTGCACGCACAAAATGTACACAGGTTTTCACAATACGGAAGATGAATGTAAATGCTAAGTTCACCACTCTCAGTTGAAAACGTGGTGGCTACTGCATCCAACCACTTCGTTGCATCAATCGTCTCTGCCTCCCAATATGGAACTGTAGGATAACTCGTATAGCGAGGAATCGGCTTGTCATATTTATTGAGCAGATCGATGATGGGTTTATTCATGACTAAAATTTCGACACAGCATCAACGGTTTTTTGAATATCTGCATCGCTAAGTGCATTGCAAATAAACCAACTTTCAAATGCAGAAGGCGGAAGATAAACCCCATGTTCGAGCATGTGATGAAAGAACCGATTAAACAAGTTATTGTCGCACGTTTTGGCGTCATCAAAGTTGTTCACTTCATGCGAGCCAAAATGCACACTCATCATGCTGCCAAGTTGATTGATGCGGTGAGCTATTCCTTTTTTATCAAGAGTGCGATGTATTCCATCGCAAAGCAATTTTGTTTTAGTCTCCAGTGCGGAATAAATGGAAGGGTTATCATTCAATTCTTTAAGCAAGGTATAGCCCGCAGTCATGGCGATGGGATTACCACTCAATGTTCCTGCCTGATAGACAGAACCCAGTGGAGCAATTTTTTCCATGATGGATTTCTTTCCACCAAATGCGCCCACTGGTAATCCGCCACCGATAATTTTCCCAAAAGTGACAAGATCGGCATCGATATCAAATAATTCCTGGGCGCCACCGCGTGCCAATCGAAAGCCCGTCATCACCTCATCAAAAATCAAAACAATGCCATGCTGAGTGCATAACTCTCGCATGGATTTCAAAAAACCTTGAGCGGGTAAAATGCAACCCATATTTCCGGCTACCGGCTCAATGATGATGGCTGCAATTTCGTTGGGGTGATCTGCGATCAATTTTTTTACAGCATCAAGATCATTATACGCACATGTCAATGTATCCTGTGCAACATGAGCTTGCACACCAGGAACAGATTGAATATCCAGTGTGGCCACACCACTTCCTGCTTTCACTAAAAATGCATCGGCATGACCGTGATAGCACCCTTCAAATTTTATGATCTTATTTCTTCCGGTATATCCTCTCGCCAAACGCACGGCACTCATACAGGCTTCAGTGCCACTATTGACCATGCGCACCAAATCAATATTAGGAGCCATCTTCTTGATGAGTTCGGCCATATCAATTTCCAATTCTGTTGGTGCGCCAAAAGAAGTAGAGTCGGCCGCTTTCGCGCGAATTGCATCCACCACCGGTTGGTGAGCATGACCCAGAATCATTGGGCCCCATGAATTGATATAATCGATGTATTGATTTCCATCTTCATCATAGAGATAAGCACCCTTTGCTTTCTTCATGAACAACGGTGTGCCCCCAACACTTTTGAAGGCACGTACCGGAGAGTTTACTCCTCCGGGAATATGCTGCTGGGCTCTTTCGAAGAGCGCTTTGCTTCTTGCAAAACGTGAAACGTGAGACGTGAAAGGTGAAACGTCAGACGGGATCTTAGATTTGTTTTCGTTCATTTCATTATCATTTTGGACAGCATCGCAAAGCATTTATTAAGAAGTTCCGAAACGGTTTCTAGATCATTTTCAGAAAAATAATTTAGGTCAATAGCCGTTTCCAACACAGCATCTAACTCTACAACCGAGCCCCTCGAAATTTCATAGTACCTTCTTCTTTCGGTTTCTGATTTTCTTGAAGAGCCTTCTGAGAGATTTAATTTCACTGAAAGCGCTGCACGCCTCATTTGCTGAGTCATATTAAAATTTTCCTCCTTAGGCAATAGAAGCGAAATCCTGTAGGCTTCCTTTACCAGTTCTCTTGATGTTTTGCAAACCTCTAAAGATTTGTGATTAAGCTGGAGGAACATAATGAATCTTAATTTAACACCTTCATAAAAATGAGACTTTTAAGTAAATAGGCACTGTCGTTTTCTCATCTCACGTTTAACATTTCAGAATAATCGCTGCTTGCTTTGCAAAATACGTGGCAATCAAATCGGCTCCTGCGCGTTTGATACCCGTTAGCACTTCGATGATGGCCTGATCTTCGTTCAGGTAGCCTGCCTTTGCCGCGGCCTTGATCATTGAATATTCGCCACTGACGTGATATGCACTCACCGGGAGCTGAACCTCATTCTTTACTTCACGAATAATATCGAGATAAGCATGAGCCGGTTTCACCATAATAATGTCGGCACCTTCTTCTACGTCCATCCGCACCTCCTTAATAGCTTCTAGTCGGTTGGCAGGATTCATCTGATAGGTTTTCTTATCGCCAAAGCCAGGTGCACTGTCCAATGCATCACGAAACGGTCCATAGAAACAAGAGGCATACTTCGCAGCGTAACTCATGATACCGGTGTTGTGAAAACCCGCTTCCTCCAGTGCTTTCCGAATAGCACCGATTCGTCCGTCCATCATATCACTGGGTGCAACAAAATCAGCCCCTGCCGCTGCATGGCTCACGCTCATCTTGGCAAGCACTTCAACAGTTTTATCATTTACAATCTCCTCACCCTCAACAATGCCATCATGGCCATAAGTAGAAAATGGATCAAGCGCAACATCTGTCATCACCACCATTTCGGGTAGCACCTTTTTAATCGCCCGAACACTCCGTTGCATCAATCCATTATTATTCAAAGCCTCTTTGCCAGTGTTATCTTTCAATTCATCCGGCACTTTTACGAAGAGTAATGCGCTCTTTATCCCCAAAGCCCAACATTCCTTCAACTCTTCTACCGCAAGGTCAAGTGAAAAGCGATAATACCCAGGCATCGTTGAAATTTCGTCCTTAATTTTTTCGCCTTCAGTAATAAAAACCGGTGCGATAAAATCAGACGGTTTCAACATAGTCTCTTGCACCATACTTCTAACAGATGCAGATTTTCTTAATATTCTGTTTCGTCTCACCATAGGGGATGTCCTTTCTTTCGCAAGTTCGTTTTTGATTCCTATTATCATTATACCCACTCACGCGGGTGCTTCAATATTGTTAGCAGTCTCTCCTCCTCACTCCCCAATGCGGGTTGATAGTTATAGTCAAATCTGACAGTAGGTGGAAGGCTCATCAAAATACTCTCTGTTCGTCCATTGGTTTTAATACCGAACAGTGTTCCGCGGTCATGCAGTAAATTGAACTCAACATATCGTCCTCTCCGTATCTCCTGCCAATATTTATTTTCAGTAGTGAAGTTGTCATTCCGATGTTTGTTGACAATGGGAAGGTAACCTTCCAAAAAAACTTTGCCATTGGCTTCCGTAAAATTTTTCCAGAAGTCAATGGTGTGCTCCTCACTGGCGCCACAATGATCAAAAAATATACCGCCCACTCCTCTTCGTTCACCCTCACGATGGTGATTCACAAAATAGTTATCGCACTGCAGCTTGAACTGAGCATACAAATTTGGCCCAAAGACATCACAACTTTTCTTTTGTGTAGCATGAAAATGAATCACATCTTCCTCTACCAGATAATAGGGAGTCAAATCGGTGCCACCACCAAACCAGGCGTCCGTTGTTTTTCCCTGTTCATCGTACACTTCAAAATAGCGCCAGTTGGCATGCACGGTTGGTACTTTTGGATTAAACGGATGAATGACCAGTGACAATCCTGTTGCGAAAAATAAATTACCATCAACCTTCAATTGCTGAGCTGCCAATGGAGGCAGCACACCGTGCACAATAGAGATATTGACTCCTCCTTTTTCAAAAACATTGCCATTGGTAATTACGCGACTCGTACCACCTCCTCCACCAGGGCGATCCCACTCATCCGCAATAAATTTTGCTTTGCCATCAACCTCCTCAAGCGCACGACAAATTTCGGTCTGCAGCGCTTTAATATGTTTTACAAATTGATCGCGGATGACAGAGCTCATTCCTGATATTCTTTTACAGCATCAACAAATGCCTTGGCGTGATCAACAGGTATATGCGGCACAATGCCATGACCTAGGTTGGCGATATACGCCTGTGAACCGAAAGCCTTGATCATTTTGTGAACCTCCTTTTTCAATTCCGGAATAGGCATGAGTAATCGGATAGGATCAAAGTTTCCTTGTAAGGTAATGCGGCCTCCGGACTCCTGTCGTGCCTTCTCTGGTCTAATGTTCCAATCAATGCCGATGCCTGAGACTGCTTTGTTTTTTGAAAGCGATTCCAATGCATAACCACTTCCCTTTGGAAACAGAATTACAGGACCGTGAGGCGCCACTTCTTCTGCAATCTGTAATAAATATTTACCAGCAAATTGATCGAAGTCATCAGGGCTAAGCATGCCACTCCAGCTATCAAATACCTGAACTACATCCGCACCGGCTTGGAGTTGAGCTTTCAAATATTTGATCGTGGCAGTGGTAATTTTATTCAGTAAGGCATGAGCCAACTCAGGTTGTGTAAAGCAAAATGCTTTTGCCTTTTCAAAACCTTTGCTGCCCTTTCCTTCCACCATATAACAAAGCAACGTAAAGGGTGCGCCAGCAAAACCAATCAGTGGAACTCGTTCATTCAATTCTCTTTTTGTCAACGTAAGCGCATCAAACATGTATTGCAATCCACCCTCCACATCAAGATTCAGTTGATCAACGTCTTTTTGAGAGGCAATCACGTTTGGAAGCAACGGACCTTTTCCTTCCTCCATTAACACGGTCATGCCCATGGCTTGTGGTATCACGAGAATATCGGAAAAGATAATCGCAGCATCTACGCCAACAATATCAACAGGCTGTAATGAAATTTCACAAGCCAGCTCTGGTGTTTGCACACGCGTAAAAAAATCATATTTATTTCGCAGTTCGATATACTGCGGAAGGTATCTGCCTGCTTGGCGCATCATCCACACAGGAGGCCGCGAAACCTTTTCTCTTTTGAGTGCTTTAATCAGTAAATCATTTTTCAGCATGAACCGGGTTTTTAGAATAATATAGAATTACTTTTTCAATGAGTGATTCGGGGGTTGATCGATCAGACGTGTGCACCTCTTTAAATCCATTGCTTATCGCGCACGCGGCCGTGGTTTCACCAATACAAAAACAAATAGGAGAAACTTTATTTAATGAAACGAAACTTTCAACTCCACTGGGGCTAAAGAACAATGCGGAGTGATAAGGTTCGGAAATTTTTATTGGGGTAGCCAATGTATGATAACCTACAACTTCAATGACATCAACACCATTCCCCTTCAACTTCACAGGTAACTCATCTCTTCTGATGTTGCTGCAAATAAATGTCACGGCCTTTACCTCTTTCATGGCTAAAATGGCATCGGCTAAAGCAGAGGCGTTGCTCGCACTTGCCTTTACAGGAAGAGCATTGGCCAATACTTCATGGAGGGTTCCCTGATCTGTACAAAAAATGAAATGATCTGCCAGATTAATTTCATATTTTTTAGAGAGCATCATCCAGGCGTTAACAGCTGTCTTGCTGGTAAGCACAATGTATTTGCGAAATTGATTTACCTCAAGCCGCTCGGAAACATCAATAGTGGTTTGAATAAAATTGTGCTGAGTTAACGCAATTCCTGAATGCTCCACATATTCAGTTAGTTGCGGTGAAAGTATTTTAGTAGAAACTATGTGAGTTGGGATCGCCATTAGCTTCTGAACGTTTTAAGAATGGGTTCACCGCCATTCGCAAGAATTTCTCTTGCTGCTAACGCCCCTGCTTCAGGCGCCTGATCTAATGAAAAGTATTTTTCAATTTCACTTTTCTGCTTACCATCGAGGCTGAATAAATTTCCTTTGAATAGCAATTGCTGGTTATGAATAGTGGCACTAGCAGCAATGGGCACTGCACAACCACCTTGAAGCGCTGCTAAAAAATCGCGCTCAGCACCAACACAAATTCCTGTTGGTTGATGATGAACGGTTGAACACATTTCAACCATGGTATGGTCATCAGCTCTGCACACCACTGCCATGGCGCCCTGTGCCGGTGCCGGCAGCATCCAATCCAGCGTGATGTAATGATGTGTTGATACCTGTAATCGCTCCAATGCAGCTTGCGCGAAGATGGCTCCATCCCAATCAGAGGCATCCAGTTTTTTTAAGCGCGTCTGAATGTTTCCTCTCAGATTTTCCATGGCATGCTGCGGATAGCGATGCAACCATTGCGACCTTCTTCTCAAACTGCTCGAAGCAATTTTTTTTGCCACATCCGCATCAAATTCATTTTTGCCAGCGGGTAACACAAGGCAATCCTGAATTGCACCTCGCTTCAGTATCGCGCTGATGACTAATCCCTTCGCCAACTTGGTTGGGATATCTTTTGCTGAGTGCACCGCAATGTCAATTCTGTTTTGAAGCAACGCAATGTCTAACGATTTGGTGAAGATGCCCTGAATACCCATTTCATACAGGGGAGTATTCAGATCGATATCGCCATCGGAAGTGATTTCAACAATCTGCGTGGCAAAACCCTTTGCATTTAGCTCGCGCTGCACTTCATATGCCTGATACAGTGCCAGGGCACTCTCGCGCGTGCCGATACGAATTGGTTGTTGAGGGCTCATTCTTTTTTACCCGGCAATTAATTCATTCATGGTTTGAATGACCGAGCAGCCACGATACCCTTCGGTTTTAATTTGTTGAATCAGCCTTGAAAAGCCTTTATCAATGGTTTTGGACTGCACGGCATCGGGTGAAAGGTAGTCGGTAATTCTGTCTTTGTAAATACGAATAACATTGCGATGGAAGAAAATACTCTGCCACTCCATCAGCTTGTGAATGTGATCTTCCAAAATACCTTCGGCCTTCGGCACTTCCAGGTGGCGTTGCTTGATCAATTCGTTATGAAATGCCGAGATCTCATCAACAGAAAAAAGTTTGATACCTGCTTTATGTTTTACCTGTGGATCAATTACCTGAGGAATACTTAAATCAAGAAACAAAGCAGAAGGTAAAGTCTCTGTGTGATTTGATTGAATAATGTACTGATCCGATTGTGCAGCAGCGATAACCGCATCGAAAGAGGAAAGGTGATGGGTGAATTCCTCAAAGGGCAAGATCGATGCACCTACTTCTATCGCAAGCTCCTCCGCATGTGCCCGGGTGCGATTTGTAAGTGCTAGCTCACAGGTAGGAAAATATTCGCGGAGGTTTCGGGCCATGGCCTTTCCTATTTCTCCTGTTCCAACAATCAATATTCGTTTTGGCTCAATACCAAAGGATTCATCTGAGATCAGTTCTGCTGCTGCGTAACTCACAGAATATTTTCCACTGCTAAGATTGGTTTTTGATTTCACTTCTTTCGAAGCCTGAAATGCAAAACTTGAAATACGATCGGTAAGCGTACCGATAACACCATTTTCTCTCGCCAGTTGTATTGCCTTTTTAACCTGGCCTACAATTTCATAGTCACCAATGATTTGAGAATCTAAGCCAGAGGTAACACGAAAGAAATGCCGAAGCGCCTCTTCGCCAGATAAAATATAGAAGTAAGTATTAAAATCGACCGGCTTTAGATTAAGTTGATTCACCAGCAAATCTCTGACGATACTTTCCGGTGCACAGGCATAAAACTCTGTTCTGTTGCAGGTAGAAAGCACAAACAAATCCTCAACCCCTTTTGCTTTGGCGGTAGCATACACTTTTTCGATAGCCTGGGCGCTTAATGCAAAGCAACTCCTGATTTGGGTATCAGCCTTGGTGAAGTTGGTGCCGATCACCACGAAACTATCTAATGTATAACTAACCCTCATGTATTATAATGCTCCGCAAGTTGGCTGAATCCTCATTTAAAAAATATCCACATCAGTATAACAAATACCAGATAAGGGATTGAAAAACATGATTTTCGTCAGAAAATACCCTTAAAAGTCTAGCTAATACGTAGTGTTTGAAGGCGAAGTTTCAGAAAGGCTTGTTGGCAAATACCGGCAGACGGCATAATAATACCCAAATCGAAAAATGAAAAAGCCTGCTTGATCTGAAGCAGGCTTTTTTGGGTATTTTTCTAATCTGTTGATTGCTAGAACGGTAGATCGTCTGTTGCGCTTGAGTCTGCAATGAAGGGCTCGTCACCCACAGGTGCTGCCGATGATGATGCTCCCGATTTATCAACCTTCCAGGCGCGCGCTTCGGTGTACCAACGGCCATTGTACTCGCGGCTCTCTAAATCTACCGCCACATTAACCAGATCCCCTACCGCCACATTGAATTGATCAACTTTATCTCCCCAAATGGAGAGACATACTTTCTTAGGATACTGTGCCTGAGTTTCTAAAATAAACTCTTGTTTCTTCCAGGGGCCTTTTTTCCCCATTCCATTTTGCATGGGCAAAAGCTGAATCACTTTGCCTTTTAAATCCATCGCCATATATATAGTTTTTAATTTTCGCGGATACGTTTAAAGAACAAATCTAATAATTCCTTACTCTCTTCTTTTTTTACACCCTTAATTACTTGTGTCTTGGGGTGAAGTAACGGACTGCTCACCAGTGAATATCCTCGCTGAATGTCAGACGCTCCGTATACCAATTTTGAAAGTTGTGTCCAGTGCAAACCTCCGGCACACATTACGCAAGGCTCAAGTGTTACATAGAGCGTGCAATCGGTAAGGTATTTTGAGCCGAGGTAATTGGCGGCTGCTGTCATGGCAATCATTTCGGCATGAGCCGTAGCATCCGTAAGTTGTTCGGTTTGATTGTGGGCGCGCCCGATAATTCTATTCTGGCAAACCACAACAGCACCAACGGGCACTTCACCTTTGTCAAAGGCAATGCGGGCTTCCTTTAAAGCCTCGTTCATAAAGTAATCGTCCGTGTAAAGATTCATCAACGATGATCGGGCTATTTTACTTTAAGGCTTTTCATCATCGCTCTGGCGGTCTCCTGCCAATATTCTTTCTCACCCTTAGGGCAATTAAATGAAAAGACTAATGTGCGTTTGGGCTCAATCAAATACTGAATGTAGCTGTATCGAAATACCGGTGCCTGATCGCCCAAGTTCATTTTATTACCATTTACCCGCGATTCAAACTCATAGAACACAAGCTTTCTCTTGTGCACCATGTGAATACCTTCGTCAATAATATCTACCCGGTCAAAAAGATTATACAGGCTGGATTTGAAAAAGCGTTGCGCGATGGGCAAATCGGCATCAGGCCATTGTGTTGCCGATGTATTGATGCTGAAATCCACGGTTCTTTCTGCGTTGGTATAGGCAGCCAGTGGTGCCCGCACAGACGGGTAGCGCTGAACAATGTCTTCGGTAGTCATGGGCGCAAGGGTGGATGGAAGCGATACCGTAATGCCGTCAGCAACTTTGGTTTTGATGAGTTTTTCCGGAGTAAATCCAAAGAGCAGAAAAACAGATAGGATCAGTAATTTATTCATAGCCATATTGTGTGTTTCGGTAACGGATAACGCTAACCTTTATTAATTTCGCACCTGCCTTAAAAAAATAAGGCTCAAATTTAATCAAATTACTATGCTGCGAACTCATACTTGTGGTGAACTTCGAATGGAGGATGTTAATAAACCGGTAGTGCTCACGGGCTGGGTACAGCGCCTTCGCGATAAAGGCAGCCTGCTTTGGATTGATCTCAGGGATCGCTACGGAATTACACAACTATTTTTGGAAGAAGGAAAAAGTGATGCTGCGCAGTTGGAAATTGCCAGGGGGCTTGGCCGCGAATTCGTTGTAAAAGTGAGTGGAACTGTTTCGGAGCGCCAGTCAAAAAATGATAAAATTCCTACCGGAGCAATCGAAGTAAAAGTCACCAAGATTGAGATTTTAAATACTTCCAAAACGCCTCCTTTCACAATCGAAGATAATACCGATGGTGGCGATGACCTTCGTATGAAGTATCGCTATCTCGATTTGAGAAGAAATACGGTGAGGGAAAGTTTGCAGCTGCGCCACAAGATGGCTCAGCAAACACGCATTTATCTGGATAGTCTCAATTTCATTGAAGTAGAAACACCGGTGTTGATCAAATCTACGCCAGAAGGTGCGCGTGATTTTGTGGTGCCATCCAGAATGAATCCGGGAGAATTTTATGCACTGCCACAATCGCCACAAACTTTTAAGCAATTGCTGATGGTTTCAGGTTTCGACCGTTACTATCAAATTGTAAAATGCTTTCGCGATGAAGATTTAAGAGCCGACCGTCAGCCGGAGTTTACACAGATCGACTGCGAGATGGCGTTCATCACACAAGAAGATATTTTAAGTACGTTCGAAGGTCTTGTTCGTCACTTATTCAAAACGGTGAAAAATATCGACATGCCATCCGTGCCACACATGAGCTATGCCGATGCGATGAAATATTACGGATCGGATAAACCCGATACGCGTTTTGAAATGAAGTTTGAAGAATTGAATGCGGTAGCGAAGGGAAAAGGATTTCAGGTATTTGATGATGCCGAACTTGTGGTAGGAATCTGCGCGAAAGGTTGTGCAAGCTATACGCGCAAACAAATAGATGAGCTTACAGAATTTGTGAAGAAGCCACAGATTGGTGCTAAAGGAATGGTGTACGTGCGCTGCGAAGCCAATGGCACTTACAAATCATCAGTAGACAAGTTCTTTGACGAAATTGAATTGAGCCGATGGGCACAACAATTTAATGCTGAGCCAGGCGATTTGCTTCTGATTCTTTCCGGTGAAGCGGAGAAAACCAGAAAAGCATTAGGCGAATTGCGACTTCACGTTGCGAACCAACTTGGTTTGCGGGATAAGAATAAATTCGCTGCGCTTTGGGTAATTGATTTCCCATTGCTCGAATGGAACGATGAGACACAACGTTACCATGCCATGCACCATCCCTTTACATCACCCAAGCGTGAAGATATTCCATTGCTGGAATCTGAACCTGGAAAAGTACGCGCCAACGCTTACGACATGGTGATTAACGGTACCGAAGTAGGTGGCGGATCCATACGTATTCACGATCGCCCAACACAGGCAATGATGTTTAAGCACCTTGGCTTTTCAGAGGAAGAAGCTAAAAAGCAATTTGGATTTTTATTGGATGCCTTTGAATATGGCGCACCTCCACACGGTGGCATTGCCTTTGGCTTCGATCGTTTGTGCTCGTTGTTTGGTGGAGCGGATTCTATTCGTGACTTTATTGCTTTCCCAAAGAACAATGCAGGAAGAGATATGATGATCGATACTCCTTCAACAATTTCGCAGGAACAGTTGAATGAGCTTTCTATCGCGGTAAAAACGAAATGAAATTACTAGTGAGTCTGTCAAAAAGTCGAATTGTCATTCCTAGGGGTAAGTAGTCTTTGAAGACAGCCTCGTTTTCATAACCTCGGTCTGAGTCCCCTCAGACCGAAATTATTTAAAACAGTTTTAAAACATTTAGGAAATTAATTCTACAGTCTCTTCCGCATCAATCACCACATCATCTTCACCGACTTCATCAAACGGGTTCTCCAGGTGATCCTGAATATTATCCAAACTTACAAGAATGAAACTGTAAAGAATGGGCATTACGTATTCCAGATGCGAAGAGTAATCATGAAAGGTACTCGCGAAGTATGGCCCGTAAATGATTGGGAAAATATAAATAAACACTTTGCTATACGCTCTCAGCGTAACGGGGGTGCGGTAATGGTGAATGATCTTCATATTATCAAAAGCAATGATCATTTTGCTCACATACTGACTTACGCGCGATATCTCTCCGCTTTGAACGCCAAAGGTTCTCATCTCCATCGTTAATTGCGACAGCTGAGAAAACTTAGCATACATTTTCTTTTCGTTCTTGATCCAATCTTTGGAGCGCTCCGATTTAAAAATATCTTTCATCAGCGCCATCATCTCTCTGATAATTTCACGCGAGCGATTAGGGAGATCATTTTCCTTGGTTGTGGTCCACTCGCGTGTAGCGTAAAAGATGGCAATGGCATGACCTTTGAAATCAGAGAAGCGCTGTAGGGCAGTCTCTCTGCGTGTAAATGCCGAACCAATAGAGAACACCACCGGAAACACAATGGCCACACCCACCAGCATGTCAGGAAACTTTGCCGTCAATTCAAAATGGAAACAGAGATACGATGATGCTACCGACAAGGCAGTAATTAAAAATGTCTTGTAGTTGATGATGAGTGCAAAACTTTTGAGAATTCTTTTCATGGGTTCAGGCTAACTATTAGAATACCCGAATATCGTATTACTGAATTGTTAATTCAAGGTAAAGCTTTGGAAATCTTTTTGAGTGTTACTTGTTAAGTAGCATCTCTTTAAAAAATCCAAGGCCGTAGCCTGTCATTTGCACCAGCACAGCAGGTACACTGAGCAACGCTACTTTCAATGAAGATGTCTTTCTCCATGCATCGCAGCAAATGAGCAACAGGTAAAGCAGATAGCATGAAAGTAACATTTTTCCCATCCACCCTTCAATGATCAAAATCATTGGAATCAAAAAAATACCCGCTGTGAAAAATGCTGGAAACCAATGGGTGATTTTTATTTCACCAGGATGTGCCTTGCCAATCAATGCCCTTCCTTTTCCAAAATTGGAAACCTGATAAAAAAATTGGGTCAGGCTCGTCCGTCTTTTATGAAACACGTAAGCCTCAGAAATTAAATCAACCTTGAACCCGGCCTTCTTCATGCGAATGCTAAGCTCAATATCTTCGGCATAGCGATCAAACTTAAAGCCACCGGTTTTCAAATAAACTTCCCTGCTCATACCCATATTAAAACTTCGTGGCTGAAAAGAGCCAATCCGTGTTTTTCCTCCGCGTATGCCACCGGTAGTTAATACGGATGACATGGTGTACGCCATGGCTTGTTGAATAGGTGTGAAATCTGAATGACCACGATCGGGACCGCCCCAGGCATCCAGCGATCTTTCATTGATTGTTTGATGCACCACTTCGAGATAATGAGGCGGCACGATACAATCACTGTCAAAAACAATAAAATAATTTCCGGTTGCGTGTTGAAATCCAAAGTTACGACTTGGACCGGGGCCCGAGTTGGGCTTAAAAAAATACTGAATCGTCAATTGAGTGGCATATTTTTCATACACAGCCTTTGCGGTAATCGATGAGCCATCTTCAATCAACAGAACTTCAAACCTTTTGTAGGTCTGAAGTGTGAGGCTGTTAAGCAGCTCATCCACTTCGGCCGGTCGGTTATAAACCGGTACCACAATTGAAAACTCGGGCTTGGGATTCATCAATGGCAAAAGTAATCCATTCAATTCATCCACGCGCATTTCATCATCAACTTTCACCCCACCATCAGAATACAAAATGAGTTTTAGCTAAATACCGATATATTCGTTAGTGAATATTCAATCAACGGTTACCAAACTTGAACTAACATGAAACGTATCATCCCAATTCTTGTAACTCTTCTGCTTACCTCACCGCTATTGGCACAGACTGATCCTTACGCCAAGGATGTGAAATCCATCGATGCGATTATCGCGGCATTATATGATGTGATCTCGGGTGATCCAGGAGCATCGCGCGACTGGGACCGCTTCAAATATTTGTTTAAGCCCGAGGCCAAACTTATCCCTACACGCAAAGGCGATGACGGAGCGTTGACCTATCGCACCATTAGCCCTGAAGAGTACATTCAACTTTTTTCTTCCCGCATCTCAACCGGTTTTTTTGAACGTGAACTATCGCGCAAGACGGAAGAATTTGGAACGATCGCTCATGCATTCAGTACATATGAAACAAAAGAAAAGAAAGATGGACCCGTCACCAACAGGGGCATCAACAGCATTCAACTTTTTAAAGACAAAGACCGCTACTACATCATGAATATTTTTTGGTGTGCCGAAAGTCTTGGCTTCAAACTACCTGAGCAATACCTCAAATAATTTTTATGAAACACATCGCATTCCTGTTACTTCTCCTCCCCCTGTGCTCAACAGCACAACAGAAATCGATCGATCTTGATCCGGTGGCAATGCAATTTGCCAAAGCTTCTTTTCGCGAATTTTCTGATTTGCTGAGCCTGCCCAATGTGGCTGCCAATCATCAGGACATTGAAGTAAACGTGCGGTGGTGCGAAGCCGCCTTCGCGAAACGCGGATTTAAAACTACTAGGCTCACCACGGAAACGGTTCCTCTTTTGCTTGCAGAGCGATCCGTCAAAAATCCGAAGAAGACTGTTCTTATCTATTTGCAAATTGATGGACAACCCGTGGATGCCAGTAAGTGGAATCAGGAAAGCCCGTGGAAGGCTACCTTGAAAGAACAAAATACCTCAGGCCAGTGGAATACTATTTCCTATGAGCGCTTACAAGAAGACCTCCATCCGGATTGGCGAATTTTTGCACGCTCAACTTCAGATGCGAAAGGACCGGCAATGGCTTTTCTTGCTTCGCTGGATGCCCTGGCAAGCATGAAGGCCGAACCGAATTACAACATCAAAGTGATTATGGACTTTGAGGAAGAATTAGGATCGCCCCATCTTCCTGCTGCCGTAGAAAAATATCGCGACCAGTTGAAGGCGGATATGCTCATTATTTTTGATGGACCCCGTCACGTGAGTAATCAACCTACATTATCCTTTGGCTCACGTGGAATTTGTGAGATCACACTAACTACATTCGGTCCGCGCGTGCCCATGCACAGCGGAAACTATGGAAACTATTTGCCTAATCCCGCATTTGGGCTGGCCCGACTTCTTGCCTCCATGAAAGACGAGAACGGATTGGTCACTATTCCCGGGTTTTATGATGGTGTAAACCTTAGTGCAGATGATTTAAAAACTTTGGGACAAGTTCCGGATGATGAAATGCAAATCAAAAAATTCCTTGGCATTGCTCAGCCCGAAAATGTGGGCAAAAGCTTTCAGGAGGCCATGCAATATCCAACCCTAAACATCAGAGGGTTGGATGCACTTTATGTGGGCGAAGAATCAAGAACACTTATCCCGGCCACGGCCACGGCCGAAATTGATATTCGGTTGGTGACATCGAGTAATGCCCAGCGTTTGATTGATCTGGTGAAGCAACACATCGAGAGCAAAGGATATTACCTGACGAGAGGTGAACCCACAGAGGAAGAGCGCATGAAGTATCCGAGGATTGCTTCCTTTACTTCCAAGATTTCGTATGGCGCATTTCAAACTCCTTTCAATTCGGAGTGTGGCCTTTGGCTAAGCCGGGCGATGGTGAATGCTTTTGGAAAAGATCCGATCAAGATTAGGACAACCGGTGGCTCCATTCCAATTTCTCCGTTCGTGGTAACCCTTGGCATACCGGCAGTAGCAGTGCCAACCGTAAATGCCGATAATAATCAGCACGCTGAAAATGAAAACATACGGGTGGGAAATTATGTAGACGCGGTGAAAACCTTTTTGGCAATTTTGAGGGAGAAAATCTGAACGGTTACTTCAACAACCGTTCACTTTCTTTCGCCAATTTTTTATCGAGGGTCCAGATCTTAAGGTGATTTCTTTTTGCGGCAGCGAGAATACAACTGTCAATCAGTCCTATACCTTTAGTTATCAATCGCTCACGCGATGAGAGGATTCCAGCATCGATAAGCAATCTACTCTCATCAATCTTAGGGATAGCATCCCAAATTTCCAGGACTAATTTTTCCTCTCCCTCATTTTTGACCCCTTGCAGCAATTCCCCGAAAATCACACTCAGCCCAATAACCTGACCCTCATCAATTAATGAGTATAAGACTTCATTCTGCTGCAAATTGGATTGTCTGAAAAAATCAATCCAAATTGAGGTATCAATGATGATCACGATTCCCTGTTTAGAGACCGGACTTTAGCCGCTGAGAACTCCTTGGAAAATTCAATCGGGTTCCTTTTTACTTTTTGAATGGCTTTTCGCATTTTCTGCCGCTGAATATAATCCGTTAAGGCAATAATAAGTCCTTCGGTAATGTTCTTGGCTCCAGAATACTTTTTTACCTCCTCAATCATATCCTCAGGTATTAATGCAGTGACTTTCATATGGATTAATTACTAGCTCAATATACGATATACCATCGTATGGAAAAAATTGACATTTTTTTAAGAATACTTGGCCTACTTGCATTCTGAAACCTATCTTGCGCCCCATGGATAATTTTGTTGTCTCTGCCCGAAAATACAGACCGCTTGGATTTGATGAAGTGGTTGGGCAAGAGCACATTACCACCACACTGAAAAATGCCATTGATAACAACAAGCTTGCACAAGCCCTGTTGTTCTGTGGTCCGCGTGGGGTGGGCAAAACAACCTGCGCGCGAATTGTGGCCCGCATGATCAATGGCTTTGAAGAAAAGTCTGAAATTAATGCCCTTAATATTTTTGAGTTAGATGCCGCATCCAATAACTCGGTGGAAGATATCCGCAGTTTGATTGATCAGGTGCGCTACCCACCTCAGTTTGGCAAGTACAAAGTGTACATCATTGACGAGGTGCACATGCTTTCTAATTCAGCGTTCAATGCTTTTTTGAAAACGCTGGAGGAGCCACCACCCTATGCCATTTTTATTTTGGCCACCACCGAAAAGCACAAGGTAATTCCAACCATCCTTTCGCGTTGCCAGATTTTCGATTTCAATCGCATCCAGGTTTCTGATATTTCGCGTCAGCTTAAGAAAATTGCCGATCGGGAGCACATTGCTGTGGAAGAAGAAGCACTGCACCTGATTGCCCAAAAAGCAGATGGCGCCTTGCGCGATGGCCTTTCCATTTTCGACTTGATGGTCACCTTCTCCTCAGGCAAAGGTGTTACTTTCAAAGATGTAATCAACAACCTGCACATCCTGGACTATGAATACTATTTCAAAGTGGTGGATGGCTTACTGGCAGAAAATCATTCAGGCCCGCTGGTGCTGTTGGATGAAATTTTGCGCAAGGGCTTTGATGGGCATAATTTCATTGTTGGCCTGAGTGATCACTTGCGCAATCTCCTCGTATCGCAAGATGCGCGAACGATTGATTTAATGGAGGTACCCGACAGCACCAAGAAAAAATACCTGGAACAGGCACGTGCTGCATCGCCTTCACTCCTGCTTTCGTGGCTTAACATGGCCAGCCAGTGCGATATGAACTATAAGAGCAGCAAGAATCAACGCTTGTTGGTTGAGTTAGCATTAATGAAAATGGCTAATCTCAAAGCTGTTTTTAAAGGCGATACTGCTTCTTCATCGGAAGCGGTAAAAAAAAAATTGAGTTAGCGCCTAAAAAGGAAAGCCCGGAAAAAAACACCGTGGCTGCTGAGCCCGTTCTTTCGCCCGTCTCCACATCAGCAAAAACAGTTTCTTCTGAAGTCGCTCAAACTAGCAAGGCCGCCCCTACAACTGCCCGCGCCAAAACAACTATTAGCCTATCGGGTATTCTTAAACCAAGCGCTCCGGTAGAAACAGTCGTTACCGAATCTAAGGAGCCGAGCAGCACAGAGAATGACCGACCAGTATCGCTTATTGAACTTCAAAAAGCCTGGAAAGATTATTCTGATACCCGAAAGGAACAAGTAGCCGAATATCACTTGCTTCAGCAGCCCTTTGATCTTAAGGAAAATCAGATCGTCATACAATTAACCAATCCGGTGGAAGAGCCATTGCTGCAAGCGATGAAGTCTTCACTAGTGGAGCACTTGCGTGATGTGTTAAAAAACAAAAGCATTCAGGTAAGCGGAGTAATGAAGGAGTTTGACGTGAAGCGTTTGGCGTATACCAACAAGGAAAAGTTTGATCAAATGGTGGCCAAAAATCCAACCTTAGCGGAATTAAAGACCCGGTTTGGGCTTGATCCGGATTTTTAAGAATAGTGTAATTAAAAAGTAAAGCTTATTTTGCGGTTTGAGTTCGTTGGCTTGATACGCAGAAACATTCATATCTTCTTCCTTGCAGTACTGGGGCTATTCTTTGGCACAGCTAAGGCTCAGGCTCAAACAGCAAAGCCCGAGAGCCTGGCAAAGATAGACAGCCTTCAAAAATTAGCTGACAGCACTGAGGGTTCGCGCAAAATTGACCTTCTCAACCAAATCACTTTCCTGTTTTTTGGTATCGATAATAAAAGAGCGGAAGGGATTGCCGATGAGGCCCTTCAACTCAGTCAGAAATTGAATTATGAAAAGGGCATAGGTGAGGCCTTGGTCTATAAGGGTCTTTACGAACGAATAGAAGGCGATGCCGAAAAATCAGCTGCCTATTTCAAAAAAGGAATTGCTACCGCGCACAAAGTCGGTGATCGCGGTATGGAAGGATATGGCCTGATCCAATACTCATACCTGATGACCACTTTGGGGAAAAAAGATTCCGCACTCGTGTTGTGTAACCTCTCCTACAATGTCTTGAAAGATAGTGCAGACCCCACAAGATTATCGATGCTCTACAAAGCAATGGGAAATTTGATGGGCGCATCATACGACCAGGAAGCCAGGAAGAAATATCTATTTCGTTCTTTAAAAATTCGCGAGGCCCTGAATGATGCCGTGCTCCTTTCAGATATCTACCTGGTAATTGCTGAATATTATACCTCACAAGCAAACTACGATGAGGCGCTGACCTACATTAATAAAGCTGAAAAATTAATACCACGACTGGACGGAGAAGTAGAAAGCATCTACGATATCAATTATCAAAAAGCTACCATCCTCTTTCATCAGGCAAATTACCTTGAGGCCTTGAAGTTGTACAACGACATGAAGAAGAAATACAATCAGTACTCTTCACGGCAAGATTACGTAAACCTGCTAACAAACATTGGCTACCTGCTAAGTGATCTTGGTAGTTATGAACTTAGTCTAAACAATCTTTATGAGGGATTAAAAATTGCCAATGAAAATAATTTCGTACTGGAAAAAGCAAAAATACTTTGGCTCACCGGCTGGGTTTATAATGAATTAAATCAACTGAAGCTGGCTAAGGAATTTGCCTACAAATCGCTTGAGGTTGCTGTGCCAAATGGTTATAAAGTGGAAGAGGCTACTGCATACAATTTATTAGGTACCATCGCAGAAAAAAACCTGGTGTACGATAGTGCGCTATTTTATTTTAACAAATCACTCACCCTGCGCGAAGAATTAAAAGACCCCATCCGCATCTCTTCATCACTCAATAACATAGGCCGGGTTTGGGAAAAACAAAAAAAATATTCCGATGCGCTTACTTACCAGCTGCGAAGCTTGAAGATAGAAGAAGAAGTAGGACATCGAATTGGCATTGCTTACTCGCTGCAATCAATCGGTCAGCTTTACCTGATGATGGGCCAGTTATCCCAGGCTAAAAATTACCTGGATAAAGCAGAAAAACTGGCGATCGAAATTAAAGCCAAGCAGGCCCTTCAGGAAATTTATCTTTCCAAATCCATGTGGTATGAAAAGCAAGGACTGTTGAAGGAAGGGCTAGAGTATTACAAGAAACAAGATCAACTTAAAGATTCATTGTACGATACTTCTTTGACCAACCGCATTGCAAGTCTTCAGAATGAGTATACCGTGCTTCAAAAAGAACGCGAGATTGAGATCCTAAGCAAAGATAAAGAACTAAAGGATCGGGAATTAGAAGTGCAACAAGCACAGGTGCGTCAGCAGCGGTTTATCATATTTTTTGGCGGTGCCTTGATTCTATTAATTGTTGGAGGTCTCTATTACATCTATAAAAATTACAAGAAGGTAACAGAGCTGAATCGTACCATTCAGGAAAATAGTGAGGAGATCCAGGCGCAGGCGGAAGAATTACAGCAATCCAATCAAACCATCGCTCAGATCAACGAGGGGCTTGAGCAAACGGTGGAAGCACGCACTAATGAATTAAAACAAGCCTATAAAGAATTAGACACATTCTTCTATCGGTCATCACATGATTTCAGAAGGCCACTGACCACGTTTATGGGATTGTCTGAGGTTGCAAAAATTACCGTAAAGGATGAGGCTGCACTTGGCCTGTTCGAAAAAGTGAATGAAACGGCCCGCGGGCTGGATAAGATGCTATTCAAATTGCAGTCGATCAGTGATGCCGGTTCGCTTCAGTTGATTTATAAAGAGATTTTCATTGGCGAAATCATTGACAGCGTAACGATGTCGTTCCAGGAAGAACTCAAGAGCAATGACATCCGAATTGTTAAAGAAATTAATGCCAAAAGTTTCTTCTCCTATCCCGCCTTGGTGAAAGTGATTATGGAAAACCTCATCGAGAACTCAATCATGTTTTCGGAAGTTGGCAAAGTCATAAAGGTTGTTGCCTATTCTGTTGAGAAGGGAATTGCTATTGAAGTAATTGACCAGGGCTTTGGTATTGAAGAGGAAAATATCAATCGTGTTTTTGACATGTATTACCGCGCACATGAGCGCTCAAAAGGTAACGGGCTTGGACTATACATTGTAAAGCGGGTGATCGACAAACTTCGCGGAACGATCGAGCTTAAAAGTTCGGTAGGAAGCGGCACCACTGTAAAAGTTTTTCTTCCCAACCAGCCAAATTAGTTCAGAAAGCGATAAATACCCCAATACGGATTTTCATTCGTTGGCTAATCTGTTACAGTTATTACCAAAAAATGATACTTTTGGGGCCCAATCATTCAAAATCTAGTTAAAAAAAGCCTTTTAATAGACAGTGTTATGATTACAGCGCACACTCAGCGAATTATGGAAGAGCCGAAAAATACCTCAAAAGGGCAAATTCAATCCCTTTTTGAAAAGGAAGATTTTTCGCTTGGATTGGTGGATAATTCTGCGACCGACATTCTTGATGTGGACACCCTGATCAAGAAGAATATCATTCACTTTTATTTCTGCCTCGGAGGTAGCGCTAAGTTTTTATTTGGCCCTCATTACAGCAGAGAAATTCAAAAGCAATTCAATTACTTTTTTTACAATCCGGAAAAAGATCTTCCCTTCACGTTACAACTGAGTGCCGGCACCAAAGTAATTGTGCTCACCATTTCGCTTGGTAGCCTTCACAAACTTTTTGTGGACGATGCTCTTCCAATTTTAAATCCAGAAAACATCAATCGAAAATTCTATGATGAGCGCGAAATTCCTCCACACCTGCACATTGTGCTCAATCAAATTTTGAATGTCAACTTAAGTGAAAGTGCTACAAAAGTGTATTACCTGAGCAAAGCACTTGAACTGATCAGCTTATATTTCTCTTCAAAAAAACAAGATCGCGAAAGCTGCCCTTTTCTGAATGATGAAGAGACGGTGCGCAAAATAAAAAATGCAAAAGAGCATTTATTAAAACATATGGACGCGCCTCCCGGGCTAAAAGATCTTGCCAGGATTGCCGGCCTGAACGAATATCAATTGAAAGTTGGTTTTAAAGAAATTTATGGCAACACAGTTTTTGGCTTTCTGCTGGAGCACCGGCTTGATCAATCGCGCGTACTGTTGGATACTGGTAAGTACCAGGTAAATGAAGTAGCCTACCAAATTGGCTACACCAATCCTAGTCACTTCATTGCAGCTTTCAAAAAGAAATTTGCAGTAACACCTAAGAAATACCTGATGAGCAAAGGCGCTTAATAACGCCTGCGGCTGGTTGTTCTGCGGGGCGCAGATCCGAATAGCATTCCGAAAACACCCCTTACTAACTCGCGCCCAATTTGTTTTGTAACAGGAGATGCCATTACTTCTTCAAAGGTGCTCTTCTCTTTTCGTGTAGTTCTTGTCTCCTTTGCCTCGGCCTTCTCTTCCATTACTTTTTGCTGCTCCTCGCGCACCGATTTCATCTTCTCATCAAGAATCTCAAATGCACTTCTCGGATCAACTGATTCTTTGTATTTCTTGTAGAAGTCACTTTGCGAAAGATGATTTTGATATTCATCATTGCTGAGTGGACCCATCACAGATGCCGGAGGCGCCAGGTGAGTGACCACCGTTTCGGTAGGAATACCTTTTTCATTCAACACGGTGATAAATGCCTGCCCGGTACCCAGCAGCGTAAATTGCTTCTCCATGTCATAAAAATCTGAGCGAGGAAATGTTTTCACCGTTTCCTTTAGTGCTTTCACATCATTTGGGGTGAATGCACGAATCACATGATGAACCCTATTGCCTAATTGCGACAAGACCGTTGCCGGTACATCCTGTGTAAGCTGAGTGCAAAAGAAAACGCCAACACCTTTGGATCGTATTAAGCGAATGACCTGTTCAATCTGATCCATAAATGCTTTTGGAGCATCTTTGAAGAGCAGGTGCGCTTCGTCTAAAAAGAAAACCAATTTTGGTTTGTCAAGGTCACCGGCTTCTGGCAATGTCTGATAAAACTCGGCCAGCATGGCGAGCATGAATGTGGAGAAGATTGCAGGCTGATTCTGCAAGTCAGAAACATTGAGCAGACTGATCACTCCGCGGCCATCTACCTTTTCAAATAAATCATCAATATCGAAAGACTTTTCGCCAAAAATCTGATTTACCCCTTGCTGCTCCAACGCCACAATTTTGCGCAGGATGGTGCCTGCCGTAGAGGAAGATATCTTGCCATACGTTTCTTTAATCTCTGCTGCTCCCTGACCTTCGGAAAGATAATTCAAAACCTTTTTCAAGTCATTCAAATCAACAATAGGAAGGTCTTTATCATCGGCATACTTGAAAAGGATCATGAGTACACCGCTTTGCACATCATTTAATTCTAAAACTTTACTGAGTAATACGGGCCCAAATTCAGTAACGGTTGCCCGCATTTGAGCGCCTGACTTACCAGTAAGCGAATAGAGTTCGATCGGAAAAGAAGAAGGTTGGTAGTTATAACTCAGTGCCGCTGCGCGTTCTTTAATTTTTTCATTGGCCACCGCCTCCTTGGCCATTCCGGAAATATCCCCCTTCATGTCGGGCATAAAAACGGAAACTCCCGCAGCCGAAAGTTGCTCTGCAATTAGTTGCAGGGTTCGGGTTTTGCCCGATCCGGTGGCACCAGTAACAAGGCCATGCCGGTTCATCATCTTCAATGGAAGATTCACTTTTGCTTCGGCCACAATTTCTCCCTCCAGCACACCTGCGCCCAAATAAATTGATGAGCCCGTTGGTGAATATGACTTTGTAATCGCTTCAATAAATTTCTCTTTCGACATAATGCTTAATAGTTAGCGCTTAATTCATTTTCTTTTTCAACAGCCAGTCAATCTGAGGATCGTTGCCCATTAGAAAGACATGTTCACTAAACTTTTCAAACCCCCAACGCTGGTAGAATCGTTGAGCTTCAAAATTCTTTTCCCAAACACCAAGCCAAATCCATTCAAATTTATGTTCTTGAGCATAGCGGAACGCTTGCTCCAGCAGCAACTTGCCAATTTTCATATTCTGAAATTTTGAATGCACATAAAGCCGCTGCAGCTCAATGTGATTTTTACCAAGATAAGAATCAACTTCCACGTTGTTTCTCAGGCGCACAAAACCCACTACTTGCCCTTCATGCAACGCCAGGTACAAAGCTGAGCCTGGCTCATAGAATTCCTTTGTTAGTTGCTCAAGGTTATAAACTTCCTTCAGAAATATGTCCATGTCCTCTTGCGTATTGTACGCGCCAAACTTGGTCACGTAAGATTCAATCGCCACCTCGCGCATGGCGGGTATCTCCTCCAGGGCAGCAGTTCTTATTTCGATCATGGCACAATATAAAGCAAGGCTGACCTTTCGGCAATAAAACATTTATGAATTGAGTTCTTGCGGCAGTGGAGGCGACAAAACATTCATAAAAAAACCCGGCACTTGGCTGGGCTCTTTCTCATGCTCGACAAGTTGCACTATTTAAAATTCTGGAAGGTATAAAGAAATCCCAGGGAAAATGCCTGGCTTAGCTGGACGGCATTATCCTGATCATAGTCGTAAATCATAATTCCACCAAAGCTCACGTTGATAAACTTGGTCACTTTTGCGGTCAGGTTCAAATCAAAACGATGATCGATTGTTTTGGTGTCCAGGGTTTCATAGTTAGCAAACATTACGTAGCGCCACTTTAAATTTACATTTGGTGCAATGTCTTTGTTAAACTCCGCCAACATTTGAAAAGCCAGCCACTCATAACGCACTGACTCGCCAGCTTTAACTCCGTAAGGCGTAGGATTATCTGCCGTCACAAATCGGTTCACATCGCTTACCACGGTGATACGAGGAGAGAATGGCGATAGACGTACCTTAAAATAACTCACCGGATGATATTCAAAACCATACGCGGAAGTGATAAAGGCTGGTGCCATAAAGTCGGAAATCAGCGTGGCGACTTCAATGCCATTTACCTTATCGTACTTGTAACCTTTCGCAAATTGTGTAAGTAAGTTTGCCGATGCTGCAAAGTCCCAATTCTTATTGAGCGTGCGGCCATACTTGGTATCAATAAAAATCCGATCGAGGGTTTTGCGATAGCCCTGCCCCTGATTGTTGACCATGCCATACAAAAAGTCAAACTCATTATCCCAAGAATGAAGGTCTTTCTTGAAGTTGGCTTTATAGTTCAAAAATGTGTTAAAGCCAATGGAGTTCACTCCTCCTGCCTTCCAATTTGACGAGAAGGAAGCCTGATTCAAATTCAAACCTGCTTTAAAACTTTTTTTCCAATGGCTGGTGGAATCAATTTTTACAATCTGGCTAATGGAAGCGAAGCTGACTGAAAGCAACATAACAGTCACAACAAATCTTAGCATTTTGAGGGTGTTCATGAAATTTTAGGTTTGGATAAATGTACTAAACAAACCTAAAACAAGCCAACCTAAATGTTGTTTAGCTTGATCTCGTCTAACGCTACTTCTGTAAGGGGCTTCGTAATGAATTTGATCACATGATTGTTATTCACAATCTTATCAATATCGCGCTTATTGTCTGAGCTGGAGAGGATGATGACTTTGCACTTATTTCGAACTACTTCATTGAATTTTTCAAACTCATAAAGAAATACGAAGCCATCGACAATCGGCATGTTGATATCCAAAAAAATAATATTGGGAAGGTTTTCAACATTGTTCTGATTTTCCTTCAGGTAGTCAAGGGCACTTTTACCGGAGCTCTTCACTTCAACCCGCTTCGCAAATTTGGTGATCTCAATGATTCTTTTGCTGATGAAGTTATCAGTATCATTGTCATCCACCAGCATTACAAGTTCCATAGTCCTAATTGCAGTATGTAAAACCATTCGTTATCATTCTTTGTCAAACTACCCGATGCACCTTGCAAAATTATTATTTTTTATCAATCGCAAAAGATTTGAAGGCCCTTAATGCCTCAAACGTAAGTATTTAGGCAAAATGAGAGAAAATAAATCTAGCGCGCTTTGATCTTCAATTTTTCGCCTACCGCGAGTGCAAAATCCACCTTGCTATTCCAGTCCATTAGGTCTTTAATGGTAACATTGTACTGACGCGCTACGCTGAAGAGTGTATCGGAAGGTTTTACCTCATGTATGATTAATTGCCCATTCGATTCATCTTTTGGTTGAGACTGCTCCTGGCTTTCCTTTACAGTTTTGTCGATGCTTTGCTTAGGAATTTCATTTACTTTTTCATCCTGCTGCGGGCCCGTTTTTGGATGATCAGCCTTTACGCTCCAATCAAAGGTATCCTGTTCCTCTAGTTCTACCACCTCAGTGTCATGGTCTGACCCCTTTACCGAGGCCAACCACACCACCGTGCCGGGCGCAATGGCCTGGGCATCGGCATTGTACTTTTTCAATTTTTTGAGTTGAACACCTTGCAACTGACTGATCAGCCAGAGATCGTCTCCGGGCCGCGCGGTGTAGGCCTGCTCATATCCCTTGGATTTCTTTTTCTCCACAAAATAAAATAAACCTGCGATGGGCTGATGATCGATTGCAACGTCATTGAAGCGGACGAGATCCGAGACCGACATTTTTAGCCGGGCCGCCAGCGACACCAGCGATTCGCCTTCAACAGCCCTGGCTGCCCACGAGCCATTGATCTCTTTGCGTTCATCCTTAATCTTTGCTGGCTCATTTTTCAAAGGTTCGGAGAGTTTCGGCTGGGCCTTTGCTGCCGCTGTATGAGAAGACGCGAGCGTCAGTTTATCAAAATCTTCGGTCACAAGGCCGGAAGGAACAATCAAAGAATAAGATTTATCATTTGGTATTTGGTCGCCTTTTATCCAACGATTAAAATCCCGGATCACTTTTTCATCCACAGACATTTGTGAGGACAACTCCCTCACAGAAGTAGCATACTGAATGGGGTACTCCTTCACTTTCACTTGAGCATCGCCTTTCAATGCATCTTCAAATGCCACTTTGTAGGACAAATATTTCTTTACATACCAGTAGGTATCCGAGGTAATTTCCATTCGCGACACACCATGGTCTTCCTCGCCTATCGATCGCTGCACACCCCCGGCTCCCATTTGATAAGCTTGCAGGGCATAAATCCAATTATTGAAATAGAAATTACTTTGCTTCAGATATTTCGCTGCACCGCGCGAAGCGGAGACAATGTTCATGCGCTCATCGATCTGCCCATCCACGCGCAAGCCCATTTCACGTGCGGTGTAATCCTTGAATTGCCAAAAGCCTACAGCATCCGAAACCGAAACAGCATCGGGCACCAGTGCGCTTTCCTGTAGCACCAGATATTTGAAGTCATCGGGAAGGCGCTCTTCGGCAAATACTTTTTCAATGATGGGGAAGTACGTTTTGGCGCGCTCCACTTTTACATTGAAGTACTTTTGATTTTTGGTGAGTGCATCAACATCCTTTTGAATTTCGCGTCTGGCATCATCACGTATGGTGAGCGTCATGCCGGCAAAATGCATTTTATGAGGCACTTCAGGAGTCTGTGCAGATGAGGCAGTGACTCCGAAAAAAATAAGGGCTACTGCAAAAAATCTCATTATTGAACAAAGATAGGAAAAGATTGAAATAGTTGGTGCAGCGGAATTGAGCTGTTAGCCTCTCTCCTTTCGGATCATTAAAACGCCATCGCGCAAGGGCAACAGCATTTTTTCTGCACGAGTATCGGTCATTACTTTCTTATTGAACTCAAGAATGGCACGGGTATCCTTGTCAGGTTTGGGATTCAGTACTTTTCCACTCCAGAGCACATTATCGGCAAGAATGATTCCACCGATCGAAAGCTTATCAAACACAAGGTCATAGTAGAGCGAATAACTTTCTTTGTCGGCATCAATAAATACCAAATCGAAAGGGCCTGCAAGTCGGGTCACAAGTTGGCGGGCATCCCCAATACGATAATCGATTGTATTTTCTAATCCGGCCTCTTTGAAATATGTTCTCACTCGCGATTCAAGTTCTTCATTAGCATCGATGGTGATGAGCTTTCCATTTTCTTGTAATCCTTCTGCCAGACAAATGGCGGAGTAGCCCGTGTAGGTACCCAATTCAAGAATAGTCTTTGGCTTGATCATTTTGCTGATCATGGAAAGAAATCTTCCTTGCAAGTGACCCGAGAGCATTCGGGGCATCAACACTTTTGAATGCGTTTCGCGATTGATCCGCTTCAGCAGTTCTGACTCTTCGGAAGAATGTTCTTCTGCATACTTTTCAAGCTCAGGATTGATCATGCTTTAGGCTCCATAATTAAATAACTCAGCTTACGCTCATCAAACATTTCATTGGCCAACTCTTGCAATTTTAATGCGGATGTCTCCCGTACACGCTCAAAAATTTCATCCATGGAAGTGACTTTCCCCAGATCGAGGATATTGCGCGCCATCATCATCATGTAGCTCACGTTGTTTTCTTCGGCCATCGCAATTTGCCCAAGAATTTGCTCCTTGGATGCTGCCAGTTGCTTTACGCCCAGCGGAGCGTTTTTTAGTTTATCCAATTCTTGCTTTACAAGATCGATACTCTTTTTCATTTGCTTCGGTTCTGTTCCAAAAGAAATCACAAAGAGACCTGTGTCAGTGAAAGGAACAAACTGCGCACCGATGGAATACACAAAGCCGTGCTTCTCGCGCAAGGCCATGTTCAGACGGGAGTTCATTCCTGCACCACCCAGAATATTGGTGAGCATGTAAAACGGACTTCTCTTTTTATCTGCCAGATGATACGAAGGACGCCCGATGGCGCATCTGCCTTGCTTCACGGTTCGCTTCAGTACAATCTCTTGTGGCTTATAATGTGAAAATCGCGCCCGATTCTGTTTTGCTTTTATTCTGGGGATTTGTCCAAGATGCTTTTCGGCAAGTTTCACCACCTCATCAAAGGGAATATTCCCAACACTTGAAAATACAATACGCGAAGTATCTAAATGTCGATTGACAAAAGCTTTGAAATCTTTGCGTTTAAATGCTTTCACAGTCTTTTGTGTTCCTAAAATATTCATCCCTAATGAATGACCTTTAAAGACAACAGCATCAAATTCATCTTGAAGTGAATCGTCCGGATCATCATAATACATCGACATTTCTTCGAGGATGACATTGCGCTCACGATTGATTTGGCTTTCCGGAAAAACGGAATCAAAGGTAATGTCGGTAAGCAACTCCATAGCGCGTTCATAGTAAGCATCGCGCACCGAGGCGAAGAATAGTATTTTCTCCTTGTCGGTAAAAGCATTCAACTCTCCGCCCAACGATTCCAGGCGATTCAAAATATGAAAGGCCTTGCGTTTGCGGGTGCCCTTAAACGCCATGTGTTCCCAGAAGTGTGCTATCCCCTGATTGGTGGTATCCTCATCGCGGCTTCCGATATCCAGCATAATGCCGCAATGAATAATTTTAGAGGTTGTAATTTGATTGTGTATTACCCGAATACCGTTTTTTAATGTGTGCAGTTCGTAGCTTCTCATGTCGGGAGCAAAATTAACCTGAAATCCTGAATGATTTTTTGCTGGCAATGAAAAGCATTCCCAAGGGCGAACAAAAATGACCGCAAGCGGGCAAGGCTCTTGCCAGGTGCCTGTAATATTTTGTAAAATCGTACTGAATTTAATGTGGCATAACTATTGAGAAAATTTACTTGCTATGGAAACACAAAAAGTAAAAACCTGCTTCACGATCACCTTCACAGACGACCAGTATAATCACGCGAAGTCTTATGTGGCAGACATGCGCAAACACCCGAACCGGGTTTTCTGGCGAGGCAAAGAAGGAAAGACCGATGATGAGTTGGTGATGGAGCAGATTGCACACCGCATCCTTTCAGGATTCTACAATGACGATCCGTTCAACGCCAGTCGCTACATCGTGAACATGGAAAGCGGGAATATTACCCAATAGATTAGGTGAAGGCGTCAGGCGGTTGCTTACATTTTGCAATCAGGCAGCGTGACGCCTTTTTCATAATGTCAGTAGATTCAAATTCTCTCCAGCACTTTTTCAATTAAAGCCTCGACTACTTTGCTGGGATTCTTCGAAAACTTGTTCTTCATCCGATTGGCAATGATGGCATTCACGCTTACGGTTTCATGGCCTAGCATTCGCGCCATAGCGTAATAGGCTGAAGTTTCCATTTCAAAATTGGTAAGCCAGAAATCGCCTTTATGATAATAATTCAAATCCTCTAAAAGTTTAGGGAAACGTATCGGCAAGCGCACCGTGCGCCCCTGTGGCGCGTAAAACCCTGGGCACGTTACCGTGTTACCTTTCTCCATGTCAAAACCAATCTGATTGATCAACTCTTCCGAGCCGCTCACCACGTAAGGCATAAAGGGTAAGCCCGTCTTTTTTTGAATGTCGTGAGCAAGCCCTGCCTCCATGTCATCCATTGGAAAGTCGTAGAACGTCATGAGGTTATCCAGGCCCACGGCCATGGTGGAGATCAGATGCGTACCCACTGCAATATCTTCCTGCAAAGAACCTGACGTGCCAATGCGAATCACTTTCAATTTTTTTTTGCGCGTTTTGGGTTCACGCGTTTTCAAATCAACATTTACCAACGCATCCAATTCATTGAAAAAGATCTCAATGTTATCGGTACCAATGCCGGTGCTGATGACCGTTACTCTTTTTCCTTTGTACTTGCCTACGTGCGTGATAAACTCACGCTTATTCATTTCAAATTCGATCTCATCAAAATACTGGCTCACCATGTATACCCGGCCAGGATCACCCACTGCAATAACGGTATCTGAAATATGTTTAGGCAATAAGTTGAGGTGGTAAACGCTTCCGTCAGGGTTTAGAATAAGATCGGTCTCCGATATTTTTGCCATAAGAAGTGTGCTTTATTTTTTAACTGCCTGTGCCGGATTTCCAAATACTGTTTCACCAGCTTTCACATCGGCAATCACCACCGAGCCCGCTCCCACTCGTGCACCTTTACCAAGCGTAACACCGGCAACAATGGTGACACCAGAGCCAATGAAAACTTCATCTTCCACCATTACATTGCTGTTCACTACGGCTCCGGCACCCAGCTGAACAAAATCACCAAACTTCGCCTCGGCCGCCACCATCGCTTTTGCATGAATGATACAATGACTTCCGATAGAAGCCCCTGGCCCTACGTAGGCATCGAAGTCGAAAAAATTACCGTGTCCTATTGCTGCTCGTGGCGATATTTTTGATTGGGGATGAATTGCATTCACCGGCTGCATCTTGCGCACTTCGTGCAACATTTTCACAATACCTTTCCTAAGTTTATTCTCATCGATGGCAACAAAGGCCTCGCACTTTTTACCAATAAGTTTTAAGAAGCCATCATCATCGGTATCGCCCAGCACTACCACTTCGTCAAGTTCTGTTTTATGAAGTTTTTTATTGTCATCTAAAAAACCATACACCACCACACCATTGGATTCAAAAATTTCTTTGGCCGATCGGCCCATAGGATTTGCACCAAAAATTATTACCGGATTTTCCATAGCACAAAAGTAAAGATTCGCTTGGTGATTATCGTTTCAAACCGCCAAATCTTGCCGTCACAAAATTCACAAGAGGATTTTGATAAGAAATCAAAAAAACGAAGAATGGCAAAAAGCCGACCCGGTAGCGTGATAGCGTGCCAAAATTAGGAGTGGATAACGCCAGGAACATACAGAGTAGCCCAATATAAATAGCAACCGATAAAATCAGCAATCGCTTTGATGAGGAAGGAAAGCCTCGTAAGCCGGGCAATGCTGAAATAAAGAGTACAAGCAGGATAAAATTTTCCAGGGAGGCAATGATTGCCATCAATCCATGCGCCTCCCAAATAAACGGCCGAAACAATCCTGACGCTAAAGCCAATGGACTATTCAAAAACAGACTAGCAAAGGATGGCTCCAACTGAAAATAGTGAATGACACCGTACGGTTTTGAAATTTTTAGAAACTCATTATGGTTACTCACAATAACATCCATCACACCGGAGAGGTGAAAATTAGGATGTATAAAGCTGATTGCCACAGTCAACATCAGAAACAACAATACCCACGAAGTCACCTTGAAACGCCTCGCCCACTTTGATTTATCGGTGACTAAGCGATGAAGTAAAGCGGTTACGAAAACAATCAGCAAAATAGCAACCCAATAATACTTAAGTCCCCAAGCCAGATAAACCGAAAGCCCTCCCAAAAGAAGTTCGCGCCAGGAAATTTTTTGAGTTCGCGTAACCCGAAGAAAAATCATTACCAGAAAATAAATACCACCGAGTGCAAGGGTCTCTTTCACAATGCCACTGCTCCAAAATATTATGGATGGAAAAAATAAGAAAGCGAAGGATGCTGCGACATTTGACTGATCAAAATATCGACTCACTTCCATAAACAAGAACCAACTGGCAATGAATGAGAAGAAAGAGAAATAAGCTGCGCACGCCCAATAATTATTGGAACTAATGAGGCAAAAGAAACTCGTGAGGCGAATGATGAGGAATGATCGATCACCATTGGGGATGGTCGTAGTCAATACTGTTTCAGAATCAATTCCTGTAAGGATTTTTATATAGTGCCAAACATTTGTTTTGGAAACATCAGCAAGTTGAGTAGCATCATGAAAAAAAAGCCAGGTATCATTAGCCTGATAATAGTGAGTGTAGAGTAACCCCACCAGCCAGCCGCAAATTATTTTGAAGCCAAATGCTGACCAATACACTCCCGGTGAATATTGAGAAAACCGTTGCTTCATTTTCCAGGCAACGAAGACGATGATAAAAACATGCACTACCAGAAATACCATATTCAGGATTGTGACTTGGGTTTTAAAATGGCGCTACCCATTGCGCAGTTAAGACAGTTTCTCTTTTGACAAAAATTATTGTAGAGCTCAATAAGTGCCTGCGAATCGAAAGATGAATTCACTTTGTACCCTAAATCCTGCCAAAGCGAGGTAATTTTATTTTTTTCTGCAGGAAGGCGTTGCAAAATATTCATCGCACGTTCAATGTACCGATCATCATCCCGTTCCTTTCCATAAGCAACCAGCAGTGGCGCTACCGAATTGATCAATACATTATGAATACTGGAGTCGCCAAAGGCATCAACTACATCTTTGGCCGGCTTACCAAACCGATAGTGCTTCTGCCAATAGGACGATTGCTCTGCCTTGAAAATACCGATCAATGACTCGTACGTTTCGGATTCAATAACTCGGGAGAACAGGTTTTTAGAGTTTACTAGCAGTGAAGCAAATTGAGCGATGCGGAGCGTGGGGAAATTTGCGGGCCTGAGTCTCAAAAATTTCCATTGACTAAAATCCAAAGTTCCTTGCTCAAGTGAATATTTCTTTTTTAAAAATTCAAACTCACGAAATAATTCTAAAACGTACTCATCTTTTGATTTGGTCACTAACATGCCCGCCTGGCCAAACAACAATGCCTCCACTTGCAGCAATTGATTGGCGTGCTTCAATATCACCTTGTACGGCAATGCACGAGCCAATTGCAAAAATGGATCGGCATTTACTTTAAATCCAAAATTTTTCGCCAGCACTTGATAAATCGTTTCTTCCCAATCGCCATTGTTTTTCTGCAGAAACTCTTGAACAAGGCTTGCTTTGCTTTGTAGCCGTTGAAGCAACACGCGCTCCATCATCGATAGCTTGGTAATCGGGGCTACATCAACAAACCAATTTTTGCAAGGGATGGCAGAGGAAGTGTTGACTAATTTTTTGAATTGTGAAATCAAACCTTCATCTACCCGGTTTTCAAGCACCAGTGTGGGTAATTCGCTTCCATCTCTTCTTAAGATCTTTTTATCTTCCTGCCACACCACATGAAGTATTACATTCTCATAGGCATTATCCAAATCATGTTTATGCTGATTCCATTCCGATGCCTTAATATGAATTTCAACACTGCCAATCCAATCCAACAAGCCTACGTGAATTTTAGCATCTGAAAAATCAGGGCCCGCATTTGTATTATACATTCCCGGCTTAGCAATAGTAATGGCTTCTCCTCCGGTTGTTTCTAACCCTTGTCGATTGAAATACTGAAATTGCCATATGTAATGAAGGAAGGATTCGCTCACGTGACTCCCGTTTTCTACAACATAAATTCTCCGAGGTATGTTTCCATCTCTTGTTGAACATTAGCAGCAGCCAGGTTTGCTGCCTGTGCAAAATCTTCTTTACCCGAAGCATAAATAATAGCGCGCGAAGAATTAACCAGTAATCCGCATTGCGCGTTCATCCCGGCTTTTGACGTAGCTCTTAAATCGCCACCTTGCGCGCCAACACCAGGTACCAGAAAAAAATGATCAGGAGCCAGCGCGCGTATTGATCCAATCTTATCTGCATGAGTTGCACCCACAACATACATCATTTGATCGGCCGTAGCCCAACGCTGCGAAGCAAAAATTACTTCTTCGTAAACATACTTACCATCGCGCGTTTCCAAACGCTGAAAATCTTCACTGCCGGGATTGGAGGTATGTACTAATAAAATCACCCACTTATCCGTAAAATCCAAAAAAGGTTTCACAGAATCTTCGCCCATGTAAGGAGCAACCGTGATGGAATCAAAATTCATTTGCTTAAAGAATGCTCTTGCATACAACGTTGATGTATTGCCGATGTCACCACGCTTAGCATCGGCAATGGTAAAACAATCCTTAGGAATATAATCCAACGTTTTCCTCAAACTCTCCCAGCCGGCTGGTCCGAGCGCTTCATAAAAAGCAATGTTAGGCTTATAGGCTACAGCAAATTCTTTAGTGGCATCAATGATTTGTTTGTTGAATTCAAAAACCGGATCGGAAGTAGTGAGCAAATGTTTCGGAAGTTTTTCAATGTCCGTATCCAGTCCAACACAGAGATACGATTGTTTCCTTTTGATTTGCTCGAATAGCTGTTGACGTGTCACGAATAACGAAGTTTGAGGTTTGAGCTTGGAAGTTAGAAATTATTGGTGGAAGTTCATTCATCACGTTTAGCGTAATTGAACATTTGAAAATGTGAAATCTGCAAGCGCTGAATGAATCAAATATTTCGATCAGGTTCTAGTATATAAAAAAGGCTGGCACAAAAGTACCAGCCTCACTCGCAAAATCTCTCATTGCTATCTCAAGTCAATCACTTCTACACCAGGATATTTCTTCGGATCGAATGTGAAGAATGAATCATCCACCTTGAAATTGGGGGTGAATTTTGTGATCGTGTATTTGAATCGGTTTCCACTTTTATCGAACATAGTCCAGCTTTGAATGCTTTTGTCCTTTTTGGTGATCATCATTTTCACCTTGAAATATTGTGCATCGCGTTTCTCGGGAACAAGATCTACCTCTTCACACACCACGCCTGCTTCGGTTTTGTCTCCCAGGTACAAATACTTGAAACCCTTTTTATACATTTCAAAAATCTTTACAGGATTCACATCATCAGACGATGGATCAAAATTATCGATGTTTACTTCTTTTGCTGCAGGCAGGTACGTCCACACCGTAGTTCCATTGTTGATGATTTCCTGGTCTTCAAGAGAAAGTTTAAATTTTTCACCTTTTACGACCACCTTACCTTTAAATTCATCTTTAACACCTTCGCTTTCATTAGTCAGCGAAGAAGTAAGGCTTGCCTCAAAAGATGGTATGGCTTTATATTTTTTACTCATGGCTTCGAGTATTTCCAACGCTTTAGGGTCGTATTGAGCGTAGGTGAGTTTTCCGAAAAGGCTTAAAACCGCTATAAAAACAAATTTTTTCATTGGTGTATTAAGATTGACTGTGTTTTTCCCGCAATGTATTCAATAATTGTTCCAAACTAATTTCATCTTTGATCAATACCTCACGTGCCTTAGATCCCTCAAAAGGCCCAACTATTCCGGCCGCCTCCAATTGATCAATTAATCTACCGGCACGATTGTACCCCAACTTAAGTTTACGTTGAATCAGGGAGGTGCTACCCTGTTGATGGGCCACAATCAGGCGAGCCGCATCTTCAAACAGTGCATCCCGGTCGGAAAGATCTACTGCGGCTGCACCACCTTCATCCTCACCTTCAAATTCAGGAAGCAAGTATGCCGATTCATAACCACGCTGCGCTCCAATAAATTCGCAAATCTTTTCCACCTCTGGTGTATCAACAAAAGGGCTCTGTAAGCGAATTATTTCAGAACCTGCAGACAGCAACATATCTCCTTGACCAATTAATTGATCTGCTCCGCCAGCATCGAGGATTGTTCTTGAGTCCACTTTCGCAGTAACCCGAAACGACAAACGTGCCGGGAAGTTGGCTTTGATCACACCGGTAATCACATTCACGGAAGGCCGTTGAGTAGCGACTACCAAGTGAATACCAATTGCCCGCGCTAACTGCGCCAATCGTGCGATGGGTGTTTCTACTTCTTTACCTGCTGTCATCATCAAATCGGCCAACTCATCAATCACCAGCACAATGTAGGGTAAGAATCGATGACCTTCTTTTGGATTCAGCTTGCGCGAAACAAATTTGGCATTATATTCTTTCAGATTTCGTGCTCCGGCATCCTTCATCATTTCGTATCGATTCTCCATCTCAATACAAAGTGAGTTCAGGGTGTGAACAACTTTCTTGGTGTCGGTAATAATCGCTTCTTCGCTATTGGGAAGTTTGGCCAAATAGTGACGTTCGATTTTACTGAAGAGCGACATCTCCACTTTCTTCGGGTCAACCAACACAAACTTCAATTGGCTTGGGTGACGCTTGTATAATAAAGAAGTAAGGATCACATTCAAGCCCACTGATTTACCCTGACCAGTGGCACCGGCAACAAGTAAGTGAGGCATTTTGGCAAGGTCGATTACCAACACTTCGTTAGAAATGGTTTTGCCAAGAGCAACCGGTAATTCTTTGTCCGTCTTCTGAAATTTCTCCGTGCTGAGTACCGAACGGATGCTCACCATCTCTCGATTCTTGTTCGGCACTTCAATACCAATTGTTCCCTTGCCAGGAATCGGTGCAATGATACGAATGCCAAGGGCTGCAAGACTCAAGGCAATATCATCTTCAAGATTTTTGATTCTGGAAATCTTGATACCAGCATCGGGTACAATTTCATAAAGTGTTACGGTTGGACCAATGGTTGCTTTGATGCTGGTGATTCCTATTTTAAAGTTGGTAAGCGTAGCCAGAATTTTATCCTTGTTCTGATTAAGCTCGTCTTGCGTAACCTGCACTTTGCCCACTTCATATTCATTGAGCAATTCTAACGGAGGGAATTTGTAGCTGCTCAGGTCAAGTGTGGGATCATATACTCCACTTGCCTCAACCAGCTGCTCTGCGATTTCGTCTGTATCTGATTTTGGTTCTTCTACAATAAAGGCAGGCTCCGATTTCTTTTCAACCTTAACCGGCTCCACATCCAGCTTAATTTCTTTTAAAGGTTCAGCAACTTTTGGCTCTGGATCTTTTATAATCAATACCGGCTCAGGAATTTCTTCATCCTCTTTTGCCTGGTTCACCCACTTATCACGGTCATCGGTATACTCAGGCTTGATGGCCGGCTCTTCAACAATTGCATCATTGCCCATAGGCTTCGGATCTTTTACCTGGAAGGCATGAATAGCGGTGACATTGAAATAATAAATAATGAAGATAAATAATGAAAGCACCAGAATCAGAAAAGTACCCCATCCGAAAAGCCCGTCAGAAATGCGTGCAAGTTCATACCCAAGTCCGCCACTCAAAAAGCTCACTTCATTTACACCCGCCAAACTGTGGGTGATGTAGCCCAAAAGCAATGACAACCACAAGCCGGAAAACAATGAAAAGATAAATGCCGAGAAGAGTGAAATCAATTCACGCTTGAACACCAACTTAAAACCTAAAAAGAAAAGTAAGGGAGGAATGAAAAATGCAGATATCCCCAACCACCGAAAAATAATATAATGAGAAGTAACGGCTCCATATAGTCCCAGCCAGTTTTCGGCCTCTTTGCCAGACTCAATCAAATCAGAATTCCACAAAGCCTCCACTACACTCTGATCAGCTTTGCCGGTGAAGAGGTATGAAAGAAAGGACGTGAAAAGATAAAGTCCTAAGATGATCAGAAAAAAACCAACCGCTAATACGAACCGCGGGTCTTGAAAAAATGAAAGATTAAATTTGAATTTGGATTTGCTCCCTTTCGGTTTCTTTTCTTTCTCCGGTTTTTTGAAGGTGTTGGACTTGTAGGTGTTTTCCGCCATTGAGTTTAAAAAATCAAGCAAAACTAAGGAAAATCATTTGAATATCGACACCTGCAAATCCCGAGGCCAACCAGGATTCCAATTAATCGTTATAAAGAATTATTTTAAGAAATTAAAGATCAAACCAAATTGATGATTCTTGTAAGAACAGTCCTTATCTATAGCTGCTTTTTTCTGATTTTAATAACTACCGGCCTTGGCCAAACGATTACCATAACCCAGCAACCAGTAAATCCCAACAATCGGTGTGCAGGTCAAAACTTCACGTTCTCAACCGATGCTACAGGCACAACCAACATCACTTTTCAATGGCAAAAGTTCAATAGCACCACATCATTATTTGAGAATCTTTCCAATGGAGGAGCTTACTCAGGCACTAACACAAAGAACCTATTGATCACCAACGTGCAATCAGCGCAAGCCGGTGATTATCGATGCATGATTCAGGGTGACCTTGCCACCACCGTGTATTGCAATACGGGGACTTTAACCGTCAATCCTGTACCTACCGCACCCTCTGTAGCCAACGGATCGCGTTGTGGAAGCGGAGCCGTTACCGTTACCGCATCTGGCACAACTGATGGCAACTACATTTGGTATGGAAGCAATGGCATGTCAGAGCCGATAGCCGGTGAAAATAACTCCACCTATCTCACACCTGCATTAACAAACACTACTACCTATTATGTGAGTATTGTTAATTCATTTTGTGAATCAGTGCTGGTTCCGGTGGATGCAGTAATTAACCCTATTCCAGCAACACCAACCGTAACAAATGCATCAAACAACGGATGTGGCACACAATCACTTACATTGAAAGCCACTGCTGCCGGCTCGGGAACTTATCAGTGGTTTGAGAACAGCACTGCTACATTCTCCATTCACACAGCTGCTACCGGTGAATTTACAACACCTGAATTAAGTGCATCGGCCACTTACTACGTTTCCTTTTCAGATGGAACGTGCGAGAGTTCCAAGGCTGCCGTAACCGCTACTGTTACAAACCCCGGCCCTGGCAGCATTGACCTTAGTTTTGCACCAGCAGCCAACAGTCTCAGTAATTTTTCTGCTATTGACGATGTTGAAATCCAATCGGATGGAAAATTTGTTTTGAATTATTTTGAAACCGCTAGCACAGAGTATTACATCTGTCGCTTACTAACAGATGGAACACTTGACCCTCTGTTTACGCAAAGGCCTCGATCACAATTTACCGGGCGACCAGACCTTGTAACCCTCCAAGCCGATGGTAAAATTTTAGCCGGAGGCCGAATGACTAACATTACTGGGATCGGAAATGTGGGAAGGATCGTCCGTCTGAATGCCGATGGCTCATGGGATAATTCTTTCAACACAACCTCTCCAGGTTTTAACAACACTGTGAGGGCCATTGAAATTCAAACAGACAACAAAATAATTGCAGGTGGTGTGTTCACTTCTTACAATGGATCAACGGCCAACCGTATCGTTCGCATCAATGAATCGAACGGATCCATGGATGGAACATTTATTACCGGCACTGGCTTCAATGGAGAGGTGAAGCGCATTCTGATCCGCAGCGATGGAAAGATCTTGGTATCAGGAGCTTTCTCCAGTTATAATGGAACTGCTGTGCAGGCTATTGTTCTTCTAAACTCCAATGGCTCATTAGATAATTCATTCACCCCTCCATTACTTACAAGCGTTGGCGAAATGGGTATACAAGCCGATGGGAAAATTCTCATTCAATCTGACGCAGGTTTTATTCGATTAAATAATGATGGCACGAAAGACAATTCTTTCTCTATTGGAAGTGGCTTTGATGCAGACGTAAATAAAATTTACATTGAATCATCCGGAAAAATTCTCGTGGCTGGTGATTTCCAAAATTTCAATGGCACCACCAGAAATTTTGTTGCACGGCTAAACCCTAATGGAAGCCTTGATAAATACTTTGACACTGGTATTGGAAGTTACACCTGGACCTATGACATTTTATCGGCAGGAACCAATCAGGTATTTATCGCTGGTTATTTTGATAAGTGGAATAATCAACTTCAAAATGGAATTGCCAAAATCAGTAATGCTTGCATACGCACTCCAATTGGGTTCAATGCGTCAAGTTGCAATTCCACAATAACCCTAAACGCCTGTGGTGGTTTCAATGGAGATTACCGTTGGTACACCACTGCTTCAGGCGGATCACCAATTGCAGGAGAAACTAGTAGTGCCATTACAATTAACAACCTTACAGCAACAACCACATATTATGTAACTCTAAATGACGGTATTTGTGAAAGTGTGCGCGTTCCGGTAGTCGCAACGCTAGCCTCTTCATCAACAGCTGCACCAACTACCATAGGTGCTGTTGGCTGTTCTGGGGCTGCTCTTTTACTTACAGCTACCGGAGGCGCCAACGGGCAGTATCGTTGGTACACCACGGCTACCGGAGGAACACCCCTTGCAGGTGAAACAAGCAGTTCTTTCACTACACCTGCGCTTACTTCGACAACAGTTTATTATGTCGCTATTAATGATGGCACGTGCGAAAGTTCGAGGACCTCAGTGACCGCCACAATCACTTCCATTGCCTCTCCAACCACAACCGGTTCATCATTGTGCGGAACGGGACCTGTAACGTTATCCGCCTCCGGTGGAACTGCAGGTCAATATCGATGGTACACGGCTGCGAGCGGAGGATCTCCGATTAGCGGTGAAACAGCAGCTTCTTATACCACTCCTGTTCTTACAACAACAACAACATACTATGTATCCATCAACAATGGCACTTGTGAAAGTGGCAGATCTTCCGCTACAGCTACGATCAGTTCAGTACCTACCGCACCATCCACGACTGGAGCGTCTTCATGCGGGTCGGCTTCAACATTGACACTTTCAGCTACTGGTGGCACCAATGGACAATATCGCTGGTATACTGTTGCAACAGGCGGATCTCCTATTTCAGGTGAAACGAATAGCACTTACACCACCGCGAGTATTACTAACACCACTACCTTTTATGTGGCCATCAATAATGGTGTCTGCGAAAGTAATCGTGCTGCGGTTGTTGCAACCATCAACACTATTCCGGCTGCTCCCATAACCACCGGGGCATCAGCTTGTGGGCCAACAGCATCCGTAGTACTCTCGGCAAGCGGTGGCACTAATGGCCAGTATCGATGGTACACAGCTTCCTCCGGGGGAATCGCGATTAGTGGCGAAGTGAATAGTACACTTGCAACTCCAGCACTAAGCGCCACTGCGACCTACTATGTTGCAATCAATAACAGCGTTTGTGAAAGTAATCGCACTGGGGTGTTAGCATCCATCACTCCACCTCCATCAAAACCTGTAATCACCATTATTTCTGGTTCGCCTTCAATATGCAATGGGCAAAGTATTGTTCTTGCCGGCCCATCCGGAAGCGGACTGACGTATAAGTGGTCGAATGGATCTACCACACAGCAAATTACTGTTAGTAGTGCAGGTACATTTTCTCTTCAAACGATTAGCAGTGGTTGCACCAGCAGCAGTTCAGATCCTGTGGTGGTATCAATCATTACATGCAATCAGCCTCCGGTAATCACTTCCGCTGCAGTGCAGGCAACTGTGGAAGGATCTGTTTCATTAAAAATTACTGATCTTCTTTCCGATCCCGACAATAATCTTGACTTGACCACACTAAGAATTGTCATTCCTCCCAAAAGCGGAGCCTCGGCTGTGATTGATTCCAATTTCAATTTGATTTTAAATTATCGTGGCCTTTCATTCGCTGGTGCCGATGAGATTACGATTGAAGTCTGCGATACAAACGGTGCATGTGCTCAGCAAAAACTTTTGATTGAGGTAGTGGGTGACATCATTGTGTACAATGCCATCTCAGCAAACGGTGATGGTAAAAATGCAATGCTCTTTCTTCAATACATTGAAGCCATTCCTGAGACAAAGCAAAACAAAGTGAGTATCTACAATCGATGGGGCGATTTGGTTTGGGAAGGAACCAACTATGACAATTCCTCAATCGTATTCATAGGCCTCAATAAAAATGGAAACGATCTGCCCAGTGGAACATATTTTTATAAAATCGAGTATGCCACCGGAAGAAAAACTGATTCGGGCTATTTGTCTTTAAAGCGATAAGGCATGAAAAATATCACACTTAGCATCATCATCATATTGTCTATCGCGAAGGTAAGCTATGCGCAGCAAGATCCACTTTACGCTTTGTACATTAACAATCCATCAGTAATTAATCCCGGCTTCACCGGGATTAATAAAAATCTTACCACCAATTTTAGTTATCGCAATCAATGGACAGCGTTTGATGGCAACCCGACAACTATCGCTGCAAACGGTCATATGTCGATCAAAGAAAATAAAATGGGCGTGGGTTTAATCTTAGTAAATGACAGAATTGGTGAGGTCACTAACTCAAGCGCCAATGCCTCGTATGCGTACAAACTTGAATTGAAAGATCAGGTCTTATCGTTTGGCATGCAGATGGGGTTGATGAACTACCGCACGGACCCTGGAAAACTTAACATCCGCAATCAGGATGATCCTTATTTCTCTCCTACCAATGAAACGAAATTTAACTTGGGCGCAGGAGCAGTTTTAAAGAGTGAGAAATACCTGATCGGGCTGTCGGTGCCACGTATGATCCGCAATGCCTTGACAACCTCCGGTGGAAGTGTGAACGTATATCAACAACACTTCTATTTATTCGGGTCATACATCTATTTTCTTAACTATCGATATTTACTGAAGCCTTCATTGCTGATTAAAGGTGTAAAGGGAGCGCCACTGTCAGCTGACTTAAATGTTGCCTTGAATATTGATCGCAACTATACTGCTGGCATCTTCACCAGAAATTTCCGCGCTTTCGGTCTGCTGGCACAATTCAATTTTGCAGAAAAGTATAAAATTGGCTACGTGTATGAACTACCTACCAATAGTTCTGTGGGGAGTCGCTATGCTACTCATGAAGTGATGCTTAGCTTCCGAACCACCGTCTTTGAATATCACTCTAAATCCATCACAAACTTTTAGCGAGCATAGTCTTGTTAATGCGGTTGACAAAGCCCGGGCCCTGGTAGACAAATCCGGTGTAAATCTGAATCAGGTCTGCACCGGCTTTCAATTTTTCGATCGCATCAGCTTCCGTCATAATGCCCCCCACACCAATAATGGGATACCCGGGGCCGAGCTTCAATCGCAAATAAGAAATAACTTCATTGGATCGTTCTTTAAGAGGCTTGCCACTGAGCCCACCGGCTCCTATTTTTTTTATCACTTGCTCATCGGTGGCTAATCCGCCTCGGGAGATGGTAGTGTTGGTGGCGATCACGCCATCGGTACCCGTCTCTTTCAAAATATCCACGATATCGTTCAACTGGCTTTCGTTCAAATCTGGAGCAATTTTCAGTAATATGGGTTTAGGTTTTTCTTTAGCGAGGCTTAACGACTTTACTTGCGACAATAATTTCTTAAGCGGTTCCTTCTCCTGCAATTCACGAAGGTTTGGTGTATTGGGCGAACTCACGTTCACTACAAAGTAGTCCACAAAAGGATACAACGCTTCGAAGCAAGCATTATAATCTTCGAAGGCTTTTTCATTTGGTGTAGCTTTATTCTTACCAATATTTCCCCCAACAATCACATTTGATCTCCGTTCCTTTAGTCTTTCTACTGCAGCCAGTGCGCCTCCATTATTAAAACCCATTCGATTAATCAATGCTTCATCTTTTGGCAATCGGAAAAGTCTGGGCTTATCATTTCCGGGCTGAGATTTTGGTGTTAGCGTACCAATTTCAATAAACCCAAATCCAAAGCTCGCGAGTTCATCAATCAATCGGGCATCTTTATCAAAACCGGCAGCCAAGCCAACAGGATTTTTAAATGTAATTCCGAAAATGGTTTTTTCAAGTCGGGGATCTGTAACATTAAAACTCCGGAATAAAGCTTTCACTCCTGGAATCTTACAGACGGCCTTCAAGGTTGAAAAAGTAATGTGATGTATCGTTTCAGGCTTGAAGAGAAAAAGAAGAGGGCGTACAATCTGGTACATGGAAAATAATGTGTGGCAAAATTGCACCTAAATCCACACACCAGAAAATTTTATGCGAGAGGATTTACTTCCGCTTTTTATCCTTACGGGGTTGCATAGAGTATTTTCGAAAACCCTTCTCCACCACCTGGTCAATTACCAAACTTTTATCGGCAGGGCTCATGTTGGTGGTGGAGTTTATGCGCCACACCAAAAAATCCTTGCGATTGTTCATATCAATGATCAAGCTTGTCTGCTGATAGTTATACATTTTTTGATTGGTTGCATCTGATCCGGGGGTAATCACTGCGGGGCCAACACTTTGAGTGGTGGATCGCGCCAATGTTCCGATGGCATAGGTCACTACAAGATCGGCCGCAGAGTCAACTTTTTTTAGTCCCTTCAATTGAAGTTCTTTGACGATTGCATTTTTGATCCATCCATCCAAAGTAGCATCGCTCACCTGTCGCTGATCTTTTGGGGTGAGAATTTCGCTGTGGCCAAATGAAAATGTTTTGTATTTGGTAAAGTCATGATTCTTATCAAACTCAGCCTTAATCTCCTGACCAAATGAAACACTGGCTGTAACTACAAACAATAAAAAAGTCAAATACTTGATCATACATTAAAGGTAATGAAAAATAACATGGAGGAATCTCAACTTCGTGGGTGAAATTCCTGAATCACCTGACGGAGGTAATCGCGATCGAGGTGCGTATATATTTCAGTTGTGGTGATGGATTCATGCCCCAGCATCTCCTGCACCGCCCGCAAGTCGGCTCCACCTTCAATCAAGTGAGTGGCAAAGGAGTGGCGAAACGTATGCGGGCTGATTGTTTTCTTCAATCCAATGGCCGCTGCCAGGTTTTTGATCACAATGAAGATCATCACACGCGTGAGTTTCTTTCCATTTCGATTGAGAAATACATGACTTTCAAATCCTTTTTTTACGGGAACATGAACCCGAATTTCTTCGAGGTAAATCTTCAGGTACTTCAGTGCATCTCTGCCAATGGGCACCAGGCGCTCCTTGTTGCCTTTGCCAATCACGCGCACAAAGCCGATATCAAAATATACATTTGAAATTTTTAATTCCACCAGTTCCGACACGCGCAAGCCCGAACTATAGAGCACTTCGAGCATCGCACGGTTGCGGGCTCCCTCCGGCTTTGATAGATCAATTGCTTCAAAAAGTTTTACGATTTCGAGATAGTCAAGTGTATCGGGCAGCTTACGGCCCAGCTTCGGACCTTCTAATAAAGCCGTTGGATCTTTGTCGATGACCTCTTCAAACATGAGGTACTTGTAAAATGCCTTCAACCCTGATAATATTCTTGCCTGGCTGAAGGCACTCATTCCCAACTCGCTCACATATTGTAAAAAAGCCTGAAGATGCTTCGCAGTAACTGCCTGTGGGCCAACCGTTGGAAAAGTCATGTTCATAAATTGATGAAGCTTTGACACATCACGTACGTAGGCTTCAATCGAATTGGCGGAAAGGGATCGCTCCAACTTCAAATAATTACTAAACTGCCTGATGTGCAACTCCCACATAATCCATTTATTATTCAATATTCAGCATTCAATATTCAAAATTCAAATTCCTATCTTGCTGATATGAAAATCCAAATTATTAACGGCCCAAACTTAAACTTACTTGGCAAACGCGAACCGGATATTTACGGCAGCACCGACTTTGAAGCATTTTTTCAAAATCTAAAGTCTGGATTTTCGAATGCAGAACTGTTTTACTACCAATCGAATGTGGAAGGTGAAATCATCAACAAACTGCACGAAGTGGGTTTCAGTTATGATGGAATCATTTTAAATGCCGGAGGTTATACACACACTTCAGTGGCCATTCATGATGCCATTGGCGCCATCAAAACACCTGTTGTAGAGGTGCACATTTCAAACATTTACGCCCGCGAAGAATTTCGTCATAAAAGCCTTATCACATCTAAATGCGCAGGGTTGATTGCAGGCTTTGGCATGGAGGGTTATGCTCTGGCGCTCTCGTGGCTGATTGCGCGCCATCGATCCTAAATCTAATACACTTGTGCAGCGACTGAGAGCCTGGATCAGAAGTTTTTTCGGTTTCTCCAGAACGGAGAGCAATGCTTTTTTGATTCTCATTCCGCTGATGGTGGTAATCATTTTTTCTGAGCCCGTTTACGAAGCATGGTTTGTGCGGCAAAGTACCAACTCCGCAATGGAGAGCCACCGGCTGGACAGCCTCATCACTTCGTGGAAATGGGAAGAAGCCGATAGTATCAAAAAAGAAACAGCCAGAAATTTCTTTGCCTTCAATCCCAACACGGCCACAAAAGATGAATTGCTTTTGCTAGGATTTACTGAACCGCTCACCAATCGCATTTTGAACTATCGAGCGAAAAAAGGGGTGTTTCGAAAAAAACAAGATTTGCTAAAAATGTTTGGAATGGATACTGCTCACTACCATCAGTTGGAGCGTTATATACAGATACCCGAACCCAAACGTGACTCCGTAATTAACTTTTCAAAGGCAGAACTAAAGCCAAAAGAAAAATCAGATCTGAACCTTGCGGATAGTGCCGCCCTCATTAAAATATTTGGTATTGGCCCGAAGCTATCCGCACGAATCGTGAAATACCGCGCTAACCTTGGCGGATTTGTAAGTACCGACCAGCTAAGCGAAGTTTATGGATTGGATTCAACCGTGATTGACAAAATCAAAGAACGATTTCAGATCGGTTTGGATTTTGTTCCCACCAAAATCAACGTTAATACCGCTTCAGAAAAGGAGCTAAGTTCACATCCTTATGTTGGTTATAAGTTGGCCAAAGTATTGGTCACCTATCGATTTCAACACGGAGCTTTTAAAAATGAAGATGATCTTCGGCAAATCAAGTTGATCGATGAACAAAAGCTTTTGAAATTGAAGCCGTATCTTACCTATTGAAACCAAACCAGTGGCTGATTCTAATCATAAAAAGATTCTGAATACGTATTTGCGGAGGCTCACCAATCTCTCGGCAAATAATCGTTCGCTTCTTTTACTGCGACTGGCCTCAGATCAGTTCATCGATTTGCACGAACTGAGTCAATTGAATGGTGAAAAGTCATTCTCCATTATTGAATCATTGATTACGCAATCAAAAAAAATGATCTGCCCCGTTGCGGATGCACGCATGGAGCAAGTAAACGAGGCCAGCAAAAAGCTGAAAAGACTTCAGCGCATTGATCACTTTATTTTTGATGAACGTGGCTCTAAAGACCTGCATGTTGGCTGGCCGTTTGTGGAAGGAAAATTTAATGATGGCACGCCTGTACGCTGTCCATTGCTGTTCTTCCCGGTGGAGCTGAAGATGGAAGCATCACGCTGGGTGTTGCATCCAAGAGAAGATTCACCGGTGCAATTCAATAAAACATTTCTCTTAAGCTACTCTTTTTACAATCAGGTAAAAGCTGACGAGTTGTTGTTGGAAGAAACGTTTGATGAAAGTGATCAGGACAGCACGGTGTTTCGCACACAACTCTATCAAATTCTTCAAAAGAGCTCGGTCGAAATCAATTTCAATCCCGATACGTATCGCGATGATCTCATCTCCTTTCCGTCACTTAAGAAACAAGAGTTTGAAGCGTTGCATGCCAACGGAAAATTGAAATTATTTCCACAGGCAGTAATGGGTATTTTCCCTCAAGCTGGTTCGTTTCTGGTGCCGGATTATTTGCAGTTGTTGGAACGTGATGAATTTGCCGACCTGGAAGGGCTTTTTGAAAAAAGTATTCCGCCCATACAAACCGATCATGGTCTTAATTTTCTGAAGGAAGTAAAAGAAGATCGGGTGTATCCAATTTTCCCCATGGACTCGTGGCAGGAAAATGCATTGAAGGGGATCAAGCTTGGGCACTCGCTAGTGGTGCAAGGCCCGCCTGGCACGGGCAAATCCCAATTGATCTGTAACCTTATCAGCGATGGCATTGCGCTTGGCAAAAGGATTTTGGTTGTCTGCCAGAAAAGAGCCGCACTGGATGTTGTCTATCAACGCATGCAGCAAGAAAACCTGTCGGACTTTATGGCGCTGGTGCATGATTTTAAAAATGACAGAAAAGAAATTTTTGAAAAGATAGCACGGCAGATTAATCGTGTGGATGAATTCCGTTCCAAAAATAATAGCCTCGATACAATTCATCTCGAACGAACTTTCTTACAGGCCAGCAGGAGAATCGATCAGATTACAGAAGACCTGGATGCCTACCGAACGGCACTCTTTGATGTAACGGAATGTGGCAAAAGCATTAAGGAGCTTTACCTGAATTCTTCACCGGAAGATCCGACCATCAATTTGAAATTAGAGTTTCAGCATTTTCCATTCACCCATTTGGATGATTTCATTCGCAAAATGCAAGCGTACTGCACTTATGCTCATCGGTTTTTGGCATCTGATTACGTGTTACGAGATCGAAAATCGTTTAGCGCTTTTCATGCGAGCGATTTACACGCGCTAAAAGAAATTCTCGAAGAGTTTCCCATCATTTTTTCAAAGGTCAATGACGACATCGAAAAAATCATTGGCGTGCGACTGGACTGGGAACAATGCGTGGACTTGATTGAGAAGAAAGACGAAGCCGCTGAACTGATCACTTCTATCGACCGCCAGCCGGCTTATCAATTTTTTCAGAAAATGATTGCTGAGCCTGAAGAGGAAACCAGTGCGTTGTGGCTTTCTAATCTTGAGCGCGTAATCAATGAATGTTTTTTGAATGAAGGTGCAGAAGTTACCGTAAGTACTCAACAATTAGGGCAACTTCAAGAGGCATTGAACCACAGCAGAAAAGCCAAGCGAAATATTATCAGCCTTATCCGATGGGAGCTATTCTCAAAAGATAAAATACTGATACAGCGTGCATTGATCGCCAACGGACTGCGAAATGACAAACAGGGGTTTACTACATTAGAAGCTAAACTTGACAATCGCCTTAACCTTGAGCATAATCTAAGTAAACTGCGTGCTAAAGCCTGGCTGCTGGACGTGCCCAATGATTATGTTCAGGATTCATATAAAAACTGGTTTGGCCAACAACTGATTGCCATCCACGCAAAAAATATTTTCTCTTCTATTCGAGGACTGAAAAATCTGGTGGATCCTGATTACCATTCGCGGGCCGAGTTCAAAATCAAACTCAAAAATCTCTTTGAATCGCTGGCACAGATTGACGAAAGATTAAATCGTTGGAAAAACTATTTTACTGTCAATCAATTATCGCAGCTAAGCAAAGAGAAAAATCTAAACGAATTAATATTAAAAACAATTCAACGCGATTTCGATTCGCTCTGTGAGTTTGATCGTATTAATGAAACGTTGAAAGACGAGGAGAAGTCTACACTTCAAAAACTATTTGAAAAAGAAGAAAAGTGGAACTTTGATGCGTTGAAGAAACTATTTGTGAATAGTCTTTCCATTGCCTGGATTGATCATATTGAAAACAAGCATCCGGAGTTGCGTATGGTTTCGTCTGATCAACTGCAATTACTGGAGTCAGAATTGCGCGAGCAGATTTTGATCAAACAACGGATTAGCGCAGAAATGTTGCTATTGAAGGCACGAGAACGTGTGATTGCCGATCTGGAATTTAACCGCCTCAACAACCGCGTTACTTATCGCGATTTGTTGCATCAGGTTACAAAAAAGAAAAAGATTTGGCCGATACGAAAAGTAATTGGAGAATTTGAAAATGAAGTTTATAAACTCCTACCCTGCTGGCTCGCATCGCCTGAATCCGTATCAGCCTTATTCCCGCTTTCCGAAAGTTTTGATCTCGTCATTTTTGACGAGGCTTCTCAATGTTTTTCGGAGCGCGGCATTCCCGCCCTATATCGCGGTAAGCAAGCAGTAGTTGCCGGTGATTCAAAGCAATTGAGGCCTGGCGATTTTTACCAGGTGCGATGGCAAGACGAAAGCGATGAGCCCGAACCAGATCTTGAAGTAGATTCTCTGTTAGAACTGGCATCGCGTTATTGGCCCTCCTTGCAACTGCGCGGCCACTATCGAAGTAAGGCAACAGAGTTGATCGATTTCTCAAATCATCATTTCTATGATGGATCGCTCCAACTATTGCCTGATTTTAAATTGGATCGGTCAACTCCTGTAATTGAATACCTCAAAGTTGATGGAACTTGGATCAACAATACCAATTTAGTGGAAGCCGCTGCTGTCGCTGCGTGTATTGAAAAACTTCTCGCGGATACCCCTGACTTGCAAATTGGAGTGGTCACCTTCAATGCACCACAGCAAATGCTGATTATGGATGTGCTAGAAGAAGAATTTGGAAAACGCCATCAACCAATCCCTACTACTATCTTTATCAAAAACATTGAAAATGTTCAGGGTGATGAAAGTGACGTGATCATCTTTTCAGTTGGGTACGCAGCCGATCCAAGTGGGAAAGTAAATGCTCAGTTTGGAAGCCTAAGTCAGGCAGGTGGTGAAAATCGCTTGAATGTGGCAATTACCCGCGCGCGAAAGAAAATAATTGTGATCACCAGTTTGTGGCCTCACCAACTTGAAATTTCAGAGGCTAAAAATGAAGGGCCACGGCTATTCAAAAAATATTTACAATTCGCTCAGGAAGTTTCTGATAAGAAATATAGGCCATCCAGCGCTGTGTTGGAAAAGCATGAGCAGTCTTGGTATTTAAATCCGCGAATCATTTCATGGGCAAAGCAAAAATGGCCTGATCATGGTGTTGAAAATGCGGCAATGCCATTCTTTGATCTAATCGTAAAACAGAAAGAAGAACCTTGTGGGGTTCTCCTTTCTGATGATGAATTTTATTTTCAATCCCTATCGGCTCGTGCACCGCATGGCCTCACCCCGTTGCTGTTAGATCAAAAAAGTTGGCCTTTCATTCGCGTTCATAGTCGCACCTACTGGCAAGATCGTGAGCGATTTTTCAATGAAGTGTCAAAACTCTTTGTCAATCGTGACTAACCGGGCAGTGACGCTTATTGATTAGGTCCTTTCTTAGTTGCAATTTTTGCCATGGCGGCATCTTTTGAAAGCTTTCCTGAAGAATAATCATTAAGAACGGAAGCCTTCACCGAGTACTCCACAAAAGATGGTATTTCACAACCTGCGCATCGTGTTAGCGTTACATTGAAAATCAGAGACTCTTCGTTCTTCAAACTTTTCAATGTTCGGCCGTACTCGAGCATGTCTTCCTTCATACTCTTATCAAATTGCGGATACAATTCTTTTACTTTTTTATCGCGCGTTGCCTGATCTACTTCGTCCAACTTTAAGGTTGGCATTGAGTATCGATCGTCTTCGCGTTGATTGCTGGAGTATACCTTCATATAATAGATCACACCAAAGTCTTTCAAGCCTTCATAGTAAATACTTTCATTAGTGTAAAATGTCTTCGAAAGATCGGTGCGATAAAGTCGGTTAAAAATACTGGAAAGCAACTCTCGATCAGGGTAAAGCTCATCTTCCAGTTCACTATTCACCACACGAATTTTATTTTGGAATTGATCGCGGGTAATCTTTCCTTGCTTGAGCGAGGCAATGTCAGATCGTGTAGCTTCTACCGCAAGGTAAGATTGCTTGCCGGCATCCAGAAAGGTGCCTACCCACATGCGCTGGCCAGAAGCATTACGATTTGTGATGACAATTTTTTCATCATTCGGCAATTGCGAAATCATGTCCCCGTAGTCACTCAAGAAATCCTTTGCGGCTGCAATCAATTTCTTGTCATATTCCTGGCGGGCGCTATCGCTATTTATTCTGCGCTTTGTTTTTAATGTACGCTCGCCACTTACATTTTCCTCAACGCGTCTTTTAGCCACAGCAGCTCGTTCTTTTTCATTCCGTGCCTGTTGCATTTCTTCATCAGGTTCTGAGAAACTGAATGAATACGAAAAACCTCCACCGTCCAGCCCTCTGATTTCTTCAATGTCAGCTCCCGGACTCCATGCAGACGCACCAAATAGCTGATTGGGAATTCTTAGTGTAATTCCGAAGCCTGGCATATAATTTCCTTCCACGTTCATGGGGAACAGCATACGCTTCTGCTCCATTTTCTGTTTAATTAATGTTCCTAAAACATTCTCTGCAATTTCAATGTCGCGTTCCATGCGGCCTTCATCAATTTTGGTTTGGGCCGTAGTCGAAAGCACCGTGCAATAACTCAACACTACCATCATCACACTTCTCACAACTCGTTTCATATTCATTATCGTTTAATAATTATTTTTCTTATTAGAATTATTGTCAGGACCGGAAATGATGCTGGCCAAGATTTGTTCGGTCTCCTGTTTGAACTGATCTGTATTTTTTTCGATGCTGGACATTCTTGTTTGAAAGGCCATAAGATCCTGCTTGCGTTGCTCCTGTAAATATTTTGAGAAATCCACCAGCAATCCCTCGATGTATTTTTTCTGATCGGTGGAAGAAAGTTGAAGGTAATCCTTCATCATCTGCAGGTTTTCACTTTGCAATCCGGCCACAAAGGATCGCACTTGCTCCTGAGAAGCTTGTGAGGCTGTCTTAATCAGATTATCAACCTTCACTGAGTTTGATTGAAGGTTTGCCTGAATTGACTTATTCAAAAGCTCTTGCTGGGCAGACCAGTTAGATGCAATGGACTCATTATTTTTTACTAACGAAGAATTGATCATCTCCTGCACCTGCGATTCTGTCAGCAGATTGGAAGGTGTTGGCTGAACAACTTCTTGTTTTGCCGAGCCAAAGCGAATGCTCAACTCACCTTTGGAATAATTCACTTCGGTGCCCAATAATTTTCCAACCACCATAATCAGAAGAAATGATGCCGCAATACTCATCGGAATTCTGAAGTATGACGATAGCCAGAGGGATTTTACTGTTGGTGCGCTTTCTAAAATTGGTGGAGCAATAACTTCTTTGTCGCGCACCTCACCAATGATCTTCAGCGTATCTTTCAGTAGTTGCATGTGCAGAAGTTCTTCCGGATGCGCCTGAAAGTAAGCTTCTACTTTTACTGCGTCTTTATCGGCCAATTCTCCATACAGATAAGAGATCAGCGTGGCTTCATCTGGTTTATTAGAGTTCATAACCAATGGTTTCTTTCGTAATATTTTTCTTTTCCAAAATCTTTTTCAATCCATCTAACCCGTAGTACATTCTTGATTTCACAGTGTTTTCAGAAATGTTAAGTGCTTCGGCAATCTCCCTGAATTTCAATCCTTCATATTCCTTCATGATCACTACTTCGCGTTGCTCGTCACTTAGTTCCATCAGGCATTGCTGCAGCAAGTCTGAGAGTTCTGTATGGCGTAATTGGCGCTCAGGGTTTTCGTTGCGGCTGCTGCTCTCTTCCCATCGGTAGCTCTCCTCGCCTTCACCAGGATTTAAATCGTGAAGTGACATGGACCGATTACTTTTCTTCTTACGGGTTTCTTCGCGGCAATAGTTTATCGCGATGGTGTAAAGCCATGATTTGAACCTGCCCGTTTCCTGAAGCCCGCCAATATTGCGGTGCATGCTGATGAATGTTTTCTGCGCGGCTTCCATGGCCAGGTCATGATCAAAAAAGAATTTGTACGCGAAATTGTAAATCCTCTTATACCACAACTGCACCAGCCTGCCTTGAGCAATCTTATCCCCTTCCCGGGCGCGCACAATCAGGGAGTCCGAGTGCATCATGGCAATGTCAAGTAGAGTTTCACCCACAAAAAACGCTGTTTCAGGTCTAAATCATTTTGAAAACACTATAAAGATGGGGGATTCGCAAAAATAGTTTTAACTGAACTAAATATTTTGAAGCGGTGGGCATGACCCCGAACTTAACCCACCCGGCATCAAGAATCCAGAATCCGGTATATCTTTGCCCCCCGATGAAAAAACTGATCTCTCTTTTAATTCGGTTTGTGCCCCGCAAATACCTACAGCTTTTCAGCGGCATCGGTATGAAGGCGATGAGCGTGTTTTATCGGGGTAATGCTGTGCAGTGCCCGGTGTGTGAAAAAAATTACCGGGAGTTTTTGCCTTACGGCCGAATCAATCCAAGGCCCAATGCCTTGTGCCCAAACTGCCTTAGCCTGGAACGCCATCGGTTGATCTGGCTTTACTTGAAAGAAAAAACCAATTTTTTCTCCACCCAGCTTGATGTGCTTCACATTGCACCTGAGCATTGTTTCATAAAGCAGTTCGAAAAACAGCATGGTGAAAAATACATCACGGCCGACATTGAATCGCCTTTGGCAAAGGTGAAGATGGATATCCATCAAATTCCCTTTCCGGAAAATCATTTTGATGTGGTATTGTGCAATCATGTGTTAGAACATGTGGATAATGACATCCTGGCGATGACGGAAATCAAAAGAGTTTTGAAACCCGGAGGCTGGGCCATCTTGCAAGTGCCCTTCTTCTCACCTGTGCCTGAAATTACTATTGAAGATAAAACCATTACCGATCCGCGCGAACGGGAGAAAGCCTTTGGGCAGGACGATCACGTGCGGAAATTCGGAAAAGATTATGCGCAGCGAATTGAGCGAAGTGGTCTGAAAGCTGTGCAGGAAGATTTTGCAAAAACCGTATCTCCCCGATTTGGAGTTTCAGCAGGAGAGATTTTATACAAGGCCGTCAAATAGGTCGTCTGGCCGGGCGACCAACAGTTTCATTTCCGCAAACAAAAATGCCTGACGTGTTTGCCAGGCATTTTGCTTTTGAGCGCTTGAAATTATTTTCCAAGCTTATCTAAAACATCCATCACTTCTTTCACATGCTTGCGGCTGGTTTCCAGTAATGCTTTCTCATCACTATTCAAATCCAACTCAATCACCTTTTCAATTCCGTTTTTGCCAAGCACCACAGGCACACCGAGATAGCAATCTTTAATGCCATATTCACCATCCAACTGCATACAAACCGGTAATATTCTGCGCTGATCTTTTACAATTGACTCCACCATTTGGGCTGCAGCAGAACCAGGGGCATACCATGCCGATGTTCCCATCAATTTCACCAGTTCACCACCACCAACTTTGGTGCGCTCAATAATGGCGTTTAATTTGTCTTTGCCAATCAACTCCGTTACGGGGATACCAGATACCGTGGTGTAACGAGGAAGCGGCACCATCGTATCACCATGCCCACCTAAAAGCATTGCCTGGATATCTTTTGGAGAAACATTTAACGCTTCTGCCAGAAAAGCTCTGTATCGTGCGGTGTCCAAAATCCCCGCCATACCCATTACGCGGGTGCGTGGCAATTTAGAAGTGATGTGCGCCTGGTAGGTCATCACATCAAGCGGGTTGGAAACCACGATGATAATTGCATTTGGGGAATGCTTCACCACATTCTCCGTTACTGATTTTACAATACCTGCGTTGGTACCGATCAAGTCATCGCGGGTCATTCCCGGCTTACGTGGAAGCCCTGAAGTGATGACTACCACATCCGATCCGGCTGTTTTAGCATAATCATTCGTTGAGCCAATGGTTCGGCTATCATAAAGATCGATGGGTGCTTTTTGCCAAATATCAAGCGCTTTGCCTTCAGCAAAACCTTCGCGGATATCTACCAACACAATTTCATTTGCTATTTCCTTGTAGGCCAATACATCGGCACAAGTAGCGCCAACATTACCAGCGCCAACAACAGTTATTTTCATAAAGAGTAGGTTTAAAAATCGAGCGGCAATTTAGAAAGGTTTGAATAAACATAAAGGAGTATTCGTGATAATTGATCCTGATTTTTATCAGCAAATAGCGCATTCCATTTTCAATTCAATATCTTTCAAATTCAATCGATTCTATGGCCATTGAGGTTCGTCAAGTCATATCCCAAAAACAATTAAGAGAATACATCTTTCTGCCAGGGAATCTCTATTCTGGCTACGCTCAATGGGTGCCGCCAATGTATGCCGATGAGTGGGCATTTCATGATCCACGGCTAAACCCATCACTGGCCTATGCCGATGTAGTTCATTTTATGGCGTTTGAAGGCTTGAAGCCTGTGGGTAGAATTATGGGCATCATCCATCGAAAATACAATGAACAAAAGCACGAGAAAACTGCCCGATTTTTCAACTTCGACTGCGTCCATGATTCGATAGTAGCCGCTGCGCTCATTGGCTCTATTGAAAAGTGGGCTCTCGCTAACGGCATGAATAAACTTATCGGGCCGTATGGCTTTTCAGACAAAGACCCACAAGGGCTGCAGGTGGAAGGCTATGAAAATCTTGCTGTCATCGGTACACCTTCACATCCCCCTTACTTGGTCGCTCTTGTGGAGGGCTGTGGATTTACAAAAGAAATAGATTGCGTTTCATATACATTCCCTGTTCCTCAAAAGCTGCCAGAACTATATGAAAAAATTGCGATGCGATTCAATGCTGCGCAATACCTGAGGGTGATCGAATTCAAAAAGAAAAAGGAACTGAGACCTTTCATCATTCCGGTGTTAGAGCTGGTGAATGAAACTTACCTTCCCTTGTTTGGCTTTGTGGCCATGACGAAATCGGAGATGAAAAAACTTGCCGATCAATACATGCCCGTACTTGATCCTGAATTGGTAAAGCTGATCGTGAATGACAAAAATGAAGTGGTCGCTTTTGTGATAGCCATGCCCGAGCTAAGCATAGGAATTCAAAAAGCAAAAGGAAGACTTTTCCCATTCGGCTTTATTCACATATTGAATGCCGCCCGAAAAACAAATCAAATGAATTTGATGCTTGGCGCGGTAAAACCCGGCTTCCGCGGAATAGGCATGAACGTGCTGCTGGCCAAATCCCTTTTCGCTACCGGAGCTGCCCGCGGATTTACAAAAGTGGACAGCCACTTAATTTTAGAAAACAACCTGCTGATGCGCGCTGAATGCGAACGCCTTGGCGGAAAAATTTACAAGCGTTACCGGGTATTTCAGAAAGTGCTGAATCAATGATGCTTCGTATGCACTGCGCGAAAAACTTTCCGGGTATCTTGAGCTATTTTGTAACGATCATCCACCCGGTATCCAACTACCCAAACAATCTCACCACCAGATTCTAACACAGTGGCACTTTCTTTCTCAATTACTGATACTTTCTGATCAATAAAAAAATCGCTAAGCTTTTTGCGATGCTGCATACCCAAAGGAAAAAAATAGTCTCCAGGTCTCCACTGTCGCCACACTAATGGAAAATTCATTTTATCAAAATCCAGTACAGCAACGTTTTTACCTTCCGCTAACTCAACTTTATCTGAAGTCATTATTTGCAGGCGATCATTACCGTGTTGAATAAGAGCATCAGTTTGATAAATAAGCGTCTCCATTGGTACGGTTGTCTCCGGAGCAATCACCAGGCATTCGCGATCAATTAAAAGAGTATGGGTCTCGGAATAAAATTTCTTACCCGATTGAGCAGACAAGGCTTCGATTACGTCTTCGCATTGATGAATGTTGAACCCTAACTTCCGGATTACTTCAAACAGCACCGATGCCGGGTGGTTCACCGCAAAAAGCCCTTCCTTTGATATGGTGATCGTAGCACCCTCTTCCTTCCAGAATTTTTGTTTCCAAAATTGCATTCCCCATTCCAGCAGTTCGCGTGTTCCTTGTGCCCGTAGTACAAAATTTGAAAATGCAGTTTCAATAGAAGGGTTCACTTCTTTAAATTTGGGTACCACTTCGTGGCGAATGAAGTTTCGCTGGTAATCGGTAGTTTGATTGCTGCGATCTTCACGCCAAGCAATGGCATTCATCATCGCAAAGGTTTCAATTTCCTTGCGCGTGAATGCTAGCATCGGTCTCACACGGTTTTCACTCCGTACGGGGATGCCCATCACACCGGTAAATCCTGTTCCTCGGGCGAGGTTCAACAGTGAAGTTTCAAGCGAATCGTTCAGGTGATGTGCGGTGGCAACCACATCATACTGATATTGATCTATAACCTGATCAAACCAACGGTAACGCAGATCACGCGCGGCCATCTGAATCGAAATTCCTTTTTCGATGGCATAGTTATTGGTTTCAAAGCGAGTGAAATGAAAAGGTATGTTGTCTTGCAAGCACCGTTGTCGCACAAATTCTTCATCACCCACCGACTCAGCTCCACGAAGCTGAAAATTGCAATGAGCAACACCGATGTGGAATTTAAGCGAAGAGAAAAGATGCAGCATGACCATGGAGTCTATGCCACCACTGACCGCAAGCAAAATGCGAGCGCCCGGTTTAAACAACTGATTGTCACGAATATGTTGCTGAAATTTCAAAATCACTTTCCAAAGGTAACTTTTATCTATTTTTGAAACCGAAAATCATGCGCACCAGTCTTTTCCTTCTCATTCTTCTGTTCTCGTGTAGCCTCGCTCAGGGTCAGCGCAGAGTAAAATTGAAACATGCTGACGAACTTTTAGGGTCATCGAAAGATGGGCAGCGCTTCGACCGGTTGCTGGGCAATGTGATTTTTGAGCAAAATGCCACCACCATTTATTCCGACTCGGCACATTTTTACAAAAGTCAAAATCGAATTGAAGCCTTTGGGCGTGTGCACATTGTTGAAGGCGATTCCGTTGATGTAACCTCACGTTTGCTTACCTACGATGGCACAAGAAAAATTGCTTATCTGCGCAAGCAGGTGGTTTTCAAAAAACTGGGTATCGCCACACTGTACACCGACTTTCTGGACTATGATCGCATCAAAAACCAGGCTCGGTATTTCAATGGCGGAAAATTAGTGGACACCACCAACACCTTAACCAGTAAGAAAGGGTACTACGATGTAAACACCAACCTTGCATCGTTCAAAACAGAAGTTGTGGCAGTCAATCCTGATTACACCATGACCTCCGATACGCTGCAGTACAACTCAAAAACAAAAATCGTTTACTTCAAAGATCAAACTACCGTAACCGATAAAGAAGGTGGCGTGGCTCATTATAACAGTGGGTTTTATAACACCGTGGAAAAAAGTTCTGCCTTGAATAAAGGCGATATTGAAACGCCTACGTACAAATTGCGCGGAGATCAGAATTTTATCGATGACGCAAAAAAGTTTTACCGTACAAAAGGTAATGTCTCCATGGTTTCGAAAGAGGAGAACATGACCATTTATGGTGACGATGGATTTTATGACAAGAAGAATGGGATTTCTAAGGTTTATGGTAATGCCTATCTCACCAAAGTGGGAGACGAAAATGATACCTTATTCCTCTCGGCAGACACCTTAGTTTCTATCGAGCATAAAGACCCTAAGAAAAAGAGATTGCTTGCTTATAAAAACGTGAAGATTTTCCGAACCGATCTTCAAGGTAAGGCAGACTCACTGGTATACATCACAGCAGATTCAACTTTGATTTTTTACAAAAAGCCGGTGCTCTGGACTGAAGGAAATCAGATGACGGCCGATTCTATCCGCATGTTGATGAAGGATAAGACTATTGACAAAATTTACATGGTCACCAATTCATTTGTTGTTTCGGAAGACTCGCTTAAAAATTTCAACCAGATTAAAGGAAGAAAAATGACCGCGCATTTCGCGAAAAAGAAAATTGATCATGTCATCGTGGAAGGCAACGGTGAGAGCTTGTACTATGCACTGCAAGAAAAGGTTGAAAAATTACCAGCCCCAAAGGACTCAAAAGAAGCTGCCACCAAAACAACTACCGTAACCAGCGGTATGAATAAAATTGAGTGTAGCAACATGAAAATAAATTTCAAAAACGGGAAGGTAGACAACATCAGTTTTTATGTAAAGCCAGAAGCCTCTTTCATACCGCCACACGAGCTAAAAGAGAAGGACAAACGATTGCAAGGATTCCTTTGGAGAGGAAAAGAAAAGCCAGACCGGAAAAGTGTAGTTAAGCGATAGCGCATCGCAACGGAATCACTACCTAAAAATTATTACTCATCCTTGATTTTTTTTTGTGATCGTTAGGATTGATCCTACTTTTACATTAAATTTTCTTTCGATTATAAAGCGTCCATGAAATTAGGCTTGACTTCTTTACTTATCCTATTCGTTAGCCTAAACGCTATTGGTCAAAATTTTCAACTTTTAGATCGGCAGGATTCTTACCAGGCCACCATCAACGAAACTGTTCGTATTCCTTTCCGCATTAAAAATGCCACTGAAAAGGCCCAGTTCTATGTCATCAGAAAAACAGGAGGCGAGTTGGGCGGATCGCAAAAGGGTTACTTCTGTTTGGATAAAACTTGCCTCGAACCGGGAATTGAAGAATTTTCAAAGCGCGTGGAGGCCGGTGAAACACTGCACAACCTTTATTACGTAGTGGAAACAGGACTGCAGGCATCACAGAGTTCCGTGAGGTTTGAGGTTTTTGTAAAAGGCCACCCTAATGAGTCGGTAGACCACACGATAAATCTGGTAGTGGAAGAAAAGCCATCACGGTCGCTTGTCTATCAGTCCAAAGAGATCACCGTTCACGACATTTTCCCCAACCCTATTCAGAATGAAGGGTTTATGGATTATAAAATTCATCAGGAGCAGGTAAAGGCTAAAGTGGTGGTGCACAACATTCTGGGTAAAACCATGGGAGAATACGATCTCAGCTTCCAGGAAAACCGGGTTAAAATACTGGCCGATGAATTAGCTTCCGGCATTTATTTCTACACCATCTACATCGACAACAACGGGGTTACCACCCGTAAAATGATCGTCAGAAAATAGTCGCTCCTATTCTTCGTTATCAGGTCAGTTTGCCGACTTTGTCCGGGTTGATAATTCGGACATCCATCGTATATTTGCAAGCTTAAATTCAGGGTAAGTGTTGATTTTCACAGTTTTATCTAAGTCGATTAAAAAAATAGCCGTTGCAAAAGCGGGCAAAGCCAGCATCATTCTTGTGCTAGCCCTGACGATCGGTGCCTGCAGCAAATTCAGGAAGATTGAAAAAAGTGAAGACTGGAGGGTGAAATACGAGGCTGGCATTAATTATTACAACAAGAAAGATTACTACCGCTCTGCCATTCTTTTTGAACAGATTCTTCCCATCGTAAGAGGATTGCCGGAAGGGGAAAAGGTTGAATTTTATCTGGCATACTGCCAATATAATGAGCGTTCTTATTTGTTGGCATCCAATCAATTCAAAACCTTTTTTGAAACCTATGGTCGGAGTCCGTTGGCGGAAGAGGCCTATTTCATGTTTGCCTATTCACTTTACGTTGCTTCCCCGGCAGATAATCTTGATCAAAAGAATAGCATTGAGGCAATGGACGCGATGCAGAATTTTCTGAATCAATACCCTGACAGCAAATTCAGCGAGAAGGCAGTTGAAGTCATTACCACCAGCCAGGTCAAATTAGAGAAGAAGGGCTTTACCAATGCCGAGCATTACCTGAAATTGAAGTATTACCAGGCAGCGATTATTGCCTTTGACAACTTCCGAAAGAACTTTCCCGATTCAAAATACCTGGAGCAAGTGGCTTACCTGAAAATCATTGCACAGTTTAAGCTCGCGCAACAAAGTATTCCATCAAAGCAACTGGAACGTTTTAACTCTACGCTTGAATTTTACAAAGAGCTGGTAGACAATTACCCGAAGAGTCCTTTTCTAAGAGAAGCCCAGCGCATGTACAGCGAGAGCATGGTACAAGTCAGTAAATTAAAAACTAAAAATTCATAATAATCATGGCCAATCAACCATCCATCATCACACGCGATGTAGATAAAATTGCAACACCCACCGGAAACGTTTATGATTCTGTTGTGGTGATGTCAAAGCGCGCTCGTCAAATCGCAGTGAACATCAAGGAAGAATTGAATAACAAACTTTCTGAATTCGCTACCACTGTGGATAATCTTGAAGAGGTTTTTGAAAACCGTGAACAGATTGAGATCTCTAAATTTTATGAGCGCATGCCTAAGCCCACTACCACTGCCGTGGAGGAATTTTTGGAAGGCAAGCTTACCTTTCGCATGAGAGAACAAGCCCCCGCTGAAGGCAAAGCCGAGTAATCATGCTGGCCGGTAAGAAAATTCTTCTGGGAATAAGTGGAAGTATAGCCGCTTATAAATCAGCAGTACTTACCCGCCTTCTTGTTAAATCGGGAGCAGAGGTTAAGATCATCATGACACCTTCTGCTCACGACTTCATTACACCGCTCACGCTTTCTACGTTGTCAAAAAATCCTGTGCTCACACAATTTTCCAGAGGTGAGACTGGTGAGTGGAATAATCATGTTGAATTGGGCCTTTGGGCCGATCTTATGATCATTGCCCCGGCAAGTGCCAACACCCTTTCAAAAATGGCCAATGGCATTTGCGACAACTTGTTGATGGCAACTTACTTATCGGCCAGGTGCCCCGTCTTCTTTGCTCCGGCTATGGATTTGGACATGCTTCAGCATCCCGCTACGCAGCACAACCTTAACCGATTGATGCAGTTCGGAAATATTCAAATAATACCCGGTTTTGGTGAGCTTGCCAGCGGATTGGTGGGGCAAGGGCGCATGGCCGAACCAGAGGAAATCATAAGTCAGTTGGAAGAACACTTTTCGAAGCACCTGCCTTTGAAAGGAAAAAAAGCATTGGTTACTGCCGGCCCTACATACGAAGCGCTTGATCCCGTGCGTTTCATTGGAAACAGCTCTACCGGAAAAATGGGTTATGCGATTGCCGAAGAATTATCACGCAAAGGAGCAAAGGTGATGTTGGTTTCGGGCCCTACGTACCTGACCATATCAAATCCGAATATTGAAGTAATCAAGGCTACTTCTGCGGAAGACATGTACAACGCGTGTGCTATGATTTTTCCATCCACGCAAGTGGCGGTGCTTTCAGCGGCCGTTGCCGATTACAGACCCATCCATCGTGAAGAGCAGAAAATAAAAAAGGCCGGTGAGCATCTCACTATTGAGCTGACAAAAACGCATGACATTGCTGCAGAATTAGGCAAGCAAAAGAAAGCAGATCAATTCATGGTTGGATTTGCGTTGGAAACAGAAAACGAACGTGCAAACGCTCAGAAAAAAATCCAATCAAAGAATTTTGACTTGATTGTGTTGAATTCACTCAACGACCAAGGTGCAGGTTTTGGCTACGACACCAATAAAATCACCATGATCGATCGTCATGACAACATTAAAGAGTTCGATCTGAAAACTAAAAAGGAAGTTGCCCGCGATATCGTTAATGAAATCATAGAACGAACCCATGCCTAGGATTTTGATTTTTGTATTGTTCATTTCCTGCTTTTGGGCAAACGCACAAGAACTGAATTGCAAAGTCACCATCAACGCAGATCAGATTCAAACATCCGACCGAGCAGTGTTCAAGGATATGGAGCGTGCACTCGCCAATTTTCTAAATACCCGAAAGTGGACACAAGACGCGTATAAAAATCATGAGAAAATAAATTGCAGCATTTTTCTGAACATAAGCAAGATGCCTTCCATCGGAAACTTTGTAGCCAATGCTCAAATCACCGTAGCACGGCCCGTGTTCAATACAAATTATGAAAGCGTGTTGCTGAATTTCGCAGATCGCGATTGGGAGTTTGAATACATTGAATCGCAGCCATTAGAATACAACGACAATACCTACATCAATAACCTCACCTCCATGCTGGCTTTTTATGCCTACATTATTTTGGCGATGGATTATGATTCCTTCAGCGAATTGGGGGGAAATCCATACGTTCAAAAAGCGTTGATGGTGGTGAACAATGCACAAAGTTCCAACCGCCCGGGGTGGGCCGCATTAGGTAGCACACGAAGTCGCTATTCGCTTGTGGAAAATCTCAACAATCCGCAGATGACAGAGCTAAGGAAGAATACCTACAAATACCACCGAATGGCACTGGATACATTTGATAAAACTCCCGATCAAAGCCGGGAGCAGGTGTTGGAGGTGTTAAAGAATGTAAAAAAGGTTTGGGGAATTTATCCTAATTCCATTCTGGTCATTTCTTTCTTCGATACAAAAGCCACGGAGTTAGTCAATATCTTTTCGGAAGGCAGCCTTAATGTCCGCAGAGAGGCTTACGACATACTCAACGCTATAGACCCCAAAAGGAATATTTATCAAAAAATTATAGCCAATTAGGCTTTTCCTTTCGCAGTTGTAATTTTCCTCCCCTATTTTAGTGCTGCGCATGCTCACCCACCTTACCATAAAGAATTATGCATTAATCAAGCACCTGGAGCTTGATCCTTCAGTGCACCTGAATGTGATTACGGGCGAAACGGGCGCTGGTAAATCAATTATGCTTGGCGCTATCGGCTTGCTATTGGGCAATCGTGCCGATACAAAAGCTTTGTGGGATGAAAACGAAAAGTGCATCACCGAAGGCACGTTTAACCTGGAAGGCACGAAACTCAAATCAGTATTTGAATCTGAAGATCTTGACTACGAAACGCAAACCGTCATTCGCAGGGAGATCAGCCCTAATGGAAAAAGTAGGGCGTTTATCAATGATACACCCGTAACGCTGGAAGTGATGCGTAAAATCGGTGCTCGCCTGATGGACGTGCATTCTCAGCACGAAACATTAGCATTGGCAGACCGTGTATTTCAACTAGAGTTGATTGATTTGTTTGCTTCCAACACTGCACTCAAAGCGGACTATCAACAAGCCTACAAGAATTTCTTAAAAGCAAAAAAGGAGTACGAATCACTTCTGCACGAATCAACCCAACTAAAGCAGGAGTCAGACTTCATTCTGTTTCAGCTAAAAGAACTAACAGCAGCAAACCTTCAGGAGGATGAACAGGAAAAGCTGGAAGGAGAACTTAAAATTCTTGAGAATGCAGAATCCATTAAGCTTCAACTTAATATTGTCTTAGATCAATTAAGTCGAAGCGAGTTCTCGACATCAGCCACCTTATCTTCCGTGCGCAACCCAATGAATACCTTATCGGGATTTTCAGATAGTTATCAAAAATTATTTGATCGCCTTGAAAGTATACGCATTGAGCTAAATGATATTACAAAAGAGATTGAGAACGAAGAGGAACGTGTGGAGTTTAATGCAGCGCAAATTGAATACGTAAAAGGACGCCTCAGCACCATCTATCAACTGTTGCAAAAACACCGGCTACCGGATGTTGGCGAGCTTCTTAAATTTCAGTTGGTATTGCAAGAGAAAGCAGATAAGACCACCAATCTGGATGGCTTGCTGAAAGAAGCTAAAGCTCTTTTAGACTCTTCGGAAAAAACGATGCTCGAAGTTGCTGCCAAACTTAGCCTCACGCGGCAAAAAGTTTTTTCATCACTCACTAAGAAAATTGTTCAGCTGCTAAGCGAATTGGGCATTCCGGAAGCACAGTTAAAAATTGAGCTTGAAAAGACAGCGCCAACGGCCTCCGGCATAGATTCGGTTGAATTACTGTTCAGTGCAAACAAGGGAATTGCACCCCGCCCCTTAGCTTCGGTGGCCTCTGGTGGAGAATTTTCGAGGTTAATGTTTTGCATTAAATATGTAATGGCTGAGAAAACTTCCCTACCTACACTCATTTTGGATGAAATTGATACGGGTGTTCCGGGAGAGATCTCCATTCAACTGGGCAGAATGATGAAGGAAATGGCTACCCGCCACCAAATCATTGCCATTAGTCACCTGCCGCAAATTGCTGCGAAAGGAGACACACACTATTACGTTTATAAGGATAATTCCTCGTCTAAAACGGTCAGTTTGGTTAAAAAACTGGAAGAAAAGGAGCGAATTGAAGAAATCGCCAAAATGATTGGGGGCGCTCAGCCAAGCGTGAAAGCCATTGAAAATGCTCGCGAATTAATAGAAAACTAGGGTTCACCTTCCTCGTATTCCCTTGAAAATGTTAAGATTAATTTACTATTTTGTAAAAGGTTGATTTTTACATTGCCGTTGTAAGGCAAATCAAAAAATAAGCCTTGAAATTATTTTATCACTAAACACTCTCTCCGATCATGAACATTTTTGTTGCTCGTTTAAATTTCAAGACAAGACGCGAAGATCTGGAAGCAGCCTTTGCTAAATTTGGTCAGGTTGCCTCCGCCAAGATTGTAAAAGACCGAGACACAGGTCGCTCCAAAGGCTTTGGTTTTGTAGAGATGCCCAATGATGAAGAGGCAAACAAAGCTATTGCTGCATTGAATGAGACCGAACTTGATGGCAGAACCATTGTAGTGAAGCCAGCCAATCCGAAAGCTCCGGGTGAAGGCCCATCTCAGGCATAACTTCCACTTGAAAAATAATAATACCTAAGCGAGGCTTTCACCTCGCTTTTATTTTTTATTGCCATTACCTTTCCGATAAACCGTCACTTGTCACTGCACTATGGAGAATTCCACCGACTCTTCTCAAACAAAATACTTAAGTTTTTTTGCAGGCCCCGTTAGTTGCATTCTTGTTCTCCTGTTTGTGGATGCATCTTTTATTTCGCCCAATGCGCATAAAGTATTGGCGCTGGCCGTTTGGATGATCATTTGGTGGATTACCGAAGCCGCTCCTATTCCCGTCACTGCATTGCTACCAATGGTCTATTTTCCATTTATGGGAGTGATGAAAATGAATGACGCTGCCGCACCGTATGGAAATCAAATCATCTTCCTGTTTATGGGCGGCTTTATGATTGCCATGGCGTTGGAAAAACACCGTCTTCACGAACGAATTGCGCTCAACCTGATTAAAGTTACAGGCACTTCCGGCAATGGCATCATTCTAGGATTTATGATTGCCACCGGCTTCATCAGCATGTGGATTAGCAATACAGCTACCGCGATGATGATGCTTCCTATTGCACTATCTGTTATTAATCTATTGAAGAGCAATCCTGAAAGTTCAAATGATGATTTGCCAAAAGGCGAACGCAACTTTGCCATTGCTCTGCTGCTCATCATTGGCTATGCATCGAGTATTGGAGGTATTGCAACCATCATCGGGACACCGCCCAATGTTGTATTTGCCGGTTATGTTGATCAATTCTATCATCAAAAACTTGACTTTGGAAAATGGATGTTGGTTGGCTTTCCCCTGAGCATTCTTATTCTTACGGCCGCTTACCTGATCATCGTAGTATTCCTTTTTCCCAATCACATCAAAAACGTAAAAGGATCTGATTCATTGATTGAAAGCAAGTTGAAGGAGTTGGGTAAACTGTCAAAAGAAGAAAAAGCGGTCATCGCCATATTCAGCCTTACCTGCACACTTTGGATATTTCAGCAGCCCATTAATATCTTGCTGGGTGCAGACATGCTTAATGATACTAATGTGGCCATGACAGGCGGTATTCTCATGTTTGCATTTCCTTACGATCTGAAAAACATGAAGTTCTTACTTCATTGGAGTGACACCCAGAAAATGGCCTGGGGGATTTTAATTTTGTTCGGTGGAGGTTTGTGTTTGGCCAAAGGGCTTTCAGATGCTAATATTATTCAAACGGTTGGCGAAAAAATTGCGCAGCTAAGTTCGTCAACCACCTGGCTATTGATCGGGCTCATCACCGCATCAGTTTTTATTACTGAATTGATGAGCAATGTTGCCTTGGTACAAATTTTTGTGCCTGTGGTGTTTGGCATCGCAGCAAGTTCTGGTATAAATCCAATTCTTTTAGGAATGCCAGTAACGATTGGTGCCAGTATGGCCTTTATGTTCCCGGTGGCTACACCTCCTAATGCGATTATATTTTCCAGCGGCCACATGAAAGTAAAAGACATGATGAAGGCCGGAATATTTTTAAACATCATTTCGATCACTCTTATTTACCTGGCCTCGGCAACGTTGATTGAATGGATATACGCCAATTAGCTCCAAACAAAAATGGCAGCATTCAAAGGAACGCTGCCATCTTATAATTGATCTACAGTGATTATTAACCATTACGGTGCTTCTTCTCTTCAATCATGTAGGCTAGGCCCAATCCTAATCCACCGAAGATAAACAGCATTGAGAAATAGCCGGTCTCTTCCATGTCAAACGTACGGTCAAGAAACATTCCCATGATAAAACCAATACCAACACCAATCAATAGCAGTGCTGCACGAAGTGTACCGGAAGTATTGCTGTTGCTCTTCTTAAAATAGTCCGGAGCAAGACCTTTTTCAATAATTGCCATTCGTTCGATGTTTTCGAACTTTCTGATATAGACTACCATTACAAATGCGCCAAGTGTAATGATGATGGGTAGCATTATTCCTAAAACGGGGATGATGATTTCTTCTTCCATAAAATTGTTGTTTTTGGCTCTTTGACGCTATGGTTTTGAATGAGGTTACAGCACCCTAAGAAAAATCTTTATAAATGTATTGCTTTAGCAGTAAGAAGAAAATATTTCATAATAGTAGACTGACCAGAAAAATAGTCTCTTTATATCTGTAACTTCATCATCAGAAGAAGCGTCCAAGAGCCGTGATCGCACATCAGGAAGAGTATTCATTGATTGACCGCATTTTGGCCGGTGAAAAAGATCTTTATTCCGTTCTGGTGGATCGGTATAAAAGCTATGCCTACACGATTGCGCTTAAGATTGTGGAGAACAAGCCTGAGGCCGAAGAAGCCGCTCAGGATGCCTTCATTAAAGCTTTCCATTACTTGAAGAACTTTAACAGGGAAGCAAAATTTAGTACGTGGCTCTATCGTATTGTCTTTAATACTGCCATCAGCTATAAGCGAAAAAATCGCCAACAGTTTCAGGGTTTTGAAAACACTGTGGTAGAATATGAACATCGTGCAGATGATGACATGCATAAAGAAGATAAACAGCATTTCATCTTAAAAGCCATGGAAAAGCTTAACGATGCTGATCGGCTGGCGATACAGCTTTACTACATAAAAGAGCTGACATTAGAAGAGACCGCAGCCATGATGGGGCAAAATGAAAATACCATAAAAGTACGAGTGCATCGGGCAAGGTTGCGGCTGGCCGAAGAGTTGAAAAGGATATTAAAGCAAGAGGCATTAACTTTATAGTTATGGAAGATAAAAAATCGGATGATCGAATCCTTCGCTATCTGGATGGGCTGATGAGCGAGACTGAAAAAGAAGCCTTTCTCAAAGAGGTTGCCACCATATCAACCTTACAGGAAAGGCTAAAAGAAATGGAAGCGGTTCACCTTTTCCTGCTGAAAAAATCAAAGCTTGAAATACCTTCCAAAAACTTTACTCAAAAAGTAATGAGTGGCCTTGAGGCCAAACCAAACATTTTTATATCACCGCGAAATGGTTTGTATTTGCTGGCAGGTATTCTGGTTGCTTCAGGGATTCTTGTTTCCCTGATTTCCAATGGTGTATTCAATGACTTGTCCACCACCATCGCCATTGAAAACCCTTTGGTGAAGCAGCAAATTGTTAAAACCCCCACATTCAATTTGCCTTTCGACAGCAAAACGATTATAAAATCAATTCTGTTGGTAACGATGGCACTGGCATTTGTCATGCTGGATCGCACCATTCTCAGGCCCTTGTTTCAAAAGCGGTCAATGGGATTTTAGTACTTTCTTGCCAATTGGGTTCGCTCGCATTCGATAATCATTAATACTTCAGAAGCTTTTAAGCTTTTGAAGTATTACTTTTAAGGCGGGATATCAATGTACCCGATAAACTAATCAAATCATTATGCAAATCACAAAACACTCAGTAGCGTCAATCCATTATACGCTCACTGACAATCAAGGCAATGTGCTGGACTCAAGCGATGGTCGCGAGCCATTAACCTACATACATGGAATGGGAAACCTGATACCAGGAATGGAAGAAGGGCTGGAAGGAAAAACTCCTGGAAATAAATTCAACTTGAAGGTAAGTCCTGAAAAAGGATATGGTGTAAAAAATGATCAAATGATTCAGCAGGTGCCTCGCTCCGCTTTTGGAGATCAAAAAATTGAAGTGGGCATGCAGTTTCAAACCAACCAGGGAAATGTAGTTACCGTCACCAAAGTAGGATTGGAGAACATTACCGTGGATGGAAATCATCCGCTGGCAGGTGTAGAATTGAACTTTGCCGTGGAAGTGATGGAGGTTAGAAATGCTACCTCAGAAGAAGTTGCACACGGGCACGTTCATGGCCCAGGCGGGCATCATCATTAATTCGATTTAATTTTTCAGCGCAGTAACATTAACTTTCCTTGCTGCGCTGAATTTTTTCCTTCTACACTCAACTGTAATCGGTACAGGTACACACCCTCCTCCAGCGCATAACCTTCAGCATCTCTTCCATTCCAAATAATTCGATTGGTGCCGATGTTAAATTTCTTCACATCCTGTTCATCAAATTTTCGGATCAGTTTACCCTGTGGTGAAAAGATTTCCAATTGAAAGACATCGGGTAAGATGTTTCCGATAAGTAGGAAAGTAAAATTAAAACCTACTGATGAAGGATTAGGATACACTGATTTGAACTGAAGATCAGATTCGCTGGATACATTGAATGTAATACGATAAGGTTCCTTGCCACTTTCATTTCCACTAACATCAGCTGCTCGAATTTGCAATTCATATTCACCATCGGGCAAATTTTTGAATTGCTTCGTTGCGGTAAAAGGAGTTGTTGGTGTGGACTCAGTCCACAGGAAATCGTTGATTGCCATTAAGGGGCAATCCACTTCTTCACACGGATACTTCAATGAAATTGAGATTGTACTTGCGTCTTTTATTAACAAGAAAGGGTTCTCATCAAAAAGCTTTAATTCAAGCTTTGGATCTGAGGAAACATAATCTCCATTCATCAGATGCCTTCCCTCTACCAACACTTCAAGAAAAGGCGGAACCATGTCACGAGCAATGTTCAAATGATTAGAAAGTGTGATCTGGTTATTGTCGTAATAATTTTCGAGCGCAATTCTGTCATTTACGTTGACAAACAAATCATTGAGACCAGCTTTTAATCGAGTGTCTACAGAAATGGAGAATTTAGAGGTATCACCGGGTGTCGGTGAATTGATCAATATGGATCTTGCATCGCGCAGACCACTTGCCTTGGATGTGGTTTGATAATCAACTTTCAATTGTTGGTTAAACCGCTTATCCGACACATTCACAAATCCATATTGTGTTTGAAAAGGTTGCCCCTCTTGAGGGTTCTGCTGACTTCGATTTCCAAGAAACACCAATAATCCTTCAGGGGCAGGTTCATAGAAGACTATCCAATTTTTAAGCTGGGCCGCAGTAAGGTCTGTATTATCCTTCAACATCATCTCCACCCGAATGAACGGGTATTGCGCAGCATCAATGAAAGAAAGATCAGTCGAAGATGTTAACCCGCTTTTCAACAAGTTTTCAACCCCTGCCAGAGTTTGTCCGTAGATGGAAAAAGTCACCTGATCATTTGCCGATACTTCTTTTGTCTGATTGGTAAACGTGAACCATCGCAGGGAAGGGCCGATTAACACCGATTTCAAACTTCCCTCGGTATTCCGCCCCGTAATCGTTTCTACAATTTGAAGTTCTTGCTCTGTAACGGGTGTAGTGCTGGTGCGATAAATTTTTGCAGCACCAGGCGCAGCTCCTTTTTTTGTCATAATGATCACCGGTTCGCCTGACTGGAGCGAGCTGAGTTGTGTTGAACTAAGCCCAAGCTCTTGCAACTTAGCTATCACGGCAGGCGACCACGTTGAGAAACCAGCATTGCCAATGGAGAAAATCACAACCGAATCGCTTTTTGAAACAGCATCCACGTAAGTGGGGATATTTGTATCCAACTCCGTAGGAACAAAATTATTGATCACTTGAGGCTCGCGGCCACACGTGCGTTGGTCCAAAAAGTTAGTGGAGAAGACCCCAGGGTAAGGAACCAAGGTACTCTTATTGAATGCAATAAAATTGATTGAATTATTTCTGCACGTTTCGCCTTGGGCCGAAAGATTGTATTCAGCATTATCAATCAGAATAGAAACATCACGAAACGGTGTTGGATTATTACTTCCAAAGGTTTTAATGGCAATACTTGCCTCCGTCTCCAAATAGTTTATTCGTTCTGTTTGATTGTTGAGAATAATTTGTGTCGGTGAATTTTCTTTTAGCTGACCAAAACGCAGCTGGCCCCAGCCTTCCTTTCCATTTCGGATAACGGTGAATGATGAAGTATTCCATTCATTACTTTCGCCAGTTTTCGGATCGGCAAATCGTGTGCGCCAGTAGTACACGACAGAGTCATTATCCAAAAGGTTAATAGAAACTTTTGCGAGCACCTGGGCGGAAACACTTAACCTCTTCCGATAGCCGCTTACAAAATCCGGTAGCGTGTCAATTTCCAATAAAAAAGTTTTTTTCTCCGCCAATAAATTTGCATCCTGAAATTTCAAATCAACACGTGAAGAATTGACGATACTATACGGGAGTGGAAAGAGATTAATCGTATTGTAGTATGGGATCAGCTTGCCAAGTTTCACCTGATTGTTGGATTCACTCAGTTCCTGAATTTTATTTTCAGGATCGATGATCACTTCAAATTGATTTTGGCCCGAGCCGAAAAGACCTTCGCTTTTCATTTTGAAGATGAGAGTGTCTTGATAAAACACCGGTGCAAATAACGAATCATACGTCTTTACAGAGTTATCGACAAAAGTTCTAATCACTTTTACTTTAACAGCTACATTTTGGTACGCTCCAACATTCTTTAGTACAATCTGCAATCCTATTTGTGGTTTTTGAGCCGTGAGAATCCCACCATCAAGAGAAACCACAGACAATGATTCTCCACTAATCTGATAATCCGGTTGCGATGAATCAAAAAGTCTTACAGCAGGATCACCCAACAGTACCATTTGCTGAGCTTGCGCTACACTGATGGTATTTGCGAAAGATTGTTTCATGTAGCGCAGTGCAACTTCCTTCTGCACATCACCAATGCCCTTAGCCAGGTAAGTACTATCACCAAAGCCCACTTTATAAAAAGTGTCGGAGTATCCTCTCAAATAAGTGGAGAAACCAAAGGAGCTATGAGCGATATAGTTACGTGCGCCTTTCTTTGGTGCTACTATCCAATCTTCACCGTAAATCTTTGCATTCTGAAAATAGTCTCCCGCGCTGCAACCGTTCATCAGGAAGGTTGGATATTTTCCTGAATTATTATATCCCATGATTGGGTCACTGACAAAGCCGATGTCAAAGTCAAAAGCATAAGGCGATGCGTGTCCAAAGAATACAACCATGTTGGTTCCATTGTTAATTTGATCTGACACATTAATGATTTGATTTGCTGACGGATCACGTTTGGATGAAATCGAAATGTTTGCTCCCCAATATTTAGTCTCAGCAGTAGCTGCAAAACCTTCTACATAACTTTTGAAGATTGGTATTTCCTCCGGCAGATTTCCTCCGCTTAGATGAAGACCATGCTTTCTCCACGCCTGGCCCTTTGGCATCGCTTCATGTTCTTTTATTTTATCCAGGTAGGCTGCTACCTCTCCTGCACTTACAGCAGGAATTCTGCCGGTGGGAAGTGCAGGCTCATACTGTGTACCTTTTAATCCGATGCTATAAAGCATATCAGAAGCGGGATAACCGGCTGAAGGCACCAAGTCAGGTATTTGCCCTGAGGATAAAGGCACACGCTGATACAACGGATAATCATAAATATTTCTACCCTTGCCAATCAGTAAAAGATATTTTGGGTCTCCATTCTCTACCATATATTTTACAAACTGGTAAATCGCTCGTGGTGAGGTTTCGCCATAGTTGAATTGATTGTAGAGCTGATCAACGGTAACCACCAATGGGCTGTAACTTCCACCGGCACCGGAAGATCGATACGTGGCATATGCATTTACAGGATCCGAGTATCCGCCTGCCGACTTCATCAGTGATGGGTGTGAGATAATCAAATAGTTATAATTAGCTGGAGCAATGGCCTGAAAGGTAACTTTCGTAATCTTTGAGCTCAGAAAAATAGTGGATGAAAAAATCTTTCGTTCACGCAATGTTTCCGGGATCACCGCTACCAGATTTGAATTAACTGCCTTTGTGCCTATAATGGTAACGTTGTCCGGATCGGTAACATCCCACAATCTGAGCCCCGCATTTGGGTTTTCGATTTCAGCGTATGATTTATTAGCGGGGTTAGCAGCCAACCGCATCACGCTTTCTGACTTGCCCAATAAATTAAAATCTTGTGCGAATCTCAATTTCAAATAGCCTGCACTGAACTGAGGGCCCGTATTACCAGCACTGGTAGATGCGGCAAGGCGCACAATTAATTTTCCATCACTCCCAACATCACTCCAAAGCAGTGCAGACGAAAACGTTATACTTTCATAGCCATCAAAAGTTCGTGTGCCTACCGATCGCATCGAACCTGCAGTTGGGCCTACAAAAACCTCAACGGTATGACTATTTTTATAACGACCAGTTAATTGAACTTCCAGTTGAGGAGCACTTGCACTTACAACCGTTTGAGTAATTAAATCAAAGAGATAGTCTTTGACTTGTCCGGGATATGCCGGTGTGCCAGTCCATCCTTCGCCCTGATCAAAAAAAGCATTCTGGGCATAGTCCAAAAATGTGAAGCCTGCAGAGAATTGATCGTGCAACACCATCAATCGCTCCTGATATTGGAAAGTCTCCTTTGGAATATTCGTTACATTGTTTTCAAAAAATGTCTCGATGCGTTTGCCTTGAATAGGTTGAGCATTCCACGTGAGAAAATATGCAGCGGTATCACTATACAAATTATAGTAAGCATGAGGCTGAGACGATGACGGTTTGTACAAATCGGCATCGAGGGTACCATCATTCTTCTCACCGTAGAATTCAAAATACTCAGTCGGATCAAATTTAGAATCGGCCGGAACCTGATCATGTTTAAATAAAATTGCCTGCTCCACCCCGCGATGAAAGACCTGAATCAATCGTGGATCGCCCAAAGGAACGCCCGCATTTTGCAGATCGTTGTAGGTGATGCGGTAAATACCCGTTTTGGCAACCGGAATCTTATAATACGCCTGGCTAAGGTTTATCCATTCATTGGATTGTGCAGCGCTTTTAAAAGAAGAAATGAAAAAGCAGGCCGAAAGGACTACAGCTGCAAAAAAATTGAATAACGACTCCCTAAAAAAATAAAAGTTTATTCGCGTTCTACTCATCGCCCGGCACTTGGTGACAAACTCATGTGGATTCAAAAAACAAAGATAGCACTTAGGCTCTGCTTATTTAGTATTCAGCTCTGGCTTGATACAGCCTCGTTCATGCCACATAAAAGAATTTTTGACCGTCCGAGTCAATGGATATGCACTCCAACTGCCAATGATGATCAGCACGACAAGGCTATTTGCCCAACTTCTGAAAGTCATGATTTTCTCCAATGAAACGCATGCTATGAGATAAACTAAGGGGACAATGGGAGAAAGGTAACGATCCATTTCATAAACATCCAGTCGAGACAAAATCAAAAAACCGATCAGATATCCGAGGATCAACGTGGCCAATAATTGAATGTCACGATCGGTCTTTAGAAACTTCTTTACAGAAATACCGATCACCGTGATCACGCTCACCCCTGTCACTGTTGCTATCCAACCTGAAAAGGGTAAGAAGAGCTTGCCCAACGTTTGTAGAATAAGATTTAAGTTGAAAAAGACATAAGAGAAATAATCGTGTTGAAACAAATTGAATTCAGAGCTAATGGCCTGAGTGTGATATAAATTCCAGATCCAAAAGCCAGAAGTGCAGATTATGAAACAACCAAGAGACCGAACAAGTCGCGCATTGAGTGGTTTGGTTGAATCCCAAAATATCCAAATCGAAATAGATGTCATCCAAAACAATCCTGCATGGCGCTGAAGACATAACAACAATCCGCTGGCTAACAGCAATACAGAATAGTAATTTGAGCGTTCTAGGTTACAAGCACAATACAGTGTGGTCAATGCCAGGAGTATAAAAATCATTTCTGTCCATACGAATACTGAAACCATCATCAGGTGAACTCCCAAGATGGTCACTAATAAAAATAAAATTCTTAGCGCTCCATTTTTGATTAATCGCTTCGATAGCCAGAGCAAATAAAAGCTACATGCAATTCTTATGATTAAATGAATCCATTTTAAGGCCGATACGGAATCATCAAAGAAAGAAAGTATGACAGGAAATAAAGGTGGCCAATGCGAGAATGGAGTTCCTCCGCGATCCAGGAGCGACCCTTGGTCTTGAAAACTTTTTGCGGCAGCCAAATAATCTAAGGAATCAACACTATAATTCAATCCGCAAGCATGAGCATACCACTGCAAAATCAAGGACGCAATTACAATTGCCGAAAAGGAGCCAAAGCCATAAAAATCTTGGGTCAGGCGAGCAGTCAATTTTTTAATAATGAGTGGTTTTATGCCAGTCAAAATGGGTAGTCATCAAAACGTAACGCAATAAGTCGAAAATCCAATTTGGCCTCAAAACTTATCAAAAGGTAAAATTTTAAAGATTTTTTGAAAATTTTCATAAAGTACTTGGCCATACATAGTACTTTACCGTATATAGCACTAAGGTCGATTTCAAAACTGAGCTTATGAACCTTGAAAACACACAAATTCAAATGAGAAAAGGCATTTTGGAGTACTGCATTCTCCACATCATTGCCCGTGGAGAGGTGTATGCCTCTGATATGCTGGATGAATTGACAGCAGCTAAAATGATTGTTGTAGAAGGTACACTATACCCTCTGCTTACCCGGCTTAAGAATGCCGGACTGGTGGAATACAAATGGGTTGAATCCAAATCCGGGCCACCACGGAAATATTATAAATTAACCGACATTGGAGAGCGATTTTTAAAGGGCCTGAGCGAAACCTGGGAGGAGTTGGTCCACTCTACCGAACTGGTTAAAAGCAAATCCACTATCAATCCAGCATAAATCCAATCCCTATTTCATTCTCAACGGCATATGAAAAAGAATATTAGCATCAACATCAGCGGCATCATCTTCCACATTGAAGAAGACGGTTATGAAACGCTTCGCAAATACCTTGATTCGGTCAATCGCTATTTCTCTACTTTTGAAGACAGCAGTGAAATCCTTTCGGATATCGAAAGTCGCATTGCCGAAATATTTTTAGCCAAACTCAATGAGGGCAAGCAGGTAATTACTGCCGAAGATGTGCAAAGCCTCATCGCCACCATGGGTAACGTAAGCGATTTTAAGGCAGCGGAAGAAACCGAATTTGCCTCTACTGGCGAATCCAAAGAAAAACAACAGAAGCAATCCTTTTCGGGAACGGCATCGCCCAATAAGAAATTGTTTCGCGATCAGAAAAGAAAAATACTAGGTGGTGTTTGCGCTGGCCTTGGGCATTACTTTAATGTAGATGCGGTGTGGCCTCGGCTTATCCTTGCCTTACTGGCGCTTGGCTACGGTGGTGGTATTTTACTATACATCATTTTGTGGATCGCCCTGCCGGCATCGGATTCACTTGAAGATGAAGCGTCCATCAAAAAAATGTATCGCAACCCCGACCAAAAAGTACTGGGTGGTGTAGCCGGTGGTATTGCTTCTTTCTTTGGTGCCGATGTGGTGTTGATCCGATTATTGTTTGTTGTTACTGCCTTTTTTGGTGGCGCAGGTTTTATTCTTTACATCATTCTTTGGATTTCATTACCGGAAGCGCGCACCATCACGGAAAAAATGGAAATGCAGGGAGAGCCTGTTACATTATCAAACATTGAATCAACCGTAAAAAAAGGTCTCAATGAAAAAGATCAGCAGGAAGAAAGTACACTTGCCAAAATAATCTTGTTCCCCTTTCGCGCGTTAGGTGCTGTGCTCAACGCCATCGCAAAAATATTAGGCCCCATCTTCAACGTCACGGTTGATGTATTGCGCGTAGCCATCGGCATAGTGATTACCCTTTTGGGCGTGACGATGATCATTACATTATTGCTGCTGGCAGGAGTAGTACTTGGGGTGATATCACCCGCAACACCGCTCTGGGGCGATGCCCAATTAAGCGGGCTAAGCATTCCGCTCGATGCCATGCGAAATTCATTTCCAGGTTGGTCCATAACGTTTGCGTTCATTGCTGCATTCGTGCCTGCCATGTTCATCCTCTTGATTGGCAGCTCAATCATCGCAAAGAAAATCATCTTCCGCCCAATCATTGGCTGGACATTGTTTGTGATGTTTTTTGTCAGTGTGGCATTCCTCAGCATTAGCGTACCACAATTTATCATGTCATTTAAAGAAGAGGGTGAGTTTAAAGAAGAGCAAACATTCGCGCTGCCCGCTAAAAATTTATTGCTGGATATTAATGAGGTGGGTCTGGATGATTATGATGTGACTAACCTTACCCTGAGGGGATATGAAGGAAAAGAATTGAAACTGGTAAAACGATTTGAATCTCAGGGAAGCACTCGAAAAGTGGCTGCAGAAAATGCACAAATGATCACCTACACGGTGGTTCAAAAAGATGACAGCATTCTGGTTTTTGATTCAAACATCACCTTCAAGAAGGATGCAAAATTCAGGGCGCAACGTCTGGACCTGGAGTTGTTCATCCCCTATCAACAGAAATTTAAGCTTGACAAAGAAATGTGGAGGTTGATCAACAACTATAACAGCAATCACTATCGCTACAACGGCTACCGCTATTCTGATTACATGAATAATGAAGGACAACTGTGGGAAATGACAGAACGTGGGATGAACTGCATTACGTGCGAAACAAATGAAGTCGTAGACATTGAAAATAATCCTGATGATGCAAGCCTTAATGTTCGCGATCAGTACGGCCTTTCTGGTTTCAACAGCCTCGATCTGAGCGGACTCTTCACGGTTGAAATCAGAAAAAGTGAATCCTATTCTGTAAACATTCAAGGTGACGATAAAATCAAAAAGCGTTACCGCGTATATCAGGACGGAGAAACACTCGTAATTGACTATGACGACAAACGTAAATTCTTTTGGAAGAGTGAGTTGTTCGATGATGATGACTTAAAAATAATCATCACCATGCCGGGATTGAAAGAAATGAAAGTGCGTGGCGCAGGTAAAGTAAACATGAGTGGTGGATTTGACGAAGAGAACATGGAGTTGCAGTTCACAGGTGCTGTTGTAGGCGATCTCGAATTGGATGCCCGCAACCTCAACGTAGATCTCACCGGTGCATCGTTCATCGATCTGCGGGGTAATGGCGATTTTATGGATGCAAATATTACCGGGGCTTCAGGGCTGCGCGCTTACGGATATGAAGTGGAGCGTGCCGTGGTGGAAGTTCATGGTGCTTCCGTGGCAAAAGTAAACGTTACTGAAACATTAGAAACATCCAAAGGAATTGCGAGTACAATTTCACATCGTGGCAACCCGGAAGTAATCAAACGCGACTAAAAATTCTGCTGAATAATTGATTACATTTCAGGATAGAAAATTTTCTATCCATGGATGTACGCATGAAGTTTCTGGGCGCTGCCCGCAGTGTTACCGGCTCGAAATATTTATTGGAAGTCGATCATAAGAAAATCTTAATCGACTGCGGACTTTTTCAAGGAAAGAAGGAGTTGCGGCTACGCAATTGGAGTACACTTCCCATTCATCCGTCCGACTTGGATGTGGTTATCATCACTCATGCACATATTGATCACATCGGTTATTTACCAAGGCTGGTGAAAGATGGATACAGGGGAAAAATTATTTGCACGGACGCCAGCGAAGATCTCATGAAAATTATGCTGCTGGATGCAGCAAAACTTCAGGAGGAAGAAGCCCTCTTTGCTTTTAAGCGTGGCTACTCTAAACACAGCAAGCCTGAGCCCCTTTTCACTGAAGAAGATGCAAAGCAGGTGCTTACGATGACGGAAAGCTTTCGCTTGAATACCGTAATTCCTATTGTAAAAAATGTCAGTCTAACCTTTCGCAACTCAGGTCATATATTAGGATCTGCATTCATAGAACTTTTTCTTACGGGATCGCAGCACAAAAAGAAGATTGTATTTTCAGGAGACCTTGGTCGTTATGAAGATCCGATTATGTTTTCTCCTGAGCCTCTGGAGGGCGCTGACTATCTTATTGTGGAATCTACCTATGGAGACCGAACCAATTCAATGGCACGGGTGGAGGCAGACCTCAAACAGATTATTAATGAAGCGTATGCAAATGATGGTGCTATTATTATTCCTGCCTTTGCCGTTGGCCGCACCCAAAGCCTGATCTACTATTTTCATAAGCTCATGGCTTCAGGAGATATTCCTAAACTTCCCATTTTTGTGGATAGTCCCATGGCCATTAATGTTACCGATTTGTATGAACGGCATAGTCGTTGGCATAAAATACAAGTTACTCGCGAACGTGGGCAGCTGATGAGTATTTTTGACACCGATAACATTCACTTTTGCACGACACGCGAAAGCTCCAAAGCTCTGAACGATATTAAAAAGCCTTGCATAATAATCTCTGCCAGCGGTATGGCTACCGGTGGCCGGGTGCTTCATCATTTGTTCCACCGGCTACCAAAAGAAAATAATACCGTGCTATTTGCCGGCTATCAGGCGGAAGGATCGCGTGGAAGAATTATTTTGGAAAAAGAAAAAACAGTGAGAATCTTTGGAGAAGATGTTCCTATTCGTTGTCATGTGCGCAAGGTGAACGGGCTCTCTGCTCATGCTGATCAAGGTGAAATTTTACGGTGGATGAAAAATTTAAAAAACCCACCCAAAACCACGTTTATCACCCATGGCGAAATTGAGGCTTCTACCAAATTTGCCCTGGTCATAGCCGAGCAACTTGAATGGAAGACTGTTATTCCGGAATATCTTGAATCAATCGATCTCTATAAAGGAATTTAGAATTTTAGATTATGCAACAAGAACGACTCATCTCGCTGGATGTCTTTAGGGGAATCACTGTAGCCGCTATGATCTTGGTAAATAATCCGGGAAGCTGGGGTAGTGTGTATGCTCCACTGCTTCACGCACCGTGGAACGGATGCACTCCTACCGATCTTATTTTTCCGTTCTTCTTGTTTATTGTGGGTGTATCCATACATTTTGCCTACCAGCCTAAAGTTGCGGATGGCTTAAATCAAAAAGTGCTAATCAAAATCCTGAAAAGGACAGCGATTATCTTTTTATTGGGATTATTCCTGGCGTTGTTTCCCAAGTTTAGTTTTTCAACAGTGAGAATTCCCGGTGTACTGCAGCGCATTAGCGTGGTGTTCATGTTTTGCTCCTTAATTTATTTTAAAGCCAATTGGGTCGCTCAGATACGCATTGCGGCAACACTCCTCATTACCTACTTCCTTCTGATGACGCTGATTCCCGTTCCGGATTTTGGCCCAGCCAATCTCGAGCCCGAGACTAACCTTGGTGCCTGGTTGGATCGGTTAATTTTGGATGGACACCTATGGGCTCAAAGCAAAACGTGGGATCCCGAAGGAATTCTCAGCACTGTGCCCGCCATTGCGACCGGAATTTTAGGAATGCTTACGGGACAACTCATCTCAAAAATTAATCAACCGGCAGAGCGTGTTACGTGGATGTTTTTCATTGGCGCGCTGCTGATTGTGGCAGGCCTCGCGTGGGGAATGATCTTCCCCATAAACAAAGCATTATGGACCAGTAGTTATGTGTTGTATGCAGGTGGCATTGCCATGCAATTCCTGGCCGCATGCTATTGGCTGATTGATGTACAAGGAATAAAAAAATGGTCGACTCCATTTTTGTATTATGGTATGAATGCCATTTTCGTATTCGTAGCTTCCGGATTGATTGCAAAAATTCTTGGCCGTACAAAAATAATGATGGGTGAAGAGGAAGTGTCACTGTGGTCTTATCTCTACAAAACAGTTTATGCCAGTTGGCTGGAGCCAAAAGATGCATCACTTGCCTTTGCTGTCTCATTGATCATCCTATTCGGTTTGATCTTGCGATGGATGTACAACAAGAAAATTTTTGTGAAGGTGTAAATCCCTTCCTCTCAAATCCTGCGTCACCCGTCCTTTCCCGGTCATGGATGAAATTATGACCAAAGGTTGATTTAGGGACTTTCAAGAAATCAGGAAAATATTTTTTAACCCATGCAACCCCCGCTCCCGTTAAGGCATCTTGGTAGAGAATCGATTTTAAATGGGGCTCCATATTTTCCGCACAAAAGAGACCGAGTGGGTAGAACGTTGTAAAAAGCAGGACCGACAGGCCCAGAAGGAGCTTTTTGAGGCCTACTCGCGCAAAATGCTGGGCCTATGCTGCCGGTACATCAAAGATCGGGCGGAGGCTGAAGATATTATGATCACCAGCCTCACCAAGGTATTTAGGAAAATCGACCAGTACAAAGGGGAAGGGAGCTTTGAAGGATGGATGAAACGAATTGTGGTGAACGAGGCACTGACCTACCTGCGAAGAAATAAAAACATGTACCTGGAAACTGACCTGGAAGTTGCCGATCTCGAACCTGATTTTCATCATCTTGAAAATACACTGGAAGCAGCAGACCTTCTCAAATTGATTGCGGCCTTACCGGCCGGCTACCGCATTGTATTTAACATGTACGCCATCGATGGCTACTCCCACAAAGAAATTGCCGAACAGTTGGGCATTAATGAAAACACTTCCAAATCGCAGCTAAGCAGGGCACGCGCCTATCTTCAAAAAAGTCTTGTTGAACTGGAAGGACAAACACATCAAAATAGTATTCAGTATGGAGAACGCAATTGATCAGCTTTTCCGAAGCAAGTTGAGCGACCACCCTGTAGCACCTTCACACGAAGCATGGGAAAAAATGGAGGCGCAACTATCAAAAAGAAATAAACCAGTAATCGCCTGGAGGATGGCAGCGGCAATTCTTCTTGCAGGTCTTCTCGTGCTAACACTGGTATGGCTTTCGCAACCGGTTGTCACCGATCAGCCAAGAGTCAGCGAGAAAAAAAATGAGCCAACAACTGAACCAATCGAAACCGTTAAATCTGCCACGCCACATCAAGAGATTGCTGTAGCTAACACAGATAAGAAAGCGAATAAAAATTTTGATCAAGTAACTACACCGTTAGTGGCCGAAGTAAAAAAAGAAATTTTGTTGGAGCAACCTTTGGAAGAGCAACCTCATCTCATTGTTGAACCTGCAACACTAACTCCGGAGGTTACTGTAGCCGAGGAAAAAGCCCTGGTGATTGAGTTTGTTTTGGAAGACGTTCCTCAACAACCTGCAATAGCCGAGGCCGCTCCTGAAAAAGAAAATGGATTTAAGAAAGTAGTAGAAACCGTGATTGAACTTAAAAATGGTGAACGATCTCTTGGTCTTCGCCAGGCCATGAATGATCTTCTTGCTTTCAATCACAAAAAAGAAGATTCAAAAATTCGATAATTGAAAACTCATTATGAAGAAGATACTTGTGATTTTATTCGTCAGTCTGAACATGTGCTTTGCACAAACCAAACCGGACACCGTAGTCATTAAAGTGGGTACCGGAAGTAAAGTGGTAGTAAGCATTAAAGACAAAAAAGATTTGGAGACCTTAAAACGCTACGACTTTCAGGCGATCATGAACGACATGATTAGCAAACTGGAGCGAAGGGATACCACCAAAGCGCTCAAGTCTTCCAGCTATTTGAAAGACACCACTAAGATTGTCATTCCCGTAGAAGAAAAAATTGTTACCAAAACGGAAGAGCCGGAAGCAGAAGACTGGTCTACCTCGAAAAGAAAATATCGCGGAAGAAGAACTTACAACTCATTCAACTTCGATTTGGGCACCAATAATTATTTATCGGATGGAAAATTTCCTGATGAAGATAACAGCCCTTATACTGTAAGGCCATGGGGTTCATGGTACATATCGTTTAATTCAACTTATCGCACACGCCTGGCTAAAAAATTCTTTCTGGAATGGGGAACGGGTGTGAGCTGGTATAATTTCAAATTTCAAAACAACAGCCTGTTGGTTTCAAAAGATAATAGCGGCATTACATTCAGCGAGGATCTGCGAGACATCTCTTTCAAGAAAAGCAAACTCACCGCCAGTTACATCAATGCATCCGTAGTGCCCATGCTTGATTTTGGTAGCAACAGACGCAAAGGCGGTTTCTTTACCGATTTTGGAAGTCACGGCTTTAGAATTGGTGCCGGTGCCTATGCTGGTTACAGGATTGGCAGCTATGCCAAGCAGGTTTACAAGGAAAATGGTGATCGCGACAGCGATAAGAATAGAAGCAATTTCTACATGAATAATTTTCGCTACGGTCTGCGTGCACAAATTGGCTACAACGATGTCGACTTCTTTTTCAACTATGATCTTAATGAATTATTTGCCGAGAATAAAGGCCCGCAGTTGAATGCCTTTAGCTTTGGAATAAGCTTTTAAAGTTCTAAAAAAAGAAAAGAGACTGCTTCAAACAAGCAGTCTCTCTCATTTTCTAACTAGTAATTGATCGATTGGTTATTTGATTTTGATCAAACCCATTTGATCTTCGCTTGCAGCAATCAAGTTCCAACCAGTTTGTACATTATTCTTGCTGGCATAAACTCTCCAGCGATAAACTTTCCCACTCGTCAGCTGAGCAGTAGCTTTTCCATCTGAGTTAAATGCAATAGAAGTCTGACTACTAGGGATAATAATATTTTTTGTCACCACGCCATTTGTGTTGCTGAAACCTCCCCAAATGATTGTTCCAGAAGATACATCCATCACCTCAATGACATAATCACTCGTGCTTGCATAGGCCGACCATTGGAAGGTTACCGGACTAGTTGCCTCCACTGGAACGGTAGTTGACATCGCATTGGTTGGAGCGGTAAGAATCACTGCGCTGGTAGCAACGATATCAACTGTTGCGGGTGCAGGCGTTCCATTAGCGAATGAAACCTTATAATCGCCAAACTTTGTAACATAATCAGGATCAATCACGATGTAGTCGTTTGCATACGAAGCACGGATTACATAATTGCCATCGGGAACTTTAGTAAACGAATAACTCAGTGATGAAGAATACGTAACGCTTTGCGATAAACCGGGAATAACTTCTTTTGTGATCGGATGCACCAGAGAAATATCCATTACGGTTGGCGGTGTTGCAATGGTGGTTTGAGAGATCACTTTAAACGTGCCAGAGAATTGACCGCTCACTCCTTCGGTTAGCGCGACATTAATGTTGGTTGTTGCTGTTGATGCCGTAACCGATGCATTTACCGATGCTGAAGAAAAGTTTGCCAAATAACCTTTTACCTGATACGATGCTGCCGGCACATTGAAGATCGTATAATTACCATCTTTATCACTAATGGCAGAATAAGCTGAGCCAGTAACTTCAGCAATCACTAATACACCTGCCTTGCCCACAGTGCCCACGGAAACTTTTCCGCTGATAGAACCACCGTTGGTAACTTTACTTGCACTCATCTGTGCATTCTGTGTAGAAGTTATTCCGATTTCTACGGAAAACATTATTGGCTCAACACCGCGGGGTGGAACAGCATCATAACCCTGGCGGTAAAATTTAAGGAAGTAACTTCCAGGGGCAATATCAATCGAATAATCTCCGGTAGAGTTGGTTTTCACATTCATCACCGGATTGCTATTGGATGCATCAAATAAAATAACCGTTGCTTCCGATAGGGCGCTGCCCGAAGAAAGGTCAGTCACCTTTCCGGCAACCTTGCCAACAGAAGGCGCCTCATCGTTTTTATGACAACTGCTAAGTATGAATAGTGAAATGATTAAAGTAGAAACAAAGCCAAGGACATTTTTCGAAAATTTCTCCATAAAGATTCTTTAACTGGTTTAGAATTTAGAATTAGAATTATGGAGGCTTAGATGAATTAATGCGCGCTTAGTTTAATCAGAGTAAGCAGCCATTATGAAGGTTTTATTACACCCTTATTACACTCCACTCAAGAGTGCATATTCAAAAAATAAATATTGCAAATGCTGGTTACTTCCGGTTTAGAAAAACTTAAATGCATCACCCTTGGTGATTACCATCGTGCGCTCATCACCCTTCAATTTCAGTTGGCGAGCTACCTTGCGGGGTGATGGCCACTGAATAAAAAACCAGAGAAACACGATGCCGAACAACACCGTCAGGCGAAGGTCACCGGTGATGAACAGCGCCACAGGGGCAATGATGGCAATCATACCGATCCACTTCATTTTTAGAACGGCTTCGTCTCCATATTTATCCAACTTCAACCCTAATCCCACGAAAGTGGCAATTGATTTATTTTTTTTTTGAAAACTGATCTGAACAGTTGTTAGGCTTATGATCGTGGCAATCGTGCAGGTAATAAAAATCACATCAACAAAAATTGCATCCGATAGAAATGGCTTCAAAAGGCCAAAACTACTTTGACCAAAATAAAAAATGAAAATCACCAATGGAATCATCATGCGCTGATACCCATTGCTGCTCAGTTTGATGAAGTACTCTTTAACAGAATTGAATTTCATTTCTTAAAACTTTCTCAAATTTAATATTTAAATTGGCGAAGAGATTGTGATATGGAAACTACTGTAAACTTAACCCGCAAAGAACAAGTCATACGTAGTGCTGCTGAGCTATTCCGCGAGAAAGGTTATGCTGCTTCTTCGATGAGAGACCTTGCGCAGAAGCTTGGCATTGAAGCGGCCAGTTTGTATTCACATATCAAATCAAAGGAAGAAATTTTGCATAGCCTCTGCTTTGATATGGCTGCCGAGTTTCGCAAGTCGTTGGTGGAGGTAGAAAAAATGAAAGTGCCTGCGGCAGAGAAATTAAAGCTGGGTATCATCGGCCACATTCAGGTGATGGCGAAGGATCTGACTGCCTCTGCGGTTTTTATGAATGAACACCGACACTTGAGTCAACCATCGCTTCGCGATTTTTTGCTCCTACGCATCAACTATATCAATCGCTTTAAGTCCATTATTGAGGATGGCATCCGCACAGGGGAGTTCAAAGAAAACATTGACACCAAACTGGCAGTAATGACCCTTTTCTCATCCCTAAACTGGATGCCGCTTTGGTATGATCCCAACAACGCCATTGATCCTAATGAACTGGGTAAGCAACTTGCTGAAATGCTAATCAATGGCTTGAAAAAGGTTGCCTGACCTACAAAGGCATGCCTTCATTTTAATTTAGCCACGCTAACCTTTCTTACCGCTTCTTTGTTAAATTTGCCAAACGAGTGTTAGCGAACTTAACTTTTACTTTATGTACGGAGGCGGAAATACCTTTGAAGGTGTAAAAACCGACAGCCTGGCACAGGAAGATCCTATCAAACTGGCTGAATTTGAAGCTCGAATTGCGCGTGGTGAAAAAATAGAGCCCACCGATTGGATGCCCCAACTCTATCGCAAACAACTGATCCGAATGATTGAGCAGCACGCTCACAGTGAAATCATTGGTGCGCTGCCCGAAGGTACCTGGATCACGCGCGCTCCCGGCTTCAAGCGCAAAATGGCTTTGATGGCCAAAGTACAGGACGAAGTGGGCCATGCCCAACTCCTCTATAGCGCTGCGGAAACGCTTGGCAAATCGCGTGAGCAAATGATAGATGATTTGATCAATGGCAAGTCTAAATATTCTAACATATTCAACTACCCCACCTTTACCTGGGCCGATTGTAGTTTCATTAGTTGGCTGGTGGATGCCGGTGCGATCGTTAATCAACTTGCCAATGCGAAAGGAAGTTACGGCCCATACTGCCGCGCACTTGATCGCATTTGTGCAGAAGAATCGTTTCACCTGAAGTATGGACACCACTGCGTAATCTATCTGGCAACAGGCACAGCAAAGCAGAGGCAAATGTTTCAGGAAGCACTCAACCGCTGGTGGCCACCCATGATGCACTTCTTTGGGCCTTCCGATAAAATCTCAACACACACTGAAGTACTGATGCGCTGGAAAGTGAAGATGGGATCGAACGATGATATGCGTAATCAATTCCTGGACATGTACGTTCCTAAAATTTGGGAGTTAGGCTTTACCATTCCTGATCCGAAGTTGAAAAAAAATGACGATGGAAAATGGGAATACACCGAGCCCGATTGGGAGGAATTTAAACGCGTAATTAACGGTGACGGTCCGTGCAATAAAGAGCGTCTTGAAGTGCGCAGGATTGCCGAAGAACGAGGAAAGTGGGTGCGCGAAGCACTCAAAACTTCCAGGACGGCATACGTCACTCCCTTGGCCTAATTCAAAAACTGATGCAAGTCATTTCCTATGGGAGATGTGCATATTTACTTTATTAAATGAAATCTCTTGATCCGCGCGTAGTTCGTCTTCCAGAAGTTGGCGAGGCTGGCAAAATAATTCCCAAGGCACCCCTCGACCAGTTTGGCACTTTCGAGGTGTTTGTTCAACCAAAAGAAGGCAAACCCTTTCAACATGAGGGAATTGTTCATGCACCCAATCTTGAATTGGCATACGTGCTGGCAAAAGAAGCCTTTACCAGAAGATTCACCTGCGTGTCACTTTATGTTGCCGATACACGTGATGTGATGGTTTCGCCCATGACGGAAGGAAACACAAACGCGTATGACCAAATCCAATCAACAGCCAGTGCATCAGAAAAAGAATCATTTGAAATTTATCATTTGATAAAGCGGGGGAAACAACACGTTCATGCAGGCACGGTGCTGGCGGGCTCAGCAGAAGAAGCAATGTCGCTAGCAAAAGAAAAGTTTAATCAACCCGGCAAAATAGTGTTCAATATCTGGGCCTTGCCTACAAAGTCTATTCGATTTACTAAACCGGAAGACACGGATTTGTGGGTTACACTGCCGGAAAAAAAATTTCGCGATGCCGCAGATTACAAAGGTGGAGACAAACTGAAAGAGTTTTTGGAAAAAGTAAAAAGTTAACTGCATGGAGAACCTCGGTTTAAAAGAGCTCTTGTACAAGATGGCCGATGATCAATTGATTCTTGGTCATCGCAATTCAGAGTGGACAGGCATGGGACCGTTATTGGAAGAAGACATTGCATTTTCATCGATGGCCCAGGATAAGGTTGGCCAAAGTCTTGCGCTTTATTCATTGCTTCAGGAGTTGGGCGAAAGCGACCCAGACACCGTTGCCTTCACGCGCAATGCAAATCAATTTCATAATTGTGTGTTCACTGAACTTCCAAATCAGGAATACGATTTCAGTTTAATCCGTCATTTTTTGTACGATACGGCCGAAGCGATCCGCTTTGAATTGCTAACGCAATCTTCGTATGAACCCCTGGCCCTTCTTGCAAAAAAAGTAAGAGGAGAACTTCGCTACCATACCCTGCATGCCAACACCTGGGTTAAACAACTGGGCACTGCAACTCCTGAAAGTATTTCACGACTTCAGAAATCGTTGGAGATCGCCATGCCTTTTGCGCTGGGAATTTTTGAAACGTCTTCCTACGAGCAAGAAATAATAAGCAATGGGATTTTTGCAGGTGAGCAAAAACTGAAAGAATTATGGTTAGCAAAAATTCAGGAAATCCTTAATCAAACTAATTTGATTCTCCCTGACTGGAAGATTTTGACTCCGGTAACCGGTGGACGTGTGGGCAAGCACAGTGAACATCTTCAGCCCTTACTGGATGAAATGAGTGAAGTATTTAGAATTGATCCCGGTGCCGAGTGGTAGTACTTCAATAACTGAGATCATGGTAACAACCGATATCACCAAAGAAACTATTTACCGATGGCTTGAAGAAGTCAAAGACCCGGAGATACCGGTTTTATCATTGGTGGATTTGGGCGTGATTACCAATGTAACCCTGGAAGGTGAAGCAGTTAAAGTAGAAATGACCCCCACCTTTGTCGGCTGCCCGGCTATGGACTACATGAAAGAAGAAGTGATTTCTGCGCTAAAGTCAAAAGGGCTTTCAATAGTTGATATCGAGATAACCTTCAGGAAAGCGTGGAGCTCAGATCTCATTTCTGAGAAAGGTAAGGCGGCACTAAAAAAGTACGGACTAGCGCCACCTCCATCAACAAAAATTTTTACCGATCTGGAAATACTGGAAGGGTCACCCTGCCCTCGCTGCAACGGAACAAACACCGAATTGAAAAACCCATTCGGGCCAACCCTTTGCCGCTCCATTTATTACTGCAACGATTGCCGCGAAGCCTTCGAACAGTTCAAACCACTCTAAAATATTACATCCGGCCTTTCGGTAAGGTCTAAACATTTATCATTGCACCCCCGTATACGGTGAACCAATAAATGTATCGATGAAGGGTCTTATTCATTTTGTGCTGTTTTCTTCTTTTATTTCGTTGCTGGCCTGCAGCAGCACTACAACCAAAACCGAAAGAACCCTATTCACAAAAGCCGACTCCGTTACCGAGACCTACCTCACTCTTCAGGATACACTTCATCATGCCTGGAATTTACTGGTGAATGATGAAAACATGAAGATCAAAAACATCAATACGCTGTTGGATCACCTGCTGTCGTGGGGCGCCTTTGAAAAGACAACATTGACCACGTTAGACAATCGGTTGGATCAATTGCGCAAAATAAGAATCACTCAAAAAACATTGGGCAACCCTTACGTGGTGGAAGAATATGACTTTGCATCCAATACGTTAATCTCTGAGTTGATTTCACTCACCGAATCCAAACCTGATCTGCTAAGAGATAAAACGATTCAAAATCTTCTCGATCAAATTAAAATTGCGGAGCAGAATGTAAGTGTTTACCGTGCTAATTACGATAGTGTGGCGGAAGTGTTCAATCGCTTTCTCAGCAAAAACGAAAGTTTGCTAAAAGAAATTGATCGTAAAGTGAACTTAGAAAAAAGGCCGCTGTTTAAAGCGGCCTCTGAGAATTAATATCGTTTTGATCTCGACTTCGGTTTTGACTTAGCTTTGTCGCCCCAGTAGCGCTCCTTCTTCTTTTCAGAATATTTTTCGCGCTTCTCACCGGTCATCTCAAGGCGCACTTTTCTGCCGCGCACTTCCACACCTTCAAAGCCAGCCATCACCTTCTGGGTAGAATCCTTTTCGATTTCAAAAAATGAATATGCTCCTTTGATATCGATCTTTCCAATTTTAGCTTTATCGACACCTCCAAAATCGCAAATCAATCCCAGCATAGATCCTTTATCAAGGCCATCCATTTTTCCTACGTTGATAAAAATGCGATCGCCTGTTGTGTAAGCATCACTTCCACCATCTTCATCAAAGAATTTTTGTTTATCGGATTTGTTCAGGTCGCGGGCATCTCTATAATATTCCAAAAAGCGATTGAACTCCAAAGACGCAATGCGTTTGATGATTTCTTCTTTTGTCAGGTCTCTCAGTTCGTGATAGACCTCTGGTAAGAATGAATCAATCTCCTCCTCGTTCACCTCCACATTGCGAACGCGATGCATCAGATTCATCAATTTCTGCTGACAGATCTCATCGCCAGTTGGAATATTCATTTTGGTGAATCTTCTCTTCAGTGTCTTTTCTACCTGCTGAATGCGAACCACCTCGCGCTTAGAAACGATTGCCAGGGAAATCCCTTTCTTACCCGCACGAGCCGTACGCCCGCTTCGGTGGGTGTAGAATTCCATTTCATCGGGCATGTTCATATGAATGACGTGCGTGATACTGTCCACATCAATTCCGCGTGCGGCCACATCGGTAGCCACTAAAATCTGAAGTGTCTTGTTTTTGAAGCTGCGCATTACTTTGTCGCGCTGCCCTTGTGTAAGATCGCCATGCAGCGAATCGGCATTGTACCCGTCCTTAATCAGGTGTTCAGCAATTTTCTGCGTATCGATCTTAGTGCGACAGAAAATCACTCCAAAGATATCGGGTGTATAATCTACCACACGCTTCAATGCCTGGTACTTGTCACGCTCGTCCACCACAATGTATTGATGGTCGATGTTTTCATTTCCCTGGTTGCGTTCCCCCATGGTAAGTTCATGCGGGTTGTTCATGTAGTTTTTAGAAATTTCTTTCACTTCCCTCGGCATCGTTGCCGAAAAGAGCCACACATTTTTCGTGTCGGGAGTGGTAGAAAGAATTTCATCGATATCTTCCTTGAAACCCATGTTTAACATTTCATCGGCTTCATCCAACACCACATATTTGATGCTGGTAAGGTCTACTACTTTGCGTGATAGTAAGTCGATAAGGCGACCGGGAGTAGCAATGATAATTTGTGCTCCTCTTCTGATTTTTCTGATCTGATCGGAGATACTGGCGCCACCATAAACGGTGACCATGTTCAAATTCTTAACGCCCTTCGAAAAATTCTCAAGGTCGTTGGTGATTTGCACGCTCAACTCGCGCGTAGGGGCAAGTATCAGCGCTTGTGTAGAGCGGTTGGAGTCCTGGACAAGTTCCAACAAAGGCAATCCAAAGGCAGCTGTCTTTCCCGTACCGGTTTGGGCCAAGCCCACCAGGTCGGTGTTTCCTTGCAATAAAACCGGAATAGCTTTTTCTTGAATTGGTGTAGGGTTTTCAAAACCCATCTGGCGGATCGTTTCCACCAATGGCCCGGATAATCCCAGGGCGTCAAAAGATTTCATTAATTGTATTTAAAATAAGGCAGCAAAGGTAGCCTAATTAATTGAAAGTGATATTATTGGGCGTTTGGCACCTCAGAGAACCAATCCAAAAGGAATTTCATCGCAATACCAAATTTTCCTCCGGTTCCTCAAAACAAACGAGTTTATTAACTTGAAATATGAAAGTCGTTCAAAAGATTGGATTCTATACTGCATTCATCCTGCCTGCCTTGGTAATCACAGGTGTTCTACTAGGAGGGATGTGGAATTATCTCGCCATTGGCTTTGTGTTTATCATCATCACTGTGGTCGATCAGTGGGTAGGACTTGACACCACTAATGTTTCGGATGCAGAGGCGAAGATAATTGGCGAGGAATTTTTCTATCGGCTGATCACCTACGTTTGGGCAATCGTTCAAGTTGCTTTTTTGATCTGGGGAGTATGGGTAGTTAGCGAAAACAAAATCGTTTCGCTCACGGATTGGATTGGATTTACCATCAGCTTCGCATTAGTAACGGGTGGAATAGGCATCACCGTAGCGCACGAGTTGGGTCATAAGAAATCTGCATTTGAACGCTTCTGCAGCAAGCTCATCCTGATGACGGTATGCTACATGCATTTTTATATCGAACATAATCGCGGCCACCATGTTACGGTTGCCACCCCGGAAGATCCCGCAACTGCAAGAAAGAATGAGCATTTCTATCGCTTCTGGTTTCGATCTGTTTTTTCCGGCTATGGCCATGCATGGAAAATTTCGAATCAACGTTTGCGAAATCAAGGAACATCTCCGATCAGTGTTCAAAATGATATGATCTGGTTTGCTCTGTTACCTGTTCTGTTTTGCGGAGTACTGACTCGTTTTTTCTCTCCTGACGATCAGATTAACTGGAACATTCCGTTATTCTTTTTAGCACAAAGTATTATTGCGTTCTCGTTACTGGAATTAGTGAATTACATTGAGCATTACGGAATTGTGAGAAGGCGATTAGCTTCAGGGCAGTTCGAGAGAGTAAATCCGCTACACTCCTGGAATGCCAGTCACTTGATTAGTAATTTTTTTCTCTTCCAATTACAACGACACTCCGATCACCATGCCAACGCCATCAAGCGTTATCAGATTCTAAATCATGTGGATGAAAGTCCCCAGCTTCCGTTTGGCTATCCAACCATGATCTTACTTGCATTGGTGCCGCCACTCTGGTTTCATCGCATGAATCCTTTGTTGGAAGAGTGGCAAGAGAAAGTGTATCAACCTGCGGTGCCTTTGTGAGCAAGAGGGCTGATCCATTTCAATTTAAACAGTTCCGCGTTCAGCATGATCGATGCGGAATGAAGGTGGGCACCGATGCAGTAGTATTGGGTGCATGGGCAAATATCGGAGATGCTAAAAAAATTTTGGACATCGGCACGGGGTGCGGTGTGATTGCACTGATGATGGCACAGCGAACTGTGAATGATGCACGAATTGATGCACTTGAGGTGGATGCTGACGATGCGTTTCAGGCTTCAGAAAATGTGAAGCACTCTCCATGGCCTGAAAAAGTAATGGTGCACCACGTTGCCCTTCAAAAGTTTGTTTCAAACCATCGGTATGATCTGATTGTTAGTAATCCCCCGTTCTTTAACGATAGCCTCCACTCTCCTTTGGTCAAACGTACATCCGCCCGGCACACAAGTTCTCTAAGCTTCCACGACTTTCTATTGTATGCTTCTCAGGTTTTGAACGAGCAAGGACGAATCGCCATCATCATTCCATTTCAGGAAGGACTTACCTTTCAGAAAGTAGCGGAGGATAAATTTAAATTCCATGTGATCAGAAAGATGGCGTTGTATTCAAGGCCTGCAAAAAAGCAGGAACGATGGCTGTTTGAATTCGCGCGGGCGGAGCGCTCGGTTGAAGAAACAACACTTTATATCCACGATCAGCAGGGCTGGAGCAAAGAGTATCAGAACCTTACGCATGATTTTTACCTCAACTTTTAATCCGCTCATCAAAGATTTTGCCCTCACCATATCACAAAGCAGTATCATTGCAACTATTTTTAAATAGCGTTAGCTTGTTTCAAAAGATTACCTGGCTTCTTCTCTTCATTGCCTTTACAGCGCAAGGGCAACAGCACAATGGCCTGCACATAAAAAAAACTAAGGGTGCCATCACCCTTGACGCTGAAATGAAAGAAGCCGATTGGATGGAAGCTGAAGTTGCCGATCATTTCCGGCAATACTTTCCGTTTGACTCGTCTTATGCTATCGCTCCTACTGAAGTGCGAATGATGTATGATGATCACTTCATTTATGTCTATGCCGTTATGCGAAGCCTTGGGCCGCGTAGTTACATCACTCCTTCTTTGAAAAGAGATTTTCGTGGCGAAGCTAATGATGGATTCACTGTCAATATCGATACCTATAAAGATCGGACAAATGCCTTTCAATTTGGTGTAAATCCGTTTGGCGTGCAGCGCGAAGGGTTAATTTCTAACGGTGGCGCTGTAAGCGAAGATCTTTCACTGAACTGGGATAACAAATGGTATTCTGCTGCAAAAATCTATGACGACCGATGGGAATGTGAATTGGCGATTCCATTTAAAACGATTCGCTTCAAACAAGGCTTGGATTCCTGGTATCTTAATTTTTATCGCATTGACAGTAAATACACAGAGCGCTCGGCATGGGCACCGGTAAGCAGAGCATATCCAATCTTTAATCTTGCGGCCAATCGCGAATTGATTTGGGATGAGCCCTTAAAAAATCCCGGTTCTAATTTCTCCATTATTCCTTACGCAGCCGGAAAAATCGATCGGAATTTTGAACAGGGAACTCCTACCGAACAAAAACCGGATTTTGGTATGGATGCAAAAGTAGCCGTGGGCCCCGCATTGAACCTTGACCTCACGGTTAACCCGGATTTTTCTCAAGTAGAAGTTGATCAGCAGGTGACGAACCTTGATCGCTTTGAAATTTTTTATCCGGAGAAGCGACAGTTCTTTCTCGAAAATGCAGACCTCTTCGGAAACTTCGGCTACTCTAACATGCGTCCGTTTTTTTCCAGGCGCATTGGCGTTACGCGCGATCCTTCCACCGGGCAGAATATTCAAAACAGAATTTATGGAGGTGCACGCCTAAGCGGAAAAATTAATAACAACTGGCGGCTTGGCGTGCTGAATATGCAGGCCGCTGAAGACAAAAAAGTTAATCTGCCCTCCATCAATTATTCGGTGGCCGCAGTGCAGCGCAGATTGTTTGCGCGATCAAATGTTGGATTGATCATGATCAACAAGCAAGCGTTTCACGATGTAAACAGCACTAATGTGGACTTGCTGCCCGATCAATATAATCGAATGGTGGGGATGGATTTCAATCTTGCTTCAAAAGACAACCGATGGAATGGAAAGGCATTCTATCATCGTTCGTTCGACCAAAATAAAAAAGATAGCACGTACGCAGCAACCATCGCCTTTGTTTACCAAGTTCCCAAACTGGAAATAGATCTTACTGCACAGGAAGTTGGCGCCAATTACAATCCCGAAGTGGGGTATGTGAGAAGAACTCACTTCAAAAGAATTGCACCAGAGCTTTACTACAACATTTATCCGAAATCAAAAATCATTAACAACCACGGCCCGGGTACGGATGTAGATTTCATCGGGAACGAACTTTATGGCCTTACCGATTGGGATGCTAATCTCTGGTACCGGATCAAGTTTCAGAATACAGCATCATTCTTCATTCGCCTGAGGCGAGATTATGTTTATTTATTCTCAGCATTCGATCCATCGGGCTCCAGCGGATTGCAATTGGCTAAGGGAACTGGTTATTATTACAACTCTACCATCATCAACTACCAATCCAACGCGCGCAAAAGATTCTATTACAATTTTCAATCACGTATTGGTCAATACTATAATGGCCATAGGCAAAATATTGATGGCTCCATGAGTTACCGGTTTCAACCACACGCGGTGATCTCTGTCGATTTTAGTGTTAACCGAATACGGCTGCCAAAGCCTTACAATAGCTCCAACTTACTTTTGATCGGGCCAAAATTTGATATCACCTTTTCGCGCAAGCTGTTTTGGACAACCTACCTGCAATACAATAATCAAATCAATAACCTCAACATCAACTCACGTTTGCAATGGCGCTTCAAACCGGTTTCTGATTTCTTCCTGGTGTATACCGACAATTACTTTGCAGAGGCGAACCGAAACGGAGACTTGATTTATCTGGGCCAGCCAAAACTCAGAGCCGTGGTGGCTAAATTCACCTATTGGATCAATCTTTGACCCGCATTTGGGCGGAAAAAACCCTCATCCCATCAAAAAAAACCCTCATCCCATCAAAAGAAATTGACTGATAATCAGTTTTTTAACAAATCATTAATATATGTTTAAACATATATCTCTAATTTTGTGTTGTAACATCAAAACCAAAAAACTAAGACAACATGAAAAGAGTGAATTTATTAGCAGCAGCCCTGTTTATTTCAGGTTTCGCAGTTGCTCAAACGAATTGGACCATTGACAAATCACACAGCAACATTACGTTCACCGTAACGCACATGGTGGTGGCAGAAACCAGTGGAAGCTTCAGAGATTTTGAAGGAACGGTAGCAAGCAAGACAGATGATTTTGTTGGAGCAGAAGTAACATTCACAGCAAAAACTGCTTCGATCAATACTGAAAATGAAAATCGCGACAAGCACTTGAAGAGCGATGACTTCTTCAGTGCAGAGAAGTTCCCTGAAATTAAATTCAAAGGAAATATTGTGAAAGAAGGCGGTAAGTATCTTTTGAAGGGTGACTTCACCATGAGAGATGTAACAAAGCCAGTTGCATTTGATGTAGTTTACAAAGGAACACTTGGTAACAAAGCTGGTTTCAAATTGAATGGTGTAATCAACCGTTTTGATTACGGATTGAAGTGGGACAGAGCACTTGAGGCCGGTGGTTTAGTAGTAGGTCAGGATGTGGTGATTGCTTGTAACGTGGAGTTGAACAAGCCAAAGGAAGCTGCTCCTGCCAGCAAATAATCAGAATTCCAAAATTGGACTATCAAGAGCGATTACTAACTTGTAATCGCTCTTCATTTTTTCCCGTATGAGAATAGAAGATGAGATCAAGCAGCCAAAATTTAGAAATGCCTTTCACAAGGTGGCTGTTAATCTTATTTATACCGCTCACTGGCTGGAAACCAACAACAAGAATTTTTTCAAGCCTTTCGATATCACCAACCAGCAGTTTAATATCCTTCGCATTCTAAGAGGGCAACATCCTAACAAGATATCCGGTATGGAAATCAAAGAAAGGATGCTGGATAAAAATTCAGATGTATCAAGATTGCTTGATCGACTCATTGCCAAAAACCTAGTCGCGAAATCGCAATGCCCTAAAGACAAGCGCGCAAGCGATGTGATGATTACCGAAGAGGGTTTGAAACTTCTTTCAACGCTGGATGAACAGATGGATCAAACCGACAAGAAATTTATCAACCTAAGCAAAGAAGAGGCAACGCAACTTAACGATCTGCTTGACAAAGCACGAGGTTAAATTTTATTCAATTCTTCTTTTACAAAAGACATGAGCTCACGGATGTACCCGCGGCTAAAATCAAATTTGATATTGGCGGCCTTATAGATTTCCGGAATAGTATTCAGATTGCCCAGTTTCAATGCATTTGTATATCCTTGCAATCCGGCCTGGTTGTTCTTTTTAAAATTTCGCCACACGGCTATTGCGCCTAACTGGGCCATGCCATATTCAATATAGTAGAACGGAACTTCGTACAAATGCAGTTGCTTTTGCCACAGGTAGTCCCTCCCCTCTTCCAACCCTGACCAATCGGTAACCGTATCTGAAAATTCCTTGAAGATGCGATTCCAGTTTTGTTTGCGCTCCTCTAACGAGTGATTTGGATTCTCATAAATCCAATGTTGAAATTTATCAATGGTGGCTACCCAAGGCAACGTTTCGATGAGATCTTCCAATTGCTCCAACTTCGCACGTTTCAGGTCCTCCGCATTGGAGAAAAAGATATCCCAGTGATCCATAGAAATTAATTCCATTGACATCGAAGCCAACTCAGCAACTTCCATGGGTGGTGATTTGAAATCATTCAATTCCAAATCGCGGGTGAGAAAATTATGTACAGCATGACCACCCTCATGCATGATGGTAGTCATATCGCGCATGGTAGAAGTTGCATTCATGAAAATGAACGGTACACCAATTTCTGCCAAAGGATAATTGTACCCACCGGGCGCCTTTCCTTTTCGCGATTCAAGATCAAGATGTCCCATTTGATTCATAATGGAGAGGCACTGACCTAAATACGGATCAAGCTTTTGAAAACATTTGATAGACTTATCGGTCAGGTCTTTTCCTCCATCAAATGCTTTGAGTGGTTCTCTTCCTTCAGTGTCCACGGCTTTATCCCATGGCCGAAGCTCGCTCACCTTCAATTTTGCTTTGCGCTCTTTTGTGAATTCGTTTAAAATTGGTACCACTTCGCTAGCAATGGCCTCATGAAACTCAAAACAATCTTTTGGAGTGTAGTCAAAGCGACCGTAGGACTTAAACATGTAATCACGAAAGTTGGAGAAGCCAGCATTCCTCGCTACCTGATGACGCAGGTCAATAAGTTTTGAAAATAATTGGTCAAGCTGATCTTTATCCTGAAGCCTGCGGGCCACAATTTTACGATACACTTCTTCACGCTTTTCCCGATTGGTGGAAAGAAGGTAAACAGATGCCTGTTGCATCGTCATTTCCTTGCCGTCAATCTCCACACTCATGGCGCCCGAAATTTGCGCGTACTTCTGTGTCTCTGTGCTGATCTCGGTGATCAACGGAATATTTTCCTCCTTAAAAATCTCAATGTCCTTGTGCACATTGCGCATCATCACAAAATAGCCAGGCTCCTTTTCTAATTCTTTCGTGAAAGGAGAATCGGCCAGCTTGCGATTGAGCTGATCCGACACCGGAGAAATTTCAGGTTGAATATTTTGAATGAAATCCTGATAATGCTTGCTAAGCGCTTCGTCTTCGGTATAACAAGTCATTTTAATATACCGCCAGCCAAGATCTTCGCTTATGACCGATTCCAATTCGCTGCGATCCGCAAGCCATCGCTTAAGGTCTGCTGTGGAATTGACAGGGCGGTCGAGCAACTCTTCATAATAAGGTTTTAACGATGCCCAATCCTCAATTTTAAATTCTTCGGGAAGGAATTGGCGGGCGGGTCTTTTAGGAGGCGTTGCAGTATCAATCATGAATTCACATTTTACTCCAAAATAAACCTTAAATTCAATATTTCGTACAAAACGAAATGATCCACCACGATTTTCCAAATTTGCAGTGGCTAAAGCAGCAAATCGATCAGGGCTTTGCGAATCGGAAGTCCTGGAAAGGAGAATCGTTCAAAACCATCGGCTGGCCAACGGTATTGCTTCAGGTGAAATCAAAAGAAATCTTCCGCGATCGGATCAAAGGTCCCTTTAGTCTTTTTGGAAATCTTTCTGGCACAAGTCACGTCATGGTCGATCACCGAAAGGTGGGGATTGGTGCCGATCATTTTTTTATAACAAATGCAGGACAGGAGTACACGCTAGAAATTGATCAAAAAGGAGCAGAAACATTTAACATTCATTTTGGCGACAATTTTGCAGAGGGCGTGCTTACCAGTTTGTATTCGTCAGCAAAGCAGTCACTCGAAAATCAACCGGGTAAAAATTTTGCGTTTCACAATCGACTCATCCGAAAGTCTGAGGCCGTAAAGAATATTATTCATCAACTTCAACAGTGCGCTGATGGTATGAAGGAAGAAGAGTTGCTCGTGTCACTCTTCACAATATTGTTCACCGATCAGTTGGATCTGATTACGAAACAAGAGGCTCTGCCATCTCTTAAAAAATCTACAAAGGAAGAGCTATTAAAAAGGGTGTTAATAAGCATTGATTACATTCAAACACATTATCATCAGCAAATTTCGCTTGATGAGCTGGCGCGGGTCAGTTGCCTTTCCAAATTCCACTACCTACGTTTATTTAAAGTAGCCTTTCAACAGACACCTTACCAGTTTATTACTTCCGTGCGCCTACAACGCGCTACGGAGCTACTCACAGCAAAGCCCAACTTAGAAATCCATCAAATTTCAAAGCAAGTGGGCTATAAGGATTCAAGCTCCTTTAGTCGCTCGTTTTATCAATATACGGGCTTCTACCCCACTCACATCAGGGCTTAAGATTTTTAGCAATTTTTGTCATGACGGTAAGCCATGGGCAGCCGTACATTAGCAAAAACAAAAGGTAAAGAAACATGAACACACTGCTGCTGATCCAACTGGGGTTTATCGTACTCACGATCGTATTTTTTGGTTTGCTGTTAAATGAACTGAATCAAGGCCTTCATGCCAGTGCTCTTCCGCTAAATCAAAAGAAGAACATTCGAACGGGAACAATCATCGCACTGATCTTTTGGTTTGCTTTCACCAGCGTATGGTCATTGAGTGGAAAGATGGGCGACTTCTCCACGTTTCCGTTCAACATGATGCCTGTGTTGGTGGTGCCCATGGTTACGTTTATTTACCTCGCCTTTTTTTCCAAAACCACTAAGAGCATATTGGCAAACATACCCAATCACAAACTTGTGCGCTTGCAGGCATTCCGGGTGTTTGTAGAAATTCTATTGTGGCTTTTGCTTCTGGAAAACTTGCTGCCCGTACAAATGAGTTTTGAAGGAAGAAACTTTGATATTCTGGTAGGGCTCTCCGCCCCTTTCATTGCATGGTTCAGCTACCAGCAAAAGATTTCAAAAACAGGTATTGTTCTGTGGAACATTGCAGGGCTGGGGCTGCTGATGAACATTGTTACCATTGCCATCCTATCCATGCCCGCTCCGTTCAGAGTTTTTATGAATGAACCTGCGAATACCATCGTTACACAATTTCCAGTGGCGTTGCTTCCAGCATTTTTGGTTCCACTCGCTTATGGACTGCACTTTCTATCGCTGAGAAAGGCGTTCTTAACGAAGGATTGAATTCGCAAAAGAAGCTGTAAAATTTATTTTGATGCTTTGATGGCCGCCAACAATTCTTTCGCCTGTTCCATCATTTTTATTTTGGCAAGCATCTCGTTACGTCTGGTATTGTAGCGTCCGGTAACTTCATTTCGAAACCAAGTGGTATTAAAGTCTTTCGTCAATATCATCGATTTGAATGCACCCTGATATTTATTCAACTCCGGAATTGCATTCCACATGCACGTATTATCAATTTCGGTCTTAAAATCCAGTTCGTCTGAATCAGTGGTGTAATAGAGTGTTATCTTTTGCAAGAGATCCTTATCCAACTGATGGTTCAGCCCTGAGTTTACGATCATTGAAAATCCAATTTTCCGGGTTTTATACTCCGTATTCCCATAAAGGTGAAGTGCATAATAATCTAAGCTATCCCATGTGCTGAGATTACGATAAGGCGCAACGTTACCCTTTGTAAAACTGGCAAGACTATAATTCAAATCGGGCAAGTCGCGGTTGGTAGTCAACACATCCCTGAGTACTTTAATATTTCGCGACCATGCTGAGTCTAGTTTCAACTGACTCTCTAAACTATAGACGTCATAATTAAGGTCATCAACAACAATATCCAAATAGGCATTCACCAGTTGATCATCTCTCCAGTCTTCACGAATGTTATCGATAAGCAATGCAATCAATACACCCAAAATTGCCAGGCTAAGCTCAATCAAGTATTTTTTCATTTTCATGCAGTTTGTGCGACAGAAATACGCTGAAAACAGTTAGCGATTTTTACAGCGCTCCTAAATTTAATTTAATTGGTTTTAACTGTAAACAGAAAATACGGGGTTTGGTTTTCTTGAAACGCAAATCCAAGAGTGAGGAGGGAATTTTTATCCATTGTTTACCTAATGTCGCAGCGAGACGCTAAGACTAGTTTGAGAATTTGACACATCCATTTAAATTTAAGACTGCACCAGTGCAACAGATACTCTTGTTATACGCAGTGTTTATTCCGAATTCTTCAATTGTAGGAGACTCTCTAATTTATCCCTTGTCTCAACGTAGTTAATTTTAAACGGAAGAAAAACCATCCCAAAACAGAATGCTGTCACCAGGAGAGATCCCAGAATGATTGTTAATTCCGCCATCATTAACGTGAGTGCAATTGGAAACAGGCAACTGCTGATTGCGAGTAATGACGGTGTCAGATTATTGACGGGTGCAATTCTTATTGACACCTTCATGATAGAGCCGGAGTCAGTTCGGTTAATTTTGCCTGTTACTTGAATGGAACTGTCATTCCAAAGGGTCGGGTTATTAAATAAGTCAAACGTTGTCTCTCTGACAAACCCGTAATACGGTTTGTGTATTTTGTTGGCTATACGGCCTAATCCTTTCTTGAATTTATTTTTAGTATCTACAATTTTCCGAAGACGAGTCATCATTTCCTCGGAGTTTAGTTTGCTTTCGTAAATATGTTCTTCTGTCAATCCCCAATTCATAAGCTGATCTAAAAACATTGCGCCCAACGCACAAATATAGGAACGTCCTATATTTCCTCAATAACTAACTCTCCGAGCTCAATCAACTGCCTGTTCTCTCCCCAGCAAGATCTCAAAACGCTGCCAATCGAACCACTCACCTTCGCATAACTTCCTCTGGATTCGAATGGATTTATTTCTAAATTTTGGAAATAATGTGTTCCATGAAAAAACCATACTACCTCATCCTCGCCCTTTTGATCTTTGCTTGCGGTCAGCAAAAAGACGCTCCACCTTATGGAGCAATCGAGCGGCTGGACCCTGCGCTGGATGCCATCATCTCGCAGGATGCAACCATCGAAATCATAGCCGACAGTCTTGATTGGAGTGAAGGCCCGCTTTGGCTGGCCTCAGAGCAGAAGCTGATCTTTTCGGATGTGCCACGAAATCTTGTCTATCAGTGGAAAGAAGGTGAAGGAAAGTCAGTTTACCTTCAACCTTCCGGATACACCGATAGTATCGTGAGAGCGGGCGAGCCGGGATCGAACGGATTAGCCTTAGATAAAAATGGAAATCTTCTTCTATGCCAGCATGGCGACAGGCGTATTGCGCGGATGAATGCTTCGGTGTCACAGCCAAAAGCAGATTTCATTTCTCTTGCGGATAATCTTGAAGGCAAAAAATTTAACAGCCCGAATGATCTGGCTGTTCACTCGTCAGGAGCAATCTTCTTCACCGATCCGCCCTACGGTTTGGCCAATGCAGAAGCGCGGGAGCTTTCGTTTCAGGGTGTTTTTGTGATTCAAAATGAAAAAGCAAAAACGCTGATTGACTCACTTTCTTTTCCGAATGGTGTTGCGCTCTCGCCTGACGAAAAGAAACTGTACGTAGCCGTCTCCGATCCTCAAAAGGCAAGATGGTATGAGTATGAACTTTCTGATTCATTGACAATTCTGGCCGGCAAAGTTTTTTTTGATGCCACTGCTGACACCAAAGAAAATAAAGGTTTGCCTGATGGATTGAAAGTTGACAGTGCCGGGAACATTTTTGCAACAGGACCTGGCGGTGTATGGATTTTTAATTCCGAAGGAAAAGTACTCGGCAAAATCAGAGTACCAGAAGCAACCTCAAATTGCGCGCTTACTCCCGATGGAAAAACCATCTTCATCACCAACGACATGTATGTACTGCGTGTGAAAATGAGGAACTAACTATCACAATTAAGAAACCTAACCTAACTTTTTATACATGGATTTAATTATTAACGTGCTCGGATGGATTGGTTCGCTAGAGGTCATCGCAGCCTACGGGCTCAATTCCTATCAAAAAATTAAATCTGACTCGTTGATGTTTCAGATTCTGAATTTAACCGGAGCAGTTTTTCTCATCATCAATAGCGTGTACAAAGAAGCATATCCATTCACCTTCATCAACACTGTGTGGGCAGTCATTGCCATTGTTGCCATTGTTCAAATAGCGCGTAAAAAATAAACCATGAACAGGATCATTTTTTTTCTCGTGGCTGGTAGTTTCATTAGCAGTTGCACGCCAACCAAAAAAGAATCGGGCGGTTCAGAACTTAACCGGTACTTCTCAAAAGAGTTTAATACTGATGAGCCCGGTGGGGCCGTGCTCGTTATGAAGGGTGAAGAAATAATTTTTACCGGAACCTATGGCTTAGCTGACATGGTCACGAAAGAAAAGATTACCGCCAACACGCTTTTCAATACGGGCTCCATCTCAAAGACGTTTGTATCCAATACCATCTTAATGCTGGCTCAGGAAAATAAACTTTCCCTGAATGATAGCCTGATTAAATACTTTCCTGATTTTAAAAATCAGGCGATCGCCAAAAAAGTAAAGATCATTCACTTGCTTACACATACTTCGGGCCTTCCGGACAATCGCAGAGTGCATCATGATAGTGTATTCTTGCTCACTGCAAAAGACCTGGAAAACTTCGCTCCCATTCTTCTGAATGATTCACTGCTCTTTGCACCCGGATCAACCTACGAGTATTCCAATCCAGCCTTCAACGGCCTTGCGTTAATTATAGAAAAAGTCACCGGCCAAAAATGGCAAGACGTTGTACGCGAACGAATTTTTAAGCCAGCCGGCATGAAGAGCAGTACCATTACAGACGGCCCCTATCCTGAAACCGGTGTCGCTCACGCTTATCTTAAAACAAGTAAAGGGTTCATTGAAAAAGACTATGGTGAGGAGCCAACCTTTGCTGCGGCAGGCAATGGTGGGGTGTGGAGTTCGGTTAATGAACTGGCACAATATGAAATTGCCCATCGCAACGCTGTGTTTCTTTCCCCTGAAATGATCGAACGCTCGCGCACCATTACTCAATTTCCAAATTGGAAAAATTCAACACCCCCGTTCATTGGATTAAGCTGGTTCATTGAAGAGACACCTGATCACTTAAAAATAGTATCGCACACAGGCACTCAAGGAGGCTTCTATTGTGATTATGTATCCATTCCTGAAAAAGAAATTGTATACATACTGCTTTGCAACACACCTAAACCACGCGATCGTTATCGGGCTGATGTTCTGGACATTCTCAAGAATAATAATTGGATCGAATAATCTACTAATACAAAAATTGACACCATGAAAATTTTATTCCGAGTCATCATTTTACAACTCATCGCAATTTCTGTTGTAGCACAGGACTATAGTGCAAAAATAAAAGAGTTTGATGCCTACGTAGACAAGGCACGCAAAGAATGGCAAGTGCCCGGCATGGCTGTAGCCATTGTAAAAGATGGTCAGGTTATTTTCAAGAAAGGTTATGGCGTGAGGCAGTTAGGAAAGACTGATCCTGTTGACACTCAAACTTTGTTTGCCTGTGCATCTACAACAAAAGCGATGACTGCAACGTGTATGGGCATTTTGGTAGATCAGGGTAAAGTAAAATGGGATGATCAGGTGATCAATTACTTGCCCGAGTTTGAATTGTACGATCCTTTTGTAACGCGAGAGTTAAAAATAAAAGACTTATTCACTCACAACACTGGTGTAGGCAATGCCGATTACCTCTGGGTGAATATGAATATTCCTTCGAACGAAATTTTGCAAAAGATGCGATTGGTGAAGCCAAGCTACTCTATGAGAGCAGGATATACGTATCAAAACATTTTTTATCTCGTGGCGGGTAAGGTGATTGAAAAAGTGAGTGGCCAGCCGTGGGAAGAGTTTATCCGGCAAAATATCTTTTCTAAAATAGGAATGAACAGAACTTTTCCGGTTTTACGAGAGGTAAAAGATGGCAATCAATCCTCACCGCACTATAATGTTGATAATTCAATTCTGGTAATTGAGCGCACGAGTGCTGATGCCATTGGCGCGGCCGGCAGTGTTTGGTCATGCGCGGATGATATGAGTAAGTGGGCGCTTTGCATGCTGGACAGCAGTAAGTACAGCGGGGGCAGATTACTGAAGGCAAAAACCTGGCAAGAAATATTCAAACCTCAAGTGGTGATTCCACAGTCCTATCCTACGATGCAACTCACCAAGCCCAACTGGACAACATATGCTCTTGGCTGGTTTCAGCACGACTATAAAGGAAAGAAGGTGAATTTTCATACAGGAAGTCTTGCTGGTGAAATTGCCATACATGGACAATTGCCAGAGGAACGGTTGGCTATCTACGTTTTTGGAAATTATGATCACGCTGAAGTTCGACACGCATTACTCTACAAATCGTTTGATCTTTTTGCCCTTGGCGGGGATCGCGATTGGAGTTCAGAATTTTTTGCCCTCTATAAAAAACTAGATGATCAACAGGAAAAGCAAAAGCAGGATTTTGAAGCAAAGCGTCTGCCCAACACAAAGCCTTCATTAGCGCTTGCCGATTATGCAGGCAAGTACACCGATCCTCTTTTTGGTCAGTTGGAAATTGCTACCGAAGGAAATTCGCTGAGTGTGAATATGAACAATTTTGTAAAAGCGAAATTGGAACATTGGCATTTGGATACCTTCCGCGGTTGGTACCAAAAGAAGTGGTACGGTCAAGCCACATTAAACTATTCGATTGGAGCAGATGGAAAAATTAGCAAAGTGAATTTTGACGGAATGGAATTTAAGAGGGAAAAATAAAGCTGAAGGTAAAAAGCAGAAAGTCTAAAGTACCATCTTTAAGCTTTCTGCTTTAAACGTTCAACTTTCAACTTTTTATAGCTTACCCAATCTCGATTACCACATCATCCGTCATGGGGTGACCAACGCACGTGAGCACATACCCTTCGGCTCTTTCGGATTGTGAGAGGCCTTCTTCTTCGTCTAATTTAACTTTACCGGAGAGTGCTTTGCCACGGCAGGCAGTGCACAACCCACTTTGACAAGAATATGGAAGATCGATGCCACTATCCAGTGCTGTTTCCAAAATAGTGCGATCCGGCTGCACCGTGATTTTGAATTCATTTCCATCATAGCGGATTGTTACTTCGCGTGCCTTTTTCTCGTTTGAATCGGCAACGGGTTCAGCTTTTTTATCTTTGTCAAGAACACCCGTAACAAAGCTCTCTTTAAAGATTTTTTCTTTCGGAATATTTTGAAGAGCAAGTAAGGTATCTACATTCTTCATCATACCTTCCGGACCACACATGAGATACGTTGATTTGTCGATGCCCCAATCAGGGATTCGTTCAAACAACTTCTTTAGCATTTCATGATTGAGTAAACCGGAATACCCTTGCCAATTCATAGGCGCATTGTCCAATACATGAATCACATGTAATCTGCCTTCATCTTTGGTTTGCATCTGATCAAACTCATCCTTGAAGATGATACTCTCACTATCACGGTTACAATAAATAAGGGAACAGATGCTTTCAGGTTCCTTCGAAAGTGTGCTCTTGATGATGGACATCATTGGTGTGATACCCGAGCCACCAGCAAACATAATAAGGTGGCGCTTATTGGTGGTTGCGAATTCCGTGGTGAATTGCCCCATGGGCTCCATCACCTTCACCTTGTCACCAACCTTCAGGTGATCTGGAAGCCAGTTAGACATTAATCCTTTATCAACACGTTTCACCGTTACGGCCAGATCCTGATCAACGAATGGAGAAGAGCAAAGAGAATATGCTCTGCGTACTTCTTTGCCTTGCATGGGCACAATCAGCGTGAGAAACTGCCCAGATTTGTACGCTATCTTTTTTGTTGAAGGGTGTTCAAAAACAATGGTAATTGCATCCTTTGTCTCTTGAACAATGTTCTTCACACGCAGCTCGTGGTAGTGGGAGCCCGCAGGTGTTTCCTCCTTTTTCTCCGATTTTTTAAACAGTCCGAATGCCATTCCTTTCCGGTTTGAATTGGATGGCAAATCTACCTACTAACGACCAAAAGGCAAGTTCTGAAATTAAATATTCAGCCAGTAGGTAAACTTGAACACCAGGGCGCGGTTTTTACTGGCAAAGCTTCCTGGCAGATAGTTTTCGGTGTAGACAATGAAAAAGTCGGAGGCGGGTTTATAGCGCCACTGAAAACGAGCATTCAGATTTACGTTATCTGCCAGATTGTTGTACTGCGCCTGAGCAGAAAAGAACAATTTATCGGTGAAGGTAAAATCAAACCGAGGGCGAACCAATAACAATTGAGCATTTCCGTAGCCCTCTGCCAACCTCAAATCATTGTAATCAAATCGAACTGAGAAACTTCCGTAAGGCTGAAAGCGTACATTGAATTGACCATTTAAATTCAAATTGTTTCCGTTATAGAATCCACCTGTTGTTGCTTCAAGGGTGTATCGAATAATTTTTCGTTGGTCGGAAACAAATCTCGCGCTATAGTTTGTCCAGTTGTATTCTTCGCCAGTGATAAATGAAAAATATTTCTCTCCATCAATTGGATTAAATGTGTTGGTCATCTTTTGAAAAACATGGCTCACTGTAAAATTCAATTGAGCGGTAGTCAAGAAATTAAATGAGTAATTCACTGATAAATTCTTGTCAGCGATGGTACCCCCCGGAATTGATACATAGTTAATGTTGATTCCCGGCCCCATCTTAGCTATCCACTTCTTTGGGTAAAAGGTTTTATACGCATTCAAGAAATTATTATTCCAACCAGGGTAAACACCTGATGGCGGAACAAATCCAGTTTCTGCATTATAATTCTTTTGAATAAAACCACGGCCAAGAAAAAAACCACCCGGCCGTTTGTTATAACTAAAAAAAGCAATCCCTGATGTTCTCTTGTTGGTATTAAAGGGATCAATCGACTGAGAAAAAGAGAAACTGCCATACCGGCTATTGTCGGGTGAAAGCAGTTCAAGATCGGCACTCCAAACACGATTACTATTGTTTATCACCAAAGAAGAATCATTCCCTGTCTTTTTATACTTCCATAAATTTTTTTGAAAATATTTTAATGTGTCTTCTTTATTCACATCTATCGAAGCTTTGTCAACATACATGAGGGTAAGGTTTGACTGCTTCCAGAAATTGCGTTGCAGTGCCGCCACTGTATAATTTTGCGCGGGCAGCCCAAGCGCCAGCATTTTCTTGGTTTGCATATTCAGCGCGCTTACTCTCCACTTTTTTGAAATTGAACCACTTAAACGCGCACCGTAGGCGATCGGGACCTTTTGAAGATTGCCGGAAGAATCTCTCGCGAGGCCAATACGTCTGGAAAAAAAAGGTCTTGAGCTTGGAAAGCCACCTTTGTCATAAAGATCATTGTTCTCCAAAAAGAATTGTCTGCGCTCAGGAAACTGGAACTCAAAACGAGTAAGATTGATCACCTGTTGATCCACCTCCACTTGTGAAAAATCCGGATTGATGGTTAAGTCAAGATTAAGGGAAGGAGTTACACCAACCTTCGCATCCAGTCCTGCTTGTAGATCATTTGTCTTCGCTTCTGGTGATGCCTGTTTATCTACAGAAGAAATTCCGGCAACGTAGGGTATCAACGAAATATTGGTACTGCTCTCCGGTGCCTTGTCTTCCCAATGAAGATTGCCTGAGTACGCAAATGATCCGGCATTATACTGAATAGGCGTTGCGATCCAGGTGCTCACCAAATTATGTTTACGATCCCATCGCAAGAAATTGATGTTCCAATTATCTTCTCCACTCTTGTAGCGAAAACTTTTGAAGGGTATTGCTAACTCTGCAACCCAACGATCGGCATGACGCGTAACTTTGGAGTACCACTTATTATCCCAGGTGGCGCTATAAGAATTGTTGTCGGCTCCACCGCTGTTGATCGTTCCTTCCATTTGCACATTGTAAGGCGTGATCACAAAGAAAAAGCCATTGATCTTATCATTGTACGGCCCAACCAAAACCGCCACGTTATCAGTGTTGTCAAAATCAAAGTCGCGCTTCAGCGATTGCATGATGTAAGGTTTACCATCATCAAAGCAGGTAAAGCCAAGGTATAGCGTGTGATCATCGAAGGTCATCCGCACTTCAGTCTGATAAGGCGCCTGGGCTGTATCAATCGGAAAATTAAGGTGAAAGTCTTTTGCCACGTGAGCGGACTGCCAGTCGGCCTCATCAAGGACACCATCAATCACAATGGGTGCCTTTGACTTTCGGATGGAAAGCTTTTCACCAGGTTTATTTTGCGCAATCGTATCGATACCCCAAAGGAGGGTTATCAAGATGATTAGCAGGTTTTTTGGGGTCGATTTCATTGGGGCGACAAAACTAAAAGAAAACAGCAATTCAACGGGGTAACGACACCCAAAAGATTTGGTTTCAGAAATTACATGAAGAACGCGACCGTGTAAGGTTCTTAACGAAAAGGGTGAATCTCAACCTTTCTATTCAATTTTGTATTTTTGAAACTTAATGACCAATCCGTGTTACTGACTTCGTTATCTGCCATCTCTCCCATTGACGGGCGATATTTTTCTACTACCAAGAACCTGGCACCTTATTTCTCAGAGTTTGGACTTATTCGCTACCGGGTGCGCGTTGAAATTGAATATTTCATTGCACTGTGTGAATTACCGCTTGAAAATCTCAAGTCATTTCCAAAAGATAAATTCGATGCACTGAGAGCGTTATACACCGAGTTTGCGGAGGCGGATGCACTTCAGATCAAAGAGATTGAAAAAACCACCAATCATGACGTAAAAGCGGTGGAGTACTTTATCAAGAAAAAATTTGATGATTTAGGGATTGGCATGCACAAAGAATTCATCCACTTTGGGCTCACTTCACAAGATATTAATAATACTGCCACTCCACTTTTGCTAAAAGAATTTATTGAACGTGAATTTCTACCTGTACTCGATCATCTGATTGGATTACTGGATGGACAACATCAACAATGGAAAGAGGTATCGATGTTGGCCCGCACGCACGGGCAGCCGGCCTCTCCTACGCGGCTTGGGAAAGAGATTGAAGTTTTTGTTGAGCGCATCAAACAACAGCGAGCACTTTTCAAAACCATACCTCATGCCGGCAAGTTTGGTGGGGCCACCGGAAACTTTAATGCACATCATGTTGCCTACCCGAAGATTGATTGGGCTGCTTTTGGAAATCAATTTTTGGAGAAGTATTTGGGATTAAAACGCAATCATCCTACCACGCAAATTGATCATTACGATCACCTGGCTGCACAGCTTGATAATTTAAAACGCATCAATACAATTTTGATTGACTACAGCCGTGATGTGTGGCAATACGTATCGATGAATTATTTCAAGCAAAAAATAAAAGCAGGCGAAGTAGGATCATCGGCTATGCCTCATAAAGTAAATCCGATCGACTTTGAAAATGCTGAAGGTAATCTGGGTATTGCTAATGCCTTCTTTGAATACCTTTCTTCAAAACTACCAATCTCCAGACTGCAACGCGACCTTACCGATTCTACCGTGCTTCGAAATTTGGGTGTGCCCCTCGCTCACACGTGGATAGCATTTAAGTCGCTGGAAAAGGGAATTGCAAAACTCGAATTGAATCAAGCCGCCATTGATCATGACTTGGAAGAAAACTGGGCCGTAGTGGCAGAGGCCATTCAAACCATCTTGCGCAAGGAGGGATATCCGAATCCTTATGAAGCATTAAAAGATTTGACACGCTCGAATGCAAAAATCACAAAAGAGACAATTCATCGGTTTGTTGATGGATTAGCCGTGAGTGATGCACTAAAAATTGATTTGAAGAAAATCAGCCCGTTTAATTATACGGGGATCTAGTTGCTAGCTTCAGATTAACACCTGGGTTTATTGGTAAAGGCTGGCAAGAAAGCATTCGCTTATATTTCTTAAATTACCCTACCAATACCCCTCGTTATGATTCACGCCATTATTACGTTCCTCTTTCGGAACTTCACTCGAAATCTTTCCTTTTCAATCATTACCCTGAGCAGCCTTGTGGTGGGGATCACCACCGCTATGCTCATGTTTGTATGGGTGAGCTATGAATTTAATTACGACAAATCGGTGATCGATCATGATCGGATATTTGCGCTGCTGTTTCATGAAAATGTAGAAGGTGAAATTCATACAGAAGAAGGCACGCGTGCGCCATTGATGGACTTTCTCACCCATGAAGCACCAGAAGTAGAGGCGGTGACCCGCATTGATAACTCAAACCGTGTGATCACAAAGGGTGAAAAATCCATGAACAAAACCGGAGTGCATGCAGACAGTAGTTTCTTCACCGTGCACATACCCAAACAACTGCGAGGTAATGCGAAGAAGGTATTTTCAAATACAAACGCTATCGCCATCTCACAAACACTTGCGCAAGAGATGTTTGATAGTCAGGATGTGATTGGCAAAACGATTTTGGTTGATCAAAAAACTGAATTCATCATTACAGCAGTATTTAGTTCCTATCCTGAAAACAGTCATTTCCGGTATATTCATTTTGTACTGCCCTTCAGTGCCAGAGCAAAAGATGCCGATGACTGGGTGAGTCACGACATCAAACTCTGGAATGCCGATTCGCGTGAGGCTGTTGAGAAAAAGATTGATCAAAAGATCGCTCAGCTATACCCTGATGATCATGGCAACACCAAAGCTTTACTCTTCGGCCTAAATGATTGGCGCTTGCGCTGGAATTTTGAAAATGGCCAAGCATCAGGTGGACGAATTGTTTACGTGCTGATCTTTTGCATAACGGGGCTATTCGTGTTGGTGATGGCGTGCATTAACTACATGAATATTGCCACAGCCAGAGCTACTAAGCGCACACGAGAAATAGGTGTGCGAAAAATGACCGGTGCTACGCAGCAAATACTGATTCGTCAGTTTATGCTGGAGAGCCTGATCATGACCAGCATCGCGGCTATGCTTTCACTGATGGCCGCCTGGCTTGCGCTGCCATTCTTCAATCAGTTGGTTGGAATTCATTTGGTCCTCTCCCATTCCGATCCCACACTCATTCTGGGTCTTGCAGGCATTGTTCTCTTCACGAGCGTATTGGCCGGCAGTTACCCTGCCTGGATTTTATCTTCTTTCAAGCCGGCTGTGGTGCTCAAGGGCAGTCTTTATTCAGGAGTCAGTGGCGCTGGCCTTCGCCAGGCGCTTGTTATTTTCCAGTTTGCACTTTCGGTGGTGATGATCTTTTGCGCACTGATCACATGGCAGCAAACTAATTTTTTGCTTAAAAAAGATGTTGGTTATGATAAACATCGGGTAATCAACATTTGGCTCGACAATGACCTTAACACTTCATTCGATAATCTTCACACCATGGTGATGTCGCACACCGCCATAGAATCAGCAGGGTTCGGTGGGGCAAGCCCGATGGAGGTGAATGGTTATGCAGAATGCAACCGCGTCAACGGGCCGTTTGGCAGTCCGTTATTATTCTACGGTGCCAATATTGACGAACATGTTTTGTCAACCTTAAACTTTGAATTTGCTCTGGGCAGAAATTTTAATCGCGATCTTGCTTCAGACTCGAATAATTTCATCATTACCCAAAAGGCTGCAGATCTGCTAGGATTCAAAAATCCGATTGGACAAAGAATTACCTACAACATGTTTTCGCCACAAGAAGGAGAAATCATCGGTGTGATCAAAGATTTTCAAAACGATGACATTCACACCAGCGTGAAGCCTGTGGTTTTTGTGTTTGGGAAAAAGCAATACCTCGGAAATCTCTTTGTCCGATACAACGAAGGTCAGCTCGAAGCTGCAACGCATCATTTAGAGGCCATCTTCGCGCAACTGCAACCGGGCATCCCACTCAACTATTCCTTTCTAGATACGGATTTTGAAACACAGTTATATCGCGAAAAGCTATTGAGTAACATTTCTATTTCATTCACCATTATCGCAATCATTATTGCATGCCTTGGATTGTTTGGTCTTGTGTTATTTAATGCGCAGCGCAGGACAAAAGAGATTGGTATTCGAAAAGTTTTAGGGGCTTCTGTAAAACAAGTAGTGGTAATGCTATCGCGTGATTTCATTATTCCGGTAGTGTATTCCTTTGTGATCGCCCTTCCTGTGGGCTATTACCTTATGCAAAGGTTTTTGGAAGAATACCCATCACGCATCACAATTTCTTTTAACTCTATTGGAATTGTTGCCGGTGTATTGGTAGTTCTTGTGGTCATTACAACAGCCTATCAGGCGATTAAAGCAGCACGAAAAAATCCGGTTGATGCTCTGAAAGTAGAGTAGCGCAATCCGATTAAATTACTTTCAGTCCTCGCTCAGATAAAGCAACCGCTTTTCTGCAAAATCATAGAGCGTCATTGCCCTAAGGTCGTAGTAGGCGGTCCAGAATGTTTTGAGTGCATCAATATAGCTTCGCTTGGCATTGTCCTTTTCCACCAGCGCATTGTTGAGGTTAGTGATGTCCATTTTACCGATCAGGTAACGATTTTGGGCAACCACATACCGCTTCAATGCCACTTCATCTGATTTTTTACTGATGTCAATCTGGTGTCTTAGCATTTCGAACTGCCTCACTTGAGTAGCAATCTGCTGTTCAAAAGTGACTTGATCCTGTGCAATCACGAAATCATTTAATCGTTTGTTGGCAAGCGCGGTCTGCATCAAAGCCCTTCTTCTCCCCCAGTCAACAATGGGTAAATTGAAAGAAACGTTTGCCATTTGCTGACGCGAAGAATTATTGTAAAGATCACCAAGGCTGGCGCCCACATTATTTGTTCCATACGAGGCAGTCACACTCATCTGGTAACGCTGTCCTTTTGCCTGCGCAACGGCTTGTTCCGTTTCCATCTTCCTTCGCTCAAAAGCAATATAGGCAGCACGCGTTTGTTTTGCATACGCTAAGGCCTCTTCTTCGTTCACAACAAATTGAGGGATTTCATCGGGCAACACAAGATCAAACGTCTCTCCATTTCGTAAACCGATAAACGTTCGCAATTGCAAACTCGCTGTTTGCAAATCTAAATCCGCCTTTGCAACATCCTGACGTGACCGCAGTAACTGAAGTTCAATCTGCAACAATTTATCTTCTGAGGTATTGCCTATGTTATACCTACCTTGTTCAATCTTATAGATCGTATCGTTATTGGCCAGGTTAAATTTTGCGATCTGCATGTTCACCTGCGCTTGGAGTACACTAAAAAATGCTGCCACCGCATCGCTGCTGATCCGTTCCATTTGCTCCGCATACTCGCGCTTGGATTCTTCATACTTGATTGGCTCAATCTTTTTATCCCACTTGTATGGATTGTAGGCAAAGAGTGGTTGATTTAAAAAGATATTAAAGGGTGTTCCATTCCACTGCCGTGATTCGTTGGTGATGTTGTTAAAATAGTTGTACGATGAATTCACGAACAGCATTCCGCCCGTCCATTGAATGGGTTGCTGCAACCCAAAATTCACTCCTGGGTTCAACTGATTCAGCGGAAGATATTTTAACGAACCATCCGGTTGACGCACTGCTGTAAAGCTGTTGTTGTACAGCGATCCTGCATTGTTACTGTTCACCCGCAACTGAGGATTATAGTTGGTGCGAAAATAACGGTATTGCCAATAGCGCGTTTCCTTCCGTGTTTCTGCCTGCTTAAAGGCTGGTGATTGCGACAACGCTCTGCCAATCACATCGACCATGCTAAATTTATTTTGTGCCGAGAGGCTGATTGCAGCACACATCAACAAACAGAAGAGGGCACTATTTTTTTTATTCATAACGTAATGAAGCTATCGGATCTTGTTGTGCGGCCTTGCGTGCAGGGGCGATTCCAAAAATCAATCCCACTGTAGCGGCAACGCCAAAGGATAATACAATGGATGAAAAACTAATGATGGTGGGTATCCCGGCAAAGGACGATACCAACAATGCCATGATCACTCCCAACAATACTCCGATAATTCCACCACTCACACTGATCATCACAGCCTCGAAAAGAAATTGCTGGATTACATCACTTTTTTGTGCGCCAATGGACAGACGCAATCCAATTTCTTTGATACGCTCCAGCACGGAGGCCAGCATAATATTCATAATCCCTATACCGCCCACCAGCAACGAAATTCCTGCGATGGCGCCCAATACATAATTGAAAATATCGTTGGTGCGCTGTTGCTGTTTTAAAAGTAACTCCGGTATTTCAATTTCGTAGTCCACTACATCGTAATGTTTTCGCTTCAGCAAGCGCGACATAATTTCAGCTGTGGATTGTAATCGTTCCGTCTCGCTTACCTGGATTACCAAACGATCGAGCTGATGATAATTCTTCGGTAGCACTTGCTCTCCGTTCTGACCTCCATTTCTGCGGCTGCGTTGCGCTGCCAACCGTAATGCCTCACCTGTGATCAAGTCGCGGTTTTGATACCGGATCAAAACACTTTGTAGAGGAGCGTACACATCCATATTAAAATCCCGAATACCCAGTTTGCTGATACTGTTCTCGGAAACCAATCGTTCACGCAACACGCCAACAATGGTAAGCCAGTGAGGGCCAACCTTAATATTTTTTCCAATCGGATTTTCGGTCGGGAAAAAGCGGCTCTTGACACCGGAGCCAATCACGCACACAGGCGCACCAAATTTGCGTTGCTCTGAGTTGAACAGTTGGCCATCGGCCAGTTGAAAATCATAAATCTCGAAATAGGCAAGCTCAACGCCAATCAGTTTGGCTGAGCGTCTCAATCCATTTCGAATCACATTGGCTTCAATAATAATTTCAGGGCTGACTTTGGTAAGGCCGGGAATAGAACTCTGCATGCTGTTGACATCGCGAATAGTGAGGCCTGGTGAAAATTTCTTCTTCTCCTTTTTTCCACTCGCCTGCTCATTGAGCTTTTCTTCCTTTTGCTCGATGATCGGCTTTATTACAATGTTATTCACCCCCACTAATTTGATTTGGTTCAACAGCTCTTGCTGAGCACCATTGCCAATGGCGAGCATCGCGATCACAGCGGCCACTCCAAAAATAATTCCCAGCCCTGTAAGCAACGATCGCATGCGGTTGGCCGAAACGGCATCAATAGCAATCGAGAGATTTGCTAACGCCCGCTGAGTAAAATAGCGCCTCAGCATTACTTATTCAATTGAGGGTTGGCAGCAATAATGGGTGCTCCTTTCGCATCGGCTTCATTACCCTCTTTCTTCTTGCGCTTTCCGTTCATTTCGGGCAACAGCTTTACTTCAATATCTTCCGTATCGGCAGGCAACGAAAGGAAGATTCGCTCGTTCTCGGTTAATCCTCCCAAAATAACTGCATCATTGGAATTGGTTTCGCCTACCATTACTTCTTGTTTGATTAGCGTGATGCCATCTTTCTTTAACACATACGTAATGCTATCCGCCTGGCTGTGTAAACTTTCCAGGGGAACAAATAAAGCATCTGTCAGATGATTTGAAATGATTTTATTGCTCGTTGTCATAGATGGTCTCAGTGTAGGATCAACACCTTCTATTTCTACGGAGACTTCAAATACCTTTGCATCGGAATTAGGGCGCTGCTCACCAACATTTGCCACGCGTGTCACTTTGCCCTTCAACTTTTTATCAGGATAAGCATCCAAGCCTACATCCACAGGCTGACCAACTTTTACTTTGCGCACATCCACTTCATTCACAAAAGTTTTAGACTGCATTTTTGTTAAATCCGGAAGCGTTGCCACTGTGGGTTCCCACATGTGAATCTGTGAGCCGGCCTTGATCGGTTTGCCATCCCAGTCCTTTTCGTAAATCACCATACCATCTTCTGGCGCCAACACACTGAACGATTCTAAAACGGTAGTCATTCCTTGAAACTCACCTTGAATCTTACGAAGCTCCGCTCCTACCTCACGCATCTTTTCAATGTTCTGATTCTTTTTGATTTTGTAATTCTCAAGCGCTTGCTCGTAGGCACGCTTTGCTTTATCAAGATTGATCTCCGCTTGCTTAACAGTTGCAGGTGGCTCAAACTTCGATTGTTGAAGCACAATATCCTTTTCCTCTACTCCATACTTTAAGTTGATCAACTCATCGCGCGACTGGCGCATCTGCAGTGTGGTGTCTAATTGCGTTTGGACAAACCGGGAGTTGGCCTTCTCCATCTCAATTTGCTTAGCGGTATATTTATTTTGAAACTCTGAGCGGTCCAATGTGGCAACCCAATCGCCCTTTTTTACCACGGTACCCTCATCAACAATATTTTGAATGGTCACCTGCCAAATCTGGAAGTTGCGGAGCCCACCTGGGCCCAGAATTTTTACCGAGTTTTTTGCCTCCAGTTCACCAGTGGTTTCAATTTCAACTTTGAATTCACCTTTTTTTACGGAGGTCATTATCTCACTTGTTTCGCTGGCTTTTCGGCCGCTGATAAAGAAATAGCCTACCAATGTAATAGCCAGGGCAGACCCACCGATGATGATTTTTCGTTTCATTTTGAGGTTTTTTGGTTTTGAGGCAACATAGAGTGTAATACGTAAAGTACCTGATTATGAGCCCTGGGGTTACACAATTCGCTACTTTATTTTAACCGTTCATATAACAACAGGCTGAAAAACCTTAGGCCTACGTTAAAAAGAACAGGCATAAGCAATAGATGAACGCCAAGAGCTAATAGTTTAGTACAATCCTGAAATAATCCAATGATAACATATTCGTCACGCAGATCACTAATTATCGGTAGGGATTAACTACTCATTAACTCCTTCTTAAGGCTCGATTGTATTAAGTTTTTGTTAAGCTTGCCGAAGGTATGCGCAAAGGCGAGTACATTTGAAAAATGTTATTTCATGGAAAAGAATATTAAAACCGCTACACTCACCCGGAAAAAAATACGCGAGCAATTCAATCAATCGCTGGAGGAAGTATTAAGAAATCTTCATATCCAGACCGAATCTAAAAAGGTGAAAAGACTCGTTCAGAAATCATCAAAAAAATTATCCGAACGTGTGGTTAAAGAATTGAAGAAGCAGGCAAAGGCCGATCAGAAAGCATCCTCAAAGGCTGAAAAGAAGAAGAAGAAGAAGAAGAAGGTGGAATAGTAATAGCTTCATCTTCGCCCGTAGTGTTCTCTGTGCTTGATCGACTGACTAGTCAGAATTGCCATGATAGACCTGGTGGCTGCCGTCTTGGTTTATATTGATTTTCTGTTTTACATAATCTTCAAATGTCATGATTCCCACTTGCGGTGCAATGGTATCGTGCTGCATGACTTCGATAAAGAAAGCGAACTTGTCAAAAATATTCTTATTGAATGGTCGTATCAGAGGTAAGATGAATTTAATCATGGATAGTGGAATCGTCTTGAGCTTCTTCTTACCGTCCACGTGGTATTGAATAATTTCATTGAGTTGGCGCCTTGTATAAATCGTTTTGCCGCCTGCTTCTATGGTGCTGTTGTATCGCAGGATCGCATCAGTCGCAACTTTAGCTAAATCACCTTCAAATATCGGATTGGTTCTCTTGTCTCCTTTTCCAATATTCACCAGTTGCCCTTTCCTGGCCATTTCAATCACGTCCAGGAAGGCACAAAAAATGGCTGGCGGTTTAATAATTGAATAGTCAATTCCCGATTTTTTTAGTTCTTCTGAAAAGTCATGATGCACTCTAAAATAAGACAGGTGCAGGTGTTTTTCTGAGTGGAAAGCGGAAACGTAAACAAATTTTTTAATGCGTGCTTGAATAGCCGCCTTAAGAATATTCATGTTGCCATCAAAATCAACTTCCTTAAATGTTGCGCGGCTGTTGTCGTTTAGTGAAACACTTTTGCCTAATGCCGAGATCACGATCTCCTGATTGGCTAGAATATTATTGAGTTGTTCATGATCATTAATACTTGCAATGACACACGTTGCCGCCAGATCTGCGAGAGTTCTTGCTTTCGCCTCATTTCTAGCCACTACGGTTAGGTCGTATCCCTGATTGACTAATTCTTCAGCAATTTTCTTCCCAAGATTTCCGGTGGCACCAAATAGGATTACTTTTTTCATTCTCAACAATTTACTAAACGACTGATTGACCTAATGATAATACAAAATAAAGAATCGGAACAATTGTCGAAGTTGTGCTTAGGCAAGAATTATAGCATTTTCAAAAAATGAGCCGTAAGAGAAGTGCAAGGCAAAAAGTAACCAGGGTCGGGTGCCCTTCAGGTATCCTAATAGTCTTGGCCGGTAATTAAAGTTTCTTTGAGTTCTTCATTTCATACTCAATGCTCTTCAGCATCTCTAACTGCTGCGACTGACTTTCAAACAACACCTTGATTTGTTCCTCCAGCAGCAAATCAATTTTTTGGTGCAGGCTGCGCAATTCCAATTCGGCCTTCAGGTTGATGAGGTAGTCGTTCTCGCTTCGTTTCCTGTCCTTTTCTTCTTTGCGATTCTGACTCATCATAATGATGGGTGCCTGCAAGGCCGCAATGGCTGATAACAACAAATTCATGAGAATAAAAGGATACGGATCAAACTCGTACGGCTTGGATAATAAGGTGTTGAACAAAATCCATACGGTAAGGATGATCGAGAACAGAATGATAAATTTCCAGCTTCCACCGAAACTGGCGACTTTATCCGAAATACTTTGTCCTCTGCTCAGCACTTCCTGCGGTTGGTGCAACAGGTTATCCACAATCAGTTTTTCCTCTTCGATGGTTTGCTTCACAATCCGTTGCAGTTTCTTGAGCTGCTCATCCTCTGCTTGAAGTAGATTTTTTATATCAGTTTTCATGATTGAATTTTCTTAAGTTATTCTTGAGTGCTATAAAAAATATGAGTGTGCATTTCTTTGCAGTGCTCCGATGCAGCAATTCTGGAAGGAACGAGTTAATCTTTGCCATGGGAACTTCCGCGAGGGCGGGAACCAAGGTGAACTTCAACATCACAGTTACCAATCTACAAGGTACCTATTTTTCAGTGGGATAAGGGAATCAACAGGTGTAAGTCAGTAGTGAATGATCGGCTGGGATTTTTCAACAATGCACCGACCGGGTGGTTGATGTAAAGGCAATTTGAGGAAAAGTCGAGTTGCTTTTAATTTGCCTTAATTACAGATAAACAAAAAAGGCAACCACACCGTAGCTGCCTGATTTTGAAGCTCCTCCTCTTGGACTTGAACCAAGGACCCTCTGATTAACAGTCAGATGCTCTAACCAGCTGAGCTAAGGAGGAATATTCTGGTTTTGCCCTATTTCGAGGTATTATTCAGTTCCTCGATTTTGGGAGTGCAATAATACAAGATTGAGTGTCAAAAATCCAAAAGCACCCCCTGAATTTTATCGTTTTTGAAAAATTTTTGCCTCTTCATCTGCTACACTAAAGCTATTATTGTCGATCAGGTGGCTCATGGTATCAAAAAAACCGATGATGAGGTAGCCGCCCGGATTCAGCGCTGCATGGAATTTTGTCAAAAGCCTGTTTTTGGCGATGGTATCAAAGTAAATCATCACGTTGCGACAGAAAATAATATCAAACCCGGTGGGGAACTCATCGGTGATCAGATTCTGGTATTGAAACTTGGCGTGAGAAATTAACTCCGGATTCATCGTGGCATATTTTCCATCCGAAGTATAGAAGGAAGTAAAGTCACCATGGGGGTTATACTCCCGATAGTTCGTTTCATTTTCAATCATTTTAATCTTGTGATATTCGCCCTTTTGCGCTTCGGCAATCGCGTTCATATTAAAGTCCGTTGCGAGTGCTTTTGTCTTTTTCAACAAGTTCAACTCTTTTAATACGATGCCAAACGAATACACTTCTTCACCGGTGGAACATCCGGCATGCCAAACCGAAAGGGTGTCTTTAGATTGAAAATCAGATTTCACCCGTGTCTTCAATTTTCTCCATAGAATGGGATCACGAAACATGGAGGTCATCCCCACGCTTACCTCATTCATAAATACCTGAATAAACTGACTATCGCGTAAGAATTTTACCCAGAGGTCATGAATGTTGGGTAAGTCAAACAAATTCATCACCCGGATGATTCTGCGCCTCAGCGATTTTGGTTCATAACACGTAAAGTCAATTCCATAGCGGGTGAGAATACTTTGTGTGAGGGAGTTCATTTCCTCCTCAGTAACATCTTGAATGAGAGGCATGTTTACATAGCAGCTAAAACCGGTACATGCTCCTGCGCTTCTTTCACGAACAGCGCGACCACTTTGGTCACTTTTCCTTCCAGGTTTCGGATCACCGAAAGGCTGACTTCATAAGTAACTACCTGAGATGTGATGGTTACCGGGAGCAAAAAATCTGAAAACTCTTTTTCTAAAATCTCAGATTGCTTTTTCTTCCATGCGGCATGATAATAAGGAGCGATAAAATCAAGGATGGTTTTGTTACGCAACTCCAATCGAGATACGCCAAAAATCTTCATCGCCTTTTCATTGGCCGTTTTGCAGGCAAAGTTTTCGTTGAACTCCATCACGGGCAGCGTAGACTTCAGCGCATTAACAACACCAGTGAGGTCGTTCACTTTTTCTTTCTCTTGCGTGGTGAATTGTGCGAACATCATAATCTTTTCCGGCACATCGCCTTCCACAATAATAGGGTTGAATGTGCCGTTCAGCCACAACTCTTTGCCGGTTTTGTCTCTCATCTTAAATTCCCCGGAGAAAAATTTCCCGAGCTTCAGATTTTCCCACATCATTACCACGGAAGGATCTTCGCCCATGAAATACGCAAAATGCTTATCCAGAATATCGACAGCATCGTACCCCATCACCTTCAGGAAGATATCATTGCCACTCCTGAAGTTTCCTTGAAGATCAAATTCAGCGGAAGCGATCGTGTTATTGATTCCAGCCAGGTAGCTCTTCAATTCAGCCTGCCTGCGATCAGACTCACGCGCCAGCCTCCTTTCATTAGTAACGTCCACACCAAACTCAATAATCTTTTCTACATCTCCATGAATATTCAATACAGGATAATCCATCAGTTTGAGACAATGCCTTCTACCCTGTTTATCGTACCGCGAAAAGGTTCCACTCTGCATGCCATGCTCCTGAATGGTGTGAAGCATTTTATCAAAGATGTGTTCTTTGTGCGTGAGGAAGGAATAAGATTGTCCAATCACTTCATCACGCTCATAGCCCAGGAGCTCTAGATAATTTTCGTTGATAGCAATGACTTTACCGGTGAGATCAATTTCGATGATCGCATTGGAGCGACTGAGCGCTTCCATTTTCTGGTGGAAGTCAAGCGCTTCAATTTTTGTTTGCGTGATATCAGCTTGAATTGAAATGAACCGGATGATGTGGCCATGCTCGTCCCGCACGGGGTTGATCGCCAGCGATACCCAGTATGTTTCACCGTTGCGATTGTAATTCAATATCTCTTCGTAGATGGGAACACCCTCATTTATTTTCTGTCGTAGTTTTTCAATGGTGTTTTTGTCTGTCATTGGACCTTGCAATAAATCGCCAGGTTTTTTTCCAATGATATGATGAGGCTCATACCCTGTTATTTTTGTAAATCCTTCGTTCACATATTCTGTCACACCATTTTTGTCGGTTATGATCACGGAGTTGTCCGTGTTATTTGCCACGAGTGACAGTCGTTCAAATTCCTTTTCTTTAAGTTTCTTTTGTGTGATGTTTTGAATCATGCACAAAATGCGGGCAGGCTTTCCGGAAGCATCCGCTATTGGTGTGAAGGTAACACTCAACCACAAATCTGCACCTGATGCCGTGGTGGTTTTAAAATCGCCTGAGCGAATTTCTCCACGTATGATCTCCATCCAATCCAGTTCTGTTTCTGCGCCTAGTAAATTACGCTGATTAAACTCGTTCATGCGCTCTGTATTGAAACCAAAAAATTGCTCAAGAATTGAATTATGCTTGATCAACTTTCCACGCATATCAAACTCAGCCGTTGCCAGCGTGCTATCAATCGCATTGATAATGCCCGACAATTCTGCCTGCTTACGAGCCATTTCCTCCTGCGTAGCCGCCAACTCCTCGAGATTTTGTTTCATCTCTTCTTCGCGACTTTGCAACTCTTGCGTCAATGTATTCGATGCTTCTAATAATTGTTGAGTATGCGCAATGTTTTTTAACGATGCTATTTCGGAAGCAATGTTCTCACACACCTTCTTCAGAAACTCCAGGTGGTGTGGCTTCATCACCTGAAATAAAGCCAGCTCAATGGCGCCACAAAAAACCTCATTAAAAATCAAAGGTGCGACCACAATGTTTCGCGGAGTGGCTTCACCCAAGCCTGAAGTTATTCGCACATAATCCTTCGGGACATCGGTGAGAAAAATATAATCCCTTTCCAGCATGCACTGACCTACCAATCCCTGCCCCGGGAAAATCTTATTCTCCAGATACTTTCGCTTGTCATAGGCATAGCAAGCGGTGAGTTCTAGATAGCGTTCTTTCGCTTCGCCATATTCAATAAAAAGGGAGCCTTGATTTGCACCCAGGTACTTCACAAGGTTACTGATAATTTGCTGAGTGTATTCCTTTACTTCGGCCTTGTTGCGCAAGATGGTGCTAAACTTAGCGAGGCCTTGTGAGATCCACGCTTGTTTATCATCCTCATCTTTCAAGCGCTGCATTTCGGTGCGGATGTTTTGAAGCGCCTTTCCGATCGGATCGTTGCTGATCAGATCATCCATCGATCCTGCCTTCTCAGGGTGTGCCAGGTCGGCAATTAATTCTGCGGAAACTTTAAACTTCTTCTCTACCTGCTGCTGGTTGTTGATCAGTGTTTCAATATTGGAAAATGACCATACTGCTCGAGACTCGCCCGACTTGTTCAATACCAAATCTGATTTGATCAGCAACTGATTCACAAATGCCATCCAGCTTCTGATAACCAGAAAAAGAACAACCATCGCCACTCCAACCAATGCACTGATCACCCAGGGATGACCACCCGTATGCGATGTTATCGTAATGCTAACGAGCACCAACAGGAAAAGTACATGCAACAGAATGAGTCTATTCTTCATATCCACTAAGCAGAGATTTTTGCGGCTGGTATCATATCAAAAATTTTACTGTTCAATTTCCAGATAAACTGAGGGTGAACCCGGTCATGAGACTGGAACGAAAATGTTGTATTGGTAAAAATCATCGTTGACGGATCATCCTTGTTGATCTCGGACTGCATGAACGATTGTAAATTGCAAGAGTGAATTTTGATAAGCTGAGGAACATCGCCATACACTTCAATTCCCAACGAATTAGATAGATCTGAAATCACGGAAGCAGAAATGATGTTATCAATTTCCAATAGAAAAGCCTCGTGAAGCTCTTTGTTGCCGCCTCCGAAATTTAATGTTCTGAAAATCTCGTGGCTCTCATCCTGATTAAAGATGAGAAAACTTTTACCAGAAATATCGCCAATGATTTGGGTGACCAAAATATATAAATCACCTTCTTCTTCCGAGATGCAGCTCAGCTCGTAATCATGGCGCACCAATATGGATTGTGAACTAGTAATTTTTACAGGCTTGCCGATCAGTCTCGAAAATGAGGTGGCTGCTCTTTCAAATCCAGTATTCATCACATGGATTAAAAAATTCTCACGACTTCTGCTATCCATAGCTGGTCAGTTTAGGTTGAAGTTTTTAGACGATCTATTTTGAACCGAAAGACTGAAAATGAAACTCAGAATAAATGGAACATTGAGTACCAGGCACACATTACCACTGCCAAGAATCGTAAATCCACTAATGAATTTGATCCGATCCACAGGTTTCATCAACGGCTTTTCCACAATTTCCTTTTGCTGCAAAAGCTTATCCACCACAAAACCAACCGTGCGATTATTGAACGTTACCACCACTATCTCTAATTTTTCTTCGGGATGAATTTTCTCAAATGAAGTTTGAAGCACATTCGCATGATAGCCTGTCTTCTCTACGTCCTGATCAAACACATCCTTTAAAAACACTACAGCGATATTCTTACCTAAATGTGTAGCCACCAATCCACCACCTGCTTTGTGTATGTCTGTTTTATAAAGTGAAATCACCGACTCAGTGTACGCCAACGGAATGGCATAAACTTCACTCTTCAACTCAAACAGCAATGATGACTTCACGGCCATCGATGATGGCAACGTCAATTGAATGACTGTTCCCTTTCCTTCGGTGCTTACGAGCCGGATCATCCCACCAATGGAATCAAGTGTCTTTTTTACCACATCCATACCCACACCTCTTCCTGAAATAGCAGTCACCTGATCCATCGTAGAAAAACCAGGCTCGAAGATGAGCATACTTAAATCCTCCTTACTGAGTTTGTCAGCATCTTCTGCAGTGATCAACCCTTTGCTAATCGCTTTCGACTTGATGCGGTCATAGTTCAATCCCCTACCATCATCGCTGATTTCAATCAACACTGCATCGGTCTCGCTTCGGGCACTCAGCGTAACCACTCCTTCTTTTTGTTTTCCAAGTTTCACACGCTCTTCGGGCTCTTCAATACCATGGCCAATGCAATTGCGAATCAAATGAATCAGTGAATCACTGATTACCTGCAAGACGTTACGATCAATTTCGGTATCAGTGCCTTCAAGTTTCAATACCACATTTTTCTTTTCCAGTGAAGCGGCATCGCGCACCACGCGGTGGAACTTATTGAATAGAAAACCAACCTGTACCAGGCGAACGTCCATCACTGAATATTGCAGATCAGAACTGATGCGACTTAAGCGAGCATATTCATTAGAAGCATGTAAGCCACTGCCCACTTGCGATGCAAGGATGCGATCCTTTTCAATGATCAACTCTCCTACCAGGTTCAGCAAGTTATCGAGCTTGCGCACCGGCACCTGCACCAGGTCGGAAAACGAAATCTTATTATCTGCCTCGGTCAAGGGTTCAGCTCCTTCCGGAGATGACTCGCTGCCTTGAAGTTCGTTCGTCAATGGTTGTTCTGAACTTTGCTGAGTATTTAATTTTACAGCACTTGCGCTACCCTGATCGGTTTTGCTTTCCTTTGCGCGCTTCAGTAATACTTCCAGCTTGGTCTTTATTCCTTTATACTTGACTTCCGAATTGTCCTTGATGGCATTGATCAAATGACCCAATACATCAACCGCTTTAAAGATGGAAGCATACAAATTTTCATCTAACAGAATTCTTCCATCGCGCACTTCACCAAACAAATCCTCCAGCACGTGGGCCATTTCAGCAATACCGGTAAAGCCCATGCCCGATGCATTTCCTTTTAGGGTATGGGTTATTCTGAAAAGAGCATGAATCGTGTTTTTATCGGAAGGATTTTTCTCCAGATGGGTTAACAAGCGGTTGATCTCTTCAAAATTATCCAAGGCTTCTGCCAGGAAAATTTCTTTGTACTCTTCGTCTTTGTTTTTCATGTGCTGATCTTTTGATTAATGCACTATAAACAACTCACAATAAAACCTGGTATTTGTTTAAGGCTAACTACCTGCTTCACTGCGCCCATCTCAAAAGCTGCCTTTGGCATTCCATACACCACCGATGACTCTTCATCCTGACCGATGGTGTAGCCTCCCTTTTCTTTTATTTTTGCCAATCCTTTTACACCGTCTTTTCCCATACCGGTTAAGATCACACCAATGGTATGCTTACCGTATGTTTCGGCAACCGATTCAAAAAGACAATCGACAGAAGGATAGTTGAATTCTTCATATTTTTTTTCGGTGAATGTGATCATGGGCATACCTGTTAATAAATTCTGATCGATGCGCATGTTTAATTCACCAGGCGCTACATAGACGCAGCCACCTTTTATGGTTTCACCCTTTCTTCCCAGCCGCACAGGCAGCGGGCTGTTTTCGTTCAATCGCTGGGTGAACGTTTCCAGAAATCGCGGGGGCATATGTTGCGCCACCACTACCGGGATTTTTAAATTTTTAGGAAGGTTATTGATGATCCACTCTACTGCACCCGGTCCACCGGTAGATGCGCCAATTACGATGATCTCGTAATTCAGCGTCTCATTAAAACTGTGCGAGTGAGTATTTTTTCGTGCAAGCTGTTTTGCCTTCAGCAAAGAAATATCTGTGCGCGATGCTTCTTTGATTAGCTGCAATAATCTGTAATCGCCAATGCGGGCACGCTCAATGTCGGTGGGCTTATCAATGAATTCAAAAGCTCCGTACTCAAGAGCATCAAAAATGCGTGTGTCGGTTTTTTCCAGCGAGCTTAACAAAATGATGGGCACAGGATGTTTCTCCATCACCGTGTTCACCACATAAACACCATCGTAGTCGGGCATCACCATGTCGGTGATCAGCACATCCGGTTTCAGTTCCAATGCCATTTGAGTTCCTTGCTGGCCATTATTGGCAACACCCACCAATTCGATTGACTCATCACTATTGATAATGTCGCTGATCACTTTGCGCATAAAGGCAGAGTCATCAATCAAAACTGTGCGGATGCGATTGGCAGGCATAAACAGAACCGATTAAGCTTTGTTGATTGCTTCTACCAACTGATCATTGGTGAATGGTTTCACGATGTAAGCCTTTGCACCCAGGCGCAAACCCTCATTAACTACCGACTCCTGGCCCACTGCGCTGATCATCACCACTTTTGATTTTAATCCTTCTTCCTGATATACTTTCAGAATATCCGTGCCGATCATATCGGGAAGGATGTTATCCAGTGTGATTAAATCAGGCTGAAGTTCAAACGCCAAATCAATGGCCTCTTCACCATTCGCAGCTTGCCCTACCACACTGTAACCGCCCGTTTCAAGGGCATCTTTGATAAGGGTGCGCATGTACAGAGAATCATCAACGATTAATACACTCTTTGCCATGTTATTAAATTTTTTAGTTAATAATTTTTACATTCTTTAATTGCAGACATGCATACCGATAATACACCCGTCTGACTTTCAAACCTTGCTGTGCGGCTATAATTACCACCTACATCCACAGCTGCGATGTAGATTTTGTGCGCAGTAAGATGATTAATTACTGATTCCGCATTGCGCACTCCCGTTGTGGAATTGACGCCAATCACATTTGCTCCACCGGTAACTTTTGCACGCAAAGCAGTAAGATTACTTCCTTGCATTTTGAATTGATTGAGAATCTCATCAACAGCAGCCGACACGTTATAAAATTTAAAATTATCCGGCCCTTGCTCGTTGCCAGGAAGAAGGATGTGAGCACCTCCGGTAATGCCGGTGAGGCGGTCCTGAATAAACAACCCAATACACGACCCTAATCCAAAACACGCATACCTTGCTTTACGTGGAGAGGTGATCACATCGCCAATATTTAAAGTATACTCGATCATGCTGCGGCCACGGCTTTCTTTAATGTATTGGTCATCTCGTGATCGATCACTTTGAAAATATCAATCAGAATAATCAGTCGGTTTCCCGCTTTAATAATTCCTTTGATATAATTCGATTCTGCATTAGCATCGTTGATGATGCCTACCGACTCATCGAGGTCAGAACGATTTACGGTAACGGTGTTCGGAACTTCGTTTACCAGTAAACCCATTTTGACGTCTTCGCTTTCAACTACTAACGTGTATTTGCTTCCACGCTCCTGAATGGTGCGCGTTAGGTTGAAGCGATCTTCCAGATCAAAAATTGCAATTACATTACCACGGATATTTGCCACACCTTTTACATACGAAGGTGTTTGTGGCATTTTTGTAATGTTGGGTGTAATTACCACTTCCTTGATTTGATCAATGTGCAAACCATACTCTTCATTACCCAACTTGAATACAACAATTTGAAGTGAGCGGTGCGAGCCTTTTGATTGATCCGTATTGTTATTTATTTCTGCCATATCTTTTCAATTAAATAGTAGATAAAAAAGTCCACCTACCTGCCGCTAAGAAAACCCTGAATTTCTGTCGCGGCAGGGTCAGTGAACAGTAAAACTATTTTTTCAATTTGAATTGCTGGATACCTGCTTGCAGTTCCGCAGCAACTGCGGATAACTCATCGCCTGCTTTTGCAATTTCAACCATACCTCCACTCATCTGCTGACTGGAGCTGGCCACTTGTTGCGTGCCGGCAGCCGTCTCTTCAGACACTACTACAATCTGCTCGAAGTTTTTCACCACTGTACCGATAGACTCCTTTTGTGTGATGGTAGCTGCCTGAATTTCCTTCGATGCTCCGAATGTTTCTTCACTTGACTTGGCAATTTCCTGGAAGATTACTTCTGCCTCTACACTTGACTTGTTTCCTTCTTTCACACTGGACTCCATGGCTTCGATTGCCTTGCCGGCTGCAACTGTATCTTTCTGCACATCACCAATAATCTTCTCAATCTCTACAGCAGACTTGCGCGAATCTTCAGCCAACTTGCGAATCTCTTCCGCTACTACTGCGAAACCTCTTCCCGCATCGCCTGCGCGTGCCGCTTCAATGGCTGCATTCAGCGCAAGCAAGTTGGTTTGACTTGCAATGTCGGTGATCACATTCAACGTGCGCCCAATCTCCTCAGTGCGTTTTGTCAACACGGCAATGGATTGTGAAGTTTGGCCGGCTGAATCTTTAATGCCGTTCATATTGTTCACTAATACCTTCACTGTTCTCATTCCCTGATTAGAGCTATCCAAACCACGCTCAGCAGCTTTGTTGATCACGTTTGCTTTCTTCTCCATATCATTGGAAGAAGCCATAACGTGATTGATGAGCTTAGAAGATTCGTCTGTACGTGAAGCCTGATCTTGTGCGCCCTTCGCCATTTGTGAAATTGCGGTAGCGACTTCAGTAGTATTGCGCTTCATGTCATCTGTTTTCTTTTGCAACAGGTCTGAAGATTTTGCCACCACATCCGATCCCTGGCTAATCTGAGCCAATACTGTATTCAGATTTTCTAACGTCCTATTGATCTCTGCGGTAAGACCTCCATTATCTACAGAAGTATCGCAACGCATACTCAAATCTCCTTTCGACATGGCTTTGATCACACGAATCACTTCGGTCATATCCAAGGCATACTTCACTACTTTGTATGGCTTGCCATCCAGATTTTTAATCGGATTGTAGGAAGCTTGAATGTAAACTTCTTCGCCTCTTTTGTTGATGCGCGTATAGGTTCCCACGAAAAATTCTCCACGGTTCAGTGTATCCCAAAAATTTCGATACTCAATGCTTCGTGCATATTCACGATCTACAAACATACTGTGATGTTTGCCTTTCACTTCGTTGAGTGTGTAGCCAAGTGTTTTTAAGAAGTTCTCGTTGGCATCGATGATGGTGCCGTCCATATTGAAGGAGATCACTGCGTTCGATCTGCCGATAGCATCTAACTGACCCTGATAGTCAGCATTGCGCAATTTGGCCTCGGTAATATCCGTGGCAAGTTTGATGACCTTAATAACATTTCCCTTATCATCTTTTACAGGTGTATAGTTTGCCTGAATCCAAACTTCTGATCCGTCTCTTGCGATACGTTTAAATTCACCGATTTGTGCTTTGCCATCGCGTAGGTTAGACCAGAACTGAGTGTAGGCCACGGAGTTTGTGTAGGAAGGTTCGCAGAAAATACGGTGATGCTTACCTTCAATTTCATTCTGTGCATATTTTAACGTGCTAAGGAAAAGATCATTTGCTTTGATGATGCTGCCATCAGGTTGAAACTCAATGTAAGCAGTTGATGCATTGATCGCTGAGAGTTGACCTTCCAGTTCCTGTTGTTTTAACACTGAATCTGTGATTACGTAACGAACGCCAATATATTTTACTGGCTTCCCGTTTGGTCCCATTACCGGAGCAATCAAAGCATCTACCCAATAAGGGCTGCCATCCTTTTTTCTGTTCTTGATAATACCTCTGAAAATTTTCCCTTTCCCGATGGTGGCCCACAAATCCTTGAACACAGACTTTGGCATATCAGGATGCCGGAACATGCTATGCGGTTGGCCGATACATTCCTCACGGCTATACTGCGACACTTCACACAGCAGATCATTTACATAAGTGATGTCTCCTTTCAAGTCAGCCTCAGAAACCACACACGCCACATTGATCTGATCAATGCGGGTTTTTAATTCTTGCTGAAGTTCATCCAGGCGTAATTCTGTTTCCTGAAGTTTGGTTTGCAGTTCATTGATCAATGCTGACTCAACTTTTGGAGTTGTCTCAACACCACCACCGGCAGTGCCGTTTCCTTTTTCCTGATATAAATTCTTGTTCATATTTTTTTGTGTTAGATGTTTTGGTTCGATATTCCTTTTTCGTTTTCGTGCTGATTTTTCCTTTGGCGATGCTCTACCGCCTGCCTCATCGGTTGATTCATTTTCTATTGCGTGCGCTATTGCTTTCATCGCTTAATTGATGCTAAACCGATAAAAGAGATCTGGAAAGGCGATTTGCACAATATTTTTACTCATCGTGCTCGATTGCTTCTCCGCTGAAGTGCTCACCCATGAATTGCGCGAACCGGTAACGGAGGGGTTTTCACTTAATATGGAGAGTGCCTCTACTACCAACGGTTGAAGATTAACTCCTAATGAATTTAACTCAGACGAAAGTGCGTGCGCCCGGTAAAGGCTGCCTAACTTGGAGAGCACTCCAATTTCATTCCACTTGGTGCCCAGGGCGATCTCATTGAGAAGTTGAATAGAATCTCTTCCTTCTAAAATTTCAATACTCTTGAATTGATTGCGATGATGCAGAAATGCCTGCACTAAAAAATCGCTGCTGTTGCCAACCACCCACACACCCAGTCTGTTTTTGGATGACCAGATAAAAACTTCGTCATACACCACACTCAAGCCAGAAAGGATGGCGTGAATCATGGTCTCATTAAATTGAAACTGCTCGCCTTTACCTCTCTCTTTTTTTATCGCTACGGATAGCGATATAATTTCCTTTTTCATTTTTTTGAGTTTTTAGAAGACTGAAAAAAGTTCTCTGCTTTTTTTAGTAAAGGTACCTTCTCACTCAAGGCCGATAAATCCGAGAAAAAGTGTATTTTGTTTTACTCCTTTTTACGGAAGGCCTTTAAGTAGAATTACGTAGGCCAAAAAACGGTAGGGAAAGATTGCGTTAGGAATTGTTTTGCAACTGCAACTTGCGGCTGATCAAACGACCCTTGTGATCGTTAGGAATAGTGATGCGAATGACGGTACCAAAACCTATTTCCGACTCTACTGTAACAGAGCCCTGAAGTTTTTCGAGTGTTTCTTTAACAATAAACAATCCAAGCCCAGCTCCTTTAGAGTGATGCGAGGCTTTGTAAAACATGTTGAAGATGTGCTCCAGATGCTGACTTCCAATACCGATTCCATTATCAATAAATTCAAGCAGTGCCTGGTCTTTATCAATGGTGATGTTCACCTTAATGAACGGGCGTGCTTTATTCACATCATAGAAGTTGATGGAGTTACGCACAATATTGTCGATGATAATTTCAATTCGTTCAGGATCATTAAAGAATGGAAAAGATCCTTTCGCCTTTACTTCAAAATTGATTTTGCGCAAAGTAGGATCAGAACGATAGTGATTTAACGATTTCCAAACCTGCGTTTCAAAATCAATTTTTTCACTGGCAGTACGTTGGTAAGTAGTGCGCGAAAAGCTCATAATGTCCTTTATGATCTTATCCAGCTTGAGCGTACTGGATTCTACCTTATCAATATAATCGAGAATGGTAGACTCCTTGGTTTCCATGCGCATAAGATTCACCAGGCCAAGGATGGAAGTTAACGGAGAGCGCAGGTCATGTGAAGTGCTATATAAAAATTTTTCCATCTGATGATTGACTTTGGCCAATTCATCATTTTTATCCTTCAATGCTTTTTCAGATTCTACCTGTTGAGAAATATTAAGGACAGCCCAGTTCATTGTGGTGAGGCCCATCCCATCGGTGTGCACACTGCAATTGACAAGGCCTGTCAGTCTGCCCCCATCTACCTTTTTAAAGAGCACCATCTCAGCCACCACGCGCTTGTCAATACCCACTCTTTCTTTGATGTGCATGAACCGGGCAGGATCTTCGAAAAGCGACTCCACTTTGCTCTCCTTCACTTTACGGTAATTTGTGAAGCCGAAGTTTTGAAGAAACAACTGGTTGGCAAAAATGATCTTCCCTTCTGTGTCCGTTCGAAAGACCAACTCAAAGGTAGTGTCGATAAATGAGCGGTAAAGATTTTTTAAAATGCCCATCTTATGGCTCACGGCCGATTCCCTATCGCGGGCTACCAGCCATAGGTAGCTGGCACCTTCCTGTTTTTCGTGAAGTTTTATTGAAGTAATCTTCAAAAACCCCGCACCATTATTATAGAGTATCTCATCTACCTCTTCCGAATCGCGATTACCTCGGAGTAAGGAAGGGAACAAGATTTTATTTTGTGATTGCAATGCGATCTGCGAGAACTGTGGATTAGCTAAAACTATTGTTCCCTGATCATCGGTAAGTACAATTCCTAATTCAGAATATTCAAAGACGATAGAAAAAAAATTACCGAACCGGTTAGTTTCTAGGGACAAATTCTCCGCAGCTTTCACACGAACACTTTTCACGTCAGCTCATTTACGATGTAAAATTCGACAGTGAATGCGCTCATTTCAATACATACTTCCTAGGATTTTATAATCGTAGATGTACGGGTATGGCTACGTAGATTTACGGAGCGTGAAATGCGGCAGCACAAGGAAAGCTTAAGCGGAGAAAATGATGGAATGATTTCGCCTTTAGACCAGGCCCATCTTTTCTACCTTTTTCACCAATTCAATTGAATTTTTCACGCCTACTTTTTTCATAAGGTTGGCGCGATGAGTTTCCACCGTGCGTGGGCTGATAAAAAGCTTGTCGGCCATTTGATGACTTGTCAGTCCTTCAGAGATGAGTCTCACAATTTCAATTTCTCTACTCGTAAGTTTTACTTCAGGTTCCTTTTGTTTCTTCTTCGTGACGTTGCTGGAGTATTTCTTAAAAATCACTTGCTGCACCTGACTGCTGAAATAGTTCTGTCCTTTTAGTACAGTGCGCACCGCGTAGTCAAGTTCACCACCCGTTTCGTTTTTGACAACATATCCTTTCACACCGGTTTCCATACAACGGCTGATATAATCTTCATCATCATACATGGAGAGAATAATAATTTTCGCCTCGGGATCATCGGTCAGGATTTTCTGTGCAGCTTCCATTCCATTAATGTCGGGCATGGAAATATCCAGAATTAACAGGTCAGGCTTGAGTGTATTGTATTTGCTAATGGCTTCGGCTCCGTTCACAGCCTCACCTATTACTTGCCATTCTTTATTCTGCGATAACAATGCTTTCACCCCATCACGAATCATGGCGTGATCATCTGCGATTAAGATTTTAGATTTCGCCATGAACCATCAATTTAGTGGTGGGTACTTCTACAATAACCATGGTGCCTCTTTTGCGATCACTCTCGATCGTAAATTTTCCACCCATAATTTCTGCGCGATCGCGCATGTTAATTAATCCGTTGTGTCCTTGCATATCCAGGTAATGAGTTTCGGATATTCCTTTGCCGTTGTCTTCAATACTCATGCGCACGGAGTCAAAGCCTTCTGTAAGCTGTACACTGATATTACTCGCCTGCGCATGTTTGATGGCATTATTGACAGCCTCTTGTGCAATGCGATAAAAATTTACTTTTTGTGATTGATTCATTTCGAAATCTGAGCCGTGGGCCTCAAAAGAAATTTGTGATTGGGTTGAGCGCTCAATGGTAGCACAAAGCGAACGAAGGCAAACAGATAAATTAAAGTCCTTCAATTTGGAAGGCAACAGGTTTTCAGAAATGCGAACAGACTCCTGAATGGCCTCGTCTAACAATCGGGCAAGATTACCGGCCGCCTCGGCATCTTTCACAATCATTTTGGTGTTCATTTTTATTGCATTCAGCATTTGGCCCAACCCATCGTGCAAATCTTTAGCAATACGGCCTCTTTCCTTTTCTTGACCTTCAATGATGGCCGCCATGCGGCTGCGCTCCAACTGTTTGATTAACTTTTCATGTTCAATCTTTTCAGTCATATCCTTAAACACAATAATCAATCCGATAAAATTTCCCTTGTTATCCAGCAAAGGGCTCAGGCTACTTTCGCCAATGGGAGCCTCCACTTCGTTGCGGCCAATCAAAATTAAATCATCGGGCATGCGATTGAAATTGCCAACGTTGAGTGAGCATTGCATAGGATTTACAGACACTTCCTGGGTTGAATCATTTCGCAAATTAAGCACCTCCATCACCGAGCGCCCCATGGCATCATTCAAGGTCCATTGTGTCATGGCAATAGCGGTGGGATTCATGAAAGTGATACAGTATTCCCGATTAATGGTAATCACTGCATCACTAATGGAGTTTACGGTAGAAAAATACTTTTCTTCACTTTGCTTTAATTGTGATTCGATGTCATGCTTGTAAAGTGCCATTTCGATAACCGTGAAAATTTCACGATCCTCAAAGGGCTTGGTAAGGTAGCCGTAGGGCTCAGTAACCTTAGCCCTGCCAATGGTGTCCTTATCGGTGAGAGCGGTGATGTAAATAACAGGGGTACTGAATTTCGATTTGATGATTGCAGCCGTTTCAATGCCATCAAGCTTACCCGCCAGCATGATGTCCATCAACACCAAATCAGGTTTTTCCTTCGAAATAAAATCAATCGCTGCTTCTCCTGAATCGCACTTGCCCAAAACCGTATAGCCTTCGCCTTCAAGAGTCGTTTGCAGGTGATAAGCAACAATAAAAGAATCTTCAACAATTAGAATTCCCGCCTTAGACATTTATCCGTTCTTTATGAAATATAAAAAGAATAGTTAAGAATTCACAAGACCAAAATCAGGTCTTCCTTCCTACCCCTTCTTAGGCAAAACATTCAACAACTCTCAACCTTTCAATCACTCCTTACTTAAATAAAATTGTATAACAGGTTCCATTTTCACGATTCACCTCCGCGGTGCCTCCCAATTGATGAATGAAGACTTCCAGCATTTGCATTCCAAACGATCCGGATTTTCCTATCGCTATGGTATTGGGCAAGGATGATCCATCATCGCAAATGCGCATCAGGTGTTTACCCTCCTTTTTAAGCAACGAAATTTCTATGTGGCCGGTAGAGCGATTGGCAAACGCATGCTTAATGGAATTCGTTACCAGTTCATTGATAATCAACCCACAATAAATCGCCATGTCCAGGTTCAATTTTTCCGGCTCAATGTCAGCATCAATGGTCAATCGAAGATCCTGACGAAGATTGGTCATGTGAAGGTCTTTTATCAGTTTACCAAGGTAATCAGAAATATCAACCTCATTGATAGAGCCTGTTTGCAACAATCGCTCATGGATAAGCGCAATGGATTTAATTTTTTGACGCGTGTCTTCTAAAAAATCTTTCACGTCAGGTTGTTCTATTGTATTCATCCTGATATACAGAATACTGGAGATTAACTGCAGGTTGTTCTTCACACGATGGTGGATCTCTTTGATGAGTGTATCCTTTTCTTTCAATGCATCGAGTAATCGCTTTTGATCTTCAATTTTTTGGGTAACATCATTAACGGTAACTAACCTTGCCTGAAGATTATTGAAACGGAAGGGCAGGCCGGTTACTTCCACATCGATGGCTGTACCATCCTTTTTCTTGTGCTTCCAAAGCTGGCTGTCATACTTTTTGTCTGGATCCAGTTGCGCGAACGTTTGCTGGAGAGGAAGACGCTCTTCTTCAGATCGAATATCAAAAAGTGACATCGACAAAAATTCTTCTTTCGTGTAGCCATAATGCTGAAGCGCTGCATTATTAACATCTAAAAATCTAAGAGAAGCTAAATCAAATACCCACGTAGGCAAAGGGCTCAATTCAAAAAGATTGCGGAACCGAGTTTCACTTTCAATCAGTTTTTCCTCTGCTTTTTTCCGCTCGGTAATATCCCTGATAAAGGCACAGTTAAACTCCTCTCCTTCAAATTCAATAAAGTTGGCATTCACTTCCACATCCATCAACGTGCCATCCTTTCGTCTTTGCTGTGTTTGAAAGTTTAATGATTTTTTCTCCTTTAATTCAGCCCAATGGCCCGGCCAAACTTCATCGGTATAGTTAGGGTCGATATCCGGTATTCGCAAGAACATCATTTCTTCAAAAGAATAGCCCAGTGCTTCATATGCTGCGGGGTTGAAGTCGGCAATGGAGGCATCTTGTCGTATCCAAAATACAGAATCGCTCGCATGATCAATGGTGAACCGGGTGAACTGCAAACTCTTCTCTGATTCCCGCTGCTCGGTTTCATCCATTACCACACCTTCCCAAATGGTGGATCCATCCGGCAAACGCGATGGTTTTGAGTACCAACCCAAATGATGATATCGGCCATCATTGTCTCGGAATCTGCCTACGCGCTCACGGAAATCGGTAAGATTTTCGGCAGACTCTAAAACAGCCTTCTGAACCAAGGCAACGTCATCCGGATGGCAGCGCGCATTGAACGCCATAATATCCTTCATGATTTCCTCACCGGTGGTGCCCAGGCGTTTTGCAAGACCATCGGAAAAGAAAGGCATCTCCAATGTTCCATCCGGCTTGATCAGAAACTGATATATAGAACCATTGGGAAGATTTTGAGCGATGCTCAGAAACTGATCATTCTTTTTCTGGATTTCTGCTGCTTGCTGAAGCAGCAAAGTCTCTGCCTTCATTTTGTCTGTGATGTCTTCCAGGATGGACAAATGGAGTCCCGGCAAAATATTTGCCACCGCATTGTAGCGCACAGTTATGATTGACCCCGACTTTGTGATCAAATCAAAAGTACCTTTTTGCTCTCCCTCTTTTAAAAACTCATTGAATGGATCTGGCTTCAGCGAAGTGATGACTGCCACCTGGCTAACGTTGAGCTGAACAAATTCTTCATGAGAGTACCCTAACATTCGAAGTGCAGCAGGATTTCCTTCCAGGTAATTACCGTAATCATCTGCGAGGATAATTGCGTTGATCGTATTATCAAAAATAGCCTGTAAGCGTTGCTGACTTTCCAGGAAAGCTTTCTCGGCTTTCTTTTGATCGGTATCATCTAGCAATACTCCATCCCAAAGGGTAGACCCATTAGGCAATCGTTTAGGCTTGGAGTGCCCTGTGAGCCAGCGGTATTCTCCCTCTGCACCTTTTACCCGAACAGAAAGATGAAAGTTGGAGAGGTCAGTGGCCGAGCGTTCGATTTCCTTCTGTAACAAAGGCCAATCATCGGGATGAATGAGTTCGGGCAAACGTGCTCCGTTAATCTGACTGACCTCAAGCCCCATAATCCTGACAATGCCATCCGTAATAAATGGAAATGAATAATGCCCATCGTGTGTGAGTAAAAACTGGTAGATTGACCCGGGCATGTTTTCGGCAATGGCACGGAATCGTTCCTCACTTACTTTGAGTGCATTTTCTTTTTCCTGGCGATCACGCTCATTGCCGAGTGTGGTGATGGTAAAAGAAATATTGGCCGTCATCTCACCCAATAGTTCTACTTCATTCTCAGTAAAGAAGAATGGCTCATCTTTATAAAGTGTGAATGCACCAATTACTTCGTCATTAACAATAATGGGTAGCGCTATTGCTGAGGTATATCCACGCTTCAGGGCTTCTTTACGCCAAGGGTTGTACGCAACGTTTGTTTCATCGCTGAGATTATTATTGAAGACGGTGCGCCCTTCACGCACGCACGTTCCTGTAGGGCCACGACCGGTGGGAATATCCAGCACTGAGATTTCAGGTATGACATCAAAATAATGATCAACATGGCCATCGATGATGACAGGCTTCACCACGTGTCGCACAGAATCAATCAATCCGACCCACGCCATTCTGAATTGTCCTTGCTCGATTGCGATGCGACACACTTCAGAATAAACTTCTTCCTCCGTTCGCGCATGCAACACCATCTGATTGACCTTACTGATTACGGCATATAATCGATTGGTTTTAATCAGCCTTTCTTCTGATAGCTTCCGTTCTGTGATATCGAATTCAATACCATTCCATACCACCGATCCGTCATCCAACTTTTCAGGAATGGACTCAATATGCAAATAGCGCTGTTCGCCATTTACCATTCTTCTTCCCTCCCAGCTAAAACTTGTTTCATTGGTTAATGCATGACCTCCACTTTGCTCGAACGATGCAAGATCATCGGCATGAATATTTCTAATCGCCTGCGAAGAATCTTCCATCACAGCTCCTTCTGAAACCCCATTCAACTCGCACCACCGCGGGCTTACATACAGGAACTTGCTTTTGCCATTAGGAAGCTTTGCATTTTTAAATACACCCACCGGTATCATTTGAACAAGGCGCTGATACTCCGATTTACTATTGATTAATTCAATCTCAGCTTTTTTGCGCTTGGTGATATCGGTAGTGTTGAAGGACACACCAATTACGGAACCCTTTGAATCAAATACCGGGATGTACCTCATCTGATTCCATTGAATGATGCTTTCTGTAAATTTGATTTCGCGCTCCACGGTGATGGATTCGCCTGCATAGGCTTTCTCAAGATGCACTTTAAAATCTTCCACCAAACTTTCCGGAATATATTCCAGAATGCTATCGCCAGGGCGAGCTACCTTTCCATATATTCTAAGAATAGACTCGAGAGCCGTCTTGTTTAATATCCGTACATGATATCGGTTGTCCAGAAAAATAGTAACGTCTGTTGATGCATTTAAAATCGCGTTGAGCTCATCATACACGCTCTGCAATTCTTGCTGTGCCTTCCGCTGTTCAGTAACATCCTGCATTGAACCAATCATGCGATAAGGCTTTCCATTGGTATCCTGCATAATAAAACCACGATCATAGATGAAAACCTCCGTACCATCTGATTTGTAAAACCGATATTCATCAGACCAATACTTTGCACCGCTTTCAATAGCGTTATGAATTCCTTCCAGCACACGATCAACATCACCCGGGTGAACGAAGGCGCTCCAGGAGTCAATTGTAGTCATCGGTTTGTTCACATCATAACCGAGCGAAGTATAAAAGTTTTCATTCCACCACAGCTCGTCCGTCAGTAAATTCCAATCCCAGATCACATCGTTGGTGGCACGGGCTACGGTGGAGAAGCGCTCATTTGCTTTTTCTATTTTTTCTTCTGCCAATTTTCGCTCGGTAATGTCCATCGTGATACCTCCCCATTCGGTATATCCGTTGGCTAATCGCTTTGGCTTCGATCTTGTTTGCACCCAACGTTGTTGCCCTTGTTTGGTGGTGATCCGGTATTCGAATTCAAAGTTATTCAATGTTTGCCTGGATACTTCGCCCAACTGAATCATGACGGGCACCATTTCAGGATCCACCTGGTGAAACAATATCATAGGGTTTTCCAAAATTTCCTCAGGGGTATATCCCAGAAGAGTTGTTGATCCTGAACTGACATACGGGAAACTATCGATGGCGCCTTCTGCATTAACCACATATTTGAACACAACACCATTCGGAAGATTGTCGGCCAAATTTCTGAGTCGCTCTTCACTTTCGGTGATGAGGCGCTGCGCCTCAAGCTTCTCGGTGATGTCAATTGAAATTCCCCCAACAGCAAAAACCTTTTGATACGCATCGCGCAATGGGAATTTGTATTCGAGAAACGTGCGGTCTTTTACAAGATGCTCAAACTGTAGAAGTTCACCTGTGTCTGCAATATGTTTATCACGCGCCCGGCACAAGTCTGCAAAGTCCTTATCAAAAATATCATAATCAGTATAGCCAGCCTTCAACTCATGGCCCGACATAAAATCGCGGTAAGTCTTATTATAGAAGGTATAGCGCCCATCAAGGTCTTTGGTAAATGCAACCATAGGAGCATGATCCATAAAGGCATGAAGAGTTTGCTCACTGCGCAGCATCTCCTGAATTGCATTTTTTAAATTGGTGATGTCCGATTCAATGGCCATAAACCCGGTAAGCTGATTGCCTTCATCCCGGATAGGCATGACTTCCACATCCAACCAGATTCTTTTTCCGGCTTTTGTATAATTCAACACTTCAACTTTAAAGCCTGTGCCAATCTCAATGGCCTGCCTCATCATTTCAACCGTTTCCTGATTGGTTTCAGGGCCTTGTAAAAATTCGCCCGGCTCTTTACCCTGCACTTCATTTAGGTTATACCCTGTTAGACGTTCAAAGCCATCGTTGATCCAGGTTACTCTGCCTTTCACATCCGTGAGAAGAATAGCGTTACTTGACCGACTCACCATCAGCCCAAGCTTCTGAACTTCTTGCTCCAGGCGCTTCACCTCAGAAATATCGGTGATCACAGCCATGGATTTGGTAATCTTACCGGCATCATCTCGTTCACTCGTGGCCGACATGAGTGTGATTAAAATTTTTCCACTCTTGGTTACAAAGTGATACTCCGCATTGTTGAGGGTTCCATTTTTGAAAAATTCTGGCAAATAAATTTCGTAGGCTTTTCTCTTTGATTCCTCTGTAAGGAAATCGGTTGACTTTCTTCCTAAAACCTCCTCGCGGGAATATTCCATTTTCTGAAGCCAATAATCACTCACCCGTATCAGCCGACCGGTGTCGTCAATAGAGTGCATCATTGCCGGAGAATTGTTGTATAAAAGTTTAAACCGTTCTTCACTTTGTCGGAGGGCTCTTTCGGCAAGCTTTCGCTCCGTAATTTCAGTTGCGTTGAAAGAAACGCCAATCAATTCATCATTTCCATTTCGCACCGGCAGATAGCTGACATCCAACCAAAAGGAACTGCCATCTTCCAACGCAAGCTCGCGCTCAAACCGAACTGTCTCACCGTTTAGCGCCTTGTGAAAATTAGCCTGAAACCGCGCGCGTGATTTCTCGGGCAAATAGGCATTGAAGTCATCGCCCAAATTGAATTGATAACCAAATAACCGAGTTGCGTTTTTAAAGGCTTGTGCATTGGCCACACGGATATGACCCTGAATGTCCATGAAAAAAGTAGTGTCGGTGGAAGCATTGAGCATGGCACGCAGGTCATGTTCAGATTTTTCGAGCGCCACTTCGGCAGCTCTTCTTTCAGTAACATCACTGATATAGCCACTCCAGAGGATACTTTCATCTTCGAGTTTCTGAGGCGATGCATGCCATTCCACCCAAATCAATTTACCGGATGGTGCATAAACACGATAGGTATCACGCCATTCCTTCAAAGTTTCTGCCGATTGCATGATTGACTCTTTCACCCGATTCAAGTCTTCGGGGTGAATTGATTTAAATACGGCCGCTGCATCTTTCTCCGCCTCCTGAGCCGACACGCCATAAATCTCATTGATCTTTTTGCTGGCATAAGGAAAGTGCGAAGTACCATCGTTGCGTAAGCGATATTGATAGATGAAGCCGGGCACATGGGATGCAATTTTTTCAAATCGTGCCAAAAGATCTTCTCTCACTTCTTCGGCTCTTTTTCTTTCAGAAATGTCGCGCACAATCAATGAACCGTTTAACGACCCATTGGGGTTGACAAATAATCTGGAGTTAATTTCGGCCGGAAAGATTGAGCCGTTCTTCCGTTTCATCCTTAGCTCGCCCACATAAAATCCTTCTGATCTGCGCCTCTCCAGGATCATGGGTAGTCGCTCATCCGTTGTATCAACAATTCCATTTCTTCCCGCCTCACAAATCTCCTGCTCTGTCATGCCAAATATTTTGCACGCCTCAGGGTTGGCCGATAGAATAGCGCCTTCAGGCGTGGTGAACATGATTCCTTCACCGCTATTTTCAACGATCAATCGGTTCTTAATTTCGCTCTCGGTAATTCTCTGATCAGCCAGTTTTCGCTGCGTTACATCTTGCATGAACCCATACCAATAATTACTTCCGTCCGCTTCAATGTACGGATTCGAGGCACCCGAAATCCATTTGATGGATTGATCAGGCATGATAATTCTAAACTCGCACGACCATGGCAAATTGGAATGAAATGCTTCGTGTATCGATTGGAGCACATTCGCATAATCATCAGGATGAATCATTTTAAATAAGTGCTGTGCATCCTGCACCACTTCCTTTGCCTCAAGGCCAAACAATGATTTGCAACCACTGCTCACATAAGGAAAAATTCCCTTCTCTTCAGGAGTCAGATAAAAATTATAAATCATACCCGGCACATTTGATGAAAGCCTCCGGAACAACTCATTCGCATTTTTTAATTCCTGCTCCACTCCCCGGGCTACCGAAATGTCTTTGAAGTAAACAAACAAACCATCCACGTTTGGATATGCATTCACCACAAAGTATTGGTTCTTGTCCAACGGGTTTTCAAACTCCCAGGTGAATGCCTTCTGCGTGTGAATTGCGTTGCGATAGAGACTGATCAGATCTGAGTTTTCCATGATTGGGAAAAGCTCGAGCATATTTCTGCCAACCATTTTTGACGGGCTCATAGTGGAGATGGCACTAAATACGGGGCTCACCAGCGTAAAATTCAAATCTCGATCGGTAGCAAAGAATCCATCAGTAATGCCTTCCAGCATTCTGCTGATGGTTTTACCTCTTGACACCAGCTCTCTCTCCGCTTCGCGTTTTGCTGTAACATCCTGCAAAATTCCGAGCGCGAGCTTTCCCTTAAAAATTCCCTTTGCCTCAATCCAAATCTTTCGGCCCGAAGCCGTAATCATTTCAAATTCAACCTCCACAATTGTTTTTCCTGTCTGCAGGCCACTCATTCCCTCAGCTATCTTCTTCTCAATTACACTGAGGTAATTTGGATTTACATACGTTTCGAGAAAATCTTTAATGGGTAGAATTTTTGGTTCTGAAACTGTTACATCCAAAAGCAGAAACAACTCTTTGCTCACAGTGAGATTGAAAGTTTCAATATCCAATTCTGCACTACCCATCTTACCAAAGATGAGCGTCTCACTCAAACTTGTGTTTGTAACGGCCAGCGCTTCTTCTGATTGTTTTCGGGAAGTAATGTCATTTCGAATGGAAAGAAATTCCTTCACATTTCCTTTCTCATCCAGAAAGGGCATGATGAAGGTGTCCACCCAATAGTAGCTGCCATCCTTTGCGCGGTTCTTTACTTCTGCCCGCCATGTTTTTCCACGGGCAATGGTTTTCCACATGTCTACCCAAAATGATTTGGGATGATGACCTGAGTTAATGATGCGGTGATTTTGTCCGATCAACTCCTTCTCAGAATAGCCACTAATCTTTGAAAAGTTTTCATTTACATAGGTGATTACTCCAGCTTTGTCGGCCCTTGACACAATGGAAGAATTCTGAATTGCATTTTGAAAATCAACAAACGATTGGTGAAGTTGTCGTTGCTGTTCTTCAATCTCTTTGCGCTTGGTAATATCCAATAATGTTCCAAATACTTTGCGCTTTCCGGTAATCTCATCAAGGGTTGCCTCACCTTGCGAAAGCACCCATCGCATACTTCCATCAGGAAGAATAATTCGCTTCTCAAGGGAGTACGGCTTGCCTTTAGTAACTGCTTCACTGATTGCTTTTTCAAGTTTCGCGCGATCTTTCGGGTGCACCATAGAAAGTCTAAGCCGAGTAGAAGGCTTCACACTTTGGGGCGCAAGGCCATGAATGCGATAGAACTCATCAGACCAATAAAGCTCACTAAAATTCCCATACATCTCCCAACTGCCAATAGAGGCAACTGATTGTGCTTTATTTAAATTAAACTCACTCTCCCGCAGGCTGTTCTCCACTTTCTTGCGTGCGGAGATATCGCGGATGAAGGAATAAAAAACATTTTTGCCGCCTTCATGTGCATGGTTCACGGTGAGTTCAACCGGAAACTCATGACCTTTTTTATGAAGTGCATGCATTTCGATCAACTTATTCAGAATAGGACCCTCCCCTGTTTTCAAGTAATGCCTGAATCCTTTTTGATGAGCCTTGCGATAACGTTCCGGAATAATTATTTCGGTAAGCGTCCGGCCGATTACTTCCTTTTTTTTCCAACCAAAGATTTTTTCGGCAGACGCATTCCAATCCAAAATAATTTGGTTTTCATCCATCGAAACAAAAGCATCCAGCGAGGTTTTGATGATTTCATCTTTTATGGAGTAAATCCCGGAGGCATCTTCAAAAAAATCGGCATAACAATCGTCTTGACCCCACTGCATGGGCTTGCGCAAAACGATGAGTGAAATTTCTTTACCAGCTGCGGTGCGATGGAGGATCGGCCCTAAATCGACAAAACCCTTTGATGTACTCACCGGTACCTCCTGCAATTTTTCAAGGCGAAGTTTGCTGATAGTTAACGTGCCGCTCAACTTGGCCGGCAAATCAAATATTCGCTTTGCTTCCTTGTTGTACTTCAGCACCCGTCCATCACTTCTTCGGTGTATAACCACCGGCAAGGGAAGATCATCGCAGGTAAAAGCGTTCGGATTTTTATTTGTTGATTTCATAATCGGTAGGCTCAGATTATTTAGAGCATACAAATTACAAACTCAAAAAATGGAATGTAAGGGAGGTTTTACGTACGTAGATCTACGTAGGATACTATTATTCATTACAACCGCTCACAGATGAAAGGCTTTAGCTTGTTGCTTGAAATCATCAAGCACGGGCAAATCGCTCTTGGTGTACCGGTCTATAATATCCGGATTAAACTCGAGCTTAATCGCTAGCGCCTTGCAATAAGCCGCCTCGTCTGGGTGAATTACTCCATCCGCCCTCACCATGCGCAACGCCAGGTACAAAATATCCGATCGTGAAGGCGCACGGTCAAAGTCATTCAAGTCAACATCATGTTTACCGTTCCAATTGAAATCATGAATATTATGTTCTTTCAAAATATCCATCAACGTATCTTTTTCAGATTGATCCAGTTTACCATCAATGCGCGCCAGGTGTACCAACAAGTTGATTTTTTTGCGGAGTAGTTCGTTCATAACTATTGTGCAGATTATTGAATCGAAATAAAGAATTATCGTTTAATCATAAAACGGTAAATCCACCTAGGTAGATCTACCGAACTGCGCTAACTTTAGAGAAATGTACTTTAAAAAAATTGCTCCACCGAAAATATTGCCCGAAATGTTTGCGTGTTTAACCTTGCTTTAATGCTATGAAAAAAATAATTCTGCTGCTCCTTGTTTTAAGCAGTTATCAATCGCACAGCCAGCAACCGTCAACTGCTATTACCCAACTAAAAGATCTTCATTGGTTGGTGGGTTCCTGGAAGCGCACCAATGACAAGCCCGGAAGAACAACAATCGAATCTTGGGAGAAACTACCATCACACGAACTGACCGGAAGAAGTGTTACCCTTCGCGGACAGGATACTGTGTTCGTTGAAAAATTTAATTTGATTATAAAAGACAATGTCTTGTATTATGCAGCGGATGTACCTGAAAATAAAAAAGTAATCTACTTCAGGATAACCGAAGCTTCGGCTAATGGTTTCGTGTGCGAAAATCCGGAACATGATTTTCCAAAAAAGATCAACTACAAAAAAGGCGGAGACAAGTTGAATGCACAAATCTCAGGTGATGGAAAAGCAATCGATTTCTTTTTTGAAAAAATGAAATGAATACTGAACCCTAAATATAGAGTAGGAATCAGAAACTACTTCAGCCTTGCAAATTCATCCGTCAACTTTTTGATGATAGTGGCGATGGGTTGAATGCTGTGAACATACTCAATGGAAGGTCCTGCACACCACACTGTTTTGTAGGTGGCGCCAAAGGCAGCTTTCTCCACTTGCTTCATTCCGCGAAAAGCAATGAGCATCTTCGCATACTTCTTCAACTTCTTGTTATTATTTAGTATCCACTCCAGCCAATTTGCTTTCGTTCCCAATTGCTGAACGTATGGCGTATTAATCACTGTTAAGGCAGAGCCCGAAAGTTTGGTGGTCAGTACAATATCCTTTTCGCCATACTCCACCATCGCTTGCTTGTATTCCGGAGAAATGTCTGCCTCATCGCAGGCAATAAAGATAGTGCCAATGGATGCTCCTGCTGCACCCCAGTCCATCACTTGCTTGAGGTGCTCTCCGGTTGCAATACCACCAGCCGCAATGACGGGAATATTGCAATTCTTCTTCAGCAATTTGATCAGCGTTTCCGGATCTAACTTTCCAGCATGGCCTCCCGCGCGATTGCTCACGGCTATGACAGCATCGGCTCCTAGGCTTTCTACTTTCTGTGCGTATTCTAAATCCACCACGTCACAAAATACTTTTATGCCCAGCGGCTTGCATCGCTCTATTACTTCTTTGGGATTGCCGAGTGACGTGATGATGTAACTCACTTTTTTTTCCAATAGTATTTCAAGCTGCCCCTTGTATTTAGGATTTGATTTGTTCACAATAAGGTTGACCCCAAACGGCTTTGACGTAAAAGCCTGAATCTCATCAATTGCCTTTCTCAATTCATCATCCGTTCGATAATTGAGGGCGGGGAAAGCTGCCGTCACTCCACTTTGAAGTGCTGCCTTGATCATCTTGGTATTTGAAATCAAAAACATGGGGGCGATAATGACCGGATAATCAATACCCAACATCTGATCAAGTGTGGTGGAATTCATGTGTGGTGCCTATAACTCTTCGTACTAGTTACCTTATTTTTTTGAATTTATCTCAGCAAGTCGTCTGCTATTCCTCTTAGTTCCTCAACATTTGTAATGTCGAAGCTTAAATAGTGGGGATTTAAAATCCACTTAATCCGGGATTCGGAATTGAAATTCCGAATGGCATGTAAACAAAAAAGAGGCTGTCTCAAAAGCTCTTTTGAATTGTCATTTCGAGCAACGAGAGTCTTTGAAGTAGCGTAGTGAAACTATTTTCAATGATTCCTCCCTACGGTTGGAATGACAAAGCAGCTTTTGAGACAGCCTATTTTTCTCCAATAAGAACTATCACTTAGCCTTAAGCCAGCTTTCGCGCAGTGCCAACTGATCGGCAGTTGCGTTAGGATTAAGTTCTAAGGCATGCTTGCGCGAAATATTTACTTTTGAAACGGGTGCTTTCAATTCTGTTTCAACCCAGATTTCCTTATCGTTCTTGCGGAGGACAGTGTAATTAAGCGTACCTCCTTCTTTTAACGCTTGCTTTTGTTTGTCGAGAAAAGCAGTGATGCCGGGACCAAGCTCAGGAACAACTTCGCCATTTATTTTTGTGACAATATCACCATCAATAAAATTCAGTGCCTTGCCCTGATCATTTAATGCACTCACATTTCCGATACTGAGTTTGGGCTTGCCTTCATAGTTGGCAATTTTCAACGCTTTTGAATCCAGGCCTAACGAAAACTCACTAGTCGTTTGTTCCGGTGTATAACTCAACCCAACACTCTGAAATATTTCCTGATAAGGCAATTTTTCTGGTCCCCCCACATAGCGATTCAAGAATTCACCGACTGCAGGATAGGTCATGGATGTAATTTGGGCGAATAGTTCTTCATCTTTAAAGGCTTGAGACTTTCCATATTTCTTCGACAGATCTGCCAATAAATTCTGAAGTCCATAGTTGCCTTGCGAAAGCTGACGTAACTTCACATCGAGGCATAAACCAATGAGTGCTCCTTTCTGGTACACATTATAATATTGGTTGGCATGCTTATCCAACGCAAGTTTGCTGATTTCCGTGAAGGGCACATCGTCTAAAAAATTATCTGCGGTCAGCATTTTTTGGCGCATGGTAGAAAAGTATTGCGCTTGCGAAATCAAGCCATGCTTGACTTGCATGTTACCGGCAAAATATTCAGTCACACCTTCGTACAGCCACAAGTGTTTAGACATTTTCGGTTCATTGAAATCGAATTGGTGAATTTCTTCAGAGTGTATGTTCAAAGGGGTAACGATATGAAAAAATTCATGGGCGGCCACATCGCGAATGCTTTGCTGAACCCGATCAATGGTATTTTCCGGCATGAAATACATGGAGGAATAAGAATGTTCCAAAGCGCCAAAACTTCTGACGGGCTTATCGGTCCAATAAAAAATAAAGGCATACTTATCCACTGGAAGTTTTCCACCCAGGTAATCCTTCTGTGCCATTAACAATTCACGAATGCTATTGGCAATTTCCTTTGCAGTAATTTTTTGGTTGGGTGAGTACGAGCCAATCAGCACTTCTGCATTGGCGACTTTAATAACTGCGGTATCCGTTTTGGCATACATCAACGGAGAGTCTACCAGGCGATCATAATTCTCAGTCGTGTAAACATCCACTCGTTTATCAGCCTCCTGCGGCTTTTCTACATTAATTTTTCCAACCGGGTCTCCAATTCGCGATGCAATTAATCCGGTAGAGCCATACATTTCCTTATCACGAATTACTTTGAATTGAAAGGGCAATTCTTTCTGACCATCGAAATAACCAAACACACCGCAAGTGTTTAAAATAAAATTCTTCTTGTCTTCAAAATTTATTCCGGCAGGCTGGAAGATAGACGGCTCTCCGCGATCGGTATCAAAAGTATCATCTGCCCAATAAGAGAGCCGGGTAAGTTTGGAAGCATTTTTTATTTTCCACGAGTTGGTTCCTGTTTTTTCTACTTCCAATGGTTTACCTTTTTTATCAAACGCTTTTACCTCTGAGATGAAACGTCCATAGTCTTCAATGGCATAGGTACCCGGAATCATCTTTGGAAAAAAGAAAGTGACTTCGTTAGCGGTCACGGGGGGTGTCTCCAACTCCACAAAAACTTTATCATCCACCACATTGGTTAGATCAATGGTGTATTGATATTCCTTTTTTCGGGATTGGGCGTTGCCAGCTTGATGAATCAAGAGCAGACCAACAAGTATTATAAAATAGCGCATGTAAGGTTAAAATTTTAGTAAAACTAGACTTTGGTGACGGGATAAAAAATCACTTAAGACGGGTGAACGGGAAGAAAGGAGAAAGGTTAGCGAATTTCTTTGGACGGTTAAATGCCCTGGTCTGATGCGATGACTAAGGCCACACAAAAAGTGAATTCAATTTCTGATCTTAGCTCCATGATGGATTTAAAAGTGCCCACCCTCCTGTTGGACGAAGCAAAGTGTCGGAAAAACATTCAGCTAATTGTTGAGAAAGCAAAGCGTGCCAAGGTGGAATTTCGTCCACATTTTAAAACGCATCAGTCCCATGAAATTGGCCGATGGTATCGTGCACTTGGCGTAACGAAAATTACGGTGTCATCCTTAACGATGGCGGAGTATTTTGCAGCCGATGGGTGGAGTGACATTACCGTTGCCTTTCCATTGAATGTACATGAGATTGAAACGATCAACCGGCTTGCTGAAAAAATTGTTTTGAATCTGCTGGTGGTCTCACCCGAAACGGTACAATGGCTTTCTTCTGCGCTGCAATTTCCGGTTAACATTTTTATTGAAGTTGACAATGGCTATCACCGAACAGGAGTGTCTCCCGATGATTTCATTGCTATCGAAAAGATCCTGGATGATATTGGTAAGAATCCATTGCTTCATTTTTCAGGTTTTCTAAGTCATGCCGGTCATAGCTACAAAGCAAAATCACGGGATGAGATTTCAACGATTCATCGCGACAGTATCGCATGTATGCTTCCCCTAAAAGAAAAATTTGCACGAAAATTTCCTTCCATGATTCTCTCCACGGGCGATACGCCCACGTGCAGTGTGGCGGATAACTTTTCAGGCATCGATGAAATTCGACCAGGCAACTTAGTTTTTTATGATCTGACGCAAACAAAAATTGGATCGTGTACCATCGATCAGATTGCCGTAGCGATGGCCTGCCCGATTGTAGCTTTGTATCCTTCACGAAATGAAATTGTGATTTATGGAGGGGCGGTCCACTTTTCAAAAGATTACTTGATCAGCAACCAAAATAGCATGCACTATGGCCAGGTGGTTTCGCTCATGCAAAATGGATGGGATACATCAAATACAGGGATGTACCTAAAATCGCTTTCGCAGGAACATGGAATCATTCACGCACCCGCTCACGCTTTTCGCGACTTGAGAATTGGAGCTTTCGTAGGTGTGCTCCCAGTTCATTCATGCCTTACAGCAGACCTGGCGGAGTCATACCGCACCCCAGAGGGAAAGAAAATTAGTCGCCTGTAAAGGCTACCTCTATTGATTTTTTAAGCCACATTGTCATTATTTTGGTTGATTTCTAATTTTTTCAAGTCAATATGTCTTGATTTTTGGGTTGAAATGGCCTCGGCATAAATTTTCCTAATGAGAGGTCATAAGCTTAAAACTAATGTTCAACCAAAAAAATAATAACACTATGAGCATCATCCGATACAACGCTAATGATTTCACACCGACATCATTCAGCAACATCATCGATCGTTTCTTTAACGAATCCATCACCCGCAATGGTGGCAGCACGTTTGTGCCAAAGGCAGACATCATTGAAACGGCAGAAGCATTTGAAATTCACTTTGCTGCACCGGGCTTGAAAAAGGAAGATTTCAAAATTGAGCTAAATGAAAACTATCTGACAATAAGTGGCGAACGTAATTTCACCAATGAGAAAAAAGACAAGAGCTTTCACAGCATCGAAACTCAATACGGAAGTTTCAGTCGTTCTTTCTACTTGCCAGAAAATGTAGATGCAACAAAAATCAATGCAAAGTATAACAATGGCATTTTGGAACTCACCATTCCAAAAGATGAAAAGAAAATTTTGAAACAAACTATTAAAGTTAACTAATAGGTTGTGATGTTGGGTTAGGTAGGAGGCGCCCCGGAAGGCGCCTCTTTTTTTATTTGCACTTTTTTGTGGGAATAGCGTTAACTTCATGAAAAGGAAATGTTATGAAGCGCTCGTTGTTGGTCTTGTTGGTGATTTGTTCGGCATTTGTAGGAGCAGTGGTGGGCACCCTAATGACACTTCGCTATTGGGGCGATCAGCCTGCATACACTTCCATTGAAGCACATCAAAAATCCAGGCTCATCAATCTGCCAAGCAAGGCAGAAGTCAGCATTCCGGAAACGATGAATTTTGAAACTGCGGCCGGCCTGGTTACTCCCGCAGTTGTTCACATCAGCACCATTATGGGCACTGGTTTGTTCAGCGTAAATCCGTTAGAAAGTTTTAATAATCCAAATGCAAGATCATCCGGTTCAGGTGTGATTATTTCCGATGATGGCTATGTAGTCACGAATAATCATGTAATTGAAGATGCCACTTCCGTTGAAGTGGTGATGACCAACAATCAGAAGTTTTTTGCCAAAATTGTTGGTCGCGACCCCAGTACTGATTTAGCATTATTAAAAATCAAAGCTAAAAATCTTCCCTTCGTTCGTTATGGCGATTCAGATGCTGTAACACCCGGTGAGTGGGTACTTGCTATTGGAAATCCTTTTGACCTGAACTCCACCGTAACGGCTGGCATCGTTAGTGCCAAAGCGCGAAACATTGGCATACTTCAGTCCAGAAATAATTTGCAGGTTGAATCCTTCATCCAGACTGATGCCGCGGTGAATCCGGGAAACAGCGGAGGAGCATTAGTGAATCTTAAAGGCGAGCTGATCGGTATCAATTCGGCCATCGCCACTTCTACGGGAAGCTATTCCGGTTATTCATTTGCGATTCCTGTAAGCCTGGTAAAAAAAATAATGGACGATCTTCTTGAGTTTGGACAAGTGCAACGCGGGCTGCTTGGTGTGCGCATCGTAAACGTAACGGCAGATCTGGCACAAGCAGAAGGACTAGAGACGGTACAAGGTGTTTTTGTAAGTTTTGTAAATAAAGGAAGCGCAGCCGAGGCATGCGGAATAAATGAAGGTGATGTAATCACCGCTATCAATGGCCACGAAGTGAACACGGTTTCTGAACTTCAGGAATGGGTAGCTCGCAACCGACCCGGACAAAAAATAAAGGTCACGTATTTGCGCGACCAAAAAGAAAACGAAGTAAATGCCGTGTTGAAAAATTTTGAAGGATCAGAAAAATTGCAAACTGCAGAAACAGACTTCACTGTGGAAGGCGCAACGTTGGAAGACATTCCTTACGCAAAACTTGCCGAGATGAACCTTGATGGTGGCGCCTTGATCAAAAAATTGGAAGAAGGAAAATGGAAAACTTCCGGCATCAAAGAAAATTTTATCATCACTCATATTGATAAACTTCCGGTGGAAAATGTGGCTGACCTCAACCGCATTCTGGATTACAAACGCGGTGGTATTTTAGTGGAAGGCATCTACAAAGACGGCTCAAAAGGTACCTTTGGCGTAACGTGGTGATTGCCACCAACTGCATTCTCATTTAATACTTTACTCCGGGTTAATCCATTTGCTTTTTCTCATTAGCTTTGTGTCCCTCAATGTTGAGGTGATATAAAGTTCAGCAGATGAAAAATTTTGGAATAAAAGAAGCGCTCTCAACCCTCGGCATTAAAAGTTCAAACCCTGGTGTTTCTACCGGCAGCAAATGGATAAAGACAAAAGGTAACTTTATTGAATCATATTCTCCAGCAGATGGAAAACTGATTGGTAAAGTTCAATCCGCAGATGAGGCCTCTTTCCAAAAAGTAGTTGATCAGGCACACAAAGCATTTAAAGAATGGCGGCAAGTACCTGCACCAAAGCGGGGGGAAGTAGTGCGCCAGATCGGAGAGGCACTTCGAAAATATAAGGAGCCACTGGGCAAACTTGTATCATATGAGATGGGCAAGTCTTACCAGGAGGGATTGGGTGAAGTGCAGGAGATGATTGACATCTGCGATTTTGCAGTTGGACTATCGCGGCAGCTTAATGGATTCACCATGCACTCCGAGCGTCCCAAGCACAGAATGTATGAACAATACCATCCGTTGGGTGTGGTAGGGATTATTTCAGCTTTTAATTTCCCGGTAGCAGTGTGGTCATGGAATACCATGCTCGCCTGGGTTTGCGGTGATACTTGCATCTGGAAGCCATCTGAGAAAACTCCACTGTGCAGCATTGCGTGTCAAAATATTATTGCGGAAGTATTCGCTAAGAATAATGTTCCTGAAGGGGTGTCTTGCATTGTGAATGGCGATTACAAAATCGGGCAGTTGATGTGTGCCAACGAAAATATTCCATTAGTATCGGCAACCGGATCGGTGCGCATGGGCAAGGCCGTTGGCCGAACCGTGAGTGAGCGACTTGGCAGAGCACTTCTTGAATTGGGCGGCAACAATGCCATCATCATTTCAGAAAATGCAAACCTTGACATGGCCATTCGCGGAGCATTGTTTGGCGCGGTGGGCACTGCCGGTCAACGTTGCACTACCACGCGCAGGCTAATTGTGCATGAAAAGGTTTACAATGAGGTGAAGAACAGGCTTCAGAAAGCTTATGGACAATTGAAGATCGGCAATCCGTTAGATCAGCAAAATCATGTGGGGCCACTGATCGATACCCTTGCGGTAAAGGCTTATCGCAATGCCTTGCAAAAAGTAAAAGAAGAAGGTGGCACCTTTTTAGTGAGCGGTGGTGTGTTGAAAGGAAAAGGATACGAGTCGGGCTGTTATGTGAAACCTGCTATTGCCGAGGTGGAAAATAGCTTTGAAATCGTGCAGCAGGAAACCTTCGCTCCTATTCTATACCTGATTAAGTACAAAACAATTGAAGAAGCTATCGAACTGCAGAACGGTGTGAAACAAGGACTTTCCTCGGCCATTATGACCACCCATCTTCAGGAAATGGAGAAATTCCTTTCACACGGTGGGTCTGATTGTGGGATAGCAAATGTAAACATCGGAACTTCAGGAGCTGAAATTGGCGGTGCATTTGGTGGTGAAAAAGAAACGGGCGGTGGGCGTGAGTCCGGATCCGACTCTTGGAAAGTTTACATGCGCAGACAAACCAATACGATCAATTTCGGTGACAATCTTCCCCTGGCTCAGGGTATTAAATTTGATATTTAAGCGGTTTGGAAATCAACTTCATTCAGCCTACTTTTAGTTAATAAACAAAAACCTATGGCCGGTAAAAAATTCCGCACCGTCATGCTTATCGATGATAATGAGATTGATAACCTGATCAATCAAAAAATGATCGAAGCTGCTTCCGTTACAGAAAATATCTATACCCACACCGGAGCCAAAAGTGCCATTGAGTTTTTGCGCAATATGGAAAGACTGGATGTTGCCGAACAGGTGCTGCCCGATGTTATCTTTCTTGACATCGACATGCCATTGATGGATGGATTTCAGTTTCTCGATGAATTTGAAAAGCTCAGCAATGTAGCCAAGAAGAAATGCAAGATTGTGATGCTTACCTCTTCTATCAATCCGCAGGATTTCAATCGCTCGAAGAAATATACAAACGTAAAGCTCTATCTCAACAAACCGTTATCGCACGAAAGTATCATTAAGCTCGATATTTAGGGAGCTTCAATTGCGGTGAGGTTCTCAATGAACTGATCGTCCATCTTGATAAGATTTGTCGGAGCAAAATAATTGACAGTAGCAGCCTTGAACTTCGGTATCAGGGCTGCAATCTTTTTGGGCTTTTCCTTTTTCGCTTCGCTTACTGCGATCTTTAAAATCTTGATGAACATCAAAACATTTTCGCACTCATCTTTACCAAACAATCTGATCTGGCGCTGAATGCTGTTCGTAAGTTGGTTGAACAATTCAAAATCGCGCAGCATACAATATTGAAGTGCTAGCAGGGCCTTCACTTCCATCTGAGCAAACGGATACTTCTTAAGGCTCACATCATTCAAAAGCCCATTGATCAACTTGGCAGCTTCATCAAACTTGCCAATATAATAACTGGATAGCGCGCGATAGATCACATAGATCATGTGACGTGGAACATCCAACTGATCCGGTTCAAAATCAATAAAGAGACTGTCATTCTCACTGTATAGTTCCTTCTCTGTTCCTAATCTTAAATGGCGCTCAAGTTTAGAGATGAGGAACTGCGCTGAGAAGGTATAGAATGGATAATTCACCAACAGGTTGGCAGCTGCATCATTTACTTCCTCAAAATACTTCTCCGCCTGCCGATATACTTTGTAATGATTGTAGTACTCCAGTTTCAAAAACTCAAAAACCAAATTCAAATGATAGTAGAGCGGATCAAGGTTATACGTATCAAATACTTTTTGAACATGATTGAAGATGTCCTCAATTGATTCACCATCCTGTTGAAGGCTATCATCCTGCTCCACATACAAGCGATGGTAAATCAGCATACAGCTTTGATAAACATACAAGCGATGTGATTCATAAAGGCGTGCTACATTTTGCATCTCTTTCATCAGCAGCGAAAGGCCCATCTTTTCAGTGGCATCGCCCGTGAGCAAATAACTTCCGTATTTCTTGAAATACTCCGCCAGCAAGTCCTCTGCCTTATCCACCGCCAGCATGTAGGCCACATGACGGTTGTATGCTTGCGAGTAGTTAAAGTAATCGGGCGAATTGATATGAAGTTTTTTTAGCGACTTATAAACCACGGTCAACTCATTGGCCAGGTCGTAGTCTAACAGTTCCTTTTCCAATTTCTTCAGCGTGGCAATAGAGATCGTTCTTTTCTTGGTAAAGAGTACCTCACTCAGGTTTGCCACCTTCCTTAAGATATCAGTGCGGGGGCTCTCCATCTGCTGTAACAGATGTTCTTCTATTTTCTGATTAAGTCGGGAACGAAGGGTATAATACGCATTGGCATTAACGTCCAATTCAACCATAATCTTGCTATCGGAAAGCTGACGCTCGCGCAACGCTTTCAACAGGTAGGCTGACTTTTCGGCATTACTTTCTATCAGCGAGTCGTGGATTGCCTTGAAGTCAGGTTCCGAAAGTTGCTTGATGATATTCTTGAGTTTTGCCATGAATTAGACTGTTAAACTTTTCAAAAGTTACGAAAATATTAAATGTGGGCAACACTGTAATGATTGTTCTCAAAACCTGCACAGGACAATTTTTCAGGTTTTGGTCTATGGTTAGTTTTTTGATCTCCCTCCAGAAATTTTTCTATTATGGATGCATTTTCAAAGATGATCATTGATGCGGTGGCTAAGGTAAAAAATGCCGTTGTAAAAATTGATGTCTACAAAAAAGTTCAGGGTAAACTGAAAGCGGCCGGATCAGGTTCGGGCTTCATCTTTTCTTCAGATGGTTTGATCTTTACCAATTGCCATGTGGTAAATGGAGCTGAGAAAATCATGGTTTCGCTGCTCAATGAAAATGAGATTGAAGCAGTGTTGGTAGGTAAGGATGAGGATACGGACCTTGCCATTCTAAAGATTTACTCTGAAGGTTACTCTGTTTCCAAACTTGGAAATTCTGAAGAGTTGCAAATCGGGCAGTTTGTGATTGCCATTGGCAACCCGCTCGGCTATCAGCATACCGTTACCACAGGTGTGGTAAGCGCTTTGGGCAGAACATTGAGGTCTCAATCGGGCATGCTGGTGGATAACGTGATTCAATCCGATGCTGCGCTCAATCCAGGAAACTCAGGCGGCCCCATGATCACAACGGAAGGAGAAGTAGTGGGAGTGAACACCGCAATCATTCAAGGTGCGCAGGGACTGAGCTTTTCGGTGGATATCAACACGGCCAAGGAAGTGGCCAGTCAATTAATACAAAACGGTAAAATGTTCAAGGCATACCTTGGCTTTATGCTGCAGGAGGTGAACATAAATCAAAAAGTAAAGCAGCATTATCACTTACCGAACGAGCGAGGTCTCTTTGTGTCCAGTATTGAAGAAAATTCTCCTGCTTCACGCTCGCAGGTTCAGCCGGGTGATATTATTGTTTCCTTCAACAACAAGCCGGTCAACTCACTGCACCAGTTGTTCAAAGAGCTTACCCGAAAAGATATCTTAACGATGATGGACATTTCGGTGATTCGGCATACGGAGTTGCTCAATGTGACGATCGTGCCCACTGAAAAAGTTCGTTGACTTGGTCTGAGGAAAGGTGTTACTTTTATCGGGTGATGAAAGAAGTACCTATTCCAACACTGCATCTTTTCCCGGCACTCGATCGGCACTTGATCGCGTTACTGAAATCACTTTCTGCGGAAGACTGGAATCGCCCTACCCTGGCGAAAAAATGGAGAGTGAAAGACATTACTGCACACCTTCTCGATGGGAACGTGCGCAGCGTTTCTATCTTTCGCGATCACTATTTTGGTGATCCACCCTCGTCCATTCATTCCTATCAGGATTTGGTGGATTATCTCAATCGACTCAACGCAGATTGGGTAATGGCCATGAAGCGTGTGAGTCCCAAGGCGCTGATTGATCTGCTGGAGTCTACCAGAAAAGAATATTTCGAATGTCTCTCTCAACTTGATCTATTCGCACCTGCAGCATTTCCTGTGGATTGGGCCGGGGAAAGTGAGTCCATGAATTGGTTTCACATTGCTCGTGAGTTTACGGAAAAGTGGCATCACCAAAAGCAGATTCGTGAGGCGGTGGGCGTACCCGGAATTATGGAGAAAGAATTCTTTCAACCCGTCATCCAAACGTTCATGCGAGCGCTGCCGCACACCTATCGCCATACATTGGCCGAAGAAGGAACGTGCGTGGAGGTGATGGTGACTTCTGAAACTGGTGGCCGATGGCTCATCGCCTATCAAGAGCGTAAGTGGAGTTTTGTAAACAATGCCCATCACATCAATTGTCATATTGAGTTTGACCCTGACACTGCCTGGAAATTATTCACAAAAGGAATTTCGTCTGACGAGGCAAAGGCCAAAGTAAAAATGGAAGGCATCAAGACATTGGGCGAGCCTGTCTTGTCGATGTTGGCGGTGATGGCTTGATGGAATGCTACCTCGCATCGATTTGTAAGCTCCCCTGAATTTCGGCCATTTGAAAGTTGAATACAAATGTTCAATTTT